>JAEYPZ010000024.1:0-2620 GCA_023410275.1 Bacillota bacterium
CGATCGGGAAAGCTAAGACAGCCCTCGATACATTCCTGTTCTCCGCTGCATCCGATGATTTTTGGATTCACCAGCTTCAGCAGGCAGTCACAGTAATTAATGACAACCAGCCTCTTGCAGATCCCTACCTGATTAGCGGCTATGGCGGCTCCGTTCTCTGTATGATGCAGGGTTTCCAGCATATCATCCAGGTTCTGCCTGATTCTTTCGTCTATAACCGTTACTTCTTTACAGCGTTTCCGAAGGAGCTCATCTTCATTATAACGCAGCTTCCTGACAGCCATTCTTATCCCTCCTGCTTTTATCCGCTCTGGATTTTCGTTCACTTTCCTCAAACAGAAATACATCCTCAATGGGACGTTCAAAAACATTGGCGATATCATAAGCAAGCCAGATGGAAGGCTCAAACTTTTCTGTTTCAATTGCATTGATTGCCTGCCTGGAGGTACCGACCAGCTCGCCAAGCTGTTCCTGGGTAAGCCCTTTTTCCTCTCTCAGCTGTTTAATCCGATTTTTCATATTGTCCCTTTCCCATTGTCATGTTAACATTACATTTAGTATATGACGTTTGTATTGTAATGTCAACCTTACAACTTGGTAGTTGTTGGGCAGTAAAAAAAGAAAGCAGAAATAACTGGTTTAACGGCTATTTCCATGATTTCCTGTCTCCAGTATTGCAGAAATGGGCAGTCTGGTTTTCCCAGCCGTTTCCTCAGCAGTCATTCCAGAACCCAGCAGTCTGGCAATCACCGCAGACTGAGTTTCTCCTATCTCCAGTATGTGATGGTCCGGATCAAAAATCCGGACTATTTTCTGTCCCCAGTCCCGCTCAAAACATGGATTCAGATATTCAATGGCATAGCTGGAATTTTCCAGCCTGCTAAGAAAACGGTCCATATCATATTCTTCAAAATAAAGAGCACTGTCAAGTCCGCCAAAGTGCACCCCCTTCCCAACTCCGCTCTCCCAGGCAGATTTCTCCTGCAAAACCAGCCCTTCTGTAAGAATCACATTCTCTCCAAAATCCGTTACAACAGAAAGACCAAACAACTCTTTATAGAAGGTCTTGGATAATTCTATATCTTTAACAGTCAAGAGTACATTCTTCAGTTTCATATTATCACTCCTTTCTTTGTTTTATTTTATTATACCATTGCTCTTATCAGGCAGACAAACCATTTTGTTTTTTACAGTTAGAGAGCGCATGGAATTTTAACTTATAAACAAACATTTTTTATTTTAGTTTGCTTTATTGTAGACACTACACGTTTTATGTTATATAATTTCTTGGTATAAAGGATGCATTTTAAATGCAGCTGTTAATAGGGGGTTACTATGAAAGAAGAAAAAGATTACAAAAAAAATATTATTTTATTAATTGCAGGCAGAATTACTTCAAAATTTGGTGTGGCCTTTTATCTGGTAGTTTTACCGCTATATATACTGAAAAGCTCTGGAGACCTGGCATGGTCCGGTCTTTTCTTTACATTGTCAACAATTCCGGCAATTGCTGCCACCCCATTTTTAGGATTAGTTGTAGATCGGCTGAACCGTAAATATATAATTGTGTTATGTGACCTGCTGACATCATTTTTTTATTTTATTTTACTTTTGACCTTTGGCTTAAAAGATATCTTTCCTGTGATTCTTTTATTTGTCACCATTGCTATCAATATTATTTCCAGTATTTTTGAAATTTCATCTAAGGTTCTGTTTACAGAACTTGTTTCGCCGGATACACTTGAAAACTATAATGGAATCAAAAGTTTCGGGGACAATGGAGCAGCACTGATCGGTCCTGTTCTGGGAACGATTATCTTTGGTCTGTGGGGATTTAAGCTTGTCCTGGTCATCATGGTATGTCTTTATTTCCTGTCTGCCATCCAGGAATATTTTATCCAGTATACTTATACCAGAATAAGGCATTTGGAAAAATCTCACTGGTTCCATGACTTAAAAGGCGGACTCCATTTTGTTTGGAATAATAAGGATATTCTAAATTTATTTATCCTGGCAATGTCACTGAATTTTTTTATAGGTGGCAGTGATGAGATAATGAATCCGGGAATTATTATTCAGAAATACCAAATATCAGAAACATTGTATGGATTTACATCCACATCTTTAATTATTGGAACCTTTATTGCCGGGCTGTTTATCTTTAAGAACAAAAAAATAAAACTGCAGAATTATATGTATCACCTCATTTTAATTAACAGCATTCTGATGATTGGAATTGGTGTCTTCTCCTTTCTGTTCTATCCAATGAAACAATTATACTTTTGTACGTTCTTAATTCTGCAATTCTTCATTGGTTTTATTGTAACATGTGTAAATGTGCCGCTTAATTCCTATTTGCAGATCCATACTCCCCTTGAATACCAGGGTCGTTTTTTTGCTTTGCTTTCATTCAGTTCCAATCTCCTGATACCCCTGGGAATCCTTTATTCCGGTTTTTTATCTTCTGCAGCCGGACCTGATGTTACGTACATTGTTAATAATGTGATTGTATTATTAATCATTTTGTATTATTTTTTAAAACGGAGAAAATACATACAGAAACAGTAGGTTGAATTAAATATTTTTTCCATTAAATGTTCCAAATGAGAACCACAATCAA
>JAEYPZ010000090.1:0-40713 GCA_023410275.1 Bacillota bacterium
TTTCACGCAGCGCCTGTCTTTCGGGAGACTCGTCCCTTCTTCTTTTCGCCATAAAATAAAACCTCCAAACTGAGTAATTCTATTTTACATCAGTTTAAAGGTTTACACAAACTTTGGGATACTCCCTTTCATATCCGTATTGTTCCTTTTTCTGGTTAATGTCTATTGATTTTTCAGTAGGCACAACTACTTCCTGGTATGAAGATATTTTCACACTTATAATGAATGGGGCCTCAAGACTTACTCCCATTAGATTTTTTCCTTTCAACCTACCCTTTATGGTGCCATCTACAATTATGTAATCTCCACTTTTTACATCTGTGCCAGGGTTGCATTTTATGATTGTGTTTTTATCACTTTTGTCCGGATCTTGGTACATCTGAATATAAACACCGTCACTATCCTTTTCTGGTTCAACAAAAATCTCCCCGCTCAACTTAACATGCTTACCACTATTTGTGTTATAATTGATTAAGTGCATATAAGAAATGGCATCTAATAGAATCGTTAATCAAGATAATTCAGTATGGGGTAGACAGGATTGTGTATATTTCCTGTAAACCTACGAGTTTGGCAAGGAATTTGGTGGTATTACAGTTTACTCAACATTCAGAATTTGAGTTGTTAGTAAAGGAGATTATCATGCTAAAACAAATAGAGGATGTGAGAGAAACAACTTTTACGTCCATTTTTACAGAAAAATATATGGGGTTACACCTTTTATATAGTTGAGCAAAAGGGATACTTAATAATAGAAATTCTTAAAAATGTTTAATAAAATAATAGTAAACAGAAATCTATGATTCATGAATTAATATTGATAAAAGAAGGTAAGAAAATGAATTAACAAGTAGAAATTCAATTTGGAGGACAACTAACATGAAGATACCAATAATTGACGAGGAAAGATTAAATAGAGCAAAGGAACTGATTAATAGGGCTGCGGTATTGATGGAAGAAGACCATAATGCAAATCTGGAAGAAGTGGAAGAGCTTGGCGGACAGTTAGAAACATTGGCAGGAAAAACAATAGATATTTTTGAATTTAACTGCTATTGGAGTCATAGCAGTCTTGATGATGTGGCGAAGTCAGTACTTATGCCAGAACCGGAACAATGTGATTTGACAAATGATGAGATAAAAGATATTTTGGTTCATTTCTATGATTACATGGGACAATATGGGGAAGCAGTATCCGATTATATTGTAGCATTCCTGGCTTTGAATACAGGGCTAAGTAATATGATGGGGTATATTTATTTCCCTGGTGAAGTTGGGTTGGAACTGGATAATTCGATGAGACAGGAAGAATTTCTGAACATAATAGCAGATAAAATAATAGAGGACAGAAATATTCCTGATAGCCGTGAATAGCAAAATATCATATAATTGTAAGTAAGAATTTCATAGATAAAAAGCTAATAAAATAGAACCTTATAACTATAGAATTTTTATAGATATACTGCCGCCAAGGACCAAATCTGCCGTCACGATATCATTATTGCCTACTCAAGGCATACAGAATGTTCTGCTTGCTTGAACGTGCCTAAAGCGTTGTAAAAGGTTTTCGGCGAATATATAGCATTATAAGTGGGTGGGGAAGTATGTGATGTCTGATCCCAATGACATTTCCAGTCCATATGTAACGCTGAAGGAATAGAATGTATTAGTCCTTTTTACTCTGTTTTAAGGAGTACGTTTTTGTTTGGGATGAAGACAACTAATTAATTCTAAAATGCGATGAAGAAGGTGTTGGAACCTATGAAATTGAAATAGACGGTATCGCCTATCGACATTCTGTGATATATTAGCAAATCACTCCCCTTGCCCGATTGTTTTATGCAATCGGGTATCTTTGCGCCATTTACGAATTTATTGGCCTGGACTGATTATTTACCATTTACGAAAATAATAATATTGTTAAACACTTTTTCGTGTTTTTATTTATTTTATTCGTAAGTGATTCAAAAGATGACGTAGTGAAAAAGAACCAATCATAAGCTATACTGACCTGAATAAAAAAGAGGTTGATGTATGATAACAAGGGAAGAAGTAATTAAATAATGTTTCACATAGCCTGGTGTTTATGAAGACTATCCGTTTCATGATGACAATTGGACTGCGATGCGTTGTAAACAAATAAGAAAACATTTGCTTTGATTTATAAGAAAGATGATTATATATGGATTAATGTAAAGGTTGCACTAGAATGGATTGATTTTTGGCGAAATGCTTATGAATCAGTAATTCCCGCATATCATTTGAATAAGTCACATTGAAATTCGGTGATTTTAGATGGCAGCTTTTTCGCTCTTTTTGTGGTATGCTATTTATAGTAATAGTTGCTTGGAAATTCTCATTGCCATGTATTATTATAATTATAGAAAGCCAAAGTAGATTATGAATTATTGGATTATATAAATCATGCCTTGGACTATGTGGAGAGCAATCTGCTGGAAAATACTAATTATGAAAATTCGTACTAATGGCTTGTTGTTCGGTATATCATTTTCAACTGATGTTTTATTTCTTTGAAATAAAAATATAACGTAGTAATTTTTGAAAGGCATCAAGTTTATGGCAGGATGCTTTTCTGTAAAGTAAATTAGAGATGAGTTGAACGATACAGGGTAAAATGGTATGTGTATTCATTGAAATAAAAGTGGAGAGTATATAAAATGAAGAAGAAAATGTTAGTCATTGATGATGAATTGGGAATATTAAACTTTATAAAATTATACTTTGTTGATAAAGGGTATGAGGTTTTGGTGGCAAACTGTGGAATGGAAGCATTACAGAAGCTATGTTATAAGCCGGATCTTATTTTATTGGATATTATGATGCCAGATATGGATGGAATAGAATTGTGCCAATTAATTCGAAATAAAGTAGGATGTCCGATCTTGTTTCTATCTGCAAAAATCGAGGAACAAGACCGAATCAGAGGATTATCTGTGGGAGGCGATGATTACATAATAAAACCCTTTTCAATAGAGGAGCTTTATGCGCGTGTGGAAGCACATCTACGCAGAGAAAAACGGAAAGATTCGAATGCAACAGTTAAATATTTTGAAAATATGTGGATTGATTACACTGCAAAACAAGTGGGGTATGATAATGAAGTTATCCATCTTACAAAAAAAGAATTTAATATTGTTGAATTACTTTCTCTGAATAAGGGACAGGTATTTTCAAAAGAGAGAATTTATGAACATATTTGGGGTTATTATGCTGAAGGTGATGCGGATATTGCAATAACGGAACATATTAAGAGAATTCGGAAAAAATTTGATAAAATAGGTATTGAATATATAGAGACAATCTGGGGGATAGGATATCGATGGAAAAAATGAAACATCATTCTATTTTTATTAATTTAATCTTATACTTTGGGATCGGCTTACTAGTGGCAGAAGCTATTTATCTTGGCATATCTCGATGGATTGACTGGACTTTGATAAATCTTCTTAACCCTAAACCAGATTCAGTCGTATTGCAGGGGAAAATGTTAATTTCCATTTTTAGTGAGGAAAATACCTATGAGGGTATACCCACTGTAACGAATCCAAATTTGCTTCAACTGTTAAAAAATATTAAAACGGTTATACCAATTGTAATTTTTGGTTTCAGCATTTTAATTACAGCATTCATTTTTTATAAAACAAAATTAAAAAAACAGTTTGAGCTACTGCAATATAGTATGGATAAGATATCAAAGCAGGATCTTAATTTCAAATTAGAGTGCAGCAGTGAAAATGAAATAGGATTGTTATGCAATTCCTTTGAACTCATGCGTGTGAATCTTCAGGATACATTTCAAAAATTATGGGATGCTGAAGAAAAACAAAATTTACTGATACGGGCTTTTTCACATGATTTACGTACGCCGCTGACAATTCTGAAAGGAAATAATGATGTAATCCGTTGTTTGGTGGAAAGAGGGAAACAAGAAGAAAATATTAAGCAATCACTTTCACTGTCAGATGATGCGATTAAGAGAATAGAGTTGTATTCAGAGGCATTGAGAAATTACAAAGATCTTGAACAGTGGGAAAGAAAAATTATACCAGTTAATTTGTCTGAATTTAAAGCAAACCTGATTAGGCAATGTCAGATTTGGGAAATAGCCCACAATAAAAAAATGGAAGTTGAATGTAATAGTGAAAGAGTATGTAAGTTTGACCCTGTTTTAATACAATTAGTATTGGATAAAATGATAGAAAATACCCTGCGATTTGCAAAGAGCAAGATAACAATTAAAATTTGCATGGATAATAAGGTATTGATCTTTATGGTTGAAGACGATGGGGATGGATTTAGTCCTGAGGCGGTAAAATGTGCCACTGACATTTTCTATAGTACAGATAAAGCAAGCGGTCATTCGGGAATGGGGCTGACAATTGCTAATCGACTCCTTGACATCTATGATAGTCATCTTGAAATTGGTAATAAAAAAAACAGTGGAGCATGCGTATCCTTTTCTATTAACATTGAATGAGTATCCCTTTGGATAATTTTCATATGAAATAAATTAAAAAGTATAGAATTCGTATAGAATTACCTAATATATTATTTTCATAAACAAGCGGTTGAGCTCAGTAAATTTGTTTATATATAATAATATTAGGAGTGAAATTAATGAAGAAATATGTAGTATTAGCAGTAATTTTTATAAGTTTATTATTAGTCAGAACAGAATCTTATGCAATGAATATTCACTATGAAAAGAAAGAAAAAATCATGAAAACTGATAAGGTTTCCATTGATAAAGTTGGGAATATGTCCATTGCAAAAATAATGAAAATATTACAGAAAGTAAAAAAGATAGATGACGCAGATAACGGAAAGATGTGGGGAATGTCTCTGGCTACCAGAGTTATGGTCGTAGATCCAAAAACCAGAAAGGTAATTGCCACGGAAGCAGATAATGAAGGACATTTTAAGAAAATAGGTGTTCTTTATGAAGGTCAGCTTTCAGATGATGTAGGTTTAGCGAATACAACCATTAAGTATGGTGGTAAACAGTGGGCAATGATACTTTATTCGGAAAGTGATGATATATCAGATACTATAGCTACCTATGTACATGAAATGTTCCATAATGTACAGAATGATTTAGGACAAGAAGTTGATACTGTCTCTTCAGAAGATAGTAGCTGGAGTGTCTATGACAATGGTCATATGGATGAAATGAATGCCAGAATCTATCTGAAATTAGAGTGGGAAGCATTACATAAAGCATTAGAAAGTTCAGGCAATGAAAAGAAAACAGCAATAGCTGATGCGATAACTTTTCGTTTGGCTAGAAGAGATAAATATGATTCAACAAAAAACGAAAATTTGCTTGAAGTACAGGAAGGAATGGCGGAATATACATCAGAGAGACTGGTTTATCCTACAAATGAATCTATGAAACAAATACTGCAAAATGACTGGAAACGTTACTTAGATGAAAAAAGAACCATTACTTTTGTTCGGTCTTTTGGATACCATTCTGGTGTACTTTACGGTCTATTATTAGATGAATGTAGTTCAGACTGGAGACAATCTATAAAATATGATAGTGATCTTGGAGAAATGCTAAGAAATGAGTATAATATTAGCATGTCAGATTTATCATTAAAAAAAAGTGAAAAAAGATATTGTTATGAAGAAATTTATCATTATGAGTATAAGAGAAACCAAACAAGGGAAAAAATCACATCTCTGTATTCTGATAAATTTATTAACGGATCTACTCTTCAATTAAATCTTAATCATCCACAAGTCACTTTTAATCCTAATAATATATGGGAATTAAAAGGTTATGGAAATGTATATGTAACAGCTGAAATCATTGATGATTTTGGAAAAATAGTTGTAACAAAAGGTGGCATGTTGCTTTCTTCGGATTGGCATAAAGCATTTGTTTCCAGTAAAAATATTCATATATCTGGAAAAAATATAACCGGAGATGGGTGGAGGATTAAATTGAAAGATGGTTATATAATCAAAAAACTAAAGTATGGTTGCTACATAATTCGAAAAAACCAAGACAATTTTTGATAATGTATTAGCCTTTCGTTAAGGAAGCATCAGGTTCTGACGACATCATTTTTGTTTACTCAAGGCATGTGGAGACGGTTGTTTTGTTGTCCCAACGAAAACCGAGTGATAGAATCGAAGTAGATTTGGAGTTGGATGAGCTGGATGTAACAAGTGCGGAGAGCAAAGCGACTTATGCAGAGATTAAGGACTATGTGTTGAAAGAGCATGGATTGAAGGTTTCCAGTCTGTATATTTCACAGGTAAAAAGGGAATGTGGTCTTGAGGTTGGAGAGAATTATAATTTGGCTAAGTCAGAAGATGCAAGACAGCCACAGTGTCCTGAAGAGAAAGAAAAGGTGATTGTGGATGCATTAAAACATTTTGGGATGGTTAGCTGATTGAAGAGTATTCTATAATAATTCCTTAAATAAATTCTACGATTCGTGGGTGTGCTTTTATAAGTGATTGAAATATAATATCCTCAAAGAGAAAGGTGGTGTCGGTTTGAATCAAGTAAAAATCGGAAGATTTATTGCAAAAATGAGAAAACAGCAAAATTTAACTCAGTGTGAATTTGCTGATACTTTAGGAATTAGCAATAAAACTGTAAGCAAATGGGAATGTGGCAATGGAATGCCTGAATTATCCCTTATGATGCCGATTTGTGAAAGTCTCAAAATTAATCTTAATGAGTTGTTTTCAGGAGAAAAGCTGACCGACGCAGACTACAAAAAGAAAGCAGAGGAAAATATAATGAAACTTATTGAAGAAGCTGAGAAAATGAAAAACAACATTGTAGGTGGTAAAGTATTAGGTAAGGTGGCTAATGTTGATATGAATGTGAGCGATGTTCACAAAACGAATATCGAATTTTGGAATACAATAGGTAGTGAGTTTTTGGGAGTAACAGCTTTACCAAGATGGGGAGGTTATTTACCATCAGAGGAAAAGCTAAATTTGCTTGGAGATTTATCGGATAAAAGTGTGCTTGAAATCGGTTGTGGAAATGGACGCTCTTTAAAATATTTAGCAGATTTAGGGGCGACTGATTTGTGGGGATTGGATATATCTGAAAACCAAATTGAAAAAACTAATAATTATCTTAAATCACAAGAAATCAGCGCAAAACTAATTTGTTCACCTATGGAGAATGAATGTGGATTACCAATTGATTATTTTGATGTCGTTTATTCAGTTTATGGGATTGGCTGGACAACAAATCTAGACAAAACCTTTAAACGCATTCATTCTTATTTGAAAAAAGATGGTGTATTCGTTTTTGGTTGGTCACATCCTATTCATAAATGTGTGTCGGTTGAAGAAGGTAAGCTTATTTTTAGCAATTCGTATTTTAATGAAGAATGGTACTGTGCGGATATGAGCGACAAAGAAATCATGCTCTCTAATCGTATGTTGAGTACATACATTAATGCTTTAGCTAGAAATGGTTTTGTAATTGAAAAACTTGTTGAAGAAACAGACAAAGAAAGAGCAATGTTATCAGACAATGATTTTGGAAAAAAAGCATTAATGTTGCCAACGGCTTTTGCAATTAAGGTGAGAAAATTGTAGGTTTTAGGAATGAATTTCTTTGGCTCTATTATGGTAATATTATTATGGAATCTCATCAATATATAACTAAATAGTTTGCCAATTTTCACTCAATTCACAGTCAATGTGGTTTGGGTGATTTTTTTGTAAGTGCTTCAAAAGATGACGTCTAGTAATACCGCCACAATGCTGGTAAGCTAATGATATCATTTTTTGAGGCACTTGTTATGTCTATGAGTTAGCCTGCATTCATCTGGTAGTTCAGTTGACCAAGGCAGGTACTGATCCAGTATTTCTGGATGGTTATTGAAGTCTTTATTTGGCATCTCGTTCAGAAGGTATTTCAAGTTCTCATACACATCAAGTTCATTTGCTTTCGCAGACTCTACCAATGTATAGAGAACTGCATTAGCAGTTGCTCCTTTTGGAGTATCTGCAAAAAGCCAAGCACGTCTTGCTGTGGCGTATGGCTTGATATTGGCTTCACAGAGATTATTTGAGATAGGAAGACGTCCGTCTTCCAAAAATTTTTCCAGATATTTTCGCTGGTTTGTAGCATAGGTCAGTGCCTTAGTTAATTTCTCGTTAGTGGTTGAAAGAGCGGCCGTCTCATTAACCCACGTCCAAAAGGCATCAAGGATGAAACGTGATGCATCCTGACGCTTGTCTCTTTTTTCGTTATATTCAAGGTCTTTCATCTCATCCTCAAGTTTGAAAAGGAGGTTGATGTATTCGCGACCTTCAGTGCCTTTAGATCCGGGGATTTCTTTTCCCTTGTTATCCAGTGGAATACTCTCTATGAAATATCTACGTACATGGGCCCAACAAAGATTTCTCTTGCTATTCTCAACCTTTTCATAGCCTGCATATGCATCCGTGGTCAGATACCCGTGAAATCCAGATAGAAGCAAGGCCTTGCAGGAGCCATTCCAACTGTTGTGAAGTGATTTCTTTCGTATCAACGGGATCCTTAGGCCATTGGAACCTTGATTGAATTTTTCCTTTTGTTGCAGAAGATGAATGCACACTGATCAGAGAATGGATCCAGTTTAAACTGAAGGTTAACCATTGCCACCAGACTATCTATCTGCTTACGAAAGTCAGTGGGCCCACAGGCGATAAATATGTGTAAAGCACCCTTTGCAAAGAGGTCTAACATAGGCTCTGCAACTGTCTGATAAATTCAGCTGCAAGCTTTGCTGTATCTGAATCACTGATTGTAAGATTAATATCATTCCAGTTAACCTGGAGGTCTAATTTCATAGTGTTCTTTGGGGTAATGTATGCTGATTCAACTTCTACAAACTTGGGTATTGAAGCATCGGTCTTCTGCACATCAGCTTCCACACGTTTCCACCAGTAGTAGTAAGCATGTTTTGTTAGATTATTTTTCTCACACCAATCGGTGACATTCAAACCGCTACCTTTCCTGTCGGCGATTCTCTTATTCCAGAGCTCAAGTGATTTCTGATTCATAAGGTTCCTCCTGAATTTCTTTATTCAGGTCAGTATAGCTCATGAATAATTCTTTTTCACTACGTCATTTTTTGAAGCACTTACATTTTATTCTTTCTCATACTTACCCACCCACATATTATTTTATAGGATTATTTTATCTCTAATAAATAGACAAGTAAAGCCAAAGTTTGATCTGTGGAGTAATAAATAGGTTAGATAAATGGCACCTATAATTAAATACCGTAGACCTGTCTCCAGTTCCTAAGCGGCAAGTTCCATTTATTGATGGCCTCAAAGGTAGATAAATACAGGGACAATAGCCTTTTGCAATAGCTCCCTATAATTATTAAGCTAATTCATTCTGAATTCAGTTCCCTGTTTTCCGGCAAAAGCAATATAGCCATCTTTTATCAGATACGAAGTCCGGGTGGCATTTTCAAACAGAGAGGAATCAATTAAGGCACCGTATTGATTGTATATAAAATAATGGCCTTCTCCTGAGATATCAATGGAGGTATAGGTTCCGGCATCAGTGTCAGTAATACGGCACCATCTGGTAAAGCCGTCTGCTCCAATGGTATAGGTCTGTTTTTTATCAAGGCTGGATAAATACTCTTCCCCTGCATATTGAAATCCAATGGTGGATGACAGATATTCTGTATTATCTTTTTGGGTTATGCTGATATCCACGATATCACGTTTTTTCCCGACATTCGAAAGAGAATTATCACCGGTCACTGCATAGAGGGAGCCGTTCATCAGAAAATAATTATCGTTGTAACTGGATATTTCACCCCAAATATATGGCTGTGACATATAAGCTGCACTGGCATAATGTTCATTCAAAAGAAAGTATTTTTTATTATTTCTCTTATTCCATGCTGTTTTGGAGCTTTCAGAAGCCTGAAAGTCATCAAGTCTGGAAGCCAGAGTCATACGGGAAAAGTTTGTTGATACCCCGAAGTATTTTGAATAATATTCTGCCTCCACCGCATACTCATCATGATTTTTAATCAGGCGGAAACCTTCGGTTATATAGCATTGTGTAACCGGCAGAATGGTTTTTAGTATGTTACCATCTTTACAGACAAAATATCCGGAATCCAGATATGTCAATTCAAAGGTTTTTTTCATTTTATTGGGTGATGAGGTTGGTGTGGAAATTAGGGTTAAATACATATTATTATTTTTAAAAGCAAGGGAAAAGGAAGCGGTACCATTGTATAAACCGGCAAATTCCAGGTATTCATCAGGAATGGAAGCCGGCTTACCTGTAAATGAGGTCTGCTGAGGGGGTTCCTGGAGGCCGGTTGTTAAATTTAACGCACTTAACAGTAATTCATTTGATAAAAGGGAAGCATAAGTACTGCTGCCTTTTGAGGCTACAACAGCGGCGGACATATTGTAATCAGGAAGGACTGTAAGCGCTGCATGGTAACTCTCCGTATCTCCGCCCTTTTCAACGGCCTGTATGTTATACCTGTTAAATGGATATGCATTTACATCATCCCATCCTAAACCATAATTACCATCGTATATATGAGCTCCGGCAGACTGTTCTTTTATTGATTCGGCAACACTGGCACTGCTGAGTACGGAAGGGTGGTCCTTCATAAATATCGTTGAGAAGGCACACAAGTCCGAGACAGTTGAAAGAATACCTCCATCCCCAAGTGTAGTTGTAAAATCAGTTGGCATCAGCCGGTTATTTTTATAGGTATCCGCTATATCGCAACTGTCAAAATCAGAAAGCATGGTTATGGTATCCCCGGCCCCCAATGGCTTCATGATATTTCTGGTAATATATTCGGTATAAGAAAGTCCGCTTACCGCTTCAATAATCAGCTCTGCCAATTCAAAAGAGTCATTACTGTATACCGAGTAGGCACCGGGCTCTGCCTTTAAACGCTGGGTGCTCAGGTGCTTCAGAATACGGTCATGATTTGAATTGTCAATACAGCCATACAGGTCAGAATTTGAGTACAGGGAGCCAAGAAGACCGGAGGAATGATTGAGCAGCATACGGACGGTGATTTTTTTATAACGTTCATCTGCCATGGTAAATGCCGGAAGGTATTCGGATACAGGGGAGTCTAAATCAATAAGCCCCTGGTCCGCCAGCTTTAGAATTGCTGTGGCAGTAATTGTTTTACTAACAGAACCTATGCCATACAGCTTGTTTTCTGCTGTAAGGTGGGAATCCTGCTGCACTGCTGCATTGCTGTCTGTGTTATTTTTAGCGGGAGCCTGAACAGGCAGCAGCGTTACGCCCATAAGGAGAGAGAGGCTGAGGAATGTCTTAAAATATAGCTTTTTCACAAATAAATCCTCCTTTCTAATTCTCTATCAGCTCATAAATAGAGATTTCTTTGATTTTTGCAGTAAGTAAAAAGGATATAGTATAAGTAAATATGGTTACAATCAGGGCGGCAGCTATCAGTGTAAGGATGGAAGGTAATTCATATTGGAAGCTGAACCAGCCTGCGAGGGAAAATAGCTGCCTTACAAAAGGCAGGGTTGCTCCATAGGCAATCACGGAACCTAAGAAGGCACCGGCTGCAACAGGTGGCATCAGACTGAAGATAAGCTGCTTTCTTAAATCTCTGGTAGTAAATCCCAATGACTTTAGGATACCAAACTCCAGTTTTTTGTTGTTGACAGTTTGTTTCACCATAATAGAAAGTACAACGGCAATAATAATTAATGTAATGATCAGGATGAAAACCGCCAGAAGGCCAAAGGCCAGTTTAAAAATAGCAAGATAACCCGTCAGCATGGAAGCGTTTGAAGACACTTCTTTAATGGGATAGGCAGAAGTACCGCCGCTTAAGACTGTGTTACCATCAACATTTAAAGCATATTCCATGCTGTCAATGTTATAATTTTGTTTTAATTTGATCATTTTAGTGTCAATGATATGTTTTATTGTAGAATAGTTATCGTAGGTATTCCAGGAGGTATTTCCGGATAACAGTTCACTTTGGGTATATCCGAACTTATTAAATATAAAATCGGCAAATTCCTCATAGGTATAGTCTTTATCAAGATAGGCGTATATGGTGAGGGGGGTATAGGCCGCATATATGCGTTTATAGCCCCCTTCGCTAAAATAAGTATTGTAGGACATGGTTGAGGAAGTAATGCCCGTGATGATATAGTCTGCCTTGATACCAATTGAATTTACGGCTATAACATCGCCGATGCTTTTGTGCAATAAACTTGCAGCATGAGCAGAAACAGCAATTTCATTGTCGTTGACAGGAAAACTCCCTTTTGCTATTTTAATTGTTTCCAGATTCTGAAAATTATCAATAATACGTGCATTGTAGGAGGTATTATTAATCGTTACGCCTTCCAATCCGGTTCTTATAATCTTTCGTACATGTTCATTATTGCTGATAACATCGGAAATGTATTCCATATCCCCATGGGAATCCAAGGTAACATTGGCATCTGTTAATTCGCTGTCAAGTATATTTTTAACAAAGGAGTCCTTGATACCGAAGTATTCAAAGAGTATGAATCCAAAGCAAAGTGTAAAGCTTATGATAGTAATGATTATGCAGGTGGATATATTCTGCCTTTTAAACATCAGCAAATGCTTGAACGAAAGGATATGGTTAATGGAACCTTTAGCGTGTTCCAGCTCCACTTCATTTCTTTTTATATTGTGGGATAGAAGTCCTCCCCGGAGGATAACAGCAACAGGCAGTTTTTTTACTCTTGAGGTGGAAAGATAAGCTGCCAGAGCGATTATAAATGTTGTTATTAATATTATAATAATGTCCAGACTTATGTGAACAGTAGTATTAATCCGCACACCGGTGGTCAATAGGAGCATCTTATGATAGAAGGGGGTACCGGCATAGGAAAGGATGGTGCCTGCTATACTGCTGATAAAGCTGATGATGATGTATTCTAAGACATAGCTTAAGGCAATTTGCCTGCTTGTATATCCCAATGATTTCAAGGTGCCAATTGCGGTAAGGTTTTCATCAATACCGGACTTGATTCTATAAATTGCCATAATTAGTGCAACCATAAAAATTATCCCTGAAAAAGCAGCAATAAGGCTTGAAATAATGGAAGCAAATAAGGTAAACACAGCGGAAAAATCCGTACGGGAAGCTGCCTGTTCGATACATTGGGTGCTGCTGTTATAAGCGGAAGTATAGTCTGTAAATTGTGATTCGATGTAAGGCAGGGCATCCTTGTCATCCACGGTGAAATTTAACAAGGTATTAGTCCCGAAATTGGAGGCTAAATCCTGAAAAACATCAGCTGTGGCAGCAATTCTTATCTGAGAGAGGTTACTGACTGCTCCAAACTCCGACACATTACAGAAACCTAATATTTCATAAGTGTATTCCTGTTCAGTAGAGTCCCTTAGTATAAAGGAAGAGCCAGTCTTATAACCTAATTCCTGAAAAGCAACGGGTAAATAAATACCGCTTTTATTCTCCTGCGGCTTCATAATATCAATTTTGGAAATGGAACGCTCTGTACTTATATTCTGAATGAACATATATGTGGAGCTTGGAGTAGTACCGGGGGAGTAGTATTCACCGTTAAATTTGATGATATCCTCTGCGTTAACACCGGTAACATGTTCTTTTGCTTCCAGGAAAGCTGAAAACTCTTCATGATACATGTTTGGCGAAAACAGCAGATAGTAATCGGTTCCGTTTAATTTTTTGCCTTGGGATTCAAAGGCTGAATTAACTTCTCCGGTAGATATAATCATATTAAAGAAGCAAACGGCAATCATCACAATAATAGCAAATGATAAGGCACCACTATGCTTACGTTTTAAATTTGTAAGTGCCAAATGAAGTGAAATCATGAAAATGCCTCCTTTACCAATTGTTTTCCCGCAGAAAGTCCCTGACCTTTTTCGTGCGGTGCTCCACATCTGCCTCTGTATATTTGTCCAGAAGAATCTCTCCGCATATTTTGCCGTCCATTAAATAAATGATACGGTCAGCTCTGACGGCAGCTTTTATATCATGAGTGACCATAATAATGCTCTGGCCCTTATGGTTTATGTCCGTAAGAATGTCCAGAACATCTTTGCCCGAAGAGGAATTAAGTGCTCCCGTAGGCTCATCTGCAAATAGGATGTCAGGTCTGTTTATTAAGGAACGAATAAGAGCAGCACGTTGTTTCTCGCCTCCGGATAGCTGGCTGGGAAATTTGCGCCATATTTCTTCTCTCAATCCAACCTGCAGAAAAAGCTCTTTGGCACGTTTGATTATTTCAGGCTTGTTATTGTTTACAAGATATCCGGCGGTCAGCACATTATCCAGAATACTCATATTTTCCAGAAGGTAAATGCTCTGAAATACAAAGCCGCAATGTTTTTTTCGGAAGGCAGCCAGCTCGTCGCTGTTAAGGTCCTGAAGCTGGGTGCCTCGAAAGATGATCTTGCCAAGGGTCGGCGTATCCATTCCGGATAATGCATACAAAAGGGTAGTTTTACCTGATCCGGAGCTGCCCATTATGATGGTAAAATCACCTTCATAAATATTAATATCTAAATTAGTAAGGACATGCTGCTGCTGTCCGTCTGATGAAAAGGTCTTACATAATTGCTTTGTTTGTAAAATCGGTTTATTCATATCCTCTTCCTTTCCCGTTTTCTGATATCAATATAACACAGGAAGCTGTAATAATCTTTTCCGGCCATTAAACAAATCCTTGTCAAATCCTTAATTATTTTGGATATCATTTCTATGCGCCTGCTTAAGCTGGCAGGCGTGGAAGATGGGACTGTAATTGCAGACTATGCGGCTGCACAGGAGTAGATGAAGGAGATATTTCCCCGACAGGTGGCTGGCCTGACTGCCAGAGGACTTGTGATACCTCATTATGTAATGGAATCACCGCCGGAAAATATGAGGCTGACACTGGAATACTTGTATGAGAATTATCAGGGTGCAGTGAAATATTTTAAAAGCATCGGATTATCGGATGAAGAGAATAGAAAAACTGAAGAAAAAGCTTATAGAATAGAGGAAAGGCCTTGCAGAAAGCAAATGGGAAACCATTGTCTTGCTGCAGGGCCTTTTATTCCTATTAATGAAATTGTCAAAGCCGTAAATAAAAATCTGGTATAATATGGTCAGCCTGTTATGAAATTCTGTGCCTGGATTTTCCCTTTAGTAATATTTTGGCGCCAGTATACAGGAGTCGATGTATTCCAGCAGCTGGTTGATGCCAAAGACAGGTACGCCGGATATGGTCTGTATCAGGTTGGTAAAGGGAGCAAAGTTGGTACATTCCAGGATAATGGCACCGGTATCAGGATATTCTTTCATATGCCTGACCGTTAGTTCTTTCATACAATCTTCTAAAACCTCTAAATCCCCCTCAACGTTATCGTCTATAAAGAGCCTGGTAAAGGGAGAATCCTTTGGCATGCCGCTGATGCACACCGGAATATCCTGGCTGGACCAGCCAAGCTGTAAAAAGTAATCATCGTGTATCAAATCCGCTCTTTCTGTCAGGATGCCGATTTGCAGGCTGCTGTTTAGCATGGAGCGGATAAAGGGAGCAAGCAGAAGCGTATTGGTAAATACCGGTATATGGACGGCGTCTGCCAGCTGTCTTTGAAAGCCCGTCAGGAAGCTGCAGCTAGTTGTAATAGCCAGGCACCCCTCTTTTTCCAGTTCCCTTGCCGCCTGAATAAAAGGCTCTAAAAGCACCTTTTCCGCATTTGAAGCATCCAGCTTTTCTGCGGATACATTTCTTACCGTATAATATTTCACAGGAACCTTATAAGTTCTGGCATTTCCCATATCTCCAACCAGCCTTGGAAATACGGTATCCATCATGAGAATTCCGATAAACTGTCCGTAATTGGTATAACCGCCTTTTATTTTCATAAGCTGCCCCTTTCCAAAATGAATTTTTTAATAAAATAGCATATCACGGCTCGGACTGTAAAGTACTTTGGGGCAATTATAAAAAAAGTAATCACTTTTACATAAAACATGTACATTTTGTCCACTACTTAACGCTGCCATGAAAGGCAAGGCATTTTAAATGGCTGGAATGTATGCTGTCAGTATCCATTTACAGGCAGCCGGTCAACTCCTAAAAGGCGAAATAATCGTGGAACAGCAGGGAGATTGACATATATAGTCTGGCATAGTAGTCGTCCGGGTTGATGCCGCAGAGGTCATAGATTTTCTCCAGGCGCTTCTGCAGGGTATGCCGGTGGATATAAAGCCTGTTTGCCGCTCTTGAAATGTTGCAGTTATCCGCCAGGTAAAACCGTAAGGTCTGTACATAATTGGTATGGTTAATCCGGTCGTAGTTCAGAAGAATCTGAAGGGCCTGGTTGTCCGATACGAAGGAGTGCTCATTTTGGTGAAGCACCCCAAACATCTTAATAAAGGTCATATTATCGTAGGAGCATACCCCTCTTTTGGCATGGATGCTTTGCAGCAGGTCGGTGCAGTCCGTTACATGTTCAAAGGAAAGGTACAAAGAGTCCTGGGACTTAATCCGGTCAATGCCCACAAAGTAATTCATGCCTTGCTGCTCCGACAGGAAGGTCAATACGATACTAAAATCATAAATCATTGAGAGATACTTCCCTTCATCCTCAAAAATCATCAGAAAATAGGCGGTTCCGTTCTTGGCAGTCTTATAGGCGCAGGTTTCTGCCTGATCTGACAGGTAGGACCTTATCCGGCTTAAGCAGCTTTGGGCGGTGGCTTCGTTTACGGCGTACTGGTTTATGGGCCGGATATAGAAAAGATAAGCAGCCTTACCGGTATCCTCTTCAAACAGCCGGAAGGCATGCTGGCTTAAGGTGTCATTGATAAAAAGATACATGGAGCGGGAAGATTCATCAGTAAGCTCCAATTCGGATTTTTCCGCATGGATTTTCTGGATAAGAACTCTTAGAATTTCGGAAAAGGTAAAGTTTTGAGGAATTTCAAGCACAGGAAAGCTCAGTGCCTCGGACTCCTCCAGGATATAGGAGGGTATTTCATCGATATAATAGCCTGTCTGGATGGCAATGCCGCTGACACCATTTTTCTTCAGAGTAGATATCAGGTCAGAGAACATTTCCCGGTTATCCAGGTTATAACCTGTTGTTACAAGCAGCTCCCCCCGTTGTATCGAGTTGGGGGAATCCAGTATTTCCATGACATTTACCCATGTTATGGCAGCCGAATCTCCGGAGGAACCGGCCACGATCCGTACTCCCTTCAGCAATTGGCTCTCAACAATATTTCTGACTGTCAGGCTCATACAATCACCATACTTTCTCACATGTTATGTGTTTCACTTAAATCCCCCTGCATCAATAATAATTATATCGGCATATATTTAAAATGGACAAAGTGTCCTGTGATAAATAAAAAAAGGGTACATAGTGATTATTGTCAGATAATATACCTGCTTTTATACTTTCTCTATACTAAAATCAACGGAGGTGCTGCATGAGTTATAGGATTTTGATTACAGAGCCTATTGATAAAAAGGGAATCAGCTTTTTAACAGAACAGGGCTATGAAATCAGGATGGGCTCCGGCATAACGGAGGATGTCCTGATAAAGGAAGGAGCCGATTGTGACGGTATCCTGACGCGAAACGGCAATATTACCGAGGGAGTTTTAAAAGCCTGCCCCAAATTAAAAGTGGTAGCCATGCATGGAGTGGGAGTTGACTGCATTGATGTGGAGGCCGCGACCAGGCTGGGAATACAGGTGACAAATGCAGCCGAATCCAACCAAAGGTCCGTTGCGGAGTATGCTGTCGGGCTTATCCTGATGCTGGCCAAGAGGGCAATACATTATAATAACGGCTTAAAGAACGGGAATATGGAGGTAAGAAAGCTCTATGGCAGTGACGTGACCGGCAAGACCCTTGGCATTATTGGAATGGGAAATATCGGAACCCGGGTAGCGAAAATAGCTTCCTTTGGGCTGAATATGAATGTTATCGGATACAGCCGCAAGATACGGGGAAAGAAAAAGACCGATTATGCCCTGCTTACGGATAATATGGAGGAGGTAATTTCCTCCGCGGATTTTTTATCCCTGCATCTGCCGGGGAGTCCTTCCACCAGGCATATTATTGGGGAGAGGGAGCTGGCTTTTATGAAACCGGATGCTTTTCTGATCAATACCGGACGGGGAGAAATCATTGACGAGGAAGCCCTGATCAGGGTATTAAAGGAGCACAGGATTATGGGCGCGGCGCTGGATGTATTTGAAGGGAACCTTCCGAAGCCGGATAATCCCCTGTTACATATGGAGCATGTTATTGTTACTCCCCACACGGCTGCCTTTACGGCGGAGGCATTGGAACGGATGGCCTACCAGTCGGCTCTTGGCATCTCAGAGGTATTGGAGAAGCGGCCGGTTTCCTATCCAGTAAATAAATTAAAGGACAGCTTTGAAGAAAATAAGGGGATTTCGGCAGTAATGAATTATTACCGCTATGAGTTTGGGAGCAGGGAATGAATAGGGTGAGTGCATACAGTAACAGGACAGCAGGGACTGAGAGGGTCCATGAACCGGAGAGGAGGGGGATAGGATATGTTTCAGCTGCAGGGAACACTGTTTTTGTTTATAGCAGCAGGAATTTACGCCAATAAAAAAGGTATAATAACGAACCGGAACCGGAAGCAATTCACGGATCTCATTATTGAAATCATCCTCCCCTGCAATATTGTGAATTCCTTTCTGATAAAGTGGTCTTACAGTATACTGATTAATTGCGCCAAGGTGCTGATCATTGCTGTTGTGACACAAATACTTTATGTCCTCTTCAGCAAGGTTCTCTTTCGAAGGCTGGACAGGGACAGGCAGGCGGTGCTCCGGTATGGGATTATCTGCTCCAATGCGGGTTTTCTTGGAAATCCCATTGCGGAATCCGTATTTGGGAGCCAGGGACTGCTCTTTGCCTCCGTAGCCCTAATTCCCTTAAGGTTTGCCATGTGGTCTTCGGGTCTTAAGCTCTTTGCGGAAACTGACGGGAAATCCACGGCAAAGAAGCTGCTTACCCATCCCTGCATCATAGCGGTGGCAGTGGGCTTTGTGCTGATGCTGACCCAGATAAAGCTTCCCGGCTTTTTCTTAAAAGCCCTTACGGGTATCGGGGGGTGTAATACGGCAATCTCAATGATAGTAATAGGGTCGATTCTGGCAGAAATCAAGGTGAAGGAAATTCTAAACTGGGAGCTATTTTACTTTTCGGCAATCAGGCTTGCCCTTATTCCCCTTGCTGTCCTTGGGGCATTAAAGCTCCTTTCCGCAGACAGCCTGGTGACAGGGGTGATTGTACTGCTCTCGGCCATGCCTGCGGGAAGTACAACGGTCATGCTTGCGGAGAAGTATAACGGAAATGCAGGTTTTGCCTCTTCCTGTGTTTTCCTGAGCACGGTGCTGTCCATGGTGACCATACCTCTTATCAGCTTTCTGCTGGTGTGATGAAAGGAGAAAAACGGAATGAAGGTGCTTTTATTTCAGGTAAATGAAGGAGAAATGGATTATATTCAGGAATGCAACAGGCGGTTCCGATTTGAGCTGGCCTTTGCGGATTTTGATTTTAATACCGCGGGAGCAGATGCCTTTAAGGGCTTCGACGCCCTTTGGATTACCACGGGCTGCAAGGTGACGGAACAGAAAGCAAAGGAGCTTAAAAGTGCGGGGATTCGCTATATTGCTTCAAGAGCAGCCGGAACGGACCATATGGATGGGAAGGCTATGGAAAAGGCGGGAATCAGGGGAGCCAATGTCCCGAAGTATTCGCCCAATGCCATTGCAGAGCATACGGTCTGCCTGGTGCTGATGCTTTTACGCCATATGAAAAGAGAGCTTTCCATGATAGAAAGATATGACTTTACCCTGAATGGCTTAAAGGGAAGGGAGCTGCGCAATATGACCGTAGGAGTCATCGGCACAGGAAGAATTGGAGCAAAGACCATACAGGCACTTTCAGGCTTTGGCTGCCGCATCATTGCCCATGACCTCTATGAAAATGCGGAGGTAAAGGATATAGCAGCCTATACGGATTTAGAGAAGGTATTGACCTTAAGTGATATTGTCATTCTTCACTGTCCGCTGACAAAGGAAAGTGATAGGCTGATTAACAGGGAGACTATCAGCAGGATGAAGGAAGGGGTGCTTCTCATCAATACGGCAAGGGGAGGACTGATGGATTTTCAGGCGGTCCTCGACGGACTTACGGAGGGCAGAATCGGCGGAGCAGCCTTTGATGTCTACGACAGGGAAACACCCTATATTAGAAAAAAGACGGAGAAGGATACCTTTCAGGATGAGGTATTGGGCAAGCTTCTTAGCAGGGAGGAGGTTATATACACCGCCCATATGAGCTTTTATACGGACACGGCGATAGAAAATATGATACTTACGACTTTTGAGAACCTGAAGGAATATGAAGAAAACGGGCATTGTATCAACGATATATACGATTAAGGAGGGATAATTTTGAGAGCAAATTATGATATATTCAGTGAATCCTTACGGGTCAAGCAGGTGGAGCCTTCCCTTATCCGGGTGGTACTTAACCGGGTGGATGAGCTCAGGAAGGAAGGAAAGAGGATTATTGCCCTGAGTGCCGGAGAACCGGACTTTAATACTCCGGAGGATATTAAGACGGGAACCATGGAGGCAATCAGGGATAATTTTACCCATTACAGCTCCAACAGGGGATATGAACCTCTAAGGCAAAAGCTTGCGGAAAAGATCAGGCAGGAAACGGGAGTTTCCTATGATTTTCAACGGGAAATTCTTATCACCAGCAGCGGAGCCGAAGCCATTAATAATACGCTGCTATCCCTGATTGATGAAGGGGATGAGGTGATTTTGTTTTCTCCTGCCTTTGTGAACTATGAAAACATGGTGAAGATAAGCGGCGGCGTACCGGTAATCATAGATTTAAAAAAGGAGCAGGGCTTTCAGATTGATACCGGGGAAGTACGGCGGCATATCAGTGATAAAACCAAACTGCTGGTTATCAATAACCCCAATAATCCTACAGGAGCCGTGTATGAAAGGGAAGTCCTGAAGGAGCTTTGCGAGCTTGCAAAGGAGCATAATTTTCTGATTGTATCCGATGAAATGTACAGCAGTCTGCTTTATGAGGGAGCTGAGTTCCATTCCATTTC
Organism: Bacillota bacterium; assembly: GCA_023410275.1. Classification (GTDB taxonomy): domain Bacteria; phylum Bacillota; class Clostridia; order Lachnospirales; family Lachnospiraceae; genus Anaerocolumna. Next base: position 21,188 of record JAEYPZ010000090.1, read on the forward strand.
TTCCTTTCCCGGTATGAAGGAGCGTGGAATTGTCATAAACGGCTTTTCCAAGACCTATGCCATGACAGGCTGGCGCCTTGGTTATGTTACCGCAGAGGAAAAAAGCATCAATGCCATCTTAAAAATTCATCAATATTCCACTACCTGTTCGCCTACCTTTATCCAGATCGGTGCGGCAAAGGGAATGGACACGGCAAGGACGAGGGAAGAAGTTGCATTTATGAAGGAAAGCTTTGCAAAGCGGAGAGTGCTGCTGATGGAGGGTCTTGATTCCGTAAAAGGCTTATCCTATATTGTACCCAAGGGAGCCTTTTATCTTATGGCCGATGTAAGCAGATCCGGACTTACGGGGATGGAATATGCAGGCAGGCTTTTGGAGGAAGAGCAGGTAGCGGTAATTCCGGCAGTTGGTCTTGGGAAGAACTGCGGTGAATTTATACGGATATCCTTTGCCGCATCGGAGGCTAATATTAGGGAAGCCCTTGTGAGGATAAATAAATTTACGGACAGGCTGACAGCTGCGGACTAAACAGGGGGTTGTAAAATATTAGAGAAACAGAAATGCTTGTGTACAATATGTCCACCATACAGGTCGAAAAATATACAATATGGTAATTGTAAAGATGGATTAGTTTATGTATACTCTTTAAAACAATAAATTTACAAATGATTTTCAAAGCAAAGAGGCAATTGAAATAGAAGGATTGCCGTCTTTGCTTTTTTATTTTCTCCTCCAACCTTTTCACAGTTGGAAGAGGAAAAAATTAAAAATCAGCTTATAAAGGAGAAAAAAATACGAAAGAGGAAATGATATAGTTTATAAAGTTTTTTAAGATTATAAAGACAATGGAAAAATCTTTACAATAAGTTGGGCATTTAAAAGTAAAAAAGTTAAGTGGAAAAGAAAAGCAGGAAAGGAAAGCAGGAAAGAAAAGCAGGAAAGAAAAGCAGGAAATAAAAGTAGGGAAGAAAAGCAGGGAAGGAAAATAGGAAATAAAAGCAAGAAAGAAAAACAAGAAATTTATACAGAAATGATAAACAAAAAAATAGAAAAAGAAAAAAGAAAGGCAGGAAGAACAGATGAAAATAATTATTACAGGCGGCGGCTGGGCCGGATGCTCCGCAGCATATATGGCAAGAATGCAGGGAGCGGAAGTTGTTTTATTGGAGAGAACGGATTCACTTTTAGGAACCGGTCTGGTTGGCGGTATCATGAGGAATAACGGAAGATTCACCGCAGCGGAAGAAATGATAGCCATGGGCGGAGGAGAAATCTTCCGCATAATTGATAAAAACTGCCGTCATACCAATATCAGCTTTCCGGGGCATGAGCATGCAAGCCTTTATGATATAGCCAAAACTCCTACGGCAATCACAAATTACTTAAAGGAAATCGGAGTTCTTGTAAAGCTTCAGGAAAGAGTGGTAAAGGCACAGGCAGAGGATGGGGTCATAAAAAGCATAGAAACCTCGAACGGCAATAGTTACGAAGGCGATGCCTTCATAGATACCACCGGAACGGCAGGCCCCATGCATAATTGCAGTAAATATGGCAATGGGTGTGCAATGTGTGTTATAAGATGCCCAAGCTTTGGCGGAAGAATAAGCCTTGCAGGCTTATGCGGTGTCCAGGAAATAACCGGACAGAAAGCAAACGGTACCAAGGGAGCCATGAGCGGTTCCTGTAAGCTCTATAAAGAATCACTTGCACCTGAAATTGTAGATACCTTAAACCAGAAAGGAGTTGCAGTAATACCTTTACCGGAAGAATTCATTGAAAACCATCTAAGCGTTAAGGCCTGTCAGCAATATGCATTAAAGGAATTTGCAGAGAATATTATTCTTCTTGATACCGGCCATGCAAAGCTGATGACACCCTATTATCCCCTGGAAAAGCTGCGTAGAATACCAGGTTTTGAAAATGCCCGTTACGAGGACCCTTATTCAGGAGGAAAGGGCAATTCCATGAGATATTTCAACATGTCTCCCAGGACCAATGACCTTAAGGTAAACGGTATGAAGAACCTTTTTTGTGCAGGGGAGAAGGCAGGATTATTGGTGGGACATACGGAAGCCATCGTTACCGGAGTCCTTGCAGGCTATAACAGTGTCAGATTCTTACAGGAAAAGCCTTTGCTGACCTTGTCCAGAAAAACGGCCATCGGAGAAGCAATCGCCTATGTAAGAGAAGAAATGCAGACTGAGGAGGGACTTGGAAAGAAGTATACATTTTCAGGCTCGGTCTTTTTTGACCATATGAAAGAGCTTGGGCTGTATGAAACGGACATCAGTAAAATCAGGGAAAATGTTGAAAGGGAGGGACTGCTCAACGTATTTGCTTCCTGATGAGTTTGTTTTTACTTGCACCAGCTCCCGTGCATATCAGCTTCTCAATAATTCAAATTGACAGAAAGAGAGGGAATCCTATGACTTTAACATCTTTGCACATCGCTTACATCATCATTACCATCCTCATCCTGGTGGTACTCCTGTTCAAGAAGGAGATTGTTATTCCCTGTATTGCCGGAACGCTTATTATAGGCCTTATCTATTCCGGAAGCATTGTAAAATCCATCCAGATACTGAATAATGCACTTATCAATTCCTTTATTGAACTCCTGAGCATTATTGTTGTCATTGCACTTGTTGTTTCCATGTCCAAGGCTATGATAGAGCTGGGAGCTGACGAGGTGATGATGCATCCGGTAAGAAAGATTATCAAGAACAACAAAACAGCCTTCTGGATTATCGGCTTGACTATGCTGATTGTATCCTGGTTAATCTGGCCGTCTCCGGCGGTGGCCTTAATCGGAGCATTATTGCTTCCCGTAGCCGGTGAGGTAGGACTTCCTGTTATATGGGCAGCAGTGGCAATGAATATCTTTGGTCATGGTATCGGACTTTCCTCTGACTTTGTAATACAGGGTGCTCCTTCCATTACCGCAAAGGCAGCAGGCATCAGCGTAGATGAAGCCATAAGAGCGAGCATACCGCTATGGCTTACCATGTCTGTCGTGACGGCAGGAGTTGCTTTCTTTATGATGCTTCGTGATTTAAAGGTAAAGAAAGCTAATGAAGCAAATGAAAAGAAAGAATATGTAAAAAGGGAAATCAAAAAGCCCGGCCTTGCCAGATTTATTGCAGTTCTTATGCCGGTCTGTTTTATCGGCGATATCGTAGTTATGATAATCTTTAAAATCAACGGCGGAGATGCTACGGCACTGGTAGCCGGAACTGCCATTATCCTTAACTGTATCATTACCATACTGGACAAGGGTATGGGAGAGGCACTGGAGGCTGTTACAGACCATATCAAGGAAGGCTTTAAGTTCTCAATGAAGATATTTGCACCGGTCATTGTGATAGCAGCCTTTTTCTTTATCGGCAGCGAGAGCTTTGCCCAAAAGGTATTGGGACCCGATGCAACGGGACTTTTAAATGATATCGGACTTTTTATTTCCGCCCATATCCCTTTATCCAAATTCTCTATTATTCTTACGGAAACGGCAGTTGGCTTCATTACCGGACTGGACGGTTCAGGCTTTTCCGGACTGCCTTTGGCAGGCTCCATTGCACAGACCTTTGCGGCATCCGGCTCTGTCAAGGTTGCTCCCCTGGCTGAACTGGGACAGATTATTACCGTATGGGTAGGCGGCGGAACTATCATTCCCTGGGGCGTAATTCCCGTAGCGGCAATCTGCGGCATAGATGCAAAGGAGCTGGCAAGAAAGAATTTAATCCCTGTATTGTGCGGCTTTGCAGCAACCATTGTGGTAGCGCTCTTTCTGGTTTGATATACATAGCATTATCAATATGGCCTTTTTACCCGGAACTGCCGTGATTCATAAAAAGCTATGACACTTATACTTATTTCATAAATTGCTGTCTGGATTGGTTTGCGTTCAGACGAAAGAAAAATCCAGGGCAGAAGCCTTGGATTTTTTTGATGAGAGCCTAAAATCAATATTACCAAGGAAGGATGCGGTATTGGACGGGCTCTCTGCCATTCGTTTCCCAATGTGACGAATCTCTCACCGGAAAGTCACTGAGATGTAAGATGAAAACTCTATTATATGCTTAAACCATAAGAGAAGGAGACTCACATGATGAAGCAAAGGAGTGTTTACCGCAATCCTTGGTTCCTCCGGCTCCGGTAAATCTGCATTGCTTCACATCATTGGCGGTGCGGAATAAAAATATGCGAAAAAGGAGTGTTAACAGCATTTATGAAAATCAGTATCAAAAACGTTAGTATGACATACAAGACAGGAAAAAAGGCACTAAGCAACATAAGTTTGGAAGTGAACAGCCCGAATTTTATAGGACTTTTGGGTCCCAACGGTGCTGGAAAAAGTACCTTTATGAAACTATTGGTATCGAAGATAATACCGACAGCCGGCGAAATAATTGTTGATGGAAATTCAATCCAAAAACACGAAAAAGAACTCAGAAAGCAGCTGGGCTATTTGCCCCAAAGCTTTGGTTTATACGACGAATTAACAGTTTATGAGTTTTTGGATTACATGTGCGCATTAAAAGAAATTAAAAACAACGTGAAAGATATTATCGGACAAGCGATTGAACAGACTAATTTGAAAGAAAAAAGAAATTTCAAGATTAAAACTCTTTCAGGCGGTCAGAGGCAGCGTGTTGGTATAGCACAAGTATTACTTGGAAATCCTGAGCTTATCATTTTAGATGAACCAACAGTTGGACTTGACCCGGAAGAAAGAATTAAATTCAGAAATATATTTTCACAGACTGCAAATGACAAAATAGTGTTACTTTCCACTCATATCATCGATGATATACAAGCCATTTGCAATAGAATTATAATCATTAATAACGGTACGATTTTATTTGACGGAACTTCCCCGGATTTAATAAAGGCTGTACACGGACATGTTGGTTTTATTGAGGAAAAAGATAACGGGGCTTTAGAAAAAAGCATTGGAGGGAAGTACATAATCACATCCAAATTGTTTACCGGTAACGGCATCTCTTGCCGTGTTATCGGCAAAGAAATAGAAAGCTCTATTCCATTGATAGAGCCTACCCTCGAAGATGCATACACATATGTCATACATAATGGGGGTGTCCATTAAATGAGAAATGCATTTTTTACCTATGAAATAAAGCGGATTCTGAAGTCCGGATTTACTCGAACAATAATCTTGCTGGCGTCAGTTTTTCCTTTGATTGGTGCACTGCTCGCACCGTTCGTGAACGAAGATATCAGCAGTTTAATATTGGGAATAAATAGCTCTACTCGTTTATCCCAAACGATACTTTTTCCGGCAAAGGCAGGGGCAGTACTTTCAACTCTTGCGTTTACCGCACTAACAGTTTTTGAATTTGATAAAATGCTTCGGTTTAGAGTCAATTATATTATTGAACCAATATCAAGTTCTATCAAGATAAATTTAACCAAAATTACAGCCTTACTGTGTGCCGGTCTTATTTCAACAGTCGGTTCAATAATAATTATGATCCCCCACTATATATTTAACATGGGTAGCCTGACCAATTTTAGTTACTTCCTGCTCAGTTACTCCATAATAATTTTTGGTTCGATTGCGTTGGCAATACTTATGACCGCAGGATTTTATCTTATATTCCGGAACGTTAATATAACCTGTATTATTATGTTTTTAGCAGTGCTCTTTAGTTTTTTGGCAGGAACTATCGATTATCAATATATGTGGGTTCAGACAGGTGCCAGTGGATTTTCTGATAATTTCGGAAGCGGGAATATCGTTCCTGGAATGCTTTGGAATCGATTATTTGGATTATCGGTAGCTATGTCGATATTTTTATTCGGAATGTTGTGTGATAGATGTTATGAAAAAGGAGTATTTAAATCTCTTTTTAAAAACTGTCAGAAATATAAATTGTTACCGATTTGCTTTTTGGTTTCTCTTTTTGGAGTATTTTTTGTTTTTGACAATGAACCAATTTTCAAATCACTTTCGCTTACGGACTTCACATCAATGGTGATTAGCGGAAAAAAAGACACGCCTGTAAATACCAATGTCATGGGAACTTCAAATATATATGTAGTTATTAAGATAGAAAAAGACAAAAATCATGCTGCCGGAGCTTATTTTCAGGAACTGCAAAACGGCACTGATAAGCCTCAAAACATCTATTTTGAATTAGCAGACGGCTACCACATTAATGAGATCAGGTTAGACAACGCAGGCATAAACTATACACAGGTTTCGCCCAAGCTTTTGAATAGCGCAAAACTTAGAAATGTTTTTGAAATCAGCATTCCCAAAAACACGAAAGCTAAACTTAGTATAAGGTATTCAGGTACACCGAAAACTTTAAGTGTAAATAAAGATTTTTCCGCAGGAATTAACAAAAATTATGTAAGTCTGGGGCGCGCTATGGACATTGCTCCGGTCGTTTGTGTTGAACAAAATGATAGGAGGATTGAAGGGACAATAAAAACAGACTCAAAGTTTACAGTCATAACTGAGGGAGATAAAAATTGCAAAATTTCTGAACACGGTGGTTTTACTGCTTGGAGTTTTTCTTGTGATAAATTAAGTGATTTATCTTTGACAGCCGGACGATATGGAATATTTGAAAGAAATGTAAAGGGCACAAATGTGGAGTTTTTCTATCCATTGGCTGCGGGCAGAGAATTTGAATCCAGGGGAAGTGACACGCTGGATATATTCTCGTTCTTTTCAGAAAAATTTGGGCCGCTGGGCAGAGATAGTCTTAAAGTAGTTGTAACATCAGGAGTAAAAGGCGGAGGTGGAATTCAAACAGGAAATATTTCTTATATTTCAGAAGATTGTTTGACAAAAAAGCCCAATGGGGATTCATCCCAAGCCTCTTCTTCCGACACTTTTGCTTTGCTGACCCATGAAATTGCTCATCAATGGTGGGGAGGTGGAATAGATGCATCTAACGGAAACAGCGATAAGCAAATAGATAAAAAACACGATGAATGGTCAAATGAAGCTTTTGCGGATTTCAGCACTTATTTATTCCTGAAAAACAAATTTGGAAAAGATTATGCGGATAATTTATTGCTGAAAAAATGGACAGAAGGAGCAAAGGAATTGAATCGAAACTTTTATCGAAGAAATCCTGAATATATGAGCAAATTATCAATGCTTCCAAAGTACAACGTCTCATTATTTTTAAGAGGTTATAAAATTTATGCTTTGGGACCGCTTTCAGTTTACAATGTTTATAATCACATTGGGGAAGACAATTATTTTAATTCCATGAAAGTTATTTACAAAGAATATTATGACAAAAAAGATAAAAAACTATCTTTTTCTGAGTTTTTAAATATTACTGATGTTACAGAGGAGGCAGCCGTCAATGGATATTAAAATAATTAAATATGAACTGAAAAGAATCATTTTTTCAAAAATGTTTGTGATAACTTTTATAATTGCCCTTTTCTTTTCAGTGATAGACCTCTATACAGAAATAATACAAGGTGTTTCCGGTACGGCACCTTTTTCAAGGTGGAGTTATTGTAAGTTTTTGTGTGACATAAACACAATTATGTTAATAATTTTGATGCTTTCCTGCACAGGACTTTTTTCCAGAAATGAACAAAGAGTAAGGGAAATTACTTCATGTACGTCTTTACCACAGAAAAAGTATTTGGCTGCAAAAAGTTCAGCTCTGTTTATTTCTTATTTCATTATTGCGATATGTAGTATTTCGATAAGTCTGGTGTTTTATAAGACAACTTTTAATTTTACAACTTTTCAAAACTTTTTATTGCCGCTCCTAATAATATTACTTCCCACTTTTGTGTTTGTTTTTGGAACGAGTATGTTTTTAGGCAGCAAAAACCAAACGCTGCTGTATGCCTGGATACCAATTGTTTTAATATTGTCATTGATAAATTTTAACAGCTCACCTTTTCTTGATATTTTCGCCAAAGGGTATGTGACTTATATGCCCTCGGCTCTGCCCGTTGATAGCCTCGGTGAACCTGTTTTTAGTTTGTCTTTCAATTTTATAATGAGCAGACTGCTATTTACTCTGGTTGGAACGGTTTTATATGTGGCTTCCTTTAAGAAGCTTTCTGGAAAACCTTAAAAAGTTAGTATTACTGTCTTGACAAAAAATAAAATACAGTGTAATATGCGTTAAAACGCACATGGATAGAAGGGGAGTGAGAATCCGGTGGAGTACATAACACAAAATGTGGCTAGAAATCTGAAAAGAATCCGTAAGAACAAGGAGATGAGCCTGGACGATGTATCCAAGCAGACGGGTATCAGCAAAAGCATGCTTGGGCAGATCGAACGGGGAGTGTCTGTCCCTACGGTAGAAACACTCGGCAAGCTGGTAAGCGGCCTCAGGGTATCTTTTAATTCCCTGATCAGCTCGGAAAAGAATGATATCATTACGGTAAATAAAAAGGATCTGGTACCCTCCTATATCAGTGATGACGCCAGGTACAAGGCTTATGAATATTTTCCCTACGAGGAGGACAGAACCTTCGAGGTATATATGATGGACCTTGAAGCCCACTCCGGCTATCTTTCAGAGGGACATGGGGACAATACCTATGAATTCCTGACGGTGTTCACAGGGACACTGACCCTTAAGGTGGATGGAAAAACCTATGAGATAGAGGCTGAGAATTCGATTCGTTTTCCTACTAACAGCAGCCATGAATATGTCAATAATGGGGATGTCATAGTCAAATTTTCCGTGACCTTTACCTGGGATTAAAATATTTGCAAAATGGCTATTGACAATATAACGCACAAACGTTATAATTCATTTAATTAATCGGAATGATTGAAATTTCATTCCAGCAAACAACGGCGTTTAAGAGACTTTCTCTTAAGCGCCCTTTTTTCATTCCGGTGAATTTCATCAGGAATGGTACAGGAAGACCTGTTCCCAGGAAGGAGCGTAAATTATGAAGGAAATTACAATGTATATTAAACCGGAAAAGCTGGAGGTAGTAAAGGAAGTGCTTCAAAGTCACGGCTGCGGCGGTATGTCCGTTATGAGCATTATGGGCTGCGGAATACAGATGGGAGATACCAGGACAGTTGATTTTAAAGGGCTTCGGACCAATATTAATCTGATTCCCAAAATTAAGGTGGAGGCAATTGTAAAGGATGAGACAGTAGAAGAGCTTTTGCTGGATATCCGGGATAAGGTTGCCACCGGCCAGGCTGGTGACGGTAAGGTGATTATTAAGAGTGTGGATGATGTTATGAGAATACGTACCGGAGAGCGTGGAAACGACGCAATATAGCAAGGTAATAATATAGCAAAGAAATATAGCAAAGAAAAATACAGCAAAGAAAAATACAGCAAAGAAAAATACAGCAAAGAAAAATACAGCAAAGAAAAATACAGCAAAGAAAAATACAGCAAAGAAATAATACAGCAAGGAAATAATGCAGCAAGGAAATAATACAGGAATAAGCGAGGATGCGGACTTTACAGAGGGTCGGCATTTTTTAGTTTAAGGAGCAGCGGCATATCGAACACTTTAACACGGTACCTTTGGAAAGTAACGCGGGGTGAAGAGGAGAAAGATACAGGATGATGTTATACGATATATTGCAAAGAATGGAGTGACAGGGATGACTGGGGAAAGAAAAGCCATTGTAGAAATCAAAAACGTAAATAAAATCTATGCTGACAATCATGTAGTGCATGACCTGAACCTTGAAATCTATGAGGGAGAGTTTCTGACAATGTTAGGGCCGTCCGGATGTGGAAAGACCACTATACTGAGGATGATAGGCGGCTTTGAAGAACCATCGGGGGGAGAGATACTGGTAGAAGGAGAGAATGTTGAGGAAAAAGAGCCCTTTGAGAGGAATGTCAATACGGTATTTCAAAGCTATGCCCTCTTTCCCCATCTTACCATCTTTAAGAATATCGCCTATGGCTTAAAAATGAAGAAGGTGCCCAAGGAGGAAATTAAGAAAAGAGTACAGGAAATGTTAGAGCTGGTGCAGTTGAACGGCTATGACAAAAGATATCCCAGCCAGTTATCCGGCGGGCAGAAGCAAAGGGTGGCAATAGCAAGAGCACTGATTAATAATCCCAAGGTACTGCTACTGGATGAACCCCTGGGAGCTCTTGATTTAAAGCTTCGGAAGGAAATGCAGCTGGAGCTTAAAAACCTTCAGAAAAAGCTCGGTATTACCTTCATCTATGTTACCCATGACCAGGAAGAGGCTTTGACCATGAGTGACAGGATTGCCGTCATGAACAAGGGCTATCTGGACCAGCTTGACACCCCGGAGGGCATCTATGAAAAGCCCCGGACGAAATTCGTTGCTGACTTTATCGGTGAATCCAACATCTTTGAGGCAACTGTCAGGAAGGTAAAAGGAAACGCAGCAGAGCTGGGAATAGAGGTGGGAGATGCTTTGGCCCGGGCGGATAAGGAAATGACCTTTGAAGCCATGGAAATGGTTCATATCTGTGTAAGACCTGAAAAGATGCGGTTTTCCAAAGAAGCAAAAGAAGGCTTTACATTATGCGGAATGGTAAAAGAACAGATTTATGTAGGAAATATCATAAAGAGCAATGTGGTTCTGCCAAACGGGCAGGTTGTAAAATTAAGCCGTATGGATGTGGATGACGTGCCAAAGGTCGGTGAGCTTGTCAATCTGTACTGGAATCTGGAGGATGTAGTAATAATGAAGTCCAGAGGGCATCTAATCCGCAATGCAATCGAAAATGTGAATCTGGGAGGGAATTAGATGAAGAAAAGTCAAAAATTCCGAAATAAAACAGCACCCCTGCTTGCCACAGTTTCTCCCGTTACCCTCTGGCTGATACTGCTGGTTGCGGCACCGCTTATCTATGTATTCTTTTTAAGCCTTTTAAGTACGGACGGCTATAATGTGGTATACAAATTCACTTTAAAGAATTATGCGGAATTGTTAAATCCCACCTACCTTGAAATCTATGCCAACTCCTTTATCCTGGCATTTTTTACGACCATAGCCTGTATCCTGTTTGGTTATCCCTTTGCCTATTCTATGGCAAGGGCAAATAAGAGAAAGAAGGCGGTTATGATGCTTATGCTGATGATACCCTTCTGGACCAATTCCCTAATACGGTTAAATGGCTGGAAGACACTTCTTGGCAAGACGGGGGCATTTAATTCCCTTCTTTTAAATCTTGGACTGACAGACCAGCCCGTTGAGATTCTTTACACAAGAGGGGCAGTAATTCTTGGAATGGTCTATATCCTGTTTCCCTATATGGTACTGCCGCTTTTTGCATCCATTGATAAATTGGATATGAGCCTGCTGGAGGCTTCCAATGATCTTGGAGCAAACCGGGTAAAGACCTTTTTAAATGTGACATTGCCTCTGACCTCCCCGGGAGTTTTCTCCGGAACCATCCTGGTATTTATACCGTCCCTGGGTTATTTCTTTGTATCGGACATTATGGGAGGGGGTAAATCCCAGCTAATCGGAAATCTTATTGAAAACCAGTTCAAAGCAGCTAATAACTGGCCCTTGGGAGCCGCCTTCTCCATGCTCCTGATTGCCATTATCATAATCATGGTAACTGTTTATAAAAAGGCCGGCGGTGATATGAAAGATTTGGGGGTGCTTTAGATGAAAGGTAAGAAAAAAGCTTCGGGAAAGGTATTATCCGGTATTTATAATCTTTTTGTATATGCCTTTCTCTATCTGCCAATTGGTGTGGTAATCCTGTTTTCCTTTAATACCTCCAAGAGAAATATTGTAATGGAAGGCTTTACTCTGGAGTGGTATGGAAAGCTGTTTGAAAATGAGCCCTTGTTAAAGGCTTATGGCAATACCCTGATCGTAGGACTGTGCAGTACTCTTATAGCAACCATTATCGGAACCCTTGCTTCCTATGGCATGTCAAAGTTTAAGTTCAGAGGGAAAAGCATTATTGACACCCTGTTATATATTCCGGTGGTTATTCCGGAAATCGTACTTGGCATTTCTCTTTTGGCAATCTTTAATCTGTCAAGGATACCAATGGGGCTTATCAGTTTAGTCATAGCCCATGCAACCTTTTGCATCCCCTTTGTAGTATTTACGGTAAATGCCAGGTTCGCCGGCTTTGACAAATCCGTGGAGGAAGCGGCCATGGACCTGGGAGCGGGAAGAATCAAGACCTTCTTTACCGTAACCCTTCCCATCATTCTGCCGGGGGTGATATCGGGAGCCTTTTTATCCTTTACGCTGTCCATTGATGATATTATCATCAGCTTCTTTACCACTGGTCCCGGAAGCAACACCTACCCCTTAAAGGTTATGGAACTGACGAAAACGGGCATCACCCCGGATGTATATGCCCTTTCGACCATTGTACTGATTGTAACGGTCACACTGGTAATAGCAACCCAGAGAGATACAAAAAATTCAAAATATAAGAAAAATAAGGCTACCACATTATAAGGAGGATGGATTTATGAGGAAATGGAAAGGTATCTTATTTACAGTAACAGCCCTTATGGCAGCCCTTGCACTGGCAGGCTGCGGCAAAGGAGCAGGAAAGAACGGAACCTTGAATCTGTTTATATGGACGGAGTACATTCCGGATTCCGTTATCAAGGGCTTTGAAAAGGAAACAGGAATCGATGTGCAGATGCAGACCTATTCCAATAACGAGGAAATGCTTGCAAAGGTAAAGGGAAGCAGTGCAGGCACCTATGACATTGTATGCCCCAGTGACTACATGGTAGAAAATATGATTTCCCAGGATATGCTGTCTGAATTGGATAAATCAAAGCTTTCCAATTATAACAATCTTGATTCTGCTTATTTAAATAAGAGCTTTGATCCGGACAATAAGCATTCCGTCCCTTACCTTGGCGGAGCAGGGGTCATTATCTATAACAAGAATATGGCTCCGGCAGGAGCAGATTTTACAACTTACGCTGAGCTTTTCAAACCGGATTACGCCAACTCTCTGGTGGTGCTGGATGATTTCAGGGCGATTATCGGTGTCACTGCCATGAGCATGGGCTATGATATGAACGAGACCGATTTGACGAAACTGAATCAGGTAAAAGAAAAGCTGCTTACCCTTAAGCCGAATATCAAGAGCCTTGACAGTGATTCCCCCAAGACATTAATGATAACGGAGGAAACAAAAGCCGGTCTGTTCTGGAGCGGGGATGCTGCCATTGCACTGGAAGAGAATAAAAATCTTACGGTGGCATATCCCAAGGAAGGCATGTATCTGTTCCTTGATAACCTTTGCATTACAAAGGATTCTAAAAATGCGGATAACGCCTATAAATTCATTGATTATGTCTTAAAGGCGGAGACAAACAAGGAAATCGTTAGTGAATTCCCTTACCTGAATCCCAACAAGGCAGGTGTGGCATTAATGGGTGAGGATTATAAAAACAACCCTGCGATCAGCATACCGGCAGAAGAAATCAGCAAGGGAAAATATGTACAGAACATTGGAAAAACAGTGGATACCTACAGTGAGATGTGGGCGGAATTTACAAAGTAGAGACTGTGAGCTAGATAATAAAAATTACAGGTAATGAATTATAAGCAGTAAATAATATGAAGTTAATCATGAGAAGTAAATCATGAGAAGTAAATCATGAGAAATAAATTATGAGAAATAAATCATGAGAAATAAATCATGAGAAATGAATCATGAGCAATGAATCTTAAGTAATAAATTATAAGCTATAAAAAAAGCTTTCAAAGTAAAAAAGAGCTTTATTTCAAAGGAAGCAATCCATAATTTTGAACTCAGTAGGGTGTAAAAGAAGGACACCTTTCAAATTCCATAATTTTATGGCAGCACTACAGATTGGTCTGCTGGCTGGTCTGTGGTATGCAATGAAAGAAGATTGGAGAACGGGCATCCTGATAAGATATTTATAGGCTGAAAGAAAATATAAAATATGAAAGGTTGCCGTAAGGATTCTTTCAGCCTGTTTTATAAATGGCAGTACCGCAGAAAGGTTTGCGGTATACAATGGGTAAATTTATGAAAAATAAAGAGCAGGTAGTAGAGGAATTAAACAAAGTAATCAGATTTATTCATAGCGAAGAGCTGACAGAGGAAGAGAAAAAGGAAATTACCAGGGAAACAGTGGAATACTTTGATACCTATGTCAGTCCCGGATGGTTGAAGTACAGAAAGTCTGTTTCAACCAACGCTGCAGTTGTGGAGTGGAAGGATTATGGAGCATACTGCTCCGGATTATACGGAGAGGAATTTATTGACTGCCTTGGAGGCTTTGGTATCTATACCTGCGGCCATAGAAATTCCGAGATAATCGATACGGTAAAAGCCCAGTTAAATCATCAGGCGCTGCATTCTCAGGAGCTGCTGGACCCCTTAAGAGGTTATCTGGCCAAAGCCGTGGCTGACATTACACCAGGTGACCTGGAAAAGTGCTTCTTTACAAACGGCGGGGCAGAAGCAGTGGAAATGGCCTTAAAGCTTGCCAGAATCGCAACGGGAGGCAGGTGGTTCATCTCCACGGTGGGAGCCTTTCATGGAAAATCCATGGGAGCTGTCTCCATGGCCGGAAAAGGCACCTACCGCGTTCCTTACACACCCATGGTACAGCAGGTGCAGCATGTGGAATACGGCGCAGCAGAGGATGTCCGCAAGGCAATCCGTAACCTGAAGGCCGTGGGAGAAAAGGTGGCTGGCGTCATTCTTGAGCCTATTCAGGGAGAAGCAGGCATTATCGTACCTCCCAGGGGTTATTTGAAGGAAGTAAGGGAAATCTGCGATGAATATGGAGTGGCCTTAATCTTTGATGAAATCCAGACGGGTATGGGAAGGACGGGAACGATGTTCCGCTGTGAAGCAGAAGAGGTGGTGCCGGATATCATGACCTATGGCAAGGCCTTTGGCGGCGGTATCATGCCCATAACCGGAATTATCTGCAGGCCCCACTTATGGACGGAGGAGCTTATTGATAATCCCTGGCTTTTGGGTTCACCCACCTTTGGAGGGAACCCCCTTGCCTGCTCCGCTGCCCTTGCTGCTATAAAATACATGCTGGAAAATGATGTTCCCGGCCAGTGCAGGGAGAAGGGCGAATACCTGATTGGGGGAATTAAAAAGCTCTTTGAAAAATATCCTACGGTAATACAGGATGTCCGCGGTATCGGCCTGATGATTGGACTTGAATTTGTAACCAGCGATGTGGGTTACAGCGTTGCAAAGGGAATGTTTGCAAGAAGAGTGCTTACGGCAGGAACGCTGGTGAATTCCAAGTGTATCCGTTTTGAACCGGCTGCGGTTATTACTTATGAGGATATGGATAATATTCTGGTACGTTTGGAAGAGGCTGTTATAGATACGAAGGAAGAATTTAAATTATAAAAACAGAAGGTTTCTAATTCACATGTTATCTTACACAAGTTTTATTAACAGATGTCATTACAATGTTACGGATATTACAGTATTACGGATTTACAGTGTTGCGGATATTATTAGTGTTGCGGATATTATTAGTGCTGCGGATATTATTAGTGTTATGGATATTACAGTGTTACGGATTTACAGTGTTGCGGATATTATTAGTGTTACAGATATTACAGTATTTCGGTTTTTACAGGTATTGCAGATATTACAGGTATGGCGAAAGGAGGCATTTATGGAGTTGAAGAAGAATTATATAGACGGAGAATGGGTTCCTGCTCTTTCAGGGGGAACCAGGGAAATTATCAATCCTGCCACCGGTGAGGTGCTTGCAAGGACGGCGGAGGGAAACATAGAAGATGTAAGGCTTGCTATTGCAGCGGCTAAGGAAGCCTTTTATATAACAGGTGAATGGAGAAGGATGGATTCCCAGAAGAGAGCGGATATTATCTTGAAAATTGCGGATATCATGGAGGAAAGGAGGGAGGAATTAGCCAGGACCGATACGCTGGATAATGGTAAGCCCTTAAGAGAGGCGGAGGGGGATGTGGATGATGCAATCCATTGTTTCCGCTATTATGCCGGTATGATAAAGGCACCTTACGGAGGCGTTTATGATGTGAACGATAATTTCGGCAGGATGCATTCCTATACCATACATGAACCCGTAGGCGTCTGCGGGCAGATTACACCGTGGAATTATCCGCTGCTGATGGCAGTCTGGAAGATTGCCCCGGCTCTTAGTGCCGGCAACTGCATCGTATTTAAACCCAGTACCAATACCCCCCTGTCTTCTGTTATCCTTTTTGAAATAATGGAGAAGGCAGGAGTCCCAAAGGGAACCGTGAATCTGGTAATGGGCACCGGAGGAAGTGTCGGCCATGAGATTGCGGCAAGTCCCGATGTGGATATGGTAACCTTTACCGGCAGTACGGAGGTAGGGCAGGATATTGCCAGGGCAGCCATCGGAAATCTTAAGAAGGTGGGTCTGGAGCTGGGAGGTAAATCCCCCAATGTGATTTTTGCAGATGCCGACTTTGAAGGGGCCGTTGAATGGGCAATGATAGGCATTTTCTTCAATCAGGGTGAGGTTTGTTCGGCAGGCTCCAGAATCATAATCGAAGAAAGCATCAAGGATAAATTTGTTGCAAGGCTGGCGGAACGGGCCAATGCCATGACCTTAGGAAACGGCCTTGACAATCCGGATATGGGACCTTTGGTTTCCGAAGCCCATATGAATACTGTACTAAATTATATTGAAACGGGAAAAAAGGAAGGCGCAGACCTTGTTTGCGGAGGCTTCCGCTATACAGAGGGCGAATGTGCCGGAGGTTACTTTGTAAGACCTGCCATCTTTGATAACTGTACCCCGGATATGACAATCGTTAGGGAAGAGATATTTGGACCGGTAGTGACCATACAGACCTTCCGTACGGAGGAAGAAGCCATAAAGCTTGCCAACGATACCATTTACGGGCTGGCGGGAGCGGTTTTTACAACGGACGGAGCCAGGGCCTTAAGGATTATTAAGGAAATCCGGGCAGGTATTACCTGGATCAACTGCTATAATCCGACCTACAATGAAGCTCCTTGGGGAGGCTATAAGATGAGCGGTTACGGCAGGGAATTGGGTATTCAGGGATTAGAGGAATATCAGGAGGTGAAGCAGGTGAATATTAACCTGACTCCAGGTATTGCAGGATGGTATGAAGAAAGATAGATAAGCCCCAGGCACATAAGCATAGTTACAACCCTTACTTATGCCTATCGCAGGCATGCTTGTGATATACATGGTACATGGAAGTTAGTATAAAGATAATATAAGATTTCATATACAATATCTTAGATAAAAATAAACCCCAGAAGCTTTTTAATCAAAGCCCCTGGGGTTTCTCAGTGTTGAAAGTACATCCAATATATACCCGGTTGTTTTTGCGGAACCGGTATGCTTAGTTATTGTCATCCTCACGGTCAATCTGCATTATCTGTCTCTTTCTTGCAAATTCATCGTTATCCAGATATTCATCATAGGTAGTAACCTTATCAATCAGTCCGTTGGGAGTAAGCTCCATAATACGGTTGGCAATGGTCTGTACAAACTGGTGATCCTGGGAAGTGAAGAGGAGTACACCGGAGAATTTCATAAGACCGTTATTTAAGGCGGTAATGGACTCCATATCAAGATGGTTGGTAGGTTCATCCATAACAAGGACGTTGGAACCGAGAATCATCATTTTGGAGAGCATAACCCTTACTCTTTCACCACCGGAGAGTACATTTACCTTCTTAACACCTTCTTCGCCGGCAAAGAGCATTCTTCCCATAAAACCTCTGACATAAGTAACATCCTTTTCCGGAGAGTAGGGCATAAGCCAGTCAACAATCGTGTCCTCCGATGCAAAGTAACTGGTGTTATCCTTGGGGAAGTAGGACTGGCTGGTGGTAATTCCCCATTTATAAGTGCCTTCGTCCGGCTCGATTTCCCCGGAAATAATACGGAACAGCAGGGTAGTTGCCTGTGTGTTGGGACCTACAAAGGCTACCTTGTCTTCATGGTTAATCGTAAAGGAAATGTTATCCAGTATCTTAACACCATCTACGGTCTTGGAGAGATTGGTAACTGTTAATACTTCATTTCCGATTTCTCGGCTCGGTCTGAAATCAATATAGGGATATTTACGGCTGGAGGGACGAATATCATCCAGCTCGATTTTCTCCAATGCTTTTTTACGGGAGGTAGCCTGCTTGGATTTGGAAGCGTTGGCGCTGAAACGCTGGATAAATTCCTGCAATTCCTTAATCTTTTCTTCCTTCTTCTTATTGGCTTCCTTCATCTGCTTTACCATTAACTGGCTGGATTCATACCAGAAATCATAGTTACCGGCATAGAGCTGAATCTTGGCATAATCGATATCCGCCGTATGGGTGCAGACCTTATTCAGGAAATAACGGTCATGGGATACTACGATTACGGTGTTTTCAAATTGAATGAGGAATTCCTCCAGCCATCTGATAGCTTCCATATCAAGGTGGTTGGTAGGCTCATCCAGAAGAAGAATGTCGGGATTTCCGAATAAAGCCTGGGCAAGGAGTACCTTTACCTTCTGGTTGCCGTTTAATTCGCTCATCATCTTATAGTGCAGGTCAGTCTCAATACCAAGTCCGTTAAGAAGAGTAGCGGCATCGGATTCTGCTTCCCAGCCGTTCAAGGTAGCGAATTCACCCTCCAGCTCGCTGGCTCTGATTCCGTCTTCCTCCGTAAAGTCTTCTTTGGCATAGATGGCATCCTTTTCCTTCATGATATCATAAAGTCTCTGGTTTCCCATAATAACAGTATTCAGTACGTCATACTGGTCATATTTAAAGTGGTCCTGCTGCAGAAAGGAAAGTCTCTGGCCCGGAGTAATAATGACATCACCCTTGGTAGCTTCCAGCTGGCCGGAGAGAATCTTAAGGAAAGTGGATTTACCGGCACCGTTGGCACCGATCAAACCATAGCAGTTTCCTTCTGTGAACTTGATATTTACGTCTTCAAATAAGGCTCTTTTGCCAAGCCTTAAGGTAATATTACTAGCCTGTATCATTTTAATACCCATTACACCACAAATCTAAGCTGAAAGAAGGGCATGTGGCATCCTTTCATATCTATTATTTTCTTTCAACTGTTATCTCGGTTATTGTGAAATCACATTCATTTCTATTTTATCGTATATTCTCCAATTTGCAAGCATTTTCTTATATGCGGCACGACATATACATGAATCTTTTACCTGTCTCAATTTAAAACCGTATTTATAAATTTATAATTTTCTGAATTTACCAGCGTATCAATTTGAACTATCACCAGTATATCCTTTAAACAGTGCCTAACCTTCGCCTGCTGATGGCTATCTTCAATTATCTCAATCCAGCTTAAGAGTTGTTCCATAATCATATCACCTGTTTTCTTACTGTTGTAACATTAAAAGATTTTGTTCATAATTTATTTACTCATGTGTTTATCTTGTGAGGATTGTAGTAAAGGGAAAAGGGGGGATTGGGAACGGACGATGATTTTGGCTTACCTTTCGTAATTTTCTCGTTCGGGGTTCCGAATTCCACTAAAATGCCGGCAGCTGTTCCTGGCAGGTGAAATTATACCAAACTCGCTGGAA
>JAEYPZ010000092.1:0-11499 GCA_023410275.1 Bacillota bacterium
ATTTCACGTAGAGCTTGTCTTTCGGGAGACTCATCCCTTCTTCTTTTAGCCATAAAATAAAACCTCCAAACTGAGTAATTTTATTTTACATCAATTTGAAGGTTTACACAAACTTTGGGATGCTCCCAATGCCCTATCTAGGTCTGAATTTTTAGATGCTTTCGCATGATTTTCTATTTCATTTTCTACTGTCGACGAGGATAATTGCGGTTGCCTTTTGGATATTGAAGATTCCCTGGCGACACAAATCCCCCTCTAATAACTTATAATAATCCCGCCGTCTCCCGCATACATTGTACTTACTCCCGCCGTATCGACAATGATGCAGTCTTTAAAGGAAACCTTCTTTAAAATTTCTACTCTCACGAATTCGGCTCTCTCCAAATTATTGCAATGGGCTATTGCGAATATCCTTTCTTCCGGATTTTTTACATCCTTTTCAACGGAATCCACCATGATACCAAGAGCCTTTTGGATTCCCCTTGCCTGATCCAGCTTATTAATTGTACCTTCCGGTGTTCCGTACATAACAGGTTTTATATTTAACACACTGCTGATAATTGCCTTAAGGCCGGTAAGCCGTCCGCTCTTTCTAAGGGTATCCAGGTTCTCCAGCACAAATTTTGTACTTAGGCTTTCCCGGAATTTTCGAACCCGCTCGGTTATTTCCTTAAAGCTCAGTCCCATTCCGGCATATTCCTGTATTTTTAAGGCAATAAGGGTCTGACCTACTGACGCTGAACAGGAATTGATTATCTCAATGTTCTTGTGGGGATTTTCTTCCAGATACAGCTTTCTGGCAACCTCGGCACTGTTGAAAGAACCACTAAGGTTGGACGAAAGAGTAACAACATAAATATCCTCTTCTCCTTTAAAAAGCTCCATGTAGGCATCCGGTGACGGACAGGAGGATTTCGGAGCAACCGGTGACTCACTGACCAGCTTCAGGAACCTGGCCTGATTAAAAGTTCCGTCATCAACTATGGAATCCTCTCCCACCTGCAAGGTTAAAGGTACAATATGGAAATGCCCATCCTTTCTCATCTCTTCCGTTAAATCTGTGCAGCTATCTCCTATTATTTTATATGACATTTGTCTTCCTCCCAAATTACAAATTTATTATTTCAGGCAATACATATCATCTTGCATTTATTTGCTTTTTAATTTACTTTTTAATTATTTCTCCTATTTGGTTTCCATAATATATTTTAGTTATGTCAACCACATTTCTTTATTCCAAATACTATCTTATGTAGTTTTTATTACTACCAATTGTAACATATATTAATATACTTTTAAAGTAGGTAAATTGTGAAAATTTAAAAAACTTTCTAAATTATTATATCTTCAATCCCGATTTTCATACTTGCTCCCGTTGTATACTGCAGACAAGTCTGCAGTACTGCCATAAATAAAGGAGTGTGAAAGCGCTTTTCTTTCACACTTGCTCCCATTGCATACCGCAGAAAGGTCTGCGGTACTGCCATAAATAATGGAGTGAAAGCGCTTTTCTTTCACACTTGCTCCCATTGCATACCGCAGACATGTCTGCGGTACTGCCATAAATAATGGAGTGTGAAAGTGCTTTTCTTTCACACTTTTCCTTTTCTAGCCCTGCACTAAGCCTGGATTTCATAGGATTCCTGTAAAAATAAAACAGATTCCGGATAACTAAAAAATCTTATGAAAATCTTAACAATTTCACAGGTAAAAAAAGATATTTCCAATTATCAAACAGGATAAAATAATTATTACCAGAATATGTCGGAGAGGAGCCAGAACCATGAGCAATCATATCCTTGTCGTAGACGATGAGAAAGAAATTGCCGATTTGATAGAGGTATACCTGCGAAATGAAAACTATACCATCCATAAGTTTTATTCTGCCGAGGATGCCCTTGCCTGTATTGAAAATACCGAAATTGATCTTGCCATACTTGACATTATGATGCCGGATACAGATGGTTATACCATTTGTAAAAGAATACGTGAAAAGTATAATTACCCGGTTATTATGCTGACTGCCAAGGATAAGGAGTCCGATAAGATTACCGGCCTGACCCTGGGTGCAGACGACTATATCACAAAGCCCTTCCGCCCTCTTGAAGTAGTGGCACGGGTGAAGGCACAGCTGCGCCGTTATAAAAAATACAATATTCCTCAATCAGATGCTGCAGCTGAAGCTGTCTTAACAAACTCGGGTCTGTCCATGAACATCAAAACCCATGAGTGCTTTCTAAATGATGTTCCCCTGACACTTACGCCCACGGAATTTTCCATACTCCGCATACTTTTAGAGCAGCAAGGCAGCGTAGTCAGTGCCGAGGAATTGTTTCATAAACTGTGGGAAGACGAATACTACTGCAAAAGCAATAATACAATTACCGTACACATCAGGCATTTACGTGAAAAAATGAATGATTTGGCAGAAAATCCAAAGTATATCAAAACGGTCTGGGGGGTTGGCTATAAAATTGAAAAATAATACTTTTAAGGAAAAAGCATATGGCAGGCTGCTTCGCAGATTATTTTTTCAAACCCTTGCCCTGCTGGCGATAGCAGCTGTCCTTGTTCTTTTTCTACGTTCCATCTTACGGGGTAAGCTGGCAGATAAACTGGTGTATTATATTGCTATCCTTCTGGATACTGACTGGTACCGTGCACAGGATATTTATTTTATTTATATCCGTAATAATATTGAACTCATTATCGGCCTTGTTATCGTTATTTTCTTTGTTATTCTATTCCGGCTCTCATCCTCTTTGTTTACCAGATACTTTGACCAGATGGTCGCCGGCGTGGACAAGCTTTCTGAGGAAGCAGATGAAAAAATTGTCATGAACCCGGAGCTAAGGTTTATGGAAATTAAGCTCAATGAAGTCAAGGACCGGCTGAAAAAAAGAGCCGAAGAAGCCCAGGCGGCAGAAGAACGTAAGGATGAGCTTGTGGTATATCTGGCACATGATATCAAAACACCTTTGACCTCCGTTATTGGTTATCTGAGCCTTTTGGATGAAGCTTATGATATGCCGGGGGAGCAGAAAGCAAAATATGTTCATATTGCACTGGAAAAATCATACCGGCTGGAAACCCTTATCAATGAATTTTTTGAAATTACCCGTTACAATCTAAAGTCCATGCCGCTATACCAGAAGGAAATCAATCTGTGCTACATGATGATACAGGTTGCCGATGAGCTGTATCCCCAGCTTGCCCCACATGGACAGGATATCAGGATAAGCATCGGGGAAAACACGATCATCTGGGGAGACTCCCAAAAGCTTGCCAGAGTTTTCAATAATATATTAAAAAATGCCATTGCCTATGGTGATAAAAACAGCAGCATCGATATAAGTGCAGAAGAAAGCGGGGATAAAATAGTCATATGCTTTGAAAATCAGGGAGCCATTCCCAAAGAGAAATTAAACTCCATATTCGAGAAATTCTACAGACTGGATTCCGCCAGATCAAGTACCACCGGCGGTGCAGGGCTTGGACTTGCAATTGCGAAAGATATCATTACCTTACATGGCGGAACAATCAAAGCCCAAAGTGATAATGCACATACCATATTTACGGTGGAGCTTTTTAACAAGCAGGCCGAAGCAGCCCAGCTATAGGCCCGGACCTGCCTGCCTTTATAAAATCTTAGGATTATCGTTACTGTTTCTTAGCAAATAAAATAGTTCAACTTAAAGTATACCAGACTATCTGTGGTATGCTTATTCATGCGAAGGTACAGGCTCTCCTTGCCGGAAACCCTTATAGGGCAAGTAAGGTTTTCGGCAAATATCCCACTACCTTTTAATAATAACAAGCCCGGATACTCTTCCATTCTGTACCGGGTTTTCAGGAAAGGAATGAAAGTTTTATGTTTCAAACGGAAGAATACCTGCTTCCTGGTTTTGCAGCCACCTTACTGTTTTTATTGATTGATGAGATTCTGATCCGGCTTCGGGGGGAAAGAGTAACCTGGTTTCACAGAATACTGATTCTGCTAACAGGGCTTTATATGACAGAAATCTTTGCTGTGACATTGTCACCGGGCTCAGCCCTTACCATCCCCCACTCATTTAATAACATTAATTTAGTACCCTTTAAGGTATTGAAAACAGCCTTTTCAAATCCTCTTAATTTCTGGGGGAATATCTTCCTTTTTATCCCCCTTGGAGTATTGCTTGTTCTGCTTTTCAATCATTGTCAGCGTTTTCCTGCCACTCTAATAACCGGTGCCGGAATATCTTTGCTCATTGAAGTGCTGCAGCTCTTTGGAATCAGGGCTACGGATATCGATGATGTCCTTTTAAATACCACGGGGCTGATTATTGGGTATTTCTACGGCAAAATACTGGCGGCATATGTCCCATTTATCCGCAGAAATGTCGGTATCTTTAAAAGAAATGACGGGAAATTAGTCAGAAAACGGCATGATGCAGGGGGCTTTGCCTCCCTTACAGTCGTTATACTATTAGCCATAACAATAAAAGCTTATTTTTTAGAAGACAAGGATTTCCTGCCGCCTGTATTGCCAAATGAAATTACCCAGAATACTGCTCCTGCTCCCACAATCCCAATACATGAATCCAACGAGATTTCTGCCAGCATAGATGCCAAAAATGCATTTTTATGGGATTTGACCTCCAATACGGTACTTTACGAAAAGGACAGTAATAAGCCCATTGCACCGGCCAGTACCACCAAAATGCTGACAGCCTTAACAACGCTGGATTATTGTGATGAAAACGACAGGGTATTGGTCGGGAAGGAGGTACAGTTAATCGCAGGGGATGCCTCCCGGGCATGGCTGAACCCTGGTAATGAACTGACAATACGTCAATTATTCGATGCTCTCTTGCTGCCCTCCGGCAACGATGCTGCCTATGCCCTTGCTGTCTATGCAGGCAAAAAAATCTGCAGGGACAGTAACGCCTCCATAGACAAAGCTCTCGATGCCTTTCTCAAAGAAATGAATAAAAAGGCTGTTAAAATCGGTGCCAGTCATTCACACTTCAAGACCCCTGACGGTTATGATACCGAAGGCCAATATACAACGGCAAAGGATCTTGCCTTCATTGCCAGAGAATTATTAAAATCGGATACTCTGCGGAAAGTTGTTAATAGTTATAAGCTCTCAGACCTCTGGCTCAGCGGACAGAGCGTTACCTATTACAACACCAACGAGCTGATTAATCCGAAAAGTCCCTATTATTACAAAAATGCCGCCGGTTTAAAAACCGGAAACAGTGATGAAGCCGGCGGCTGTCTGGTTTCCTGCGCTGATATAAATGAAGGCTCCTATATCTGTGTCATAATGGGCAGTACAAAAGAAGGCAGATGGCAGGACAGCATCAAGCTTTACAATGCGATTCGTTGATAGAAAGCATTTACCGGTAATATTTTGAAATGACAGACAAAAATAAGAGTTACCAGAATGATAAAAAAGAGACTGCGGCAAAAGAAGAGTTACCAGAACGGCAAAAAAGGGACTGCGGCAAAAAGAAGAACAAATACCGGATAATGTACAAATACTTTTATGCAGGGTATCCGGTATGAACTTTCTTTTTACAGCAATCCCTTCCTGTTTATGATCAATTGAGCTTTTAAAGCCTTGTACCTTTCGGCAGGCTGACTTTGCCTTTCATCAGCTCTTATTATTTTGCAAGTATTTCCATAATCTCATTGCTTCTGGAAATGAAGTTTGTCATAGCATCTGCTTCCAGAGGCTTATGGCTTAATAAGGCAAGGTCATAGAGCTGGGAGCAGAAAAGCGGTACATACTGGCTGTCCTTCTGCTCAAATATATACTGAACCAGCTTGTTATTGGCATTCAGTACCAGTGTTTCACTGCTGCCGAACATGTTGGGGTCCATGCCGTACATATTGTACATCTTCATCATATCCTGCATTCTGCGGCTTTCTTCTGATAAGGTTATCATGGAAGATACCTTTTCATTCTTAAGCTTTAAGACCTTAACCTCCAGTTTATCTTTATTCAGAGTCTTTCTGAACAATTCCGTAAGCGCATCCGTTTCCTCTTTTAAAGCTTCCTCACTCTGGCCATTCTCCTTAAAGCTGTCGGTGATATCCGCATCTATACGCTGGAATTTATAGCTGTCTTCTGACTGCTCTAATTGCGTAATAAAAGGCTGGTCAATATTATGGGTAAGGATGAGGGCATCAATTCCCTCCTGCTTGAACATATTGATATACTGGCTCTGCTGCTGTTCATTGGTAACATAGTAAACTATATCTTTCTTTTCTTCCTTCTTTTCGGAAGTTTCGTCAGAGGATGCATTTTCTTCGGCTTTTGCTTCCTCAGCCTTTGTTTCCTCGGCCTTTGCTTCTTCCGCCTTTACTTCTGAGGTCTCCCCCTTGGCAGCCTTCACATACTCCGGCAGAGTGACATACTTGCCTTCCAGATTTTTAAAGATGATATATTCCTTCATCTTCTCTCTGAATTTATCATCCTTTAAGCAGCCAAATTTGATAAATGGACTGATATCATCCCAGAACTTCTCATAGCTTTCACGCTCTACCTTATACATACCGGATAATTTATCCGCAACCTTTTTGGAAATGTATTCGGATATCTTCTTTACAAATCCGTCATTCTGAAGGGCACTTCTGGATACATTAAGAGGCAGGTCAGGGCAATCTATGGCACCCTTTAAAAGCATAAGGAATTCCGGAATTACCTCTTTGATATTATCTGCGATAAATACCTGGTTGCTGTATAGCTTAATCGTACCCTCCAAGGTATCATACTCCGTATTTAATTTCGGGAAATATAAAATACCCTTTAAATTAAAAGGATAATCCATATTCAAATGAATCCAGAATAAGGGTTCCTTGTAGTCATGGAATACGTTACGATAGAATTCCTTGTATTCTTCTTCCGTCACATCATTAGGATGCTTTGTCCATAAAGGAGTGGTATTATTGATGGGCTTAGGACCCTTTGGCTTCTTCTCCTCCTGTACCCCGTCTTCTGTCTCTTCTGCCGCATCGCCTTCTGTTACATTACCATCTTCATCTACGGCAGCATCTATGATATCATCCCCGGATTCCTCTTTGTCTAAGTCTTCCTCCAAATCCTCCTGAGGCTCTTCTTTCGCATTTGCATTTTTAAAGTAAATTTCTACCGGCATAAAGGAACAGTATTTTTCAATGACTTCTTTTGCACGGTACTCATTGGAGAATTCATAGCTGTCTTCATTTAAGAAAAGGGTAATCTCCGTACCTCTCTCTTCCCTGTCTCCAGGCTCCATTGCAAATTCCGTACCGCCTTCGGATTCCCAGTGAACGCTCTGTGCACCTTCCTGCCAGGACAATGTGTCGATTGTAACCTTGCCCGCCACCATAAAGGCACTGTAAAAGCCAAGTCCAAAATGTCCGATAATCTGCTCTTCATTGGCCTTATCTTTATATTTGTTCAAAAAGTCCGTAGCACCGGAGAAAGCTATCTGATTGATATACTCTTTTACTTCATCGGCAGTCATACCAATACCGTTATCAATAAATTTCAGGGTTTTCTCTTCCGGGTTTACGATTACTTCTATCTTGTATTTATTATCTTCCGGAAGGCTGGCCTCTCCCATAAGCTCCAGCTTCTTTAATTTCGTAATAGCATCACTGCCGTTGGATATTATTTCACGAAAGAAAATATCATGGTCAGAATATAGCCATTTTTTAATGATGGGAAATATATTTTCCGAATTGATTGACAGACTACCATGTTCATTCATCATAATAAATCGCTCCTTTTTTTCTTAATGTCTCATATAAGCATAATATTAATACGCTTGTATCTATTTGTCAAGAAAAAATTAGCACTCATCAAAAGTGAGTGCTAACAGCTTTAGGAGGATATAACTAATTCAATTTATAAATCTTCCGCCACTATATTTTCTTTCTTTAAGAATTTTCTTACACTTTCATCCCAATAATAATCAAGGGTCTTATCCAATGTAAAGGTACTTACAGAGGTACCTGTTGTAATTAAAAGGGTATCCTTTTCATACCGGATATTTAAGAACAATCCATTGACCTCTTCTTTATTTAAGGAGGCGCCTGATTGTATCAGTAATTTTTCCGTGTTTTCCGGGGATAGAACCATGACGATTTTTATGAATAAGGGAAGCTTATTTCCTTTGATTAAAGAAAAGACATAGGGCTTAACATCTGACCAGCGGACATACTTGTTTAACTTAAGCTCCTCCTTTTCCTCTTCCGTATAAAAATTTTGATTAATCTTACCCTCTATGGAAAAATGAGCAAAGGTCGTAATCTCAGCCTCGGACAACAAAAAATTATCAAAGACCTTCTGAATCAAAAGGCTGCCCATAAAGCTTTTAACATCCAGTATTTTTAATGATAACAAGTATATTTCCTCCCAATTAACAGATAATAACGTCAAAACATATGAAAGCCACAGCATACTGTAAACCTGTCAATTAATCAAGCAGAAGGTTTTCATTTCAGTAAGGAGGGATATTTATATGTATTTTGATCATTCTAAAAGAAGCTATTACCGATTTCCAAGCAAAAACAGTATAACAGATTTTGAAAGCATAAGTCCCATGTATCTGCCGGATAAACATTCAGAGCTTTATAACCAATATTCTGACCTTTATTTGGATTCTTCCGGCAGTCATGAAGAAGATATACAGGACAGGTACTCCTGATTTTATTGCAAATTTCTTATTTGAACAATGCCTTTTATGAAGGCTATACCAACTTTTATTTGTACAGTGTCTTATGAAAATTAATTTCAAATTTTATTTGTACAAGGTCTTATGAAAGTTAATATCAGATTTTGCTTCGCAAAGCCTATACAGATTAAATTCTCTTTTTTAATTAAGCAATGCCTTATGAGTGTTAATTTCAGCTTTTATACGGGCAATGCCTTATGCAGGATGATTACAGCTTTTGTTTTGAAAGCCTTTTGAAAATCTGATAAGTTATGGAAAGATAAGCTGCTGGTACTTCCAACAGCTTATTTTCTATAGAAAACCGGCATTCTGTATCTTATACCTTGCAGCTTTTATACACTCTGACAGATCTTGCGGAAAGTGTAAAGGACTTTTCGCTTTCTTTCCCTTCCTTTTCCTCTGCTTCCTTTCTTTCTGGCATTGCTGCATTCTTTACTTTTATCTTCTTCGTTTCAATTTTCTTCGCTTCTTTTTCCTTTGATTCTTTTTCCTTTTCTGCCTTTTCCTTTTCATCTTCTACTTCCATATAACCTTCCGATGTAGATAAGAACAGTCTCCATACTTCACCAGAGGGTGCATCCGGCAGGTGAAACTCCCTGCTCTCCCAATGAAAGTTAAAGGCAAGATAAAAGCTATCGTCAAAGCCTGTACGGTCCTTACCGGCATAGGCTCCGCAGAGCATCACCCCCAGCTGCCTGCTGTAGTGGTCGTACTCCGCATACCAGGGATTGGTTCCGTGAAAAGAAATATCCGGCATACCACAGTAGATGTAGTCCATGTAATGAAAGGGTTCCTTCCTGCGAAAAACCGGATGCTCCTTTCTTATACGGATAAGTGTCTTTACCCAATGAAAGGTTTCCTCTTCCTTTATCAGGTTATCCCAATTCAGCCATGCTATCTTATTATCCTGGCAGTAGGGATTATTGTTACCTTCCTGGCTGTTTAAGAATTCATCACCTGAGAGAATGAAAGGAGTTCCCTGACTGAGCAGTAAAATGGCAAAGGCATTTCTTACCTGCCTTTTCCTCATTTCCAGTACGGAGCTTTTTCCGGTTCTTCCTTCCTTACCGCAGTTCCAGCTATAGTTATATTCCTGTCCGTCCCTGTTATTCTCGCCATTTGCTTCATTATGCTTTTTATCATAGGAAAATGAATCTATCAGCGTAAAGCCGTCATGGTTGGTAATGTATTTTACACTGCCTGACTCCTCATAAAGACAGGTAAACTGCTTTGCAAATTCCTTTACCTGCTCCTCGTCCCCTCTAAGGAAGCGTTTGCAGGTAATGCTGTAATTATTGTTGCACTCTCCGTAATTTTGAAAGACCTTCTTCTTTTCCGTCGGCGTTTTATAATCCCAGCCTTCGGAAAGAATCTTTGTACTGCCCAATGCCGGATCGGAGGCAAGAAC
The DNA here is from genome assembly GCA_023410275.1 of Bacillota bacterium. GTDB lineage: Bacteria > Bacillota > Clostridia > Lachnospirales > Lachnospiraceae > Anaerocolumna. The sequence continues at coordinate 10,120 of JAEYPZ010000092.1, forward strand.
GGATACCGGCACCGTTTCATTGGATAATTTAAAGCCGTCCACATGGTAGTCTCTGACCCAATGGCGCAGGCACTCCATGGCAAAGACAGTATTCGTACCCGCTGTAAAATTCATCTCCATCATAACTTCCATACCATTTTGATGGAGCAGCTTTACCATATCCTTAAATTCCCTATCCGGCGCATCCTTTGAATAGGCATAGGCTGCCTTGGGAGCAAAAAAGGAATTCGATAGGGAATATCCCCAGTAATTAATCCGGTCCGTAATTCCCTCTTCCTTCATGGACTCATCAAATTCGTAGGCTGGCATCAGCAGCAGACAGTTGACACCAAGCTCCTTAAGATAAGGAATTTTCTCCGTAATACCAAGAAAGGTTCCGGGACATTGCACCTTCGAGGATGTATCCATCGTAAAGCCCCTTACATGAAGCTTATAGATCAGGGTATCACTGTAAGGTCTTTGAATGGGCCTGTCCTCTTCCCAGTCATACTCCTTACCGGAAATTCCTCCAAGAAGCCTGCCTTCCCTCTTTGCAAATTCTTCTCTTCCATATACAAGAGCAGCGCCAGGGTCAAGGAATTCCCCCTGTCTGGTTTCATAAAGATACCCCAGGCTTTTTACCGGGTCTTCCTGTTCCTCGAAGTATTTTTTTATCTGTTTGTGCTTTATGAAAGCCGAAAAAATATTTCCGGTTTTCACTTCCTCCGTCAGACGGAAGGAAATAAGCTGCCTGCCGGAAGCCTTATGATACAGATTCAGCCTGCATTCTTTTTCAGCAGGTAAAAAAACCGAAAAGGTAATCCCTTCTTTCGATAGCATCACCCCCGGCTTTTCCGCTGAGCCTTTTGTAACTGTTCCTTCCTTCCTGCTATTCATTGATACCTTCCTTGTCCAAAGCTCCATCAGCCTTTATACCTTCACATAATGAGCCTGTTACGTATTTTCATTTCAAAATTAGTATGTCCTTAAGGCATAAGACCAATACCTTTATCTGCCAGCATATTCCTGTTTATTTGGTATTAATTATATCATTTTGCTTCCTATGAATCAAGCAAATCAAGAGGGCGCTGCACGACATACCCATGAATCTTTTACCTGATCCAATTTTAAAACCAGCTTTTTAAATTTATAACCCCAGTATTTCTTCCCAATTATCTGCAGTTACCAGCATAGCAAATAAAACTATCACCATTATATCCTTTAAACAGTGCCTAACCTTCGCCTATTGACAGCTAACTTCAATTATCTCAATCAAGGGGGGATTGGGAACGGACGATGATTTTGGCTTACCTTTCGTAATTTTCTCGTTCGGGGTTCCGAATTCCACTAAAATGCCGGCAGCTGTTCCTGGCAGGTGAAATTATACCAAACTCGCTGGAA
>JAEYPZ010000021.1:0-6319 GCA_023410275.1 Bacillota bacterium
ATTATTCACAAATGCTGCATATTTCCCTTCGCAAACCCGGTATAGCAGGGAAAAGATCATTGTTTTAACATTTTCTTTTAAATTAATGACCTTGGTTATGCCCAGACTTTCAAAATATTCTTCTGTGCCGTCGGTAGATCCGTCATTAAGCAGTATGAGCTCACAAGGGTATTTGGCGAGATCTGTGTTGCGGAAGAGACTATCAAGACATCTTTTGGTATATTCCAGTTTGTTGTAAACAGGAATCATAATGGAAATAAGATATTTTTCGCCTCTGTTGCTGTAGGTATTTTTGTGGTTTTCGGCAAATTCAGTTTCATAGTATTCTTTCATTTTTTCTTTATCAGGATAGATGAGAGTCCAGAAGTAGGTGTCTTCCAGCCATTCATGTAGAAATGGAATTAGCTGATATTCTGCTAATGCGGCTGCTTTTTCTCGGTTGTCGATTAAGATGAGCGATGTGAGCTTATCAATTGAATCGTTTACGTTGTGATACATGGCCTGGAAGGAATTTGTGATGTTTTGTACTGCAGGATTACTTAATGCGGATTCCAAGTCAGTGGTCAGGGATTTTAGTATCTTTAGTTGAGTGATCAGGAGGCGATTTTCCTGATAGGGCAAAGTAGGAAGGAGGTTTGTGGCTATATGCAGCAGGAAATTCTGGTTTTGAATCACCCGTTTCCAGAAATTTATGGGGTTGTCGGCAGAAGCTGTATCTAATGTTAAAAATTTGTGCGTCATAATAAATTCCTTCTTAGAAAGAAATGCAGCGTCAGGTATAGAAAAAATGATTAGAAGACGTTGCAAGGTATGCAAGTATCACTTTATTATATGGCTGCTGTCCGGGTTCTTTGATTACTGCAAAAAATATTTAAAAATTTACAAAAAATGACTTAACTTTTTATGCCATCGACTCGATAAAGTATGTGAAAGGAAGATGATGATAAATTACTTTTGCAAAGCGGTTTTAACCTGAATTTGCTGTAGCAATTTATTGGACAGGCTTCTTACAGACACAAGTGTCAAGTTTTCACGAAACCCGCTAAGCGGCTGGTACCCCGCTGAGGTTTCAAACATCTTAACGCTTATCTGGAAAACCAGAAAGCGTCCTATCATTTAGGGAAAAGGATTTCCCTGATACACATTCAAGGAGGAATAAACATATGAGAATTCAGCACAATATCGCAGCTTTAAACTCTTACAGACAGTTAGGAAGCAACAATTCATCCGTATCTAAGAACCTTGAGAAATTATCTTCTGGTTACAGAATCAACCGCGCAGGTGATGACGCAGCTGGTCTTGCTATTTCTGAGAAGATGAGAGCACAGATCACAGGTCTTGAAACAGCTTCCAAGAACGCAAACGATGGCATCTCTTTAGTTCAGACAGCTGAAGGTGCTTTAACAGAAGTTCACTCTATGTTAAACCGTATGACTGAGCTTGCTACACAGTCTGCAAACGGAACCTATCAGGATAACGTTGACCGTGAGAACCTTACAAAAGAAGTTAATTCCTTAAAGAGTGAAATTGACCGTATTTCTGAAGGCACAAACTTCAATGGAATCAATCTGTTAGATGGTAGCCTTGGTAAGTCAACTGGTGTACCAGGTACAGCTATGGTAACTACGGGAACTGACCTTACTGTAGCAACAGTTTTAAACGCATCTGGTGCTTCTATTGCACCTAATCAGAATGTATCAATTGCCGATGCTGGAACTGGTAAGATTTCAGTTGTAGTTACTAATAATGACGATGGTTCTTCTAAGACTACAGTTATTGATCTTGCAGAGGTAACTAAACGTACAAATGGTGCAAATGCAGGAAAAGCTTTAGGTACAGGTGCAACAGGTACTTTGGCAGCAGGTGAAACAGCTACCATTGATCTGACCAGTGTAGGACTTGGCAAAATAGATATTGTTGGTAATGGTGCAACTTCAACTACTCTTGCTACTAACTTAGCTGGTGCGATTTCGGGTGTGGGAACACCTGTAGGAGGAGGAACTGGAACAGGATTGGCATTGCAAATAGGAGATACTGGTGATGATTTCAATAATCTGACTGTTAGCGTTGGTTCCATGAGCTCTAAGTCACTTGGTCTCGATACTATAGATGTGAGCACTCAAAGTGGTGCAAAGAATGCCATTAAGACAATTAAAGATGCAATTAATACTGTTTCATCTACCCGTGGTGATTTAGGTGCTTTACAGAACCGTCTTGAGCATACTATCAACAACTTAGGTGTAACTACCGAGAACATGACTGCAGCAGAGAGCCGCATCCGTGACGTTGATATGGCAAAAGAGATGATGAACTATACTAAGAACAACATTCTGGTTCAGTCTTCTCAGGCTATGCTTGCTCAGGCAAATCAGCTTCCTCAGGGAGTTTTACAGTTATTAAAATAATATAATTATTTAATTATCTTGATTTATATCCCTCGAAAGGCTTAGTTCCTTTTGGGGGATATTCTATATAAATGAAAAGAGGTTTATCTTTTATGATTCGTAATGTGCGGTTATCTCAATGCATGATAGTTAAAAACGAGGAAAAAAACATAAGAAGAGCTCTGGAGTGGGGGAAAGGAACTGTCTTTGAGCAAATTGTTGTTGATACAGGGTCTGATGACCACACTATTGAGATTGCCAGGGAATTGGGGGCAACTGTTTTCCATTTTCCATGGATTGATGATTTTTCGGCTGCCAAGAATTTCGCCATAGACAAGGCGAAAGGGGATTGGATCGTATTTTTAGATGCGGATGAATATTATACATTTGAAAGTGCTGCAAAGATAATTCCTATACTGCTGCAAATAGAAAATGGGCATTATAAAACGGTGAAACCCCATGCAGTAAGAAGTTTGTTGATTAATTTAGATGACCAGGGACAGGCTATTTCAACTGGTAATCAGGAACGGATTTTTCGTAATACTTCTGTTTTACGTTATCATAACCGAATACATGAATCGTTATATATATCAGATGGTAATGAGTTAGTTATTGTAGATGCCTCTAAAGATTTAAAAATTTGTCATACTGGTTATACGAGACAGATTTATCAAGAAACCGGTAAACGCGAACGTAATATACGAATTCTTCGACATGAGGTAGAGGAGTGCCCAGATAATTATAATGCATGGTCATATTTAGGGGATGCCTTGTTAGCTTTGGAATCATATGGGGAGGCGGAACAGTCTTATTTACATGTAATTGAAAATGCGGATAGAGTTCTTTCTAAGGCAAGAATGGAAGCAGGATTTTGTAATTATTTAAAACTGAAGTTTTTATGCAATACAGGTACGGAAAAGGAACTTATTGATATATATCATGCTGGTAAAGCCTATGGGTGTGAATCTCCTGATTTAGAATACTGGTTTGGCTATTGGTATTATAAAATGGATAATAAAGAGAATGCTGTTCTATATTTTGAAAAAGCATTGAAAATGCTAGATCAATATAATGGCAGCAGCTTTTTGGATATAGCAGGCGGTTTATTGGAAGTTTATCAAATGCTTTTTTGTTCTTATAGAGAGTTTGGAATAGTTTCTGAAATGATGAGGTATGGTGTGCTGGCCCTTAGACTAAATCTATACTTAATGCCTATTATTCAGGATATACTGCATCTATTTAAAACGGAAAAAGGAGAAATTCTAACCGGAGATATGACCTTTGACTTTTTACTAAAGCTATATCAACCGGTTTCTTTGAAAAATAAATTGTTTTTATTGAAAGCATCTAAGATTGCAGATTTCCCTGCTTTGGAGAACAAGATATATAGTTTGTTTTCGGTAGAAGAACAAAATGCTTTGGAAAAAAATAATTAAATCTTAACATATGCATTACTGACGATTTATGGTTAGCCTTGCTACTGCTGGTGGGGTATAACGTTCTTAAACAGTCACTATTATTTAGCTATACATAAACTACATTAGTTATCGTGAATAAAGTATAAAATTTACAATACATTTTATTATCAGGAAGGTGATTATGATGTTAACTCCTAATATTTGTAGTAACGATATCTTTAGACTTTTAAAACAACAAAAGGCTAAACGTATCTTGTATATTAATGAATCGGGTAAAAAGAATGATGAATTATTCATTTTCTTATCAAATAATTTGGGGCGTTCTGTCAAAGTTGATACAATTTCATTTTCGCATAATGATAGTACAAAGCTAACGTATGGATGGCATGTTATATTAATCAGAGGTGAAATCCTTAGTAAAAATCAAAATATAAATGAAATATTAAAAAAATTAATAAACTACGCCAAACAGTCAGTTATGGTTATTTCCCCTGTTTATATATGCGATAACGGTGAACCTACAGATTTAACAAGTGGTATACGTTACTTATATCCAACTCGTTTTCACGAATTTGATTTCACATATCAAGAATATAATGATGAAGTAAATGAGAAAAAATGGCAAATATATAATTTTTATAAGCAGAATGATTTTAAATCACCTTTATCTTTTGACAAGATTTCATATACAGAAGATGCTTTTTTTAATAGAAAATTAAATATAGTATATGTACTACCGCACCTTAAGCTCACCGGTGGATTAAAATATCTTTTAACTCACGCTAAAATTTTGTTTGAAAGAGGACATAATGTTTATTTGATGTATTTAGGCGGTGGAGATGCAATTCCTTCATGGAGTGGATTAAGTCAAGAAAATATAACTGGACAAATATGTGTATCTACAGATGAAGAAATTTCTGTTTCATTGAAAAAGTATAAGATTGACGCTATTGTAGTTGGCTTTTATACACAATTAAACCGGCTGGTGAACTTTCAAGTACCAATTCTTTATTGGGAACAAGGTTCGGAAAATTTATTTGGTGATTGGGGAACCGTACAATCACATAATAGTCCCTCATTAAATGAAATACGTAACATCTATCGTTTGCCAATTGCAATAGCTTCTGTTTCACCTATCGTTTCTAGCGTTTTAAAAGCACGCTATGGCAGAATTTCACCATTATTGTATACAGGAATTGATACAGAATTCTACAAACCCCTCAATGAAAACTGTGAAAAGCGACATGATGGATTTTTGAAAATTCTTCTTGTAGGGCAACCAGGTCTATTATTCAAAGGATTTTTTATGATAGTAGAAGTTCTAAGACAATTATGGAACAATGGATATAGGTTCCAAGTTACTTGGGCTTCACAAGTTGAATTTACTATAGATGCTCCTTATCCAGTTGAAATATTAGTAAATATTCCCCAAACAGCTTTGTCCGAACTTTATCGTGAAAGTGATATTTTAATTAGTGGTTCTGTTTATGAATCTTTTTCAATGCCACCTATGGAAGCGTTTGCTTCAGGCACTGCTGTTGCATCAACTGATAATGGGGGTATTCGCGTTTATGCAAAACCAGGTGAAAATATTCTGTTAGCTGAACAAGGAAATTTCTTTGATTTATATACGGCTATCGAATATCTGATTAGATATCCGGAAATTAGAAATAAATTAGCTCAGGAAGGAAGAAAGGAATCATTAAATTTTTCGATAAATCATTCAATTGATCAATTGGAAAACATTTTATATCATGTTATATCTTATCACTCTAAAGAAGTTCACTCTTCATCAAGTTTAGAATTTCCTGAGATAATAGAACGTTAGTGAATCCCTGCGGTTACATTAATTGCATGGTATTTGAAAAAAGAGGCGAAATTTCTATCAACTGTTCACTTTCCACTACATTTATGGTACTGCTCTTAAGAGCCGTACTGGCCAGCGAATTGCTGTTACTAATGATATGGATTAAAGGTATTAAAAAGTGGATTTATGGAAGGGATCTTGAAGAATATTCAATCAAGAAATTTCTCTGATTACAGCATTAGTTCTGCCAGTTTATTTTCTATTTTATTACATTAATTATGTCGAATTTTTCGCTATAATTTCCTACACAATTATCTATACAATTCCAAAGACTTATTATGCGCGTAAAATTAACGTTATTTCAGAGTAAAACTGTTACATATGTTAATAAAACAGTACTATAAACTTAGAACTAGTAACTGAAAAACGAATGAAATGCGCAAAAATTACCAAAGAATTAACCCATATTTACCCAGCCCATCTTAAAAATTATAGTAAAATTTAGCTCTCTCAATCCCAGAAAACCCCGTAAATACGGGGTTTTCTGCTATTTCCTAATTTTTCCTTACGAAAAACCATGTCGATTTCTTAGAACTTTCTTGACAATATTTGTAATAAAATGTAAAATGGAGTAAGAAAATTACAAAAAATGTAAGATTTTGCATTTGACTGTTAAAATTTAACTATTTTTTCCATTTTGTAACAGTCCG
>JAEYPZ010000183.1:0-123966 GCA_023410275.1 Bacillota bacterium
AGGGAACTCCTCAATAGAAAATTACGAAAGGTAAGCCAAAATCATCTGGGGATTGGCAAGAAACCCTTGGACAGTTGTTGTGTTGTTTTGGTCTTATAGGGTTTTGGGCACGGCAAATGCATTAGACCTAATAATGGATATGCACAGATGACCAAGGGGGTTGTTTTGACATTTTGTCTCAAGAGGTTCCTTATGACACTTAAGCGGCAGGAAACGTGACTAGGTAAAGCAGTGCCACTGTTTGAGCTTGATAACTAACACAGCCATAGTTGTTACAGCGAGTTTGGCACTGATTTGCCTGCCAGTCACGTTTCCTGCCGCTTTAGTGGAATAAGGGTTCTCGCGTAACAAAATGTCAAAACAACCCCCTTGGTCATCGTCCGCTTCCACAAACTTCCTTCATGCGATTATCGTGGATGGGAGTATTGGGTTATTGACATTTCCTTTATTTTCATGTAAAATTTAGCTTGTTTATACTTTTTGTCACTATTATTTTATGCCTTAAAGAATTTGATTATATTTATGGCTCTATCACAGAACAGGAGATGATTATTTGGACTCGAGCGAAGTCACGTGTATGATATTAATAGGTGTTTTATTGTTACTATCCATCTTTTTTTCATCAGCTAAAACAGCCTTCAGTACAGTTAATAAGTTGCGTATCCGCAGCCTTGCAGAAGAAGAAAACAAAAGAGCAAAACTGGTGAATGATTTGCTGGAAGGCCCGGCAAAAATGCAAAACACTCTATTAATCGGCAATCTTATTCTTAATATAGCCATATCATCACTAACTGCCTCTCTTGCCATTGATCATTTTAAGCCTGTGGGAATTGTAGTAACTATAGTTCTTCTTATTTTTTTCATGCTGGTTTTTGCCAGAATGATACCGAATACCCTGGCAGAGATTAATTCTGAAAAGTTCACACTAAAGTATGCAGGGCTCCTTCTATTTATTATTAGAATCATGACCCCTCTTACTTTTTTCATAATGAAGATTTCCTCCCTGTTTCTTATGCTTTTTCATGCAAATAACCTGGAAAAGGCCTCCGTCATTACCGAGGATGAGCTGCGCTCCATCGTCGAAGTAAGCCATGAAGAAGGGGTAATCGAAATGGATGAGAAGCAAATGATCACCAATGTTGTAGACTTTGGCGATTCCATGGCAAAGGATGTTATGGTACCCAGAGTAGATATGGTGTTTGCGGAAATTTCCCTCTCCTATGATGAATTAGTGGAGCTGTTTTCAAAAGATAAATATACCAGAATGCCTGTTTACAGTGAATCCAGAGACAATGTTCTTGGTATTGTCAATTTAAAGGACATCTTCTTTTATCAGGGAAGTAAAGAAGACTTTCAGATTAAGGATGTTATGAGAGAGCCTTATTTTACTTACGAGTATAAGAAGACTACCGAGCTGTTAAAGGAAATGCGTAAGAATTATGTATCTCTTGCCATTGTTTTAGATGAATATGGTACTACCACAGGTCTTATAACCCTGGAGGATTTACTGGAGGAAATTGTCGGAGAAATCAGAGACGAGTATGACGCCGACGAAGAAGACAGTATCCGTAAGATATCCGATACGGAATATATTGCGGATGGTAATACAAAGCTGGATGAAGTGAATGAAATAATCGGTCTGGATTTGGAATCCGATGATTATGATTCAATCGCGGGTCATATGATTTACCTTCTCGACCATCTGCCAGAGATAGGCGAGAGCATAACGGATGACAATGTTGTCTATACCGTTGATTCTGTTATGAAAAACCGTATTGATAAGGTACATATAGTACTTTTACCTGAGGTTAATGAATCTAAAGATAATAAAACAGACAATACTGCCAGATATACAGACCCTGATAATACAGCTTCTGATGATATTACCTTCCATAACACAGATAATACGTCTGCTAAGGATAATAGCTTTGCAGAAAATTTACCCATAGATTAAATCATGTTAATATTAAGGAATGCACTTAGGACAGGGGAATGCCCCATCCTTTACGCATTCCTTTTTGCTATAATAGGGATTGCCTAAAGTCTCTGTCAATCGGGTACAGTTTTCCCTGTGATAATATCTTTTGTTTCCTGATTCTGTTATATAAAAGGCTCTGGACTTTCTGATTCTGGCGCCCCCAAAAGCATACCGGTTATAGGTATCAAGAGAAGCGGCATTATAGGGATACCCCTGAAAAACCACAAAAAGGCTTACATCGTCTATTGTCCTGTCCCAATCCGTCCTGTCAACCAGCGGAAGCCAGAATTTATAGGTTATTCCGAATTGTCCCGCTATTTCATTATAATAATTAATATAGTTTTCCATGTTTTTTTCTATCTCATTAATTACCGTATTTCTGCGAACCTCATCAAACTGCTCTTCCTTCTGGAAAAAGGAACAGGAAATCATATCCTTTACATCCCTGTAATCCCCCTCCACAGATGTCTTGCCAGCCTTATCAAACACTCTCACATAATTATCAAGGGTAAAGGAGCAGATTACCTTATCATCCTCATAGGCATAGGGTATCTTCTCACTCCACCTCTTCACAAGAAGCTTCTCCCCTCCCCTGACCATAACCTCGGAATAATTCACGTAAAAGCCATCCCTGTCTGTAACCAGAATAACCGGTATGTATCTTTTAAGCTTCTCTTCCAGGGCAGGCTGTCCGGTTACACCAAAGTTAGAATAAAGCGATGTTAAGAACTGCTCTGCTGCTTTTTCCTTATTGGTGTGCAGGCTGCGGCTGCTGTCCTCTTCCACAAGAAAATAGCAGCCGTCATCAACAGCATTGTCAAGGGCTGTATTATAAGCATTTGACTTTTCGGTCACTGCCTCCAGCTGGTTAAACCTGATATCCAGCATGCTAAAGAGAAGTATTTCAAATACAAGAAATATCAGGGCTAAATCAGTCAGTTTCATCTCTTATTAATCCTCCATAGGTAATTAGAATGGAGACATCCTCCTTTCCTTCTCTTCCGCGATAAATAAGCATCCTTTGTGCCATGGTCTTATTACGGTTCATAACCTTAACAGATATATAATCCCCCTGGGAAAATTGATATTCCCTTCCCTGGTCAAAGGCCTCAAAGATTTCATCCTCATAAGTATTATAATAATAGCTGCTGATCGTATCCCCAACCGTATCCGTTACATCATCATAATCCGGTGCCACTCTCCTATGGGCATGCGTAATCTCAATATCATACAGATTCCCGGTCTTATCGATTCTGTTAATATAATCATAGTACATGTTCCTATTCAGTTCTCCACCGGCTCTGATGCTATCCACCAGCTTTATTGTTTCCTGCGTCACATACAGCTGGCTTATGGCATCCTGTTTCTGTGCCATATAAAGCAGAGGAGCAATAAATAATAAGATGATTCCTCCAAAAACCGCTATGATTTTCCCAAAGGCATCCATTCCCTAAGCCTCCCGTATGCCTTTACTCTCTGTGAGTAAAGATAATCTCTGTAATTGAGTTTTTCTCATCCAATACATATTCTTTGTTATAAATACCTTCCCGCAGGATAGAATAGTCAAAGCCGTCACCGTAAAAGGACTCCTTTGAATAACCTATGCCATCAATCTTAATATCCGCTTCCGGAGAACCGGTAAGATATCCTATGACCTCAGCCCTGGTGGCTGTCAATATATGCTCCTTAGGCTTATATTCCAAAAGCTCCTGCTGTCGAAGCACATTCTGCCTGAATAGGGAAGTTTTCAGAAGCTCTATACTGTTTCCCATATTTTTGCAGCTTATAAGTAGAAAGCTGACACCCAGGCAGAATAACAACACGTATGCCGCCTGCTCTAACAGTTTATTAACCTGTTCCATATTTAACCTCATTTGCTGCTATATATTTGGCTCTAACATAATACTCTCATTATGTATCTGCGCTTTTATATTGTCTTTCAAATATAAAGCTGCGGCACAGATGCAACTTTTATTTCTGTGTAAAGGATATTCCAATTATCGTAGAGTTGGCATCCCGTAATATGGCTCCCGTAAACTGAGCCTTCTGGTTAATATAAAAATTACTGGTTATTGTCTGAGTGTCCTTCACTGAGGCGGCACTGATATCTCCAATTTTCGTATCGGTATCTGTTAACATTCTGTTATAATAAACGACAGATTTCCTGGTAGATACCTTAACTGCAATATCTTCATTCTTAAATTTATTGATTGCATTGATAACCTCACTGCCTGTTACATCAAGACCGTCATACATAACTTTGTCAGATTCCGCAAATTCCTTGTTCATACGGCTTATCTGCCCTGTACCGTTCGTAGCCGCCGCATTTGCCTCACGGCTTATGTAAAATCCCAATCCTACAACCAAACAAGTTATGATAACTCCTGCCGCCAGTATTAGACCTTTTAATGCATTTTCCATTTTTTAATATCTCCTTTATTGTTTTCCTGCCTGTTTTCCTGCTTGTTATTCTGCTTGTTTTTCTGCTTGTTTTTCTGCTTTCCTTATTTAACTTATAACTTTTAAAGCTACTTATTTTACATACCTTTTAAATTTTTCCCTATACCATGTAGCTTCTTTTACATCTCCGCGCCTCTCTTCCTTAGCCCCCTGCCCCATTTATTTGGTCTATGTAAACCTTGTACATCCCCAGACCCTCCAATACAAAGGGAAGGATAATGTAGAGTCCCACCGTAAGAGCAAAGGGAATAAAGGCTATAGTCTTCCCCAATATTGCTTTTTCCTGTATGCTGATTTCATTGTCCAGTGCCCTTTTTTCAAGATAGTTGGCCCTCTCCTGCTCTACATCATCAAAAGCCCGCTTTAATCCAATCTTATCGCTGTTTTGCAGCTCCTCGATTAATTTGGCAAAGGGCTTAAAGGGCTCTTTCTCTTTTAAGCTTTCCAAGGCTTCCCATTCACCCTTGGGCAGCTCTGTATTGCAGACTCTAAGGGAATCCCGGAAGATATGGGAGAATTCCTCCATCCATTCAAGGATTACCGGAATATCTGCTCTTTTCATATGCATTAATATGAGAATAACCGAATGGAAGGAAAATACTTCATCCTCCATCTCCCTCTGCCGTACTTTTTTTAGCAGCATAAGAATTGCAGAAGGAATATAGTAAAACCCCAGAGAAGCCATGAAGGCAGCTAACAGCTCATACCATTTAAAATATTCTGCCTTAATACGCATTACCCTTGTATAGATATCCTCTGCGGCAATTTTCTGAAGGTACTTTTCTTTTATACTCCCTTCTTTTTCAATGGTTTTCTCTATCTTATCAAGAGTTGCTTTTTCTTTCAGGAATTGTCTTGTATAGGAAATGATATGCTCTGATAAAGCCTGGGCTTTTTCTTCCGATAAGGCACTGGTCGCATAGGTCAGGTCTCCCGGCTTAAGCTTTAATTCCCTGTTTGCTCCATGGATAAAAAAGATTAATAGCATACAGATTATAAAGCCAGAAATTCCATATAGAAGGCTCTTTAAGGTAAACTGCCTGACTGTGAGAATTTCACCGGTCAGGCGTAGAAATTCCTCCTTCTTCTTTGCCCTGCCATAATTCTTTTCCAAGATAATATCCAGTAAACGGCTGATACCCTTTCTTTTACTGAAAGCCTGCAGTATCGTATTGTCCTTCCGATAAGCTCTCCTTTCCTCCCTCATGGCTATTAACAGCTGATAGGAAAAGAAGGTAAGGAGAAATAGTAAAAAGGTAAGCAGTATTCCGGGCGTTCCACTGTAAAAATTATCAAGCTGAGGAAGGCTGTTAACAGCCCATTCCTCGACATCCTTTAAAAACAATACAGGAAATACTGCTACCAGGGTAAGCCCGGAAAATAAATGCCTTATCTTATCCCTTTTTAAGATTTCTATATGTATTTCCTGCCTTAAATACCGTATATTTGTTAAAAAAAGTGATTGACCATTTACTTCCGTATCTCCAAAATTCTGTATTATCAGACAGAGATTCAGAAAGGTTTTCAAAAACCTGTCCGGTATATGCCGGTTATAATCCTCTCTCTTTTTATCCTCCTCCACATCCGTAAGAATCCCATAAATGCATTTGGCATGGAGTTTTATGGGATTTTTACAAAGCTCCATGGCCTCATAAACAGCTTCATCTATCATCCCATGCATCTGATAATACTGCCTGACCTCTGACAGAAACCCATCAAATTGGAGCAGCAGCTTCTTTTTCTCCTTCTGTTCTTCAAATAGTATCAGCCCGTTACCTGCAACATACAGGTAAAAAACCGCAAGGAAGATATCATACCAGCTATTGTAGAAGTAGAAAAAAACAACCAGAATAACTGCTCCTGCTCCCCATACCTTTACGGCTAACCGTATGGCTTTTTTCTCAATCCTTCTATCTTCCCCCGGATAAAGGATTTCATATTTTCCGGTAAGAGCCTTTAAAAACCTTCTTGTCAGAAGAAAACGGCTGAAGAAATCATACAGCAGGCACCAGTAATTAACACCCGGCTTTCTGTTATCCGTCCGGTAGATGCTGTAATATTCCCGGTACAAAAGCCGCTTTTTCAAGGCATACCAAAGAACTGCAAATCCTGTAACAGAAACACACAGAAGTACAAAAACAATACGTATCATTGCAATATTATTCATTATGCACCTCATTTTTCTGCTTTAAAAAGTATAAGAACTCTTCCCGGTCTTTTCCTGTCAGATTGTCACAGATATGCTTTGCCGTATTTTGTGAAAAGCCCTGATGATATGCATATTTTCCATCTTGATAAGCAATGATTTCCCTTGTTTCATAGGTTACCGGGCTTGTCCTTCTCCGGTAATATTCTCTTGTAGCCTCTACCAGGCCCTGCGGCAGCTCTCTCCTGTAATAAGGTACAATTTCGGTAATTCTTGATATATAGCGGTGCCCGTTTCGGTTCTCCATATGAATATCAATGCTTACCGCACCGGCAGCCTGGTATTCTGCCAGTCCTTCGTTATGGAAGCCGCCTGTTCTAAGCTGGGCAATCTTTAAATATGCCACAAAATCCTCCGTTGTCTCCGCATGGTGGGAGCAAAGAGTCATTTTGGATATCTGGGATATTTCTACAAGGTAATTGGCGGCATCATGGGATGCAACCTCTCCCAGTATCAGTACTGTTCCATCGGTTTTCTTCATGGTGTTTAAGATTTCCTGGCCGGAAACCGCTGTACTTTCCCTTAAGGAGAGAATATTTCTTTTTGGATAGGCTTTATTCAGATTCAATTCATAGACCTGCTCATAGACACGTATTGGATAGATTTCTTCGATATACTGGACCAGAATCTTTAACAGGGTTGTCTTACCGCTTCCCATCTCTCCTGTGATAACAAGAGACAGGCATCCCTTTACCATCCACCGTAACAGGCCGATAACCATGTCAGCGCCTTCTTCTGTTATTATCCCCCTGATATCCATACTGGTTATTACATCATGCTTTCTGACAAAAAATGCCCAGCCGGCAGCTACCGGAGGCCTGAATACAACCACTCTGGAGCCATCCTTCATATCATTTACCATATAGCCCCTGGTTTCACTTAAGAGGCCTGGATTATTGTTGCGGTATATATTTCTGCATACCCTGATTAATTCCTTTTCGGAAGGAAACCGTAAAAATTCCAGCCGGATAGTCCTGCCCTGATAGAAAATCCATATATCCAGCAGGCTCTTATCTGCCGGAATATTCTTGTCTCCGGTGAAATATGTACTTTCATAAAAACCTTCCAAGGAATTCTCTGCCTTTTCAGATAAGATACCGGAGGATACTCCCCCTGAGATACCGTCTATTTTCATTTCCCTGATTGCATCTATAACACCAAAGCCCCGGTATTGCTGGTACACTCTTTGAGTCAGAATCTTTATCTTATCCTCATAGGATAAATAAATGCCTTCCTCATGATATACTCTTTCAACATCCTCTTTTGTTATGGCATAATAGCTTTGCTCCCCATTTTCTTTCAGGACATCCAGGTTATAGCTTTGGTTAAGTTTATGGAAGCCCTCCTTCCCGTACCTTTCCTTATAAACATATAGAAGGATTTCAAATTTATCCTGCGGCTTCAGCCGTGACGGGATATCAAAGGGAATTATCTTATTTATGGTATTCTCATTCAGCCCTTCTATTGCCCTTATAATTTCCTCCATGTAATCTTTGATATATTTCTTGGCATTCTCATCTCCCACAGTACATTCCTTTAAATTTCTGCGGATAAGCTTCCTGATATTTTCCCTTTTATCCGTTTCCGTCCGGTTTAAATTCAAGTCTCTGAAATCTTTGCTCAGGATATCTTCAAAAGCCTCATCCACCGCCGTAATCAGGCTGTCTATGGTATGCTCGCCGGTATGCTCTATTATTTTATTTTCTTTTCTGAATTGATAAATGGCTATGAGAATCAAGCCGGAGCATAGTAATAGAATGAGCAGAAAATTAAGAATCAAGACCCAGCCCTCCCTTATCCAATGCCTTGTCTATAAGCATTTCCGTCAGTTTTGAGACATGATGAAAAAAGTCCGATAAATTTCCTCTGTTTTTAAAGGCCAGCCCTTTTAGAAAAAACTCCTGGCATCTTTTTTCTGACACGGCATCCATATAAGCCGTATGCTGAGGAATGGCATACAGCCTCCCTTTTAATTTCTCATAGGTTTTTTCAAGATTTTTCATATTATTGACAGAGGCATTTTGGTAGGAGCTTATAAGAAAAACTGTTTTTTCAAGGGGAAACTGGTATTGTAAAAAACATTCTTTTATTAATCTCTTATTTTGATTAATGCTCACTATCAGGACATCAGCTTCCCTCCAAAGCATACTGGAAACCGGATTATCACCGCATACGGCATCCGTAAAGATAATATCATAGCTGTCTTTTAAGCTCCTATATATAAAGGGCAGATATGTTTTCATATCCTCCTCCAATGACTTACCGTATCCTTTAGAGGTTCCGGGGAGCAGATTGATACCTCCCCTGCCAAGACTTAAAATAAAATTCTTTATAAGAATTTTAGTATTGCTGCTTTCTGTCAGATTACCTGTTCTTATTAATCTTAGAATTGCATCTAATCCAATATCCTGGTAAATCTCTTCCTTTTGCCCGACTCCAAGAAGAATTTCCTCCAAATCCCTGTTCTGATAATGGGTCTGCATCAGAAGAACCTTTTTGTCATACCGGTAAGCTGCCATAAGAGCTGCTGCCGTCAGGGACGAGGTCGTCCCTGTCTGGCCTGCTGCGGGGCTCCAAAAGACCACATGCATCCTATCTCCTCCTTCTCAGCTTTTTTTCTGCCAGTTTTATTTGCCTTTCATTCATTCCAAAGGCCTCCCGTAAAATTTCCTTTAGAAAGTATTTCATGGCTGGTGAGAGCTTTTTGTAAGAAACACTATTGTTATACTGCAAGGCAGCCATTGCTTCTTTGTCAGCCTCATCAAAATAGAAATAAAAGCTTTTCTTTCCCCATATTTCTTTTTCATTTATCAGCTTTAGAATGTAATTTTCATCCAATCCATTTGGAATCTCCCTTATAAGCAGGTAAATATCTTCCACTGCGGCCTTAAGAGGTTCTATTACTGCTATATTGTGCAATCCGGTATCCGTAACCAAACAAAGGGAATCACAGCTCATTATGTCATTATGACCAATGTTCTGCCCAAAATCCATAAGGATGAAATCATACTCACCATCCAAAGTAACTAGCGGAGTATCCTTTGGGAAATCCATCCCTTTATAATAGATTTCTTTCTCCCTTCGGACGTTCAGCCCTTCATAACGGACTTCTTTCTCCCTTAGTAAATCCAGCCCTTCATAACGGACTTCTTTCTCCCTTCGGATGTCCATCCCTTCATAACAGACTTCTTTCTCCCTTCGGATATCCAGCCCTTCATAACAGGCTTCTTTCTCCCTTCGGATGTCCAGCTCTTTATAACGGATTCCTTTTTCCCTTCGGACATCCAGCCCATTATAATGAGCATCTTTCTCCCTGCCGGGTATATCAGATACCGGTATACAGCAGGATAACGCCTTATGACAGGAATTATCCACAAGCAGCACCTTTTTGTCCAAGGCTGTTAACATGACTGCCAGATACAGTATCAGATCATAGCTTTCTGTCCCGGCAAATCCAATATTTACAGCTTTATTCGGCATACTCCACCTCCATATTCTCATCACTGGCAGTAACCCCTTGAAGCGTTTCTTCCCCTTCTTTTTTCCCGCTGTTAACAGGAGCCTCTTCTGGAATACCGGATATATCATCCATACTCTGTTTGGAACCCCTTCCTTTCTTTATGTCACCTGCTTTGCCGGTGACATAATAAAGGGGATTACTGCCGGCATCCTCAGAAGTACTTGCTTCCCCTGAAAAGGAATCCTCTGGGCTGCTATTCTGTTCATAAAATGTCTTAAGCCTTTCCTCCAGCTCTTTTCTGCCGGTCTCATTCAGATATTCCCTGGCTTTCTCCACAACATTGGGGTCTTTCTTTATTAATTTCAGAACATCTTTGTTGGGAATATAGGTTACATATGAAGCTTCCTGATAGGAAGGAGCTATATATCTGGCCGTATACAGATAGGAGCCCGTTTTCAGGTAACAGTCCACCATTGCCGAGGAAATCAGATGAATTTCCTCCGGAGACAGGTTGATATATAAAAAACCTTTTTCCCAGTTAATACGGCTTATGTATGTCCTGCTCAATACAATATAGTCTTCGCCGTCAGGATAGCGCAGGCGGATATCCGTATAATCCCCAGCCTTTATATTTTCTCCTGCTATAAGCAGGGAAAATTCCAGTTCCCTTAAGCTGCTATTAATGATATTTTTTTGAAACATATTTTTAAGAAGCTGTGTACCCTTTGGTATATCCACTAAGGCCTGACTTCCGATATCATCCCTGCTCATAAAGCTTTTTCTGTTCTGACCCGATAGCGTCTTTTTACTTGCCACCATCTTATTTTTAATAATCTCTCCCGCCTTGATATCCCTGACTGCTTCGTATGTTGTTACTGTGTACTCAGCCATCTCCTCTGTCATAGCTTCCATTTTTACTTCATAAAAGCTTCTGACCCTTATGTAGCCTGCGTATATTACAACCGGTAAAAGAATACAAAAGCTTACCATTAATGCCCTTTTTACTATCTGCTTTTTTGAAAGCGGCCGCTTTAACCTTTTACGCATTCCATCCTTCCTTTCTGTTTTGTTCACTTTGTATGGCAAATACTGCATGCCGCACTCCTGCTATAAAGGGATAATTGGGGCTTCCCCTTTCGCATCTGTAATTACGTGTCATAAATTCTACAATGGTACCTTGTCTTATTGCCTGGCTGTATTCAATGTTATATGGGATTGGAATGATTTTTGACTTATGGAAAGAATATTTTCTGGAAATTGCCTGGATTCCTGATGCTGCGCTTTTTGATTCATATAACAGAATAATGCATTTGGATAATAAAGAAGAATAGTTATCAAAGAAGTGTTCAATGACCTCCTGATCCTGTACAAGGGTAACGACTACCAAATCCGCTTCCGCCAGAATGATTTTAGAGCTCAGATTATTTTCATTTGAAGTATCGATAAAGGTATACGAGGCAAAAATTTCACTTGCCCACAAAATTTTTATAATATTGTCATTCAGGGTATAATCAAAGATAAATTGATTGACTTGATTCCCAATGGGAACATAATATAAAGAATTAAGAAGAATTTCGAAAGAAGCTTCTTTTATAAGCTTCTCATTTTCCATGTAGATAAGCTTGGGATCCTTATAATGTGAATCCTTTAACATCCAGATTTCTTCATATGCTTTCTTATCCTGTATTACATTGCAGCCTCTGCTGCCCCTTGCCCCTCCTTCTGACAACTGGTTCATAATGTGTTCGAGACCTGTGTATCTGCTGACATTAAGAGCATTTCTATCAGGCCTCTTCTCCCGTCTTTGAAAGAGCATATTCTCCAGAGGGTTCTTCTGGCAGTGATTTTCCAGCAGTACTGTTTTGCAGGATTGCTCAAAAGCCATAGCAATGCTGACACAGGCTAAATTACTGGTTACGCCAATGCTCCCTCTGACGCTGCTCCAAAAAGCAACTTTCATAATTTTCCCCTCATTACTGAAAAAAATAGATATTTACCCAATGATAAACACATGTATTAATTATTTCATCTGCCGTAACACCTCACTTATATGGGAAATACATTTGAAAAAAGAAATAACTGAAATGAAATTTCATTGCTTAAGAATTTTGATTCGGATAATTCGAAATGGCATATCATTGATATTGATCCACAACACCCGAATCAATTTTAGATGTATTTATAATATATATGAAAATATTGTAAAAGTAAAGTAATTTTTTAGAAATTTTGAAAAAAGACCCCACATCCGGCATTTTCTACCCTGGGAGGTCTTTTAAAAAAATTTCTAAAATAGAATTTCTGATTTTTTCCTTAGTAACCTGCTACCGTTTACAATCACTAGGACACCGCTGGCTATACCTGTGATAATAAGCAGAATCCCAATAACAAGATTGCCTACTCCGACAGACTTCATGGTAGTATAGATTTTCTCACTCATATCCAACTCCTGTCCGCTGCCTGTTGCAGCCCTTTCGTATAGTTTCAACCAATTAATCCTTAATAGGTCGCTCCATATTGCATGTAATAGGAATCTATTGCACTTTTCAGAGTGTCATCTATTATGATATTTCCATTATAAGGCTTATTGTATAAATGTTCAACTACTTCTTCCATTGTTACAATAGAAGTTGTACGAATGCCGTATACTTCTTCAATTTCTGCCAGCGCACTCTTCTCTCCCTGGCCTCTTTCCATACGGTCAACGGACACTACCAGCCCCAGGACGGAAACTTCACCCTGGGCATTCAGAATGGGCATGGTCTCTCCGATTGAGGTTCCCGCAGTGGTAACGTCTTCAATAATCACGATTTTATCCTTGTCATAAATAGGACCGCCAAGAAGAATTCCCTTATCTCCGTGATCTTTTACTTCCTTTCTGTTGGAGCAGTAACGGATATCCCTGTCATAGAATTCACTGATGGCCATGGAAGCCGCAACACTTAAGGGTATTCCCTTATAGGCAGGTCCGAACAGTACATCAAAATCCAGCCCAAAGGCTGACTTGATGGCTCTTGCATAATACTCCCCAAGCTTTCTTAGCTGGGAGCCGGTACGGTAATAACCCGCATTAATAAAGAAAGGTGTTTTACGTCCGCTTTTTGTTGTAAAGTCTCCGAATTTTAATACACCGCAATCCACCATAAATTCTATAAATTCCTGTTTGTATTTCTCCATTTTTTCACGTTCCTTTCTTTAAGCAATCAGCTGCTGCCTTCCAGCCTGCCGTAATTCAATAACCCTGACGGTTAATGCAGCCTATGATATCCTGTATATCCGTGATGCCTTCCTTTGCAAGAAAATCCTGGATGCCGTCAATTACTTCCACCGTTGCCAGAGGATTTCTGAAATTTGCAGTACCCACTGCAACCGCTGCTGCTCCCGCCATTAAAAATTCAATGGCATCTTCCCCTGTCGCAATTCCGCCCATACCAATTACCGGTATCTTAACGGTCCTTGCCACCTGGTTGACCATCCGCAGAGCCACAGGCTTTACTGCCGGTCCTGACAGGCCTCCTGTTTCATTGGCCAATACGAACTTTCTCTTGTAAATGTCAATCTTCGTTCCGGTTAAGGTATTAATTAAGGACAGGGCATCTGCTCCTCCTGCCTCTGCTGCCTTTGCCATCTCTCTGATATCGGTAACATTTGGGCTTAATTTCATAATAACCGGCTGTCTGGCATATTTTTTCACCTGCCGGGTGATATCCTCTACGGAACAGGTGCTTTGTCCGAAGGCTATTCCGCCTTCTTTCACATTGGGACAGGAAATATTGATTTCCAGCATATCAACAGCACAATCACTTAACCGCTCCACTACCTTAAGATAGTCTTCGGTTGTCTTTCCGCAAACATTGACTATTACTCTGGTGTCGTACTGCTTTAAAAAGGGAAGGTCCCTGTTTACAAAAACCTCCACACCCGGATTTTGCAGCCCTATGGCATTTAACATCCCGCTGCAGGTCTCTGCTATTCTTGGAACCGGGTTACCTGTCCAGGGCTCATAGGATACTCCCTTGGTGGTTACGGCTCCCAGCCGGTTCAAATCCACAAAATCGGCAAATTCCATCCCTGACCCAAAGGTTCCGGATGCTGTTGTTACAGGGTTCTTCCATTCTACCCCGGCTATGGTCACTTTCGTATTTATCATGCTAACCTCTTTCTGATTGTCCGGTCATCCCTTGGATATCCCTTCGCTCCTATTTCCTAGAGTTCAACCTCTTCTGCTCTAAATACAGGCCCTTCCTTACAAATCCTTGTGTTATTCACATTGGTATGGTGGTCCTTATTTCTGGTCTTGCAGACACAGGCTAAACAGGCTCCGATACCGCAGGCCATGCGCTCCTCCAGGGACAGCCATGCAGTAATTCCATGCTCCGCAGCATAAGCCTTTACTCCCCGCAGCATGGGGGTGGGGCCGCAGGCAAATATCACTTCGCCCTCCACGGCATTTTGCCGGATGGCATCAATAACATTTCCCTTTACACCGGCACTTCCGTCCTCCGTTGAAAGATAAACCTGTCCGTAAGGCTGGAACTCCTTCTCGAGAAAGGTAATGTCACGGTATCCCAGGACAATGCTTTTTTCACAATCCAGACTTTTTGCCAGTTCAAGCATGGGAGGAATCCCGATACCGCCTCCGATAAGGATTGCCTTTGCTCTGGTCTCAGGGAATCCGTTACCAAGGGGACCCATTACCTGAATCGTATCCCCTTCCTTAAGCCTTGAGATTTCTTCCGTTCCTTTGCCGGCCACCCTGTATACAAGCCGCAAAGAAGTACCGTCTTCCTTAATTTCGCAGATGCTTATGGGTCTTGGAAGCAATCTGTCCTCACTGTTACAGTACAGGGATAAAAATTGTCCGGGCTTTGCCTGTCCGGCAATCTCCAAATCCTTTAACCACATACTGAAAATCCCCGGTGCTAACTGTACCTGTGATATTATTTGGGCTTTTTTTTGAACTGCCATGGTCTTCTCCCATCTGTGCCATTTTTTAATCCCATACATTATAAACGATAATAAATGCTTGTACAAGTACCTTTTTAGCCTTTCGGGAACTTTTTAATCTTTCCAGTACTGACTGCCATCCCAGGTCCTGTTCAGGAGCTTTTTTTCAATAAGTCCTCTTCGAAGCAGAAAAAAATCCTTAAAGGTATGCCAGTCATTGATTATTTCATTTACTTCTTTTTCAGTATATATACGATTCTTCTCGAACTTTGTGCTTAGATAGAGAAGCACTGCCTGCTTCTTCTCTTTCTTGGCAGGCCAGCTCTTGATTCTCTTCTCATTATCCAGGAAATTCGTAAGTTCACTGATAATATCTATTTCCTCTTCCTGTTTATTTTTTATTATGTCTTCCATCATTCTTTTCTTCCTTTTCTCTGGCTTCTTTAAGCCAGTCGATATTCTTTGCAGCTATCTCTGTGGACTTCTGTAAATCAGTCAATATTCTTTATCTGGAGACTCTTTTTATGTCATCTAATATTACTTTACAGTCGTCTGTCCAAGCTCCTTTATGTCTGCCAATATTCTTTACAGTCGTCTGTCCAGGCTCCTTTATGTCAGCCAATATTCTTTACAATCGTCTGTCCGGCTCATAAATCCATACTCAATCAGATAACGCCTTATGGTAGGGTAATCATCATATATATCCTTTAGGATACTGTTCACTTCCCTTTCCTCATAATGCTTGCCTTCTTTAAAACTCTCTGTTATTTTTTTCAGTACTACTATCTTTTTCTTTTCCCTTGCCGGAAACCTGAAAAGCTTTAAGGGTTCTAAGGAGGAAAATGCCGTCGTCAGTACCTTTTCCTTTTCTTCCTCAGTAGTAATATACCGGTCATCTACCATGGTTGCCTTTGAATGTACCGGTACCAGCTTATCTTCCCTCTTGTTCTGCTCCTCTGCCAGCTCATATACGGAAAGAAACATCCTTGCCTGCTTTGCCTTCTCCCGGAACATAAACTTCTGATGCCTTACCGTAGAAGGTGTTACCTTCAGCTGTCTGGCAATTTCGTTATCGCTCAGGCCGGAAGCCATAAGGGTAAGAAGCTTCTTCTGGTTATCGGTCAGTGACAGATATTTGCTGTCCCCAGTAATTAAAAGCTCAAATATTCCGCCGTGCTCTGCCCTTACATGTTCCCTGGCTCCCAGCTTATAATCATAAAAATGCCCTTCGACAGGATACACTTCTCCTTTGCAAAATTCCTTCTCACAGTAATTACAGATGTATTTCTCCCTGCCTGCAGAAACCGAATGAAACCCTCTCTTTAATTCTTTCATTGATAAATCTGTAATTTCCTTTTTCATATGATATTCTCCTCCGGAACTGTGAAGCCTTATAATGCTTTAAAATAAACAAGTGTCAGACGTCTTTTTGCGTCCAAATAGCTAATTGTAATTTAAATAGCAATCATTTTTATTAAACCGTTACAGATCTCAAACGAATCCCAAATGTAATCTTAAAATCCATAAACAGATGCTGGTAATCCTATTCTGCAATTCACCATTTCCTAAATCGTTATTATTTCTCAGTTTATCAATTATATAAATATATTATATTTTTGTTTATCAAAAATGTCAACTTAATTTCCATTTAATCGTATTGTCTTATAATATAGTGTGATACAGATATAATATAAAATTAAATTTATCAGATTTACTTTTAAATAAATCTTTTTCTGCCAATGACCACGTATACTCCCATATAAAGCCAGATACCATGAAAATCCCAAAACTAATAAAAGCCCCAAAAGACACCTATCTGCAGCCTATCTGTTATTTCGTATACATTTTCTGCCGCTTTGCGAACCTTTTCCATGTATTCGGATGTTTTTCATTAGACACCCAATTTAAACTATGTTATAATTACCTTTTGTAAATATTAGATTACAGAAAGGGTATATAAAATGGCAGAAAAAAATCCTATTGTAACAATTGAAATGGAAAATGGCAGCCTTATCAAGCTGGAACTGTATCCTGACATAGCTCCCAATACAGTAAAGAATTTTGTTTCTTTGGTTCAGAAAAACTTCTATGACGGACTTATTTTCCACAGAGTAATCCGCGGTTTTATGCTTCAGGGCGGAGATCCGGAAGGTACCGGCATGGGCGGCCCAGACTATACCATTAAAGGAGAATTTTCATATAACCACTTTGAAAATAATTTAAAGCATACTGCCGGTGTCATATCTATGGCAAGATCCCAGATGCCCAACTCAGCAGGTTCCCAATTCTTTATCATGCACAAGGACAGCCCTCACCTTGACGGCTCCTACGCTGCTTTCGGTAAAGTAATCGAAGGAATGGATGTTGTAAATGCAATTGCTGATGAAAAAACAGACTATTCCGATAAACCGCTTACCCCACAGGTTATGAAAAAAGTAACCGCAGAATTATTTGGAGAAGAATACGGCGAACCTGAAAAAATGTGATGACAGGAGGCTATTCTATGGTAACAGAAAGATTACAGCATTTAAGAGCCTTAATGGCAAAAAACGGCATTCAGGCTTATCTCTTGCCCACCTCGGACTTTCATGAATCCGAATACGTGGGGAATTACTTTAAATCCAGAAAATATATATCCGGCTTTACCGGCTCTGCAGGCAGTGTAGTAGTCACCCAGGCGGAAGCAGGACTTTGGACAGACGGAAGATATTTTATCCAGGCTGCCAGAGAACTGGCCGGTTCCGGTATTACCCTTTATAAAATGGGGGAAGAAGGTGTTCCGACACTGGAGGAATTCCTTTATGACAAATTAAAAGAAGGCGAAGTTCTCGGCTTTGACGGAAGAGTTGTCAATGCAAAGTTAGGCCTTCGCTTAAGGGAAAAATTATCCCGGAAGAAGGTTTCCATTCAATATGATAAAGACCTTGTAGATGAAATCTGGACAGACCGCCCGGAACTTCCTACCGCACCTGCTTTCCTACTGGAGGATAAATACTCCGGCAAGACTACCGCTTTAAAACTGGAAGCTGTAAGAAGCGAGATGCAAAAAAAGGATGCTGCTTATCATATCATTACTTCCCTAGATGACATTGCATGGCTTTTTAACATCCGCGGGGGAGATATCGCATATAATCCGGTAGTTCTCTCCTATGCAGTGATTACCCAGGAAAAAGCAATTCTTTTCCTCGATGAAAAGAAGCTTTCAGAAGAAATCAAAGCAACCCTTGGAAAATTTGGTGTGGAAATCAGAGGATATTTTGAAATATATGAATTCGTCAAAACACTTCCCAAAAATGAAAAAATACTGTTTGATACCGCCAAAGTCAATTACGCAATCTATCAAAACCTTGGCAGCGGCGCTTCTGTTATTGATGCCCCTAATCCTACGGTGCTTCTTAAAGCTGTTAAAAATTCCGTCGAGCTTGAGAATCTCCGCAAGGCTCATATCAAGGATGGCGTTGCCGTCACAAAATTCATCCATTGGCTTAAGAAAAACATTGGAAAGACAGAAATAACAGAGGTCACTGCCAGTGATTATCTGGAGAACTGCCGAAAAGAGCAGGATGGCTTTATTGATCTGAGCTTTAACACCATAAGTGCCTACAATGCAAATGCGGCCATGATGCACTATTCTGCATCCGAAGAAAGCCATGCGGTATTAAAGCCCGAAGGCCTTTTACTGGTAGATTCCGGCGGTCAGTATTACGAAGGCACTACGGACATCACCAGAACCATCATACTGGGAGAAGTAAGCAAAGAAATCAAGAAGCATTTTACTGCTGTACTTCGAAGTATGTTAAATCTTGCCGATGCCAGATTCCTTTACGGCTGTATCGGACAGAACCTGGATATCCTTGCCAGAGGCCCTATCTGGGATATGGATTTGGATTACAAATGCGGTACCGGCCACGGTGTCGGCTATCTTTTGAATGTTCACGAAGCTCCCAATGGTTTCCGTTGGAAGAAGGTTCCCGAAAGAGATGACGGCTGCGTACTGGAAGAAGGTATGGTAACTACCGACGAGCCCGGCGTTTATATAGAAGGCAGCCACGGCATCCGTACCGAAAATGAATTAATCTGCCACAAAGGTGCAAAGAATGAGTATGGACAGTTCATGTACTTTGAACATCTTACCTTTGCTCCCATCGATTTGGATGCTGTCGATACTTCCTATATGAGCCAGAAGGAAATTGCAAGCTTGAACCGTTACCATCAAGAGGTGTACGAGAAGATTTCTCCTTATCTGAATGAGGAGGAAAAAGCCTGGCTGAAGGAAGTGACCAGAGCTGTAAGCAAGAGCAGAAATAAAATGAAACTGGCTTAAAGTATTGAGAAATATGATTATTATTCCTGTCAAATATTATTTCCATTAATTGAACAGGAGGGTATAATATTCACCCCAAAATTATCTCCCTGATTGATAATTATTATGTTTTACTATTCCTTATTATTTGACTAATTTTCTATATCAATGCTGGAATATCATTTTTGAGATAAATGATATAAGCCTGAATTATTCATTTCTTTCTATAATGAATAATCCAGGCTTAATTTCTTTAAATTTATAAAAGACACAAAGGATAAAGCTTATAAAGTGGTTGTGCCTCACTAATTTTGCACATGTCAAAATAAAAATTGGACATTTAGGAATATAATGTGATACTTTAATTATCTTTAGCTGAGAATGGCATCTGACCTTAGCATTTTCTACTAACTCACCATTTCAATCCATACTTCCACAATAGCAGCAACGTTTTTTCTTGCTCTTTGACTTTATTTTAGAAATTTTAATCCACACTTCCGCAATGAAAGCAACTATAATAATTGCAGATTTTGTAAATATGAATTAATTTCAATCCACGCTTCCGCAATGGAAGCAACCTTAAGGAGTACTATATCACTCTTGCCAAGGCTATTTCAATCCACGCTTCTGCAATGGAAGCAACACTTAAGGAGTACTATATCACTCTTGCAAAGGCTATTTCAATCCACGCTTCCGCAATGGAAGCAACGATATGGGTTAAATCCATTAGACTATAACATTATAATTTCAATCCACGCTTCCGCAATGGAAGCAACGGAAGTAAATAGGTCCAAACTAATAAAACGCGAAGATTTCAATCCACGCTTCCGCAATGGAAGCAACCTACCGGCTTTCCAAGAAAAATTATAATATTTCCATTTCAATCAACGCTTCCGCAATGGAAGCAACTTTAATCCATTTTCCATGCCAATACGTATTTGATATTTCAATCCACGCTTCCGCAATGGAAGCAACGGGGAACATTTATGTTAACACTGCCAATCAAAAAGATTTCAATCCACGCTTCCGCAATGGAAGCAACCAGCCTATCTAATGCTTAAGGATGCGACTGTAAAATTTCAATCCACGCTTCCGCAATGGAAGCAACGCCGCGAAACAATCGCAACCCTTAAAGATGGTAAATTTCAATCCACGCTTCCGCAATGGAAGCAACATTGATACATATCGCAGATGTAATGGTTGGACGTATTTCAATCCACGCTTCCACAATGGAAGCAACTTATACCGGGAGATAAGAAGAGACAGAAAAGCAAATTTCAATCCACGCTTCCACAATGGAAGCAACATTTAGTAGTTTTGAAAGCATACATTATGTGGATATTTCAATCCACGCTTCCACAATGGAAGCAACAAAGCAAAAACCTTTAGGATACTATGAGACAGAAATTTCAATCCACGCTTCCACAATGGAAGCAACCAATTACGGATATTCGCAAGCAAGATACACAATTATTTCAATCCACGCTTCCACAATGGAAGCAACCGTACATGATGATTCTGGCATAGAAAGTACTGATATTTCAATCCACGCTTCCACAATGGAAGCAACGTGAAATGTGAATGTGACTGTTCTTCACTAATGGCTATTTCAATCCACGCTTCCACAATGGAAGCAACCAATATACAGCAAATTGCAGCATGTTCTTGGAAATTTCAATCCACGCTTCCACAATGGAAGCAACATAGTATAATTACTCAGCTCAAATATACACAGAAATTTCAATCCACGCTTCCACAATGGAAGCAACATTTAAGGAGGACGAGCATGGGAAATGTAACAGATTTCAATCCACGCTTCCACAATGGAAGCAACTCGAAAAAATAGATGACTTTAATGCCATGCATGATTTCAATCCACGCTTCCACAATGGAAGCAACCCTTAATGCCGATAAACGCAAAAATATAACCATAGATTTCAATCCACGCTTCCACAATGGAAGCAACAGTTTTAACCATTGGAACGGTATTAACTGCACTCGATTTCAATCCACGCTTCCACAATGGAAGCAACCACAGGAATTACAGGATCTCAAACGGCTATCAGTCAATTTCAATCCACGCTTCCACAATGGATGCAACAAAAGCCATTCCTTATCCAAGTAAATCATAGTGGAATTTCAATCCACGCTTCCACAATGGAAGCAACCCTACATCGTCTTGAGTTATGTACTCTTCTTCAGATTTCAATCCACGCTTCCACAATGGAAGCAACAAGACAGATAGTAATAGATGTATTCAAAAATTAATTTCAATCCACGCTTCCACAATGGAAGCAACGCAATACTTTGATATTTTGATAACGTCCTGATAATTTCAATCCACGCTTCCACAATGGAAGCAACGGGACCCCTATAAGGCCCTTGCATTTATCATCTATGATTTCAATCCACGCTTCCACAATGGAAGCAACCTTTTTACTTTTGGTTTATTCATTAAAATAATTATATTTCAATCCACGCTTCCACAATGGAAGCAACCAAAGGCATTATACAATAGGGTCGGAAATATAAGCATTTCAATCCACGCTTCCACAATGGAAGCAACGGGATACGCTTGAATCAGTTTGAAATACTTGTAGAAATTTCAATCCACGCTTCCACAATGGAAGCAACAGGATGGACAAAGGAAAGCAAAAAGACCCAGGCAATTTCAATCCACGCTTCCACAATGGAAGCAACTTGCTGTAACATTTTCAAGCCCATATATTGGGATATTTCAATCCACGCTTCCACAATGGAAGCAACTGGCTATCCATTCGCTGGATTGCCGTTCCAGGATATTTCAATCCACGCTTCCACAATGGAAGCAACTTTATCTATTTCCGTTGCATAATACCGGATTACAATTTCAATCCACGCTTCCACAATGGAAGCAACTGCGGCGGTAAATATATTCAAAGACTTAGCAAAATTTCAATCCACGCTTCCACAATGGAAGCAACATTGCTTCTAGCATTCTTACACAAGCAAAAACAGAGATTTCAATCCACGCTTCCACAATGGAAGCAACCTGTTCATAGCGGTTAATAAATCCGATTGCTGTAGATTTCAATCCACGCTTCCACAATGGAAGCAACTATGGTCTACACTTTCAACAAGCAATTTGAGATAATTTCAATCCACGCTTCCACAATGGAAGCAACATGCTTTTCTGGATACATAAACATCATCATGCAATTTCAATCCACGCTTCCACAATGGAAGCAACCATAAGCTTGTTTGGATTAATATCTATCCTTCTGGATTTCAATCCACGCTTCCACAATGGAAGCAACGTGGCTATCCATTCGCTGGATTGCCGTTCCAGGATATTTCAATCCACGCTTCCACAATGGAAGCAACTCATAATTAATCCTCAATCACTTCGAGCTGTTTACGATTTCAATCCACGCTTCCACAATGGAAGCAACGATTTGCGGTGTTCATCTGTTACTAATTCATAGATTTCAATCCACGCTTCCACAATGGAAGCAACTGCACCTGATAAAGTGCTAATAATACCTACAACTATTTCAATCCACGCTTCCACAATGGAAGCAACAATTCAGAGTTTATAATGCAGCATGGAGATAGAATTTCAATCCACGCTTCCACAATGGAAGCAACCACTGGAACCACGCTGGCACAACATGAGTAAGGAATTTCAATCCACGCTTCCACAATGGAAGCAACCAATTTTCCTAATAGTTTACGGTTTATAATGCTAATTTCAATCCACGCTTCCACAATGGAAGCAACTTAATGGGTTGGACTGATAACATCAACGGTGATATATTTCAATCCACGCTTCCACAATGGAAGCAACTAGCAACTACTATGGATACTTACGTCACTGCTACTATTTCAATCCACGCTTCCACAATGGAAGCAACTTTTTACTAATGCCTGCCATCTTTTCTTACTTAAATTTCAATCCACGCTTCCACAATGGAAGCAACGTTTATGCTCCTAGATAAGAATGACCGCAATATCGATTTCAATCCACGCTTCCACAATGGAAGCAACCATATGAGCACAGGTGAGTGTTATGTGTTTCTCTTATTTCAATCCACGCTTCCACAATGGAAGCAACGGTTATGATTTCGTTCAATAACTTGTCCTCCTTATATTTCAATCCACGCTTCCACAATGGAAGCAACCCTCCTATCATACAAAATAATCCACCGTAACGTATTTCAATCCACGCTTCCACAATGGAAGCAACAAGCAACTTTTTCCGCAGTTGATTACATATTAACAATTTCAATCCACGCTTCCACAATGGAAGCAACTCATTCCATGTCAATCCAAAAATCTCACCTCTACGATTTCAATCCACGCTTCCACAATGGAAGCAACCACAGCAAACTTTATTATAAATGGTGGCTGTACTGATTTCAATCCACGCTTCCACAATGGAAGCAACCAATGCCGCAATCACAAAGGGCTGGATTACCCAGATTTCAATCCACGCTTCCACAATGGAAGCAACTGTTGTTGTACTCAATAAAGGACTTGAATTCCAAATTTCAATCCACGCTTCCACAATGGAAGCAACCTAAATGGGGGTTGGCAAATACAACCCATGAAATATTTCAATCCACGCTTCCACAATGGAAGCAACAAGGTATCCCAGCTTCTCTTGATACTTTGTAAGGAATTTCAATCCACGCTTCCACAATGGAAGCAACCCACTAACTGGTTGGTTGTACAAACCAAAATACCCTATTTCAATCCACGCTTCCACAATGGAAGCAACCCATTCTTTGCAGGATCTCTGTCAGTTTCATAGGATTTCAATCCACGCTTCCACAATGGAAGCAACCATAAAGTCTGTGCCACCTGTGATATCATAGGAATTTCAATCCACGCTTCCACAATGGAAGCAACAATGCTCTAAATTAGCAATGCCCCAATGCATATCATTTCAATCCACGCTTCCACAATGGAAGCAACCATTGCTGCTTCATCTTCATCATGGCAAATATTTTGATTTCAATCCACGCTTCCACAATGGAAGCAACCCATTGAGGTCTGTTATTTTACTTCCCTTACCTATTTCAATCCACGCTTCCACAATGGAAGCAACTCCTATGGTCTTGTTAATATTGGTGAATATTATGAATTTCAATCCACGCTTCCACAATGGAAGCAACCCTTTAGACTTCATGGGATCGTCATTGCCACGGAAATTTCAATCCACGCTTCCACAATGGAAGCAACTCCTTGATAAAGTCATCTACCAGAAGAGATTTAATATTTCAATCCACGCTTCCACAATGGAAGCAACTATACAGCCTTATGAATTTGGAGATAAGGCAAGAAAATTTCAATCCACGCTTCCACAATGGAAGCAACAAGCCTATGCTGTTCCAGTTTGTTGACGAATATGATTTCAATCCACGCTTCCACAATGGAAGCAACAATGTCACATAATGTCACTCTAATCCGTTGTATATCCATTTCAATCCACGCTTCCACAATGGAAGCAACTGTTTACTCTTGCCCTGATGATTCTAGCATTATAAAATTTCAATCCACGCTTCCACAATGGAAGCAACATATGTATTGGTTCCAATCGTAGCAATTAGACTATTTCAATCCACGCTTCCACAATGGAAGCAACCCCAATTGGCACCCGGTTCAAACCCATGCTTAAGCAATTTCAATCCACGCTTCCACAATGGAAGCAACCAGTGTAAAATTAAACTCCTTATTTAGTTCATCATTTCAATCCACGCTTCCACAATGGAAGCAACAGGGTCCTCTTCTGGTGTTAGATATGAGTAACAATTTCAATCCACGCTTCCACAATGGAAGCAACAATTATCTATTTCAGGAATGATATGGATATCAGAATTTCAATCCACGCTTCCACAATGGAAGCAACAGATATCAGGACAATCTTGAACAGGAGAGGCAAATTTCAATCCACGCTTCCACAATGGAAGCAACCGCAATTTTGCATAAATTTTCAAACTATTATTTACTTATATATATACATATTTCATTATAACCTATAATAATTCATTATAGATTTTATTAATACTCTTAACTTATACTTTCAATTGGTACTCTTTTGAGGTGCGAATCACTTAACAATTTGATGTTTACTTCACATTCGCACACTAATTTAATCGTTATATTTATACCATTAACTCTATCATTTACAAAATGTTTTTAACTTGAATTTCCTTTTACTTATCTAATCTTCCGTATCAGTAATTTTGCCCATGGTTATTCTAATATGGGGAGTACCCCCTAAAAAATCAGTGGAATAACAAAAACGAACTAGATTACCCCACTGATTCCAAGGAAATATTTATATCATGCTATCTACAAAATTACACGATTAGTTCTATATACTAACCATTATTTAAAGTAACTTAAAATTCAAAAAACAAAATTATTAAATTAGTATTTCCCTAAAATATTAAAGGAGCTTCAACATCAAAACTGGGTTTAGCACCAATATGCTCTACCTTATTCTGATAATTGTCACCAAGATAATAAAAACGCAAACTATCCTTCTCTTTATCAATAATTTCTTCCAGTATTGCCTTTACCTGCCTGCACTTAGCAGTGTCCATTACGCACTCGAATACGGAATTTTGTACCCGTCTGCCATAGTTTACACATTGCTTTGCGACTTTACGCAAACGTTTTTTTCCACCTGCATTTTCTGTACAAACATCATAAGTAATAAGTACAAGTATAAAAATCACCTACTTCCATAAAAAAGGGGGATATTCATCCAAATCTCCACGTATGTACCTTGCTAAAAGCAACGCCTGTATATAGGGGACCATTCCCCACTCAACTTTTTCATCTAAAAATGGATGATGAATTATTTCCTGTTTACGCGTTTGCCAGGCACTCAAAAAGAGCTTCCGGGTTTCGTCATTCATAATAACTGCACCATTCTCTTTTTTGATAAACCCTTTATTATTAATTATTCGTTTATTAATCAAAGTCAATACAAAACGATCGGCCATCACAGCCCGAAATTCTTCCATTAAATCTAATGCTAATGATGCACGACCTGGCCGATCCTTATGCAGGAAACCTACATAAGGGTCTAATCCAACAGCTTCAAGAGAAGAAGCACACATATTCGCAAGTAAGGAGTAAGCAAAAGAAAGCATTGCATTTACATTATCAAGAGGTGGTCTGCGGTTTCGGGTATTAAAGAAGAAATCATCTTTATTCTGTAGAATCATATTATCAAAAATTGAGAAATAAACACTTGCAGCTTCTCCTTCTATTCCACGAAGTTGCTCCGTGTCAGTGCAATTTTGTACAGCTTTCATTGCCTTACTGAGAAATTCTGATTTTGTTTTAAATTTATTGGTATCAATTCGCAATGGATAGTCCCGAATTGCACGTTCAATTACCCACTTTGAGTTGTATAATTTACCAATGATAAAATTCCTGGCAATTTTTATACTCTGTACTTCTTTATCAGAAATCCTGTATTGCTCCTTACGCAAGGTCACATTTCCTCTGACTTCACCCGTAATACGTGCAAGAAATTTGCCATGTTCAGTCATAAAGGATAGTGAGATGTTCATTTTTGCACAAGCTCCCATAAGTTTAGGACTTGCACCGGTATATCCGTATGTTACAATAGATTCCAAATTATGTAACGGAATTCTGCCAATTTCGGTGTTTCCACTTAAAATGACTACATTTTCCCCATCCAGAGACAGATACCTGTCAGGAGAAGAAATATATAAGGTATTAAGGAGCTTCTTCATTATTAACCTCCTTGATTCTGCCATTAATGTATTCTCTTACTGATCTGTTTTTATTCAAAACAGGAAGGCAGATTTCTTTCAATGAACAGGCATTGCAGGACTTAGTCCTTTTTACTTTAGGTGTATGTCTGCGATGATACATCTGGTGCATCTCTTCAAACAATTCTTTTGTTCTCTTCCTTAATTCGTCCGTAAATATTACAGGAACCCGATGGCGTATTTCTTCATAATACATATAACCTGATTTAATCTCACAACAGAGCATTTCCTCAAGGCAAATTGCCTGCGCCGTTAACTGAAGTATATCAATATCATCCTTTTTCGGCTCTCCATGCTTATACTCCACAGGAATCGGAATGTATCTCCCTTTTCTCCCAAACAAAGTGATTCCTGCATTATCACTCTGATGAAATTCAACTACATCACATTCTCCTGCAATGCCCAATACACTTGAATGAACAGGCATACCCCGGGATATGATGATATCACCCCGTTTTTCCGAAGAAGCTGCATTATGAGCATTTTTGTGCAATAAATTTCCTTCAACTGTACGCAAATTTTCTTCCCATTGCTGTTCAATATGTATTAAAGCCCATTGCCTTCTGCAAAATGCAAAATGCTGTA
This sequence comes from Bacillota bacterium, assembly GCA_023410275.1. Taxonomy (GTDB): domain Bacteria; phylum Bacillota; class Clostridia; order Lachnospirales; family Lachnospiraceae; genus Anaerocolumna. The sequence goes on from JAEYPZ010000183.1 coordinate 27,736, forward strand.
TTCCCGATAGACTTATATATTCATCTTCTTGATACATATCCCAGTTCCATCACTTATTACAGATTCATCTGTAAACTGCTGCAAATAATCAATGAATAAGTTTACTTGCGGCATCCTTTCTTTTCATCTTTCAATTTATACCATACGTGTCACTGTGACACCATCCGGTATGCTATCTTCTTTTACTATTACCTTATAATCAGAATAAGAACGTGCCGCTCCTTCCGTACTTTTCTCAACAGAAATTGTATCAAAAAGCTTATAAGCCGGACAATTCCCTAACTCACTCTCATGCTTGAATACTACTAGTTCTCTTACTGACATTTTACCTCTTGCTGCTGAATGATCGATTTCAAACATGTTAATAATTGCTTTCCATAATAATGTCAGGTCATCCTCGTTAAAACCGGTTACCTTTCTTGCTAGATTAGCAGAGATATAACCATCAAGACGATATAAAGCATACGGAATAATATACTTTCTTCCCATTTCAGTCTCTTTCTTTTTGGCATCTTCCTCCGTTGTAATTGCAATTCGGGTTATGGTAACCTCCTGTGCTATAATTGGCTCAATACTCCTCGCAAAACCAATTTGAACTGGCCCCCGCACCTGTCCACAGTTTAACTTAGCTTTGACAAATGTGGTCATTACAGCTCCAAATGTCCTGATGTCATAAAAATTATCGCACATAAAATCCCTTATTTTTTCATCAATATCTCCCTTTTTAGACTGCGCATCTTTTTCCTCCACTCCGACATGAGAAAAGGCTTCCTTGTCACTTTTATTTAACGGCACTCCATCTTTTATGTAGATTCGATAATTGGTACTGTCCTCTTTCAAGGTTTCTATATAATTTCTTATTTTTCGTTTAATACATACGTCTGTAACAATTCCATATCCTGTTTCCGGGTTAATGCGGGGCATATTTCCAGCATCCGGGTCACCATTGGGATTGCCATTCTCAACATCAAATAAAACAGTAAACTCATATCTGTTTTTAATTGGTTCTTTCATAATATCTCCTCCTCTTTACCCGTTTTCCCTTTTTTCAGTTCACTGGCCTCCTTAATATCAAAAAAATACTTATTTTTCTGATGATAATATCCAAGTACAAAAATACCTTGTTCCTCCAGGGATAGATTCTTTGGAAATGGGTTTCTTTCAACATTTAATAACTGCATAATTTCATTTATATTATTTTCATTTTTATAACCATATTCTGCTTTTGAAATGTGGTAGCTTGATAATTTTAATAATACTGGAAAGGTCAGTGCTGGATTAGCGCAGGCAGATGTAAAGTAGCGATCCTTAATGGTCGCATTGATATTAGGATTTGCATCTTTTTGTGCTTTTTCCAATGCTGCAAATAATCTTCCCAGTACGTAAGCCTTATTTTCCGATTGAATATTCAATGACATTTTTAAAACTCCCTCCTCCTTATATTTCTCAGCATGACTGCATCTTAAAAGATACGCTTTAATCAAAGCCGCCTTATTGTAATTTATCTCCTTTTCAGCACGTATACGTATAATAATTGCATAATACAAAGCAGTCGGATAAGGACTTCCGGTCAATATTGCGCGAAAGACAGCACCTGATAAAAGAGGGGATGCTGATTTATCGGTAGAAGACGGAGCTACCGTTTCATTCAATATGCGCCAAATAGAAATGGAGTCAGGCTCTTTGTCAAATTGTTTTTCAATTGCCATATCTTCATAATGCCTCAACAGCATTTCAAGATAACTTCCAAAACTATTATAGAGCATGAACCGAATAGAGATTCTCGCTGCATTCGGAGAAAGAGCCAACACATAAAACTTTGTTTCTTTGTCAATAGAAAAATCCAAATTCACTTTACTTCCGGTAGCGATTTTCATAAGTACGGATTTCACATCTCTGACGGCACTTTCATCCCTTATAAAACGGTTTTCTTCATTTTCTATATCTTTCAGTTCATCGGGATTAGTAATTAAAGCAAATATATCCTGATAGCATTTTCCATTCTCCGTCTCTGCCCAAAAAATTATTGTAGAATCCCCAAGTGTTATGCGGTGACTACTATCGGTCAACATATAATTTAATACTGTACCATACGCAAAAGCTGCATATTCACTAACTGGCGAGTTTAGTCCCTGCATCTTCACATTTCCATAGGATTCATACGCCGAGTCATTAAAGGAAATCAGAGTATTTCCCATAGACTGTCCGCCCTTGATTCCACGAATACTCGGATGAAGCCTAGCAATTTTAGCTTCTTCTCCGGTTACCAGACATCTCCGTACTTCCAAATCCTCTGACGAGTTTTTGAATTGTTCCCATGCTTGCCTTATTTTTTGAACTTGATGCAGATATTTAGCCTGTCCCTCCAGTCGAAAAACAAAATTCGCACCTTTGTAAATATCCTCTAAATATTCTAAAATAATCGGATATACTGGAGCCTTGTCCAAATTCCATTGATCTAAAAAAGCAAGAAAGGCACTTGCTTCTTCACAGTCCGCTTCTTTCAGAACGGATTGATGCAATTGTTTAAAAGCCAAAAAGCATTCCCTTGAACGTTTATCCTTACCCTTATTATCAAATCCAAAAACATAACTGGAATTATCACAAAGAAAATTAGGCATTATACCAACTGCTCGTTTTACCTGCTCTGGTACTTCCATTTCCAATGCAATTAATTTATTCCCTTTTGCATCCGGTTGTTTTAATGGCAAAATACCAGTAAGTTCTCCTTCGTGAGAGATTGTTAATGCATAAGATACTTTTGCTCTGCTGTATCCCCTTTTAGGTATATCACAATTCTCATCCTCAGCTAAAATCTCATAATAATGTACCAATGACTGCAATAACACACTTTCACCTCACAATCTCCGCCTCTTTCAGATTTACAATACCATCTACCATTTTGGCTCGAAAATAAGTGGGTTGGATGATATCCTCTCCATATTCCATATCATATAACATGTAACCCAAATCACGTTCACCTTTCAGTGTGCTTTTTGGTATTTCTCCCTCAATTATCTCTACTTTCGCAGGGAATTCTTTACAGCCTAAGTATGGCTGAGTAAAACATTGCCCATTTCTTAACCTCCGAAGGAGAACATTATAATGCTTTTCTTTGCACTCGTCTTCACTATCACTGTATTTTCCTGTCATTTCAAAGTGCCCGCTAATTGTATAGTGCACATCTTTTAGCAAGGTGGATGCTCTTTGCTGTATAATCTCTTTTGTATTGAGATAGCTTTTACCTTCATTTTTTTCCATTAATTTCTTCATATCGCTATATAAAATTTTTGCACTTACTTCATTACGTCTGATATTGGTAAATTGCGGTTCATTGTATATATGAATAGTATCAATCACATATTTTATAGCTGGCTTCCAATAAATAGCTTCGACAATAGCTCGAGCCGCTGATGGTGTGATAATATCATAGCTGACCCGTTCTACTTTAAATTCTGGTCGTGAAAATAATGCGTAATTACCAGAAACATCAATATTGAAACCATAACCCATAAAAATTCACCTCCTTTGGGATTCCATAGAATGAGCTCGATAGCTCATTCTATGGTTCTTTTCTCTTTCATCATCTCCTATTTTTTCAGGTTCAATTGTATTATATAATGTTCTTATATATTAATCTATTGATAATTTTACCAATCCTTATAGGAACTATTTGGTAACTTTAATTAACTATTTAATTATAATAAGTTAAACATTCTATTAATTGGATTAATGAAGTAGAATTCAGCTATAAAAATTCTATAGAACGGTATTATAATTATTAACTCATACTTTTATCTAAATTCTTAATTTGGATTCAACTTGAAAATACATTGACCTATGGTATAATTATATTGTTGTGTTTATTTTTCACGTGGATTGAAATAGGTTAAATTGCATTATGAAAAAATCCCACCAAAATTAGTGGGATTTTTTAGTAAAATAAACCAATCCCCATCTTAATATCAATATCTATTCCTATTTGTTCACTATAATCTTCCATACTTCTAAGCACAGCCATATCATCAGCAACCATTTTAAGCTTCCCGGCACCATTTAGAGCTTCAAATTCATTTTTAAAAATATTGACTGTATAAGGCTGCAACGAGCGCAATACTCCTCGTAAATCATTAATATAATCAATCTTTTCAATCAACTTTTTTGCATTCTCATCATAAGGTATAATAACTGCATATGTATTTTCATTGATTAATTTAAAATCATCTGAAATCTTTTTGAAATTATAATTAAAGATATTCCTACTATCTGGCTTACCTGTAGGAACACCAGCTTCAAGCTGCCGCATAATTCCTTTTCTATCAAGGCCTTCACTTCCTTTACCAAAATAAAGCAAGTTAAAATAGGCTTTGATTGCATCCGGTGATATAATATCTTCATAATTTTTTATTATTTCCTTGGTCACTTCAATTGGTAATGCCATAGAAGATGGCATATGCTTGTAAAATTCCTCTTCCGGCTTAAAAATAAATACTTTTCCCAATATTTCATGCCCAAATTCATCAACTAACTTTCCTTCTCTATTACATCTGCCAGCTGATTGAATTATTGAATCCAATCCACACATTGCACGGTATACTACCGGAAAATCCACATCAACACCCGCTTCAATAAGCTTTGTTGAAATGACTCTGCATGGTTGCCTTTTTTTCAACCGCTCACGAATTTCCTGTATTATTTTTAGTCTATGTACCGGGCACATAAGTGTTGAAAGATGGTAATTTCCTTCTCCTGTTAATAATGAATATATCCTCTTTGCATGCTTTCTTGTATTGACTATCGTAAGGCACTGCTTCTGAGACATCATATACTCTACCAGTATTTCTGAATTTACTTCTTCCAGACTTTCAATCCTTGTTCTGGTAAATGCCCCAAATATATTCTTTGCCGGATCCTCACAAATTTCCGTTATTTGATTAGGGAAGGGGAAAAATTTTTCTAATGCAGGTTGTGTAGCACTGCATAACACAGCAGTGCACTGGTAATTATATACAAGCTCCGAAATTGCTGCTATACAGGGTTTCAAAAATTCTATAGGAAACATCTGTACCTCATCAAATATAATAATACTGTTTGCAATATTATGTAGCTTTCTGTTTCTGGATGATTTGTTAGAAAACATTGACTCAAAGAATTGAACATTTGTTGTGACAATAATCGGCATATCCCAATTTTCTGAAGCAAGATACTTTCTCTTTTCACCGGAATCTTCCTCATGTTTGAAATCATAATTGGAATGATGCTCAAGAACATTCTCCTCACCAAAAATATCTGTAAATACCCTGGCGTTTTGCTCTATTATACTGGTATAAGGAATAACGTAAATAATTCGTCTAAGACTATTTGCAATTAAATGATTTATTGCAAATGCCATGGATGAGAGTGTCTTTCCTCCACCTGTTGGAACTGTTAATTTATATACTCCTCTTCCCAGACTTGCTTTCAAGATACATTTTTTTAAAATATCCGCACGCTTCTTATTCACTATATCCTCAGTAACAGGGAAACTATTTAATCTGTCATCCATAAGCTTCTTCATGAGATTAAAATCACAGACCTTTGAAATTCTTTCTATACCACCGTTCATAAATGCTTCGGTATCTAGAAAATCACTGTCTGTTAAGCACGAATAAATCATATGTGTAAAGAAGGCAAAAGTAAAGCCCCCCGTCCTACTCAGATTTTTGATCCCTTGGGGCGAAAATTTGATTTTTGATACATCTATCTCATCTTGATATTCTTCATAATCAGGAATTTCATATTCCTTTGATAAACGGCCATATAAAGTCCCTTCTCCTCCAGAATCTGCCAGAGTACCGCAGTCTGGCAGTCCGCTATGATGCCCTGCAATACAGTAAGCCGCTAATTTTCCAAACAAAGGTTTATTATATGCTACTCTTGCCCCTGCAGTTGAATGGTCACATTTTTTTCCTTTTCCTCTGATACGAAGTTGAAAATCCTTAGAATATTTCCCGATATCATGCAGCATGCCACATTCTGCAGCAAAATCTCCGTTAAAAAATTCATTTCCAAACTCCCTGCAGCGTTTCCCAGTGCCTTTAAGATGCTCGTTAAGCAACTGCTGCACACTCTCATCCGAGTCCCATTTATGTGCAATATACATAATCTCCCCCTGCTACTATGATTCGGTTATTAACTCTTTAAAACATAGCACCTGTTATACATACAACGTTTCTGAACTACCTTTTATACCATCATTCTACCACATATACTATTGAACGACTATATTTTCTTTGCCACATTCCTTACAGAACTGACTTTCTTTATACTCCTCATGGTTCCCAAGATACTACAGGAGCTAAAACTGTACTATAGCTAAAACTTTGCCAATATTTATCCACATTTTTCAATCAATTCCTTCAGATTATCCTCAATATACCTGTAGGTACGCTCAAGAAATTCTTCGATTGAGCCACTTTCCATATAATAGCTTTGTATCCACTCCTGAGGTGTCCTCCCCTGTATTGAAGCTGTATAGAATTGTTCATATGCCTTCTGAGGATAAGGAACAATTTCCTGCAGCGCCTTTGTATTCAAAGTCGGGTCAACAATCATTTCTTCCAAAAACCATAAAGGTTCCGGGTGCTCCGGTTCCCTGGCCTTTGCATAGCCATGCATGGACTTCCATTTTTCAAACAGCACAAAATGATTGATTTCATGCATTGCAGCTTTATAAATATAATCTTCCTTCGTCAGATAATGAATCCAGTATTCCTTTGTGAATACCTTTCTGGGAAAGAAACTATACAGTCCCAGATAGCAGGTTATATCACCATATTCCTTTTTCCATGACAGGTTAAATTCCTGAAACAGAACCGGCAATGCAGGCACAATCACCCTATTAAGCTTATCCTGTATCTCAGCAGTCTTTTCTAACATAGCCGCCTTTTCATTTTTGTACTTAAATTCAAATACATCTCTGACTATATTTCGGACATCTTCATTCTTCATGTCAGAACTAATTCTGCCGGACAATTCAGGAAATGCACGAAATATTCTATCCTGAAATGGCAGACTATTATTATGTTTAAGAAAATCCGGATTGAGACTATTTGCCACAAAATTAATATTGAATTCTAAATCCGAAACCCTTACATAAATTTCCGGTATCTGTTCTGTCACATTTCCCACCTTCTTAGAATGTTAAATTTCTTTCATTTCCTATGTTATCACTCTTCCTATACATTTACAATAATTACAAGCTCAGCAGCCTGCTTTCCATTTTCAGATTATCAGCTCACATGTACTTAACCTGTCTGGCTGTTATCAATTTCAGACATCTCGTTACAGTTCACCTTGCTATCACGACAAACGCATGAAGGAAGTTCATGGAAGTGTACAATGACCAAGCGTTTATTGCCAATCCCCAGATGATTTTGGCTTACCTTTCGTAATTTTCTATTGAGGAGTTCCCTAATGACACTTAAATGGCGGCAGCTGTTCCTAGGTAATATTATACCACTGTCTGAGCTCACAGCTCCACACCGAATCAACCTTCCAGCGAGTTTGGTATAATTTCACCTGACAGGAACAGCTGCCGGCATTTTAGTGGAATTGGGAACCCCGAACGAGAAAATTACGAAAGGTAATCCAAAATCATCGTCCGTTCCCAATCCCCACCCTTTCCCCCTTATCACAATCCCCGCCTTACTATTAATTTCAGATACAATATATTGACAACACTTACTGTACTGTTCGTTCAAATTATAACACTCTGTCACTTTGATTAGAATAAAGCAAACTGACTTGTAGGTGCTATAAAACTGACTACTTAATTCATTTACTGGCTTTTATTAATTTACTAAGGTATAATAATATTAAATTAGCACGATAAATATATTTAATTGATGAGATACATATTAATGGTAGTTTTTTAAAGATTTTACTTGACAATAAGGAGTAGAACATATGTTGAATCCACAAATGAATTATTTTGTATGTAAAGAATGTACGTCGGCATGGAAAATAGAACATCAGACAGTTGATTTTTATTCCTTAGTATTCATTCTGTCAGGAAATGCACACTATATCATAGATGGAATAAAATATGAACCAATAGCCGGAAATGTAGTATTTGTAAAGTATGGAAGTGCCAGAACCGCGTGGACGGAAAGAATGCGCTGTGTGGCTCTAGATTTTACTCTTTCAGAAGGAGAAAATATCAATTTTGCACCTGTTACTGTAAGAACGGATTTTGATGAATTTTCTCAATTGTTTCAGGAGATAAAGTTTGAATGGCTTCAAAAAAGAGATGGATACCAGCTCAAATGTCAGGCATTATTTTCTCTTATCTTACATAAACTTCTTTATACTGATGATTTGCTTAAAAAGAACAGGCACGTAGAGGTGATTAAGAGATATATATTGGAACATTATTGCGAAAATTTAACGATACAGTTGTTGGCAGACCACGTTAATCTGAATCCTGTATACTGTGGAGCGCTTTTTAAAAGAAAAGAAGGTCGCTCGATAAGAGAATTTATTAACCTTATAAGAATTAACAAGGCGGTAGATCTTCTAAAAACAGGAGAATATAATGTTGGTGAAGTAGCAGAGAGAGTGGGTTTTAATGATATTTATTTCTTTAGCAATACCTTTAGGAAAATAATGGGTACTCCGCCCAAATATTTTAAGCCCAGCTAAAGAAGGTATACCCTCTAAATAGATGCATTAATTATATAATAATCCGATTCATATGTTTTTTATACATAAAGTGATATTAAGGCAAAGTTAGAACGAAACATCTGATGGTAGTGTCTTTATAGATAGATGAGAGTCTAGTATATAGAGATATTACCAGCGTATGATTCGTTCTTTTTTATGGGGTATTTCATCGGGGTAGATACTTTAATTTCTACAAATATCGCTTTACTGCAATTATTCCGGGTGAGAGCTACGAATGTTATAATCAATAAATATTAATAAGAAAGAAGGTTTGATAAAATATGCTTAATGTAGCAATTGTAGGAATAGGAAATATTTCTGGGAGCCATATAAACGGTCTTAAACAATTTCCGGATAGATGCAGGATTGTAGCATTAGTAGATATTTACCCCATTAAAGCTGAAAACAGTAAGATAAAATATGATTTGAAAGAGGCAAGTGTATTCAGTAGTCATGATAAAATGCTGGAATCAGGATTGAAAATTGATCTGGTACATATATGTACTCCGCCTTCATCTCATGCGGAAATTGCTATTAATTGTATGAATGCAGGTATCAATGTATTAGTAGAGAAGCCCATGGCTCCCAGCCTCAAGGAATGTGACGAAATGTTGGAAGCAGAGAGGAAAAACCGTGTGACAATGGCATGTATAGCACAAAATCGTTTTCGCAGCAGTATCTATAAGTTAAAGAAAATCGCAGACAGTGGGCTGGCAGGTAGAATCCGTTGTGCTCATGTCAATTCATTCTGGTGGAGAGGGCATAGCTATTATGATTTATGGTGGAGAGGTACTTGGGAAAAGGAAGGCGGCGGTCCTACTTTAAACCATGCAGTACATCATATTGATATGATTAATTGGATTCAAGGAGAACTTCCTGTGGAAGTGACCTCCATGTTAGCAAATGTCGAGCATAATAACTCAGAGGTGGAGGATCTATCCTTTGCTGCTCTTCGATATGCAGATGGATCGGTAGCTGAAGTAACAAGCTCTGTTATTCATCATGGGGAGGAGCAAGGAATTGTGCTTCAATGCGAGAAAGCCAAGATTGCAGCTCCCTGGTCATGTGTTGCAGAGATTTCTACGGAAAATGGATTCCCCTTATCCGAACATAATAGGGAGCTGATGGAAGAACTTAATGCAGCTTATGATGCAATCGAAGCTCTGGAATATGAAGGTCACACAGGAGAGATAGAAAACGTATTAGAAGCCATTGAGAAAGGTATAAATCCTTTTATCACAGGTGAAGATGGCAGAAAAACAGTTGAACTGATTACTGCAATTTATAAAGCGGGTTTCCAAAAGAAGACGGTTAAGCTTCCAATTACTAAAGAGGATGAATATTACACAATCGATGGAATATTGAAAAATGCAATCTATTTCTATAAAAAGACGGCATGTGTAGAAAATTTTACATCTGAGAATATCACATTAGGAAGTTATAATAATAAATAAATTTAACTGTGCAATCATAAATAAAACAATGAAAAGAGGCAAAGAAATTAATGGATAAAAGAGATGGAATGAATTATGCACCTAAAGGAAAACCTAATCCGGTGGTAAAAGAAGGCGAATTTGTATTTGCTGTAATTGGCTTGGATCATGGACATATCTATGGTATGTCCAACGGATTATTGGAAGCGGGTGCTACGATTAAATGGGTATATGATCCGGATCCTCAAAAAATGGAATCATTCCTTAAAGTTTATAAGGAAACTGGTGTAAAAGCAGCAGAAAGTGAAGAACAAGTTTTAAATGATCCCAAAGTAAAATTGGTAGCAGCAGCTTGTGTGACATCAGAACGCGCGGCTTTAGGTATACGTGTTATGACGGCTGGAAAGGATTATTTTGTAGATAAGGCTCCTCTTACAACTTTGGAACAATTGGAAATGGTAGAACAAACCATTAAAGAGACAGGAATGAAGTATATGGTCAGTTACAGTGAACGCCTGCAAGTGGAAAGTGCGGTGTATGCTGGTGAACTGGTTAAGCAAGGAGCGATCGGCAAGGTTATTCAGGTATTGGGCTTAGGACCTCATCGTCTGAATGCACCGTCTAGGCCGGATTGGTTTTTTGAGAAAGAAAAGTATGGAGGTATTCTCTGTGATATTGGAAGTCATCAGATTGAGCAATTCCTGTATTATACTGGAGCAACTGATGCAACCGTTGTTAACAGCGAAATCGGTAATTATAATCATCCCGAATATCCGGAGTTGGACGATTTTGGAGATGCAACTCTGGTGGGGAATAATGGAGCTATGGGATATTTCCGTGTGGATTGGTTCACTCCGGATGGATTATCCACTTGGGGTGATGGGCGTACCATTATTCTTGGGACGGATGGATATATCGAACTGAGAAAATATGCTGATATAGCAAAAGAGAAACAAGGGGATCATGTTTTCTGGGTTGACAAAGAAGGTGAACACTATATCAATGTTAACGGAAAGGTTGGCTTCCCATACTTCGGGCAATTGATTCTGGATTGTATTAACCACACGGAATATGCCATGACACAGAAGCATGCACTTAAAGCAGCAGAATTGTGTGTAAAAGCACAAATACTGGCACGGAAAGTAAAATGAGAAAGGTTATAAATCTAAGGGGAACATTTCTAAGGCTAGTAGCGAAATGTCATTTTATTGATATACCCAGGGATGGGTCTGCTTATAGTTTCGTGTAAACTCATCTATACCTGTGAAACAAAGGCTTTGTGGATAAAACTACGGAAACTCAAGATTAATTTCACATTGACAAATCATTTCCTATCTGCTATACTCAGATAAAATTCATAGTAAAACGCTAGGAATGAGAAAGTAAGTAAAGGATGCCTTAACAGAGAGCTTTTGTCAGGTGGAAAAAAGCAGGGCTAATTTATTGAAGATGGCTCAGGAGCGGTGCGCCAAACCGTGAAAACGCTTAGGCCGCAACAGGTTTGCCTGTTACAGCAAAAAAGTATAATTATCCGGACGGATAACGTACTTTCTGAGTTCTTATGCCGTGAGGCAAAGATAAATTGGAGTGGTAACACGGGTAATACTCGTCTTCTAAAAGGGAAGACGGGTTTTTTTTTACCTTTTTTCTATGAAGGCTTTCTCAGGATAAATTTTGGCCAGCACTGCGGCCGCAGACTTATTATAAACAAAAAGCAGTGCAGAAGTGAGGTTAAAATATGGATTTTACTACTCGATGTATTCATGGAGCAATTGACAAAACACAGAATACAGGTGCTGTCACTGTTCCCATCTACCAAACCGCTACCTTTGCACACCCTGGAATCGGGCAAAGTACCGGATATGATTATTCCAGGCTTCAAAATCCTACCAGAGAACATTTAGAGAAAATAGTGGCCAATCTGGAAGAAGGCACTGAAGCCCTTGCCTTTAGTACCGGAATGGCAGCTATTACGACTCTTATGGAGCTCTTCTCTATGGGAGACCATATCATTGCCTCGGAAGATCTCTACGGCGGTACTCTCCGGCTCTTTGAAAACATTAATAAAAAGAACGGCCTTTGCTTCGATTATCTCGACACCTCCGATTTACCAAAGCTGCGTTCACTGATACGAAAAGAAACAAAGGCAATTTATATAGAGACTCCCACCAATCCTATGATGCAGGTCACTGACATCCGGGAAGTGGCAGCCATTGCAAGGGAGCACAACCTGTTGGTCATAGTGGATAACACCTTCCTTACCCCATATTTTCAGCGTCCCCTTACCCTGGGTGCCGACATTGTCATTCACAGCGGTACCAAATATCTAAGCGGGCATAATGATACCCTTGCCGGATTCTTAGTGACAAACAAAGCTGATTTATCGGAAAAGCTTCGTTTCATCTACAAGACTACCGGAGCCTGTCTTGCTCCCTTTGACTGCTGGCTGTTAATCCGGGGTATTAAGACCCTTGCGGTCAGAATGGAACGCCAGGAGGCGAATGCAAAGAAGATTGCTGCCTTTCTCTCCTCCCAGGAAAAGGTCAGGAAGGTATATTTTATCGGCTTACCCGACCACCCGGGCATTGAAATATCGAAAAAACAGGCTTCAGGCTTTGGCTCCATGATATCCTTTGAGGTGGATACGGAAGACACTGCAAAGCAGGTCCTGGAAAGGGTTACCCTGATTCTTTTTGCAGAAAGCCTTGGGGGTACGGAGACTTTGATTACCTATCCCATGGTACAGACTCATGCAGATGTTCCTATAAATGAGCGGCTCCAAAGAGGTATTAATGAACGCCTCCTGCGTATGTCCGTAGGACTTGAGGATGCTGATGACTTAATTGAGGACCTGAAGCAGGCACTTTCCTAAGTTTTAAAACTTTAGCAAGACTTTCCCGGTAAGCATGTATTATAATGGTAGTAGCAGGTTTCGATAAAAATGCCGTGCATTTTTAAACTACTTGCATTTACAGTACTGTAAGCAAGCTTGCAGCACCTATATGTACTTGTAAAAATGGCAGGAAGAAGCCTGCCCTCTTACTACTATTAAATACTGCCCAGCATAAAACCCAGCAAAAAAGGAGAAACTGCAGATGCCCTATAATTTTGATGAACTAATTGACAGAAAAAATACAAATTCCCTGAAATATGATTTTGCCGCAGAACGGGGCAAAAAAGAGACTTTATTACCCATGTGGGTTGCCGATATGGATTTTGCCACCCTCCCCGATGTCACGAAGGCTCTTGTAAAGGCGGCAGAACATGGTGTCTTTGGCTATTCGGAGGTAAAAGAACACTATTTTACAATTCTGCATAAATGGTTTCTTTCCCACTACCACTGGGATATCGATAGAAAATGGCTTGTAAAGACTCCTGGCGTGGTATTTGCAATAGCCATGTCTGTACGTGCTTTTACCAGGGAAGGGGACAGCATACTGATACAGCGTCCGGTATACTACCCTTTTTCGGAAGCAGTTTTAAACAACAACCGAAAGCTTATCAATAATCCCCTTATTTATGAAAACGGCTCTTACCGTATTGATTTTGAAAATTTCGAGCAAAAGATTATTGACAATCAGGTGAAGCTCTTTATTCTATGCAACCCCCACAATCCCGTGGGCAGAGTCTATACAAGGGAGGAGCTTACACGCCTTGGTGATATCTGTGTGAAGCATGATGTACTGGTGGTATCCGACGAAATCCATGCTGATTTTATACATCCCGGGCACACACACCTTGTTTTTGCTTCTATTAAAGAAGAATACGCCAAAAGGACCGTAACCTGCACCGCACCCAGTAAGACCTTTAATCTGGCTGGCCTGCAGGCCTCCAATGTGCTGATACCAAATCCCGCTTTGAAAACGAAATTCAAAGAAGAAATAACAAAATCCGGATACAGCCAGTTAAATACCATGGGGCTGATTGCCTGCCAGTCTGCCTATGAATATGGTGATGAATGGCTAAAGGAACTGGAAGCTTACATTTACGAAAATATCAAGACTGCAAAGCAATTCATTGAAACCGAAATTCCCGTATTAAGAGTTGTCGATACCCAGGGCACATACCTTCTCTGGGTCGACTTTAACGCCCTGGGGATGGAGACAGAGGCACTTGAGAACTTTATCACGGAAAAAGCCGGATTATGGCTGGACGGAGGCACTATGTTCGGACCGGAAGGAAAAGGGTTCCAGCGGTTTAATGTTGCCTGCCCGAGAGCGACCCTGATAAAAGCATTAGACCAGCTAAAGGCTGCCTTTGCTTCATTAAGCTGAGCCTTTATCAGGATGGCATAATACAGGATTCCCTGACAACCGGGCCGCATATAGCAGAATGGTATTATAATAGAGTGTAGAATATAATAAAAGCAAAGAAATATTTTATAAAGGCAGCAATAAAGTATACAACAGCTTGGAGTGAAATTTTTGAGGGACAGATATGAAAAAATTAGAATAAAAGAAAATGAAATATATGAAAGCATAGAAGGAGTTTCCTTCCCAACCTCCAAATCAACCGGAAATGAACTCTTTGACAAAGGATTGGAATGGTTATGCCAGAATGCTGAATGCATCCTGGATTTTGGCTGTGGAAATGGTACTCTACTCTTTCTCTGTTTCCTGCGCGGAACCAAAAAACATATAGGCATTGACCTTTCCGATTCCGCAATAAGACTGGCCGAAAAAAGAAAGTCATTAGCTTCCAACGGAGATTTTTCCTTTATCAATGGAGGAGTTGAAAAATTGAACACCATGCAGGATATTAAGTTTGATGCTATTGTTTTATCAAATGTCATAGATAACCTGTATCCGGAGGATGCCATCAATCTCTTAAAAAAAGCCCAGCTTCTGCTAAAACCCACAGGAAAAGTATTGGTTAAAGTAAACCCCTATATTGAAAAGCATCAGATTCAGGAATGGGGGATAAAAGTGATAAAAGATAATTTTTTAGATGATGGTTTCTATTTATGGAATAATACCACCAATGAATGGATAAATATCTTTTCAGACTATTTTGTAATTGTGGAATGCCAGGATATCTATTATCCTGAACATGACATGTATAACAGGATGTTTTTACTTATGAAAAAATAAATCATCAAATGGAAGGCAATCTTTTTTATAAAGCAAAGTACTGCCGGATCATATTGTGAATATAAATGAACTGCTCCTCCATTCATACGATCAACCGCTATGGTGTACTGAATCATGAAAATTATGTCCGGTCATTATATGACATACCTCATTTAAAATTAGTTTCCTATATAGGGGCTGTTGCAAAAGAAAGCTCTGCGGAGTATGACTTGCCATAATGCACTGTTTGACTGACATCTGATATGATTTGTATGATATAAGCGAACATTTAATGTACGATTTTAGCATACAAATCATATCAGATGTCGGCCAACCGGTGTGTGAGGCAAGTTATACTCCGCAGAGCTTCCTTTTGCAACAGCCCCTATCAATTTGACTATTTTGTTTATTTATTCTAAGTCTTCACCGTCACTTGCAATAACCTTTTTATACCAGTCAAAGGATTTCTTTTTTCTGCGTGTCAAATCACCGGTACCATCATCGTATTTTTCAACATAGATAAATCCATAACGTTTTGCCATTTCACCCGTTGATGCACTAACCAGATCAATACAGCCCCATGGAGTATATCCCAACAAATCCACTCCATCCTTCACTGCTTCCTTCATTTGCTCAATGTGGCTTCTTAAGTAATTAATCCGGTAATCATCCTGAATAGTCCCGTCTGCTTCCTTTTTATCATAAGCACCTAATCCGTTTTCTACAACCATAAGCGGAATCCGGTAACGTCCATATAATTCATTTAAGGTAATACGAAGCCCGATGGGGTCAATCTGCCATCCCCAGTCACTTGCTTCCAAATATGGATTTTTAACTCCACCCATCAGATTTCCGCCGATTTTTTCAATTGCAGGATCTTCACTGACACAGGAAGACATATAATAACTGAAGGTATAATAATCGACACAGCCCTCTTTCAAGATTTGTGCATCTTCCGGCTCCATTTTAATTTCAATCTTATTTTCTTCAAAAAAGCGCTTAGCAAAGGATGGGTATTCTCCTCTTACCTGCACATCACCGCATAAATCATTTGACAATTGATTCTTTTTCTTAGCTGCAAGTACATCTTTGGGGTTACAGCTATAAGGATAAGTAGTCATATAGGCAATCATGCAGCCGATTTTAAAATCCGGATTGATTTCATGACCTGCTTTAACAGCTAAAGCACTGGCTACAAACTGGTGATGAAGACCCTGGAAGCGGAGATTAGGAATATCTTCCTGATTCATAAAATCTGTTGTACCTTCATTTAAAATTCCAAGTGATAAAAAGTTGCCCATGGGTGCTGTACCACAGTTAATTTCATTAAAGGTCAGCCAATATTTAACCTTATCCTTATAACGGGTAAAAAGGCATGTTGCATATCTAACATAAAATTCAATACACTCCCTGGCTGCCCATCCATTATACTTTTGTGTCAGTGCATAGGGAAGTTCATAATGGGAAATGGTAACTAAGGGTTCAATCTTATATTTCCTGCATTCATCAAATACAGAATCATAAAAAGCTAACCCAGCTTCATTTGGCTCTTCTTCCATACCTGTAGGGAAAATACGTGTCCAATTTACCGAAAGACGAAATACCTTAAATCCCATTTCTGCAAAAAGTGCAATGTCTTCTTTGTAATGATGATAAAAATCAATTGCCTCATGACTTGGATATAACACTCCTTCTTCAATGGTGCGGGTTATTTTCTTCGGGACAGTATGGGAGCCGTTGGTACACATATCGGAACAAGAAGCACCTTTTCCGTCAACGTCCCATGCACCTTCAAATTGATTGGCAGCAGTTGCGCCGCCCCATAAAAAATCTTTTCTTAATACTGACATAATATTCTCCTTTCATGGATATCCCTGTTTATTGGGGATTTAAGTATCAAAAGTACCTTCGTTCATCTAAGTTAATAAACCATACTTCTGAAAACAATTATAAAGATAATCTTCATTCATAGAATTTGATACATAGTCTGCTGCTCTTTTTAACTCTTCCAATGCATTCCCCGTGGCAATTCCTGCATTGGCATATTCTAACATCTCAAAATCATTGGAACCATCTCCTGCTGCCATGGCTGCCTGCTTTCCTGTACTAATACCAACCCTCACTGTTAAACTATAACAGTGTAATCAATTCGTCCCCGTAATTCACATTTTTTCCTGTCTCGTATACTACATCCACATAATCATCCTGATTAGTGACAATAACCGGAGAGATGACAGAGTACCCCGCTGCCTTAATGGCAGCTATATCAAATTCAAGAAGTACCTGCCCTTTTGTTACTTTATCCCCTTGTTCTGCTTTTTTCGTAAAGTATTTACCCTCTAATTTTACGGTATCCATACCGATATGAATGAGTAATTCCGCACCAAAATCGGCTTTCAAACCTATTGCATGTCCCGTTGGGAAAAATGTCACGATTTCACCATCTACAGGAGAAACTAATTTTCCTTCTGCCGGAAGGATTGCCACACCATTACCTAATACTCCGCTGGAAAAGGCCTGATCCTCTATTTCACTTAACTCTTTTACTTCACCTTTTAAAGGGCTTAAGACTGTCCCGCCTGCGGTAGGGGATTGAGGGTTTTGGGGTTCTTTTACAGCATCTTTTGGAGATTCATCTTTATAAGTTAACATTGTTGCAACAAACGCAACTATCATAGCTGCTGCTACGCCAATGAGTGCCCAAACCATACTGGAAATATCTTTTGTTTTATTATTGATATAGTTGGTAATTCCAAATACGCCCAAACCACCCATCATATAGGAGTTAACGCCAGCCCCGCCTATGATAGCTCCGCCGACCGCTGCTGCAATACAGGAAATTAGAAACGGTTTTTTCTTTGGCAATGTAATACCATAAATTGCCGGTTCGGTCACGCCAAAGATACCTGATATAATTGCCGGGATACTAAGTGATTTTATCTTCTTGTCTTTCGTTTTAAATAATATGGCAGCTACTACCGCTGTTTGTGCAAAGGATGCTGCAAAAGTAGGCGCAAGTGCATAGTCATATCCAAGATTTGTGAAATTAGCCATTGCAATTGGGACCATACTCCAGTGCAGGCCAAAAATCACCAGTACCTGCCAGAATGCGCCTAAAATCAAACCGGCTATCATAGGATTTAAGCCAAATATTGTCGACATAGCAAGACTGATTAATGAAGTCAGGAAAGATGCAATGGGTCCGACAACAATGAAAGTCAGAGGAGTACAAATAACTAAAGTTAACATAGGTACCAGGAAAACCTTAACTACATCGGGAATTATTTTCTTCCAGAAGGCTTCTACTTTACTTGCAACATATACTGCTAAAATAATCGGTATTACGGAAGAAGCATAACCGCTTGATGGCAGCAATACCGGAATTCCCAGGAAAGTAGTATATACATTCGTTGCAAACGAACTACCCGCAAAAATCGTTGATATAGGATCACCACCAGACAAGGAAAGCACATCATCCACATAAAGCATTGCAATACCAAGTGCCATACCGGTAAACTGGTTTACATTGAACTTCTTAGCTGCCGTGAACCCAAGTAAAATCGGCAGATAGTGAAAAAAGCCGTCTGCTACAGCATATAATAGCTGATAGGTTCCTCCAGTTGCCGAAATAATATTAAAATAAGCAAAAAGTGCAAGGAGGCCTTTAATCATACCGGTTGCCGCCAACACACCCAGCGTCGGGGCAAATACTCCTGAAATAATATCTATCAAGGCAGCTCCCGGACTCCGCTTTTCTTTAGGCTCATCAGTTGGGGCTTCATTTACTGCTCCGAATTTGCCTATTTCATTGACCACTGCATAAACATCAGGTACGTGATTTCCTATAACTACCTGATATTGTCCGCCGCTTTGAATTACGGTTACAACTCCGTCGGTATTTTTTAATATCTCTGTGTTTGCCTTGCTCTCATCCTTTAATTTGAAACGGAGCCTTGTTATACAGTGAGTTAAACTGATGACGTTAGACTTCCCACCTACATTTTGAATAATAATTCTTGCTAAACCATCATATTTACTAGCCATATATGATTTCTCCTTATTATTTGATAATTTTGTTTATCTACTGATGCGAACTTTCAATTAATTAAAGTCCTTACATTATTTGTATAATCTTCATTTTTTATAAGAATAATTTCCAAAAAACAAAAAACCCAAGCGTAAACATATAATGTTTAAACTTAGGTTTTGCCTGATTTAACAGTAACAATCCATTTTATTTTTCAATTGTAAGACCACTTTCTCCTTTATAATCATTTAATATCCTGGTTATATGAATAGTAAGATATATCATTTCCTCTTCAGGAAGTGGAACTTTATATTCTTTTTCCACATAAGTCCTAATCTTTCTGGCACATTCATAAGCGCTTGGATACTGCATTTTAATTATCTTATAAAATTCTTCCTCTTCCCCATGGATAAACTTGTTGGTCACAATCCTCTGGGAAAAAAAACGCAGATGAGTTATAAACCTTTCATAGTTTAAGGTATCTTCAATTATATTAATCTGAAAGTGGTACATAATGATTTTTAAAACATTTTGGATTAACTTTGTAATATCAATGGTATTCGGCATCTCCGTGCCAAGTTCCGCATTCACAAAATGCAGGGCAATGGAGGCTGCCTCGTCTTCATCTAAGTCAACCCCTATTTTTTGCTTAATCAGTTCTACCGCCTTTAATCCAACCATATATTCCTGATGGTAAAACTTTTTAATTTCCCATTGCAGAGCATTGGTAAAATGAATTCCTTCCTCCTTTCTTTTAATTGCAAAATTAATATGGTCGGTAAGGGTAATATAAATATTCTTACTCAATTTGTTGGTAATAACATTCCCAGCAAAAGCTATTATTTCATTGCAGACCTGGATATTCTCCAGAGGGATATCGGCAAGAACGGACTGTAGACGTTGCAGTTCTTCATTACTCTCCATGCGGAAAATTTTTTCAATCTTAGTATCGTCCATTTGCTGGCCAGGTTTGCATTTAAAGCCTAATCCCCTTCCCATCACCACTACTTCTATACCTTTGTCATCAATGGAGCTTACAATATTATTATTAATGATTTTGTCGATTATCATATGCATCTCCTATAATGTAATAAAGCAATTAAGATAAGAGTTACAAAGTAAACTTTGTGCTGAAGCTGGCCACTCGGTAACATAATACCCCATGAACATCATGTTCATACACGGAGAGCTTTCACTTTATAGGCTGCAGCTTCCAATAAAGTAAAAAAAACCAACCTATTATAGAACATGATATGTTCTATACGGTTGGTTTTGCCTGCATCACCAGTAACAATCCTGATTTTACATAAAATTTTTCACTTAAGTTGTCATATTTTATATATTTATGCTAACATATACTTATTGTCTTGTCAAGTAATTTTAGATGATTAGTTAATCCATTTGGCATATAGCACTTTTTTTATACAAATTGCACAATAATACAGATTATTGACTTATTACCGGATTCCGCCCTTTACCAATGCTCCGTTAATATCCTCTCTCATGTCAATAACCGCCTGTCTGGAAGCATCGGCATAAGCCTCCGGTCCGAATTTCTCATAATTTTTCCCCTTATAAGCAGCAATGATGCCTCTGGAGGAATTCACGATAGCTCCCAGTCCATCCTTGTTAAAGTAATGTACCAGGTCTTCAGCCTTTCCGCCCTGTGCACCGTAGCCGGGTACCAGAATGTAAGTCTTTGGCATAAGCTTTCTGAGTACCTTTCCCATTTCGGGATAAGTGGCACCCACCACTGCTCCGATATAGCTGTAGCTGTCTCCCATATGCTCCATTCCCCATTGGGCTACCTTCTCTCCTACCAGCTCATAGAGCGGCTTTCCGTCAACCAGCCTATCCTGAAATTCTCCGCTGGAGGGATTGGAGGTCTTAACCAGAATAAAAAGGCCCTTATTTTCTTCCTTGCAAACATCAATAAAGGGCTTGACACCATCGGAGCCCAGATATGGATTTACGGTGGCAAAATCCTCATCAAAGCCATAATAGGCATTCTGTCCAACCGTAACCTTTCCCAGATGTCCTACGGCATAGGCCGTTGAAGTAGAGCCGATATCCCCTCTTTTGATATCTCCGATTACTACAAGTCCTTTTTCCTTGCAGTATTCTATGGTCTTCTTATATGCTGTCAGACCTTCGATGCCAAATTGCTCATACATGGCAATCTGGGGCTTTACAGCCGGTATCAGGTCATAAACTGCATCGACGATTCCCTTGTTGAAACGCCAGATAGCCTCTGCCGCTCCTGCCAGAGTCTCCCCTTTTTCCTGATAAGCCTTTTCCCTGATGTGTTCGGGAATATAATCAAGCATGGGGTCAAGTCCTACAACAATGGGTGCCTTTGTTTTCTGAATTGCATCAATTAATTTCTGAATCATGATTGCCTCCGTTTTATTATTCTCTGCATGAATGGACCTGATGCAGATAGCTTATATAAAAAAATTGACTTATAACTGCCGTTAGTCCTTAAAAACCACCTGTCCGCTGACCAGGGTGTATTTTATCCTACCCTTTACCTCTCTGCCGTGAAAGGGTGTATTCTTCCCCAGAGAAGCAAAAGCCTCTTTATCAATCCGGTACCACTCCCTGGTATCGGCAATTACGATATCCGCTGCCCTTCCCTCTTTTAAGCTTCCCTTCTCTATCCCCAGTATACCGGCAGGATTACAGCTGAGCTTGGCTGTCAGCTCCAGGGGCGAAAGTATTCCCGTTTCCACCAGTTCGGTATAGGAGAGGGCAAAGGCTGTCTCCAGTCCAACTATGCCAAAAGGAGCCTGAAGGAAAGATTTCTCCTTTTCTTCTTTGCTGTGGGGGGCATGGTCCGTGGCTATTACATCCAGTATCCCGTTTTTAAGCCCTTCCTTTAGTGCCTCCACATCCTCTTTGCTTCTTAAGGGTGGATTCATTTTATAATTGCTGTCATCACAGGGTATATCCTCATCCGCCAGGGTAAAGTGATGGGGGCATGCTTCTCCGGTTACGGGAAGTCCTTCCTTCTTCGCCCATGCCAGAAAATCCACACTGTCCTTTGTGGAGCAATGGCACAGGTGAAGCCTGACTCCCGTCTCCTTTGCCAGCAGGATGTCTCTGATGGCAATAATGTCTTCTACTGCGTTGGAAATCCCGGGTAACTGAAGTTCTTCCGCTTTTTTTCCTTTGTTAATGACTCCATTTCCGACCAGGTCCTTGTCCTCGCAATGGGCAAACACCGGTATGCCCCCTGCTTTTGCCTTGAGCATTCCCTCTCTGTAAAGGGAGGTACTCATAACGGATTTTCCATCCTCACTGATGGCTGCCGCTCCTGCTTCCGCCATCCCTCCAATGTCCGCCAGCTCCTCCCCCGCCTGTCCTCTGGTTACGGCGCCGATGGGGAGAATATGAACAAGAGATTCCTTCTTTTCCTTTTCTTTCAGCCATTCAACCATTTCCCTGCTGTCAATTGCCGGTTTGGTATTCGGCATGGGGCATATGGTTGTAAAGCCTCCTCTTGCTGCCGCCTCGGAACCGGTTTTAATGGTTTCCTTATACTCAAAACCAGGTTCCCTTAAATGCACATGCAGATCGATAAATCCGGGCATTACGTATAGTCCCTGTGCTTCAATGACCTCATCCGCAGCAAGGTCAAGCTTCTCACCTACTGCCGCTATGACTCCGTCTTTTACATAGATATCCCGTATCCCATCCGTTCCCGTGGAAGGATCCAGCACATGGCCATTCTTAATTAATAATGACACGTTTTCCTCCCTTTCTATCCCTTTCAAGATTCTCTGAATTTTAGTTTTTTCTTTCAGCTCTAAAGCCGGGACATATGGCGTTTTTATACCTGGAAGAGGTCAAAAAACTTAAAGCAGCATATATCTTTTCGTATAATAAGCTTGTACCGAAGCTAACTGGCACAAGCTCTAAAAATAAGACCTCTGATTCCTTTGTTTCTATTATAATTCAGCCTTTGCAATATCCTCCAGCATTGCCTTATTGCTTACATATTTCCCGATTTCCTCTTTTGTAACCCATTTAAAATCATTTAAATCTTCCGAAAGAACAACTTCATCACTCATGCTTAATAAATGGAAGCAGATTCCTATGGTGCAGACATCCCCTATCATAAAGGACCAGGTATATAATATCCTGTTGATATGGCCGGTAAGCCCTGTATTCTCATAAACAATGCGAAGCACTCCCTTCTCCGGGGTTTCTCCGAATTCCAGCTTTCCATCTACGAATTCCCACTGATACGGATCCATGATCCTGTCATCATACCATTTTTCTGCCAGTAAATATTTATCTTCATATTGGACTATACCTTTTACAAGTATTCTGTATTTTTCCATAAAATAACCTCCCGCTTTCCCTTTTTCTTTCTACGGCTCGACAGCTATAGTTATTTTCTTCCACCTGTCTGCTTTTATTATAACGTAAGCCTTCCGTAAATACAACCTTTCCTTTCATCCAAAAAAAGGATTGAATATTTAATCATTTCCTGTAAACCCTAATCCTGTAACAAACAAAAAAAGGCAGTATGAAAGAAATGCAATTTACATGTTTCACCGGAAGCTGTGCAAAATCTGCAAGAGGTGAATAAGAAAGGATGCTTTTATGGATAATTTCGGCGGCTTTAATAACCTGCTTCCCCCTGCTCTGGCTCTTTATCTCACAAATGATTTAGTGGCAAGAGATAAATTCTATGATATGGATGACGAAAGACGGGGCGAATTCATGGAATATTCCAAGGAATTTCAGTCAAAGGAAGAGCTGGAAAGATTTCTGTATCATCACGATGAGGATAATTTTCAATAACTGCAATAAGCTGCTGTAATAATTTCTTCTCTTACGGAATGAAATTTGCAGCAGCTTATTAAATGTATTACTTTTATTTTATGATTGAAACGGGACTTTTATGCTTGAATCTTCCAGTACCATTAGCACATATGCTAACACCCCACAGGTACTGCACCTCCCTCCTGAAAGGGTATGAGGAAGGTCCGTATCCCGCTGGAGTATGGAGCAATCTCATAGTGCTGGAAGAAGATTACTACCCCTTCCGGCACTACATAAAAATTCTTCTCATTAAAATTCTCTTTTACCAGGTCGTTTACATCCTCAAAATATATGTTATTGTTATCCGCTATATCTTTGGCTGTCTGCTTGTTGATTTCAGCAATAATATAGGACGTGTAAACCTTTTTTCCGGGAAAAAATTCCGATAGATCCATTCTTCTTCCGCTCTTCAGGTTCCAGGTATCCGCACTTCTGGTGGTCATTCCATGGGCGCCGCCTGTATATTCATAACGGTCGAAATACAGACTTAACACGCAGTTATTATTATGGGTAATCGTATATACCGTCAGCACTTCATACGGTCTTACCGGGAAGTTGTTGCTGATAGCATATTCATAATCATCAATGGACATTTGAAAAAGCTTTGACACGTGGTATTTCTTATAAAGGACTGCCTCTGCCTTATAATATACACTGAGCTTATTTGCAAAATTCCGGAACCGCTCGGAAGAAAACTGAGGATAATTGATAGTATAGGTCAAAAGCTTCTGCCCCTTATACTCCATATCTCCTTTTAGCTGATTTGCTTTTACATTTACATTATTAATAGCCAAGCTGCTTCACCACAATAATCTTTGTATTACTATATGCTTTAAGAGCCCTGCTGGTTCAAGATATCAGCCAAAGCCTCATAAGCCATGGTAAAGGCCTGTTCGCTGTTTGACAGGGAAAGCTTTCCCCCTTCCTTTTCCAGCTGCTGAAAGCCTGCAAAGTCAGCAAGATGGGGCTCAAGGCTTAAAAAGCCCCGGTACCCGTTTTTATCAAGGTCTTCCAATATTTCCTTAATCCGTCCGTCTCCCGCTCCCGCTTTTTTGACCTCGCCAGTTTCTTTCACAGCATCCTTAATATGGATATAGGCAATGTAGGGCTTTAGTAGTTCATAGGCTGTTAAGGTATCCTCCTTACATTGGACGAAGTTCGCAAAATCAAATACTGCTTTAAAATTAGCATCAAAAAGACTCTCTAAAATTTCCTTGCAGCAGGGAGCCGTATCCCCATAAATGCCCTTTTCATTTTCATGCAGCAGTACTGCCTCATGAGCCCTGGCATAATCCTTAAGCCTTCCAAGGCGCTCTATTACCTCATTTTTGTACTTCCCCGCCTCTTCCTTTTCCGGGATATAAAAGCTGAATATCCTGATGTTGGAGGTATCAAGGGTATGTGCTGTTTCCACAATTCTTTTAAAGCTGTCAATGTGCTCCTGAAACCCATCGTTTATTGATATCTTACCGATGGGGGAGCCAATGGCGGATACCTTGATTCCTTCGCTGTCTAAGTATGACTTTAACTCTTTTACATCTCCCGGGGCAAAATCCGCTACATTTCTTCCTCCTGCACTGCGGAATTCCAGATATTCCATTCCAAGGTTCTTTAAAAGCCTTACCTGTACGGTAAGGTCTCCGCTGATTTCATCCGCAAAGCCCGTTATCTTCGATAATTTAAGCATACCATCCTCCTTCATTTCTTTATCTTCTTTATCTTCTTTATGTTTTTATCTTTTTATCTTCTTTATTTTCTTTATCTTCTTATCTTCTTTATCTTCTTATCTACTTTATCCTTCACCTTTCATGAGCCAGTTCCATCTCATTTCCTGATCTGGCAGATTCATAAACCGCCAGCATTAAGTCAATCGTATCTCTTACCTGTGGGATACCTAAAGGAATCTTCTTTCCTTCCATTAATGCCCGGTAGTAGTCTGTAATACAATCCAGGTGTCCCGCACCCCAATAGCTCTTGCCCATGCCTTCCTTCTGCTCTGTCCGGGTCGTGGAGAAGTTCTCCCCGGTTAATTCCCTGCCTTCAAAGTCAAAACAGGCAGCTCTCATTTCTTCAATACGCAGATTCATGTTCTCACAGTGAAGTTCTATGATAGGAGGCATATTGGTGCAGTAGGCTGTTGTCGCGTAAAAGCAGCCCCTTACTCCATTTTCATACCGGATACAGGCTTCCATCATATCTTCCACCTCAATGATATCCTTCAGATGATGGTTTGCCATCACAGCGTCTGCCTTTAACGGCTTCCCTAGAAACAGGGTAAGTAAATCCAAAGAGTGTACTGCCTGGTTAATTAAGACTCCGCCCCCCTCTGTTTTAAGAGAACCCCTCCAGCCGCTTTCCGTATAATACTCCTTATTCCTGCTCCAGCTGACAAGGGCCCTTCCTCCTATGACCTTTCCGGGTATCCCCTGTTCCATAAGCTTCTTAGCCTGCAGGGTTCCCGGATTATAACGGTTCTGAAAGCACAGTCCCAGCTGGCCCTCTGCCCTGTCCTCTGCTTTAATTAACCTGGCATATTCCTCATAGGTCATAGCCGGAGGCTTCTCCATAAATACATGCAGTCCCTTTGCCAGGGCAGCTTCTGCCATCGGAACATGTAGATAATGAGGCGTACAGATGTGAAGTACCTGGAAATCCTCCTCCAGCAGCATCTTCTCAAAGGAGGTATATACTTTCGCGCCATACTGTTCTCCAAGACCTTGAGCCCGCTCCTCCCGGATATCACAGACAGAAACGAGTTTTACACCCTTTTGCCTGTCAAGGCAGGCGGCATGTACCTGTGCAATACTGCCGCAGCCTGCAATTGCTGCTTTTAAAACTCCCTTGTTTCCATTATCAGTTTCCATTTCCGCTACCGTAACTGCCTTTCGTGTCAAAGGTAATTTCCTTTACATTTTCCTTAAGGCCCGAGGCCTTTCTTCTCTTATTAAGCTCTTCTAAAAACAATTCTTCGTCCACTGGAAGAGTTACCGGCTGCTTCAGCCAGGAAGATAAATGCATGGCATTTGAGAGCATCAGGCCTCTGATTCCTTCCCTTCCGTCGGCTATTAAGGATGTTCCCTGAAGAATTCTGCCTGCAAAAGCTTTCAAAACCCCTTTATGCTGGCTGTTTTCTCCTGTAAGCTCCAATTCCCGGTAAGCTCCCTCCGGCTTCTTAAAGCCTTCCGCTGCCTGAAAGCAGTACTCCCTTTCATTTTCTGCAAGCTCATACAGGGTAAGCTTATCCTCTTCACTTACCAGCTTCCCTTTTTCCAGGGTAATTTCAAAACGGTTGGTTCCCGGTGCATCGCCAGTGGAGGTAATAAAGACGCCGGTAGCACCGTTTTCTAAGGTAAAATATGCCGTTACATCGTCCTCTACTTCAATGTTATGCCATTTCCCGTTATGGCAGAAGGCCTGCACCTCTTTGGGCATTCCGCATATCCACTGCAGCAAATCCAGATTATGAGGGCATTGGTTTAAAAGGACCCCTCCTCCCTCGCCGTCCCAGGTGGCTCTCCAGTCCCCGGAATCATAGTAGGCCTGGGTGCGGTACCAGTCCGTAATAATCCAGTTGACCCGCTTTATTTCCCCAAGGCTTTTACCGGCCACCAGCTCCTTCATTTTTTTATAAATCGGATTGGTTCTCTGATTAAACATCATGGCAAATACCAGATTATGCTTTTCCGCTTCCTCATTCATCTCCCTGACCTGCTTGGTATAAACTCCCGCAGGCTTTTCACACAGAACATGAAGTCCATGGCGAAGGGCGCTTATTACAAGTACCGGATGCTGGTAATGGGGTGTTGCCACCAGTACGGCATCACAAAGGCCGGAAGCAATAAGCTCCTCTCCTTCTGAAAATATACTCACCTCTTCACCAAGCACAGTCCCTGCCCATTCTTTCCGGCTTTCCTTTCTGTCAGCCACTGCTGTCAGCCTAAGGCCTGGAATTTCACCTTTTTTAATGCTTTGCGCATGGGCACTTCCCATATTTCCGATTCCGATAATCCCGATTCTGACCTCTTTCATCTTTCATCCTTTCCTGATCAATTCATTTTAGATTTTTCCTCCTCCAGATATATACAATTTGAAATATATAGAATTTTTATCTGAAAGATATAATATTTAATTCCAACTTATCTACTTACAGCCCAGCTTTTTCAGATTCTCATAGCTCTGTTTTAAACATTGAAAAGGGCTGGTCTGGCAGGTATCCTGTTCCACTAACAGGTACTCACAATTGGTTTCTTTTAAAGCCTCCAATATTCCGGGAAAATTAAGGTTTCCTTCTCCCACAGGTGCCATGACCCCATTGCCGCTTACCACAGCCATATCCTTAAGATGTACGCAGGGCAGCCGGTCTTTTAATTTCCCGATCCAGCTGATAACATCTGCACCTGCTGCCTGTACCCAGTAAGTATCCAGGGTAATACCCATCTCTTGTGGTGTAAAGAGCTCCAATAATCTCTCCAGCAGGGTTACTCCCTTTTCCTTTTCGAATTCAAAATTATGGTTATGGTACATAAAAAGCTTTCCGCTGGCAGCTATCTTCTTTATTGGCTCCTTAAAATCCTCATAAAAATAAGGCAGCCAGTCCGTCCCCCTGTATTTCTCCGGCATGGCACCAAGGCCGATGTACGAGCCTCCCAGAATGTCATGCTCTTTAATCAGGTTCTCCGTATCATACAGAATACGGTTGACATCGCTGTGGGTCAGGACAGTCTTCACCTCATGACTGTCACAGATTTCCCGAAGTCTTTCCGGGGCGATTCCCTTTCCGACTCCCGATATCTGAACGTACCGGTACCCGATATCTGCAATCTTATTTATTGTTCTCTCAAAGTCTTCTTCTGTCTGTATATAATTTCTAACCGTATACAACTGTGCGCCCAATTCCATAAGTTTATGCCTCTTTCCCTTATTTTTTCTTTTATCTGTCCTACTATGATTCTACTGTATTTCCCTTGGTTATACCATTGCATATCCGGACAATTATATTGCAAATATAGCGGTTTTGCTTTATAGTTAAGAAAAAGCAATCAGAAAAGGAGATACCATGGCTGCACTGGCAGAAATTACAACAGAGCATATTATATTTGGCTACAGTTATTCCAATAAGCCCAATAAAGACTACCAGCTTCATTGTCACAACTTTTTTGAAATCTACTACTTTCTGGAGGGAGATGTGGACTATCTGGTGGAGGGAAAGCACTACAAACCCGTTCCTCACAGCCTCCTGCTCCTGGCTCCCAATGTGTTTCACGGCGTCCGGATCAACAATGAGAATACCTACCGGCGGATAGCCCTGCATTTCTATCCCGAGCTTCTGTCTCTGGAGCGAAGGACCCTGCTGCTGTCGGTATTTCCCGGTACTGCAAGGGATGACAGCAAGACGATTTATTATGAGGGCATGGCAAAGGAAAAATTCTATCCGTTTCTGGAAGCACTGATTGAATGCGCAGTGCTTCCCCCTGACCTGCAAAGTGCCATGGTGCCCGTCTATGTGGAAGCACTCCTGTCCCGCATCAGGGTATGCGGCGGCAGAAGCATTCCACCGGACAGGAAGGAGGGCAGTTCTGAGACCATCAATCAGGTTATTGCCTACCTGAATGAGCAGTTTACCAGTCAGATAACCCTTGACCTTGTATCCGAAAAGTTCTGCCTTAGCAAGCACCACCTGAACAAGGTGTTTCGTAAGGCTACCGGTACCACCCTCTGGGATTACCTGTCCTATAAACGGGTTATCTATGCCAAGCAGCTGCTGATGGGAGGTCACAGTGCCGAAGAAGCTTCCCGGATGTCTGGATTTTCCGATTACTCTGCCTTTTACAGAGCTTACCGAAAAATCACAGGAAACAGCCCTGTGAAGGACCGTGGTACCGCCTTCCCTTTTCCATTAGTAAATAAAAGTATCATTTAAAGATTTTTTGAATACCTTAATTGTGAACACCTCCGCTTTAAAGGGACACGAATCTGCCATGATCAATAAAAAAACCGTTAGCTTATGTATGATCGTAAAGGATGAGGATTGGATACTGGAGCGCTGCCTTGACAGTGTTACAGGTATTGTAGACGAAATTATAATCGGCGATACGGGCTCTACCGATAATTCAAAGGAAATTGCTGCTAAATATAAGGCTCAGGTATTTGACATTCCCTGGGAGGATGATTTTTCCAGGGCAAGAAATATGACTTTAAAGAAAGCTGCCTGTGACTGGATTCTGCTGCTGGATGCGGATGAAATCTTTGACAAAAGGGATACGGAAGCCTTTTTCCAGCTTCTTGACAATGAAAAATATGACGGTTATCATTTTACCCTTCTGAACTATTTTGATGAAGAGAACACAAAGGAATATTCCGTTCATTACGCCTTCCGCCTGTTAAGAAACACCGGGGAGTATTTCTATCAAGGCAGAATTCATGAACAGATAAATAAAAAGGGCAGTCCTCTGGACGGCTCCCGCTTTACCCTTGCCGATGTCACATTGTTCCACTATGGTTATACGGAAAAGGCCATAGAAAGGAAGCAAAAGCATGCAAGAAACATGCCTCTCCTAAAAAAACAGCTGGAAGATAACCCGGCTGACCCCTACTTTCTCTTTAATATTGCCAATGAATACATGGCACAGGGGGATATAAATAAAGCACTGGAGGTCTATCTGAAATCCTATGAAAAGAAGGCTGTATCACAGGCATATTTTCCCCATATCTTCTACCGGATCGTCCTCTGCTATATAACCTTAAAGGATTACGGAAATGCTCTTACCTTTGTGACTGAGGGCTTGGCTTATTATCCTGAGTGTACGGACTTCGAATATTTAAGGGGCTGCATTTATCAAAAAAGCCACCGGCATCTGCTGGCTATTGCCTCCTTTAAACGCTGCCTCACCATGGGAGAGGCACCAAACAGGCTCAAATTTACCGGGGGCTGCGGTACTTATAAGGCCTTTATATCCCTTGGGGATATTTATGAGGAGGAGGAAGTCTATTCCAATGCGGTGAACTGCTATGTCAATGCCCTGGAATACAGGGAGGCTCCGGGCTGCACACTCTCCCTCGGAAGAGCCCTGTCCCATCTGTACGCCGACGGCCATCAGCTTTTTGACCAGCTAATCTTAAAGCTCCCCTATGCGGGTCATGATGAAAAGCTTCTACATGCCATTAATATCCTTATCGAAACAAAGCTTGGCCAAACGGCAGAATCCATATTGGAACAGAGCAATTTGATTCAAAAATGGAAGGGGGATTATCTGTTACTATCCGGAAAACTTTCCTTTTACCTCCACGATTACAAGAAAGCAATTTCTGCCTTTTCCGCACTTTATGAAGATAAACTCTCTTTATCCGTCCTGTCCTGCTATAAAGACGAAGCACCCTCTTACTATTTTCTATCCCTTATCCTAAACGATTTACTTTATACTGACAAAATAACCAGCCTTTTTGACACCCTGAGAGCCGGAAGAAAAAACACCTGCCTGCTTATTGCCAGCCTGCTTCTGCCCGATGCCTTCCCGGAAGAAAACACCTCTGTATTTGACTATCCTTTCTTCTTTATGCTATTTGAGATATTACTAAAGTCAGGGCAAAAAGATACAGCTGACAGGCTTCTGTCTGCTATTCCAAAGCTTTTTATTCTGGATTCCTATACAAAGCTTGGTGAAATATATGCCCGTCAGGGCTATCCCGTGGAAGCAGCCGCTTCTATTCTGCAATCGGTAAAGGAGTATAACTATATTGACAAGGACAGTGCATGGTGGCTAAGCTCATGTTTGTAACCTGACTATACGCATATATTTCTGTTGCCGTTTGTTATTTTAAATTGGCCCAGAGCGCGCTTTATATCTCTTATTTCATCCTTTTTCCTGCTTTTACCGCACGTTATTTAATACCCTTATTTTCATAATAATGACAGCAAACGCCACACTTCTACCTAATCTTTTTTTGTCAACCGGCAAATAAAGCAGAAAGGAATAGTAAAATAATGTAATTTCCAATAAATGGATGTTTCCTGATTCTAAATCAAAATTTGATGCCAAATAATACCATTTTATAAGTTTGACTGCCATATACCAGTATGTTATAACGTAGTCACCAAATTCACTCCAAAAAGTGCATGAGGGAAATTAAAAGAAAGGGGTTTTATTTATGAAAGCATCCTATTTAAAAAGAATCATGGCATCTGTTCTTATTATCTGTACCGTTTTTTATCTGCTGGCAGCTCCTGCTGTAAAAGCTGCAGATAATAGTGATGCTGCCGTCTCCGGAAACAATTATCCCATTATTATGGTCCATGGTTGTTTTGGCTGGGGAGGCAATGAAGCAAACGGAATGTATTACTGGGGAGGTGAACAAAGTCTTACACAAAAGCTTATAGCTAAGGGATATACCGTATATTCTCCTTCGATCGGACCTGTTTCCAGTAACTGGGACAGGGCGTGTGAGCTCTATGCGTACATAGTAGGCGGAACCGTTGATTATGGGGAAGCACATTCCAACAAGTATGGACATGCCAGGTATGGAACCACCTACCCCGGTGTCTACAAAGAGATTGGAACCTTGGACTCTTCCGGCAATGTCCGAAAAATCAATTTAATCGGCCACAGTATGGGTGGTCAGACAATCCGTATGTTAGCCCAGCTATTGGAGAATGGGGATGCCAATGAAACAGCCGCTACCACGGACGGAAGCCTCAGTCCTCTTTTTACCGGAGGAAAATCATGGATAGCCGGCATAGCTACGATTGCCACTCCTCATGACGGAAGCCAGGAAGCACACCGTCAGAGTACCATTGAGCCGCTTACCCATCAATTTTATGCAGCAATTGCCGCGTTAAAAGGCAGTGGTTTCGATTTTGATAGCTCAGAGTATGATTTTAAATTAGGCCAATGGGGATTAAGCAGACAGCCTGGAGAATCCTACTCAGACTATTACAACAGAGTAATTAACAGCAACATCTGGAAGGATAACAAAGATTTAAGCCTCTGGGATTTAACACCGGAAGGTGCCAGAGAATTAAATTCCTATGTAAAGGCCCAGCCGGATATCTATTATTATTCAATTGCATGTGCCGACACCCACGAAAGCAAGCTGACCCATTTTTATGTACCCAATACAAATATGAATCCAATTCTCTTAAATAGTTCGGCATTCATGGGCATGTACACCAATAATAAAGAGGGAGACGTTCCAATTGATAAAAGCTGGTGGAGAAATGACGGCGTTGTAAGTGTTATATCAGCCATCAGCCCCAAGGTAGGTTCAACGGACCAAACCATCAATTACAACGGAACAGCTATAAAGGGTGTTTGGAATTACCTTGGCGAAATAGATAATACCGATCATGTTGAAGTTTGCTTAATGAAATACGACCGGGACGGAATTGAACAAATGTATTATAATTTGGTAGATACACTGTCAAAAATCGCCATAGACTAACAAAAAAATAATTGAGGCTGGATGGCTCCTAATTTTCTTAGCAGCTATCCAGCTTTTACTATCCATATTCGGACGTTGAGTGTATTTTAATCCCCATTCATTTCGTAAGTTTATTTACGAAACTGCCCAAGCAAAAAGTAAAAATTGTTGCTTTTTGCTTCAATAGGAATAACATTCTGACACCCAAATCATTTTATGATTAGCCTGACAAAAGAGCAGTTTTTCGCAAGGGGACGGCAGTTTGCACAAAATAGAAAGCTTCCTGCTTCGATTCCAATGTATAAGAAGTCCTAATTCTCTAAAGCTTTTGTGCTGGACATATCATCAAGCAGATAACTCGCAAGCTCAAACAATCTGTTTGATGATATAGCACAAAAGCTTCAGAGAAAAGGACTTCTAATACATTTCCATAGGCGCAGGAAGCTTTCTATTTTGTGCAAACTGCCTGTTATTCTATGGAAGCAAGGCGTTTGTCGGGGATTGTACCTTGAAAATTTAACACAGTACTGACGTATTAATTCCATTGATGAAATCCCATTTTCTGTTTTGTATAGTGACAGACCTTCAAGAACAAATCCGTAATGGAGTAAAAGCAATACCGTCTATTTTACGTAGGAAATACCAAATCGATAAGATGCCTGTTAGAGGAAAAATCCGAAGTAAACTGTTCTTAGGATTTAAAATAGCAGCACTGAATACTCAAAGACTATTTCAATATTTGAATAGTCTTAAGTAGGTTAATCCTAAAATTGTAATGGAATAAAAACCCAGGGAAGGATATACACCCATAAGCCAAAATAATCAATATTATGCTAAATTTTCAAGGCTCAAAACGACAGATGGGGAAATATCTCCCCATTTGTTGGCCAAATCATTTTATAATCAGCCAGACAAATGTCCCGTTTGGATATAGCACAGGCAGTTTGCACAAAATAGAAAGCATGAATGCGCCTATGGAAATGTATTAGAAGTCCCGGACTTCTTATACATTGGAATCGAAGCATTCATGCTTTCTATTTTGTACAAGCTGCCGTCCCCTTTCGAAACCCTGCCCTTTTGCTGTGCAAATTCAAACCAAATCCCGAAATGAATTCTCAACTACATTAGGCAGTAAATCATAAATATTACATCCACACAAGCCATCAAAATACTTTTTCAGATTCAAAAAAGCCTTCCACTTGTCAATTGTAAAATCCGGCACCCCATGCCGCATTGCAACATCCAGGAGCCTCTTTTCCATAATACAGGCACCCTCAGGCAAAGAAATCGCATCACATAGCTGTATTAAACGGTCATAATCGTCATATTCTGTTTTCTGTAAGTAATCTGCAATAAAAGCTTTTTCTTCCATGGTACAGTCAAACTTTCCCAGAAAGGTATTTATATCCTTTTGAGGAAAGGAATGTGTCAGGCAAATTCTTGCAATTTCCTTTTGCCCCAGACTTGTCATATAATTGTATCCGTCCAAGGTATGCAAAATTGATTTGAAGCCCTCCCGCCTGCCTATATCATGCAGTAATCCCATGGCATAGGCAGCATCCCTGTTCATATGCTCAATCCTTTCCGCTATTAGTCCTGCATTTTTACCAACAGATTCACTGTGTCCAATCCATGCTCCGGGATTCTTCTCTTCTGCTATTTTAAGCTCTTTTTCTGCTTCATTGGGTGTTAATATCATGTGTTTTTTCCTCTGTACTCTTAATAGTTTCCTGCAACCCTATTCTGACATCATGCTAAGAAGAACTTCCGCCATACTTTCATAGCCATAGACTGCCGAAACACGTTTTAATCCCTCCATTATTTCCTTTCTTGAAAAATCGTGTTCTTCCAGAAAATCGGTATCTTTACCGTTCAGATAGGAATAAAACATAAGGGCAGTTTTAAAATATTGAATATTCTCGGGATTCAAATCATTTAATAGTTTATTCTCCGCTTCATTGATTTTTCCTTCATCAATGAGATTTAAAAGCTTTGTGTATTTTTCTTCCTCTTCCTTTTCCTTTTCGTCAAAAATAAGTTCTTCCTTGTTATCCGAATCTATACGAAAGATTAATTTTAAGAAAGCCCTGACCATTTCATGGATCAGGCGCATGATGTAATCCTGCTCAAACATAAGCTTCTCCTTTCCAGACTATACATTATCAAACACTTGGAAAAGGCTTCAATTATTCATGCGCACCTTTAAGGCAACCGGTGTTATAAAACCCGGACAAAAATACCGCAAACAGTAAATGGAAAGAATTATTACTATCAGCAGAAGCCAGGTATACCAGGCTATTTGTTCTGCTTTCTTTTCAATAAGCTTAAGCCCTTTCCCCAGATTAATTCTGACCGGCTTTGACAGAATACTGCTCTCCTGCCTCTCAGCAGCAGAAAAGGCTTTCAACTCTCCGAATAATCCATAGCTGCGGGTAATTCCGTCAGACAGTACACTAACCGAAATATCTATCATAAAGAGCAGTATAAAAGCTTTGAACAATATCTTTTTTGATAAGATTCTTCCTTTCATGTACTCACCTGCCTTTGCAAAAATAAGAAAATTTTGCTGATATGTCAATCAAAACCCTTCATAAATGTCGGCTTTGCTGCTCAGCACAGATCAATCACATAGTAACACAATAATGCCTAAGGGCCTCTCATTCAGCACCTGCACCTTTATCTGTGCTTTTGCCGTAATAGTATAACACCATTTCCAAGACCCGTTTCCCCTTCTGCAGTAAATCATAACTGCCTTCATGTAAACACCAGTCATAGATAATCCCTCTGCAGTTGCCTAATATATCTTCTGTTATGGTCCGGGCTTCTCCAAAGAGGTTCTCAGAAGTTATCTCCCTCTGTACTGCCTCATAAATGGTCCTGTAAAAGAATCTATCCTTATTTAAAATATATTTTTCTTCATAGGTCAATTGGTTTTTGAAATATTGGGAAGCAGCCAGGGCACCCATCAGCTGCATGGATTGCATTTGTCCGGCTACCAAAAAGCGAATGGCCTCCAGGTCATTGTCCGGATGTCCGTCATTCCAATCTGCTTCCAATTGGTCATCAAACAGACGGTACCCTTCATTCAATATACATTCTTTATTTTTAAAATGATGGTAAAAAGCGCCAATTGACACCTGAGCCGCCTGACAAATATCATTGACTGTCACGTTTTCGTATGAATATTGGCCAAATAGTGCCACGGCACATTTAAATATTCTTTCCTTCGTTTCAATGGCCTGTTGTTTGCGCTTGGTTTGGGGCTTCATAAATTATCTCCTTTAGTAAATATATGAAATCATATCATGGAATAACCTGTTTGTCAAAAACTGTTCACCAGCCGTCATTTTTAACAAAATATAATTCGCCGAATTGTATTCTGTTGCTATTGACAGCCTTAAAATAAGAATGTTATACTTTTGTCAAAGTTAAGCGGTAGCATAAACGCTGGCTTTATAAAGGAACATGAGAAAAGAAAGGAGCAACGTATGTCAGTTAAATTTACTCATTTATTTTCACCTGTAAAAATCGGCAAGGTGGAAGTGCGCAACCGCATTGCCATGATGCCAATGGGTGTTTTTTCTCCCCATTTAATGAATCCGAAGACCGGAGCCTACACGAAGGAGGGTGCGGATTATTATATTGAACGTGCAAAAGGAGGAACCGGCCTTATCATCACCGGCTTAGTACCCGTCATTCCCATGCCCTATCTGAATCCGGTAAACAATCCGGAAGCTTATGTATCTGAAATGAAGTATTTGATGGATGGTATCCACCAATACAATTCCAAAATATTTATCCAGCTTACAGCTATGAATGGCCGTGCGGCAAAGCTTGAGGATGAAGCCTCCCGGAAGCTGCTTCCTGCTCCGGCACCCATTCAGAATGTTTGGGACCCTGAAATTAAAAACAGAGGAATAACCGTAGAGGAAATCCAGCAGTACATAAAGAATTTTGCCGAAGCTGCCTCTTTAGTGAAGCAGGCCGGCGGCGACGGCGTGGAAATTCATGCGGTCCATGAAGGATACCTGCTGGACCAGTTTGCCATTGCATTTTTTAATAACCGCACCGATGAATACGGCGGCTCTCTTGATAACCGCCTGCGTTTTGCCAGGGAAATTGTAGAAGCCATTAAAGCAAAATGCGGAAGTGATTTCCCCGTATCCATTCGCTACAGTGTCCGCAGCTATATCAAGGATTTTAACAGAGGTGCCCTGCCAGGGGAAGAATTCGTTGAAAAGGGACGTGATTTGGAAGAAGGCATTCTTGTTGCCAAAAAATTAGAGGAATACGGCTATGATATGCTAAACTGTGATAACGGAAGCTATGATTCCTGGTTCTGGCCTCATCCGCCTATGTACATGCCCAAGGCCTGCAACCTGAAGGATGTGGCAGAAGTGAAAAAAGCAGTCAGCATTCCTGTTGTCTGTGCCGGCCGTTTTGATGAGCCTGATGTAGCGGAAAATGCCATTGCCGAAGGAATGATTGATATTATGGGCATGGGCCGTCCCCTCCTGGCAGATGCCGAGCTTGGCAATAAATTTTATGCAGATCAGCTGGAGGATGTCCGCCCCTGTATTTCCTGCCATCAGGGCTGCCTTGGACGGATATTCCAGGGCAAGGATATCAGCTGTGCCGTAAATCCTGTCTGCGGACGGGAAAAAAGTTATCAAATTCAGACTGCTGAAACCAAAAAGAAGGTTCTGGTCATCGGCGGGGGCCTTGGAGGAATGGAAGCAGCAAGAGTCAGCGCACTCCGGGGCCACGAAGTAGATTTATATGAAAAAACCGGTGAGCTTGGCGGTGTATTTGTAGCTGCTGCCGCACCTGATTTCAAGGACGACGACAAGCATTTACTGGCCTGGTATAAGAGACAGGTACAGAGCCTGCCCATCCATATTCATATGAATACGGAAGTAACCTCCGACATGATAACCGGATACGATGAAATATTTGTTGCTACAGGTGCAAAGGAGCGTAAATTGAACACCCCAGGATTTGAAAAGCCCAATGTGACCTATGCTTTTGACACCCTGTGTAATACGAAGATAAAGGGTGATAATGTCGTTATTGTAGGGGGAGGTCTGACCGGCTGTGAAATTGCTTATATGCTGGGCCGTGATGGTAAGAAGGTTACCCTTGTGGAAATGAGCGAAACCATTTTAAATGCCTTCGGCCTGTCTGCTGCCAACTATAACATGCTGATGGAGCTCCTGGATTATTATAAGGTCAATGTCCTTAAAAATGCTGTTGTGGAAAGCTATAAGGATGGAAAAGCTGTTATCATAGAAACGGAAAAGAACTATCCCAATACTGCAAACCGTGCAAGGCTTATGTATGCCCTGGGTCCCAAGGGAATGCAAAAGAAGCATGAAATTCCTGCCGACCATATCGTAGTGTCCATAGGCTATATCCCTAACGACGCCTTATATGAGGAAATCAAGAGAGAGCATGTTCATCTGATTGGGGATGCAAAGCAGCCGACCAATGTAATGGACGCCATCTGGGCTGCCTATGAGACAGCTATGAATATCTGATCTGTTATTGTTATAAATAATATATAAATAGCTGTATTACAATAGCCCCGATATACAGGCACTGTTATATGCTATATAGACTATATCCTATGCTATATAATCTTTATCATATGCTATACAGATTCTGTCATATCGGGGCTGTTATTTGGTAAAAAAATGCTGTCCTTAATTACTAAAGATTTCCGGCTATTTGAATTAAAATCATATGGCTAATTTTCGACTGAAAGGCTCCGTTTAATATTTCGTGTAAACTTGTTTTACAGAATACTCCATTTTGAGCTTAATGAAAATACACAAAAATATACGAAATGCAGTCAAGGCAAGGGGTTCAGCCTCTACTGCGGTTCATGGATTTTATATAATAATTAATACTCAAAATTTTCAAAACACTGAATTTGAAACGGTCTCAATTGGAATGTCACTAATCTTAACTCTTCTGCTGCCTTATCAATTTTTCTTGTAAAAACAGTATTATCTATTTAAATTATACTTCATATCCTGAAACCCAATCCCAGTCATACCAGGACTGCCTTTTGTATTTTCTCTTCATTGAGCTTAACAAATGAATATAAATCTGCCGAATCCTTTGCCAGCTTTTCATCTCCAATGCCTAAAAAATACGCTGTAAATAATATTTCAATATTCTTCATCACACAGGCAACAGCCTTCTTTTCGAGATTGCTTAACGCTGCAATTGAATCATATCCCCCTATTACCTGCCGGATAATTTCGTACCACTTCTGTTTTTCCACACGGTTATTATCTTCTTCCAGAAGAATTCCTAACAGAAAATAACATAAATCAAATATACGGATATTTCTCTGGCTTAAATCAAAATCGATATAACCTGAAAACACTCCCTTATCAAATAAAAAATTACCCAGGTGGACGTCTCTGTGTATTAACTGCTTCGGCAGTTCCTCATAAATTTGTGCCAGCTCATCAATGGAAGCTTTTATGTCATCCTGCTTCAAATAATCCGGGTTAATTTTATGTAAATCCCTGCTCACCCAGCCGTTCATTTCCTCAAGCATACTGTTGTTCCAAAAGCTTATATTCTTTTCACATTCCTGAAATGCAATATGAAGCTTCGCTAATAGTACTCCAAATTCAAAGAACCATCTGCTGTCACATTCCTTGAGCTTACCAATATTTTTTCCCTTCAGCTTTGCAGTAAGCACATACAGCTTATTATTCCGCTCTAAATAATCCTGCTTATCCGGCAGCTGAATAATCTTCGGAACCGGAATTCCTGCTTCATATAGTGTCCTCATCATCATGAGGTTTCTCTGCAGAGCATTTGGATCATCATATTCTTTTAAAACATAGGAATTGTTGATATTCCAGGCCGAATGATATATTTGGACCGGCTCACATTCCAGGTTCCATTCTTTTAATAATTCTTTCATCATAATTATCATTGGCTCCATTTTTCTTTTCTGCGATAAAATAATTCTTCTTACGCTATTGGCAGACAAATGATAACATTCCGATATTACTGCTATTTCAACGCCCTCCAGGTATTTATCATAAATATGCCGGTTCCTTAATTCCATTTCACGATGGTAATTCGTTTTTTCTCCCCACTTATTCTTCTTCCAATCACTTTTTGGGATATAGACGTATACCCCTTCTGCATATTTTCTAATCTCCTTTAATAAATCCTCCGGCAAGACTTCCTGCCCATTTATATACTTCAATCCTATCACCTCAATTCCTGTTAATTTTATCATATCCGGTATACACTTACATTCCCAAACTCATTTCTGTCAGAATATTGAGCCAATAGATTGATTCGCGTCCAAAACGTCATGTTTATTGAGATTACCTTATGACACTTGGAGCATAACTTATACTAAAGGAAGTTAATAACAGAAAAAATCGACGGCACTTAAAATATTTATTATAAGAATTATTGCTGCCTCAGTTATTATAACGCAGAACACAAAAACCCCGAAAGACATCAAACTTTCAGGGTTGTGGAGCTAACTTGCTTTTAATTTTATTTTAAATCCTTTACTTCAACCTTGTATACCGATAAATATGCACAGACAAGAGAAATAATTAACAATGTCAATGGAACAATCGCATTATCCCTTACCGTAAAATTTCCAACCGTTCCATTCATTACAGCAAACAATAGAAAGGCAGTAATGATTGCTGCTTTCGATGAATTCATTAACCGTCCTATAAAGAGGGCAATAAACCCCAGGGTTACCGTTAGCGCAGATTTTAAGGTTATCTGTATATAAAAACTTATTTCCACCATATTATATCCCAGGGGAAAAGATGCTTTGGCACTTCCCCCGGCTGCTGCAAGAATTCCATAAATAATCAATTTTCCTATCATTAATGCCGCAAAGCAAAACAACCATACTGACAGCATTTGTGAAACTACAATTTTTTGACGTTTAATTGGATAACTGAACATTAGATTCATGGTTTTATTCTTATATGGCGTTATAATGAAAGAAGACATCATAACAGCAGTAAATATCAAAAAGCTTAGATTTGTAAATAACTCTATCTGAACTGCCATTGTTTCCATGCCAGGTGCTGAATCCGGGACTCCCGTTGACGCATCGTTGGCAATGCCTAGATAACATTGTGCATACATAAACAGCCCCACTAAAGCAATTAAAACAGCAGCCCCCAGAAAATATCTTGCAGTGTTATTTTTCCCCCACTCCAGCTTTATTAATTTCCACATTTATTTTACCCCCTCTGTCAGCTTTAAAAAGTAATCTTCCAGCGATTCTGATTTTACATTCAGTGCCTGAATTGCAATATGATTGTCTGCAAATACTCCTGAAAGTTCCTGGGAGGAAACTTTTTTATCATAGACCCGGATGCGGTTATCTTCCATAATTTTAAAATTCTGTAAATTCATTTTCTCTGCAATGGTATATGCCGCCTGCTTTATATTGGGAGTTGTAATCTCAATATACTCCAGTCCCATATCCGATATTTCTTTCATCGATATTTCCTGCAACATTTTTCCGTGATGTATGATGCCAATTGTTTGCGCAATACTTTCAATTTCTGATAATAAATGGCTGGAAATAAGAATTGTAATACCATACTCCCTGCACAGCATCGTCAGTAAATCACGAATCTGTTTCATACCGGCCGGGTCAAGACCATTGGCCGGCTCATCCAAAATTAATAACTCCGGTTTTGTAAGCACCGCTCTTGCAATCCCTAAGCGCTGCCTCATTCCTAAGGAAAATTCCTTTGCCTTTTTATCCTTTGCATCGGAAAGATACAGCATATCCAATGCCTGCTCCACACATTTAGGACTATAATAGCCCATATATTCGCAATGAAGCTTCAGGTTTTCTGCCGCACTCAGATTTTCATAAAAGGTCGGGAATTCAATAATACTCCCCATTCGTTTCAACACCTGATAGGAATCCGGCATTAATTTTTGTCCGAATAAATTGATTTCTCCTGAAGTTGGTTTCCAAAGATTTGTCAGCATTTTCATGGTTGTAGTCTTACCGGCTCCATTTGGTCCCAGGAACCCATAAATCTGTCCTTGGGAAATATGCATATTTAAATTGGAAACAATCTCTTTTTCTTTTACTCTTTTTGTAAGATTATTCGTAGTTACTATATACTGCATACATTCTCTCCTTTTGTATTTTCATCCATAAGTCTAACATATCGGATTTTCAAAACTCTTGAATAAATCTTACAAATTTCTTTCGTGCACGATTTTGAGATGTTTAATATTAATTCAGGTGTCATAAGTCAATCTAAGCTTTCGTCAATGTTTATTTGGGGTATAAAAATGCAGCGAAGCCCGAATCAAAATTCCATCCGATGAAGTTCCAACGTAAAGACAGTTCTCACCTTGGGCTCACTGTCCAGAATAATATTCCCTCCCAGCTTCTCCGCCAATTCCTTTGCAATAGCAAGTCCAAGCCCATTGCCCTGTATCTCCCTGTTTCTTGAATCCTCCGTCGTATACAGCCGGTCAAACACATGTGCCTTCTCTGTTTTCCCAATTCCCTTTCCCTTATCAATAACATCAATACTTACCTTAGCTTCATCATAGCGTATAAATAACCCGAAATATTTTCCGTCGCTGCCATAGCGAATGGCATTGGAAATCAAATTTAATATGATACGTTTCAAAGCATCCTGGTTGGAATATACATATAATTCCGTTTCAGGAATCTGAATATCCACATAAAAATCTTTTTCCGTTAATATTTCATAAAAATCCACAATAATTTCTTTGCAGAATTCACCGACATGAATTCTTGTCATTGTTAAATCAATATCTCCCGCTTCAATTTTAGCCAATGTAAAAAACTTATTAATTAAATCCATTACCTCATCTGCTTTTATTTCCACCTTTTCAAGCATTTTGGTATGATATCTGCTATCCAGCCTCATAATTTCCAGATACCCAAGAATTACAGTAAGGGGGGTCTTTATGTCGTGGGACACATTGGACAGCATGCGCTTTGCTTTCAGTTCGGACACTCTGTAATCTGTTTTTACCTTTTGACGGCTTTCCAGAGCCCTATTCATCTGTTCAATTAAAGCAGCTACTTCCTTTTCGTTGTTAAACAGCATAATTTTTTCGTCTGTCCCATCCGTTAGAATACGATCAAGCTCAGATGAAATATTCTGAATCTGTTTACGTATTTTCCCTCTTTCGACCAGTAATAAGGCTATTATTGCCACTAATAAAATCAAACTTGTCCCCAATATATAAATCCACATGGCATTACTCCTTCGGATTTCCTAATTTATATCCGATTCCCCATACCGTCAGTATATATTCCGGCTCTCTGGGATTATCCTCTATCTTGTTTCTTAGGCGGCTGATATGCACGTTTACTGCATTTTCATCTCCCAGGTAATG
The DNA here is from genome assembly GCA_023410275.1 of Bacillota bacterium. Taxonomy (GTDB): domain Bacteria; phylum Bacillota; class Clostridia; order Lachnospirales; family Lachnospiraceae; genus Anaerocolumna. The sequence goes on from JAEYPZ010000183.1 coordinate 71,631, forward strand.
GTCTTCCCATACCTTTGAGTATAACTGGGCTTTTGTAAACACCTTTCTGGGATTCTCCAGCAGCAGCTTAAGAATTGCAAATTCCTTTGATGTCAATTCAACTTCTGTTTCATTTTTTACAACCATATATGTCTCAGGATTTATGGTTACCTTTCCGACGGACAGCAATTTCACTTCTTCCTTCACCGGGTTCGGAATGTACTGGGTAGACCGTCTGATATTAGCCTTAATCCTGGCTAAAACTTCTGTCACGGAAAATGGTTTTGTAATGTAATCATCCGCTCCAAGTCCAAGCCCCAAGGATTTATCGGAATCCGTATCTTTTGCCGACATAATAATAATTGGTACGATACTTTGAGCCCGGATTTTCTTCATTACCTCTATTCCATTTAATTTTGGTATCATAATATCCAACAGCACCAAATCAAAAGGTTGTTTTAAAAAGAAGTCACAGCCTTCTTGTCCATCGTATGCCGTAACAACTTCAAAGCCTTCTGATAGCAGATAATCTCTAAGCATATCACTGATTTCTATATCATCTTCTATTAATAATAAGCGCATTTTTAATTTTCCTTTTCATTAATTATATGAAATCCCAGATCAGTCCCTCATATTTTTATTAAATGTCATTCTTTAAATTGCTGCTTCCCACAGCAGTTACTCTATTATATCATTCTTTTATGTTCAATCCAACATATACCAATAACAGTTATGAATTCCATACCAGTAACAGTTATGGATTCCTTGCCGATAAGTAGAAAAATTCTATTTTTATTTTTTTAATACTTCCTGACGCAAAACATCGCCAGAAACTTTTAAATAAAGAATTTCTGACGACGGTTGAAAATATAATTCAGGATTTGATACCTCAATCAAATTAATTTGTTTCTCACAGATTACTGTGAAAGGCATATAACATAAAACAAAGAAAGGGCGGTCAGGGAAATGCTTCCCATTGACCCATTTAACCGGATCAATCTATTGCAGGAGTAATTTCCATCTCTCCTTTAATTGCTCATCCACTTCAATAGCAGAAACTTCAACAATATCATGATAGAGCTCATTTGAAATATCACATAAGGGCTGATTTAATTTCTGCTTCCAGCCTTCCAAAGCCATTGCGGCCATATTGCGGTATCTCGTTATGGGAGAATGAATGGATGCTTTAATAAGAAGCTCTCCAAGGCAGGGGTAATTCCCAAGATTCTGAACCACCATATCAACATTCCAGTGTTCTGCTTTTCCTAATCCTAATAGTTTGCCCATTCCCTTTGCAACTTTTTCATACACAAGATTATCCTCGCATACCTTTACTGCTTCTTCCACATGCTGATTTACCTCAAATAGATAAGAAATATAATTTACATTTGCTTCAAAATTATTCTTTAACTGCTCTAAATATTCTGCTGCAATATTAATGTTATGCTTCCTGGCCACATTGACTGCATACCATTGTTTTTTTTCATGAAGGGAATTTAATATGGATAATTTAAAATCAGTTCGTGAAAAATACCGTTCAATACTTTCTTCCATTTTTTTAATCCATATTTTATCCTCACCAGCATATGTATTCACATAATCAAGAATAGAATCAAGCAAAGTTATATCTTCAATGTTCAGTCTGATTTCCTCATATTGTGTTACAAACATAAACAGAAGCTCGTTGGCATTTTCAATAACAGATATCCCATCACAAGGCCCTTCATCCAGTAATCCTTCGATAATATCTTTTGTACCACTGAATTCACGCTCATTCAGTTTACGGGTTTTCAAAACATGATATAAGTCACATTTTTCCGCACAGATCAATGCCAAATAGGAATACATTATACTGTTCCTGCAGCCCTCACATAAAATCCATTCCTTCATTTCTTCGGTTTCAGGCTCTAACCGTTCAACCGCATCAATCTTTCCCCATCCATTCAGCCGCTTTGCTAATTGGAAATAAGCATTATTTTTATCGGTCCAATCTGACATGTTTAAAATAACATATTCCGTAAAGCCTTCCCATACAGCCAAATCCAACAAAATATTTTTAAGCTCGGTATTATCATCAATATTAAATAAGCACAATAGCTTCAACCCAAGTTTTACCGTATATTCTTCCGTTCCGTCAGTAATAAAAAAACATGCCAGGTTCAATAAGCTGTCAGCTGGTATCCTCTCTTTATTGTCATATATTTGTTTTATTATTCCGTCGGATATTACCATTTCATTTGAAAGCAGACCGGATTTCTCCAATTCGTTTATGACCAGCTTAGGTAATTGCTTTATTCTTTTCACCAAAAAATCATATAACTCCTCATTATTTCCACTATTTCCAGAGGTATGGTGCCCGAAGATTCCCTCTAAGGCACCAGGTGCAAACCGTATCGTTTCCTGGGTATTAATTTCTTCCAGTTTAAAATCTGCCGGCAATGTATGGTCTTCCTGAAAAGCCCTGCCAATACGACTATAGATAGCTTCCTTACCAGTATCGCTGTTCTGATTTGTTATCTTACTCTTCTTTTTTCGGAATAAATGATTTATTAGCATATTCTCTTTTTTGCGGAACATATGCTTTTCCTCCCCTATATACATTGCAGATTTTTATCTTCTGTATCAGCAATAATATCATATTAATTACTGTTCTGTATATCCTGCTGTAATATTTCAATAGCTCTCTGGAATTCTATGTCCTGCCGGTAATCTGCAAAAGATTCATCCTTCATTATTCCCTCCAGCATCATTTTCTTCATTTCTCTTGTTGCTATTGGCTGTCCATCCTCTATTTTGATTGCGGGATAAAACAGGAAAGGGTTTGGCTGCTGTGCCGTTCCCATAATATCATTAATCAGCTTAACCGCACTATTCTTCGCCTCTTCATAGTTTCCCATCCGCAGATAGGCTTCTACAAAAAGGCCTTCACTGGTTTCCCCGCCAACCTTGAATATTTCTTCCACCTGACGGTACACTTTGCAAATTTCAAGAGTCTGTTCTGCGCTTGGTATCATTTCCTTATTCATCAAGGAGATAAGGCACAGCTGCAATTTCCGCACCAGTACATATAAACGTTTTTGTGTTACTTCTACCGCTTTTTCAGGTTCATTCCTTTTTAAATAAAGCTGTGCCCATAGCATGGAAGAGTCACTTGAATGCTCCGGCAATTCTTTCAGCATTTGCTCTGCCTGTTCCAGTTCACCATTCTGAATGGCCAGACCAGCCAGCTTAGATACCGTACTTTGCCAGTAAGAGGATACTCCTGCCATCCGAATTTCTTCCAGCAGCTGTTTCTTTAATTCCTTCCATTTGTTTATTTTTTCAGAGGTTTCCAGCGGAAACAGCATTGCAAACATATCAAGCGTTAAAGAAGCATTATATTTAAGTTCATAGTCCGATGGATAGGTATGAAGCAGGTTATTCAGCATGCTTTCTGCCTTTTCAAGATTTCCCTTTATTGCTGTTTCCACTATTTCATTGTTTCTTTTTGTCAGTTCGTCTTTCGATAACATTTCTTCAAACTGCAATAATTTATCTACGTTCGTACCAAGTGCACGGGCAATGGGACAAAGCAGGGAAATATCCGGGCAGGAAGTGTCCGTTTCCCATTTACTGACAGCGGGGGCTGAAACACCCACCGCAGCCGCTAATTGTTCCTGTGTCATACCCTTTGATTTTCTAAGTGCCGCAATATGTACTCCTAATTTCATATCTGCAGGTACCCCCTTTGCTAATTTATGATAACATAAAGTATATCCGCCGGCATGACTATTTACAATGGATACGCGGTTAACGAAATGTCATAATAGCTTAACCACCAGTTATTATTGGGGGTAAAAAGCTGCCTGATGCCTTTTTCAATAAAGGACTTCTGACGAATTTAGTGAAAAATTGAAATTTACTTCCTTTCTATCCTGGATATTCCGGAAACAGCTCAATCAGCCTGATAGCTCTTCCTTCCTTATTAAGCAGCATTTCAATATTCTCTGCTCATTATTTTACCTATGCCATACATATAGTGCCATATCATATTGATTTTCTATCTTCTTTTTACCTGTGTACATAAAACCTTCGTTTTCATATATCTTTCTCAATTTATTTCTTTGAAAATTACAATCTAATCTTAGTGAAGCAATATTATTTTTTAATGATAATTTTTTTGCAAAGTCGATCAGTTCTTTTGAGATTCCCTTACCTGCAAACTCTCTTTTAACAGTTAACTTATGTAAATACATTGAATTTCCTTTTGGGATTTCCGGCCAATACTTCTGGTCTGAATCAGTTATAGCCATGCAAGCTGCTGGAACTCCATTTTGATAATTAATATAAAAATCATTAATATGATACTCTTTCGATAATAAGCTCCACTTTATACTATCCTCATTCCATTGATTCTGTAATTCATTTTTTTTCATCCAAATTACTGCATCTAAGAGTATCCCCTCAATTGTCGGAATGTCCTTTTCCTCAGCCTGCTTTATCATGAAATATCCTCCTCATCAATGGTTTCGAAATCCGTAATCAGGCAGCAAAGCCCGCCATTTTCATCATAGCCCCAATAAGAAGGATAACAGCCATCGCCATATCCGCTGGAAAATACGGTAAGATTATTGTCTGTTCCGGGAAGCGTGTAATTTGCTGTAGAATAGGTGTATACATAGCTGTCGCTCAACGCTTTTTCGAGTTCCGGCAGCATGCCGTCATCCGTTGACTCAATGAGTGTCATAAGCTCTTTACAAGTTAACTCGTCCATAAAGCCGCCAGTTCCGCTGTCTACTCCATAGCCGTAATATTCATCTTCACTCAGCTTTTCGGCATCCTGTCCTTTTATGAGTGCAAGTTCAAAGCCAACAGGAAAATTTTCTGTAAAGCGTATTTCCGCAAAGGCAGCCCGGCGGTCATCTTCGATATGCTGCACGTAGAGAATGACCGGGTATCGGCCGGGCTTGACAGTTTTTTCAAATGGCTCTGTTTCAAAAAAACACAGTGGGTCATTTGCTACAATTTTTCCTGTAGGAAGATTGAGTATACCAAGGGGCTGTTCCTCAATTTTTTCATGAAATTTACTATTTATAAAGAACTTTTCGCTTTCTCCTTCGCGTAATATTTTCAGCTTACTTATTTGTTTGTCCATTCTCATATGGTCATTCCTTTCCTGTATCGAGAGGTACCTCCCGCAAATTTATGTGTATTTTCTCATCTGATGATTATCTATTTATTATCCATATTGAAGAAAAAACTTGCAAAGCTTCTCAAATTCTTCTTTTGACATAATTTCACTTCAAATTCCCGTTTATCTATCCATTTAACCTTATAATCTGCGAATAGGAAAAAACATATAAGCTTTGCCGGATTCGGGACAATTAAAATCATGCACCGCCCCTGCAAGAGAAATATTGTTTTCTTTTAAATACTGAATAACACTGGAAAAAGTGCTGCTATTATCATTCTCAACATAAATATATTCATATCCGGGCACCACCCATTTCACCCATCCGCTTGGTGCTTCAGCTTCATCATAGCATTCAATGCCGGCAAGATATAATCCTTGCTGGCCATTTGCCCATGGATTGAATGAATGGGAAAAATCGGACATTGCCCCCCAAACTCCAAGAAGTTTCCCCAGGTCATCCTTTTTTGCCAAATGTGCAACTTCATTAAAATGTGAATTGGCATCTTCCCAAAGTTTTTGAATAAATCCTGTACCATCGTTTGTAGAACCTTCCTTTCCAATAACAACGAAGGATTCCTTTGTACATTTTTCAATTTTCATCGATACACCTCACATGGTATATTTTTATTTTTAAATATCTGGTTATAAATTTCCAATTACAATACTATCATATCAAATTTCCGTGATGAATGGAAGCAGCAAAGGGTACTCATAACCCTTGAACTAAAAAACGCCAGAAGCCTCGTAAAAGAAAGGACTTCTGACGAATTTAGTTAAGCATGGAACGGAATTACCTATACTTCTTTTGCATAGTCTTTATCATAGGACTCCTTTTCCCAGGAAATGAATATTTCCAATTCCCAATGATATGTTGGAATAAATGTTTTCTTTTCAAACCCAATTCTCTGATAAAAGGTCTGATTTCCGCCTAACATTCCAATACATTTCGGGAACATTTGTTGAACTCTATTAGCAGCTTCCTGTAAAACTGCCGTTGCAATCCCTTTCCTTCTTTCCCACCAAACGACACCTAAGGGTTCAAGCTCACAATAGGGCATATTTTCATCATACCATATGATGGCCATGGCTATCGGCCTCTTTTGCTTATCAAGTACACACAAGTCCAGATTCTTTCTATAATGCTTCATCTTTCGCAAGTCGTGGAAAGCCTGTTCTCCGTGTTCACAGGCATGGTCATCTCCGCCATAACCAAAAGAGAAGCGATGAGTATTGGAAAGGTAAAAGTCCGGAATTGTATTGCCGTCTGCAAAGGTATAACCATCAGGAAGTTTTACATCAAAGGGCTCTTTTCCAAAAGGTAATATATATAATTCTTCACCCCATTCCATTTCTTGAAATCCAGATTGCATAACCATTTCCTTTAGTGCGGTATTCCAAGCAGGTACATATAAGTTTAAAACTCTGGTTCTCCTGTCTTCTTTAACAGCAGCAGCGTGTGTCTTTGCAAATTTTATCATGTCCCTGAGAAGATCCGTGTCTTCCCCTCGTTCTTTCGAATCAAACAAGAAAAACACTTCTCCGTTGTAATTACCTTCATTGATGACACAGGCGGCTGCTTTTCCATTTTCCCTGTAGACACCAACAGTATGATGCCATGCATGATAATGTCCGGTAAAAGCCGGATGCAACCCTCTTGCAAATTCATGTCTGCTCAACCCCCAGATTGGGTATTCCCATTGATATGATGCAAGAACTATTTGTTCTATTTCATCAAAATCGGCATCTTTATAAAAGCTAAATTCATAACGCATATGTATCCTCCTCCACATCTCAATTAATTTTAGGCGGTATTTAGCTCAGTGTTTTTAGTCTTTCATTTCTATACATTTTATAGTTATGATTTTACCATTTTTAACATTTATAAAAATGTCATAAACAATTATATTTATTTGTGGCATAAAAAACAGGACTCCCATAAGAATCCTGCTTTAAATTTAACTATAAAGAATTTTTTTAACTGTATCAAATGCCAATCCATACAAATCAGATATTTGAGAAATGGAGTTTCCATCCTTATACTTCTTCTTTATTTCACTGTTTCTCTTTAAATAATATGTACGAGATCCACTTTCTTCTCCCCACCTTTTTTGTCTGTTGTCATTAGGAATATAAAGTAAATCTCCTTTTACATATCTTTGAATTTCTTTTATTAATTCTTCTGGTAATACCTCTGCCGCATTTATATATTTCATTATTATCCGCTCCTTATTTATGGTAATCAAATAAAGGCAGAATAAGCAGATAATGTAATACCTATTTATCCCATACAGAAATAGATTACACTATCTTTATTCTGCATGGGATAAAGCTTTGTTATGGTGTTTTCTAAAAAATGCTTTTTCTATGGTGCTCACCTCCTTAATTAAACTTATTGAGCTATGTATTCTGATTTTAAAATAGAATATAATTCTAAATCCACGATGCCTCTGCCCCTCCAATAATTACCCTGTCTAATCGTACCCTCTTTCATAAATTTATTTCGTAAAAGCACATTCTTAGACTTTTCATTTTGGGGCATTACAAAAGCCTGAATCCGATTTACATCTATTTCATAGAAAAGATAATTAAGCAGCAATGCTGTCGTCTTTGTTGCTATACCTTTTCCCCAATAATTTTTATTTAATGTATATCCAATAGTAGCTGCATTGACCTTTTTATCAAAATCAAAAAGTTCCGCTACGCCAACCATTTTATAATTTTCTTCCTTTAAATAAATCCCCAGATTTATAATTATCTTTTTGTAAAAATCCCTTTCATGGTGCCCAATAATATTTTCAACAGCAGCAATGGTTTTTCTTGGTTCACCAGGTTTAAAGCGATATAGCTCTTCATTCATATTTATTTCTGCATAATCATTCAAGTCTTGTTTCATCAAGATATCATTGTTTTGAATAATTGGATAACTCTTAAATAATTTTTCATCCTTCATCCTTATTCTCCTCCTTCATCCTATCTAACTATACTCTTTTATGCATGCATATACCAGCCTGAAATAAGTACGACTGCTCTGTTATTGGCAGGATTACAATATCATTTTATAGCAACAAATATATATGCAAATTCTGTTTCATACTGTTTTTTAAGTTGTAAATCCGCTCTTTCTATATAGCTGCAAATTTCGTCTCGATTATCAGGATATATTTTTATTTTTCGGTTATCCATCTGAATATATTCCGATTGATTTTTATCAATTGACAGCACCAACCGTGCATTGCTCTTCATCAACATGGCAACTTTACTGATAGCCATCTGCTTTTCATTGATGTGCATAAAAGTTAAAGAAGAATAAATCACATCGAACAAGCAATCAAAATCGTATTTCATAAAATCTGCACAATATAAAATGATATTATTATATCTTATAAGATTTTCACTTGCCTTTTCAATAGTTTTTGGGGACATATCAATTCCAACAAGAGTTTTACACAATGGAGCTACTTTATTAGCTATTCGGCCAGTACCAATACCTATTTCAAGCACTTTTTTGTCAGTTGCTAGTTGCATTTCTTTTATAAAATCAAGTCCATCCCACTTGTCCATATACTCTCGTAAAGGTTTTGGGTCATAAAATGGGTCATTATTTTCCTCAATAAGTTTATCATAGTGATCTATTACTTCGTTCATTATAATTATCACCCTTTCATAGCTTCAGTTTATCAATTAGTAAAACCTATAATACCATATTAAGTAAACTAAATAAATTATAGAATCATTATACATTCAGCGAATGTTTCAGCACAGAATTTGAATTGGAGAGGGCACAGCACTTAAATTTTCTGATATTGAGTATAGTAAGATAGCAATCCTAAGGATGGAAGAAAGAAGCGTTATACCACCTCAGTTTCATCAGTAATGGATACACATAACATTTTATCTTCTTTTTAAGAAATGAATAAACTTAACATACTCATGTTACTCAAAACTCCAGAAAAGAAAAACGCCAGAAGCCTCCTAAATAAAAGACTTCTGACGAATTAATTTAAGCACGAGACGGGATTCAAATTTTACCACTCTCCCCAAACCTATTAAAATAAGGAGGAACACACACTGTCTATCAAATGTCTACAGCCTGTCTACAATTGATATTACTATTGTGTTATTTTAGTTAATACAGGATTTATCACCCCGAGATTATCGTCAAGTGTAAGTATATAACTAGGAATTTTACTATTTCCATTATATATATAAAAATCAAGGAGGCTGCCATGAGTTACATATGATTTGCTGTAATATGGCCGCTCTAATTTATCATAGTAGATAGCTGATGAACTTCTGTAACTTCCCGAAATATTAGAATTAATGGTAATGTTTTTGGAAATTAATTTTCCATTTTTACCATAACTAAAATCCATTACTACAATTTTTTCTGTTTCGCCACCACTAATTATACCTGTTGATGTATAGTTTATAAGTCTTTGCTTTTTATTAATAAATTTGTAAGTTTTTTCTTCTTTATAGTTTAAAATATCTTCTGAATATGGGCTAAATTTAGTATCATTCATAATGGGCATTAATGAATACTTTTCATAAGTAAATTTTTTCTGAGTATCATAAGAATCTATTTCAAATCCAAATGGATTGCTATAGTAATATGAAATTCCGCAACCTTTTTTTGTTTTTTCATCAAAGTATAATTCAACGGCTAATTTGCCTTTATCATCATAGCCTTTATAAAAGGTCTTTTTCTTGTAAAGCCCATACTTTTGTAAAAATTTCTTTTCAGTAGTAGTCACTATTTTATTTGTGTTTTTATCCCAGTACTGAATACTTGTTTCAGCGCTAACTTTTTGATAATTAATTGTTGCTGAACTTAATAATACTACAATTAAAATAAATAAATTTACTTTTGTAATTTTATGAAAACATGTTTTGCTATTCATTTTATAACCTCCAATTTTTTATTTATATTAGGCGTTTATGAGACGCCATAACCAGTATAGGATATTGAAAGTGTATACAGGTTATTGACATATAAAAAAACAGGAAGCCTTGAAAAATCAAGACTTCCCAGTCATTTCATTAAGCGCGAGACGGGATTCGAACCCGCGACCCTCGCCTTGGCAAGGCGATACTCCACCACTGAGCCACTCGCGCATGTTTGTAATCTTACCGTCTGGTGTTTTTTATACCGTCTGGCGAACACAAACAATATTATAGTACAAGCATTACTTTATGTCAATAACTTTTTACTAATGTTCAAGAAATCTTGTCCTTGATGCAGGATTAGGCTTCTCACCCACCTGATACTCTTCGACTTTCAGGGCATTTCTCATTTCATTGCTCATGGTATCAGCGCAGCTACGGCATAGCCTTCCGTACTTTATGCTCTCTCCGCAGATTTCACAATTAATAAAAATAGGAGAATCATCTGATATAATTAACCGTCCATCTCTTAGATAGCTCTTAATCCTGGTTACTCTAACTCCAGTTTCTTTGGAGATTTCCATGATTGTGGCAAGAGGATGATCATAGATATAATTCTTGACTGACTGGAATTCTTCTTCATCTTCCTTTTTGCAATTCTCGCAGATGCATTTACCTACACCTGAATATAAAAACATATTTCCGCATCTTAAGCAGCTTTGTAATCCGCCGTTCTTCTCCATGCGACGATCCCCCTAACCTTTTATCTGTCCGCGGAAGTATTATGCATTATCATTGGTATATTCTGCATATCCTCCGTACTATCTTAGCATATAAGCCTCCTAATGTAAACTGCTGCTGCCTTAAAATTGACACTTTATTTTACAAACCGGATAAATTGATAAAAGTACTTGTCTAAACAGGGCTTTTCATGGCTAAATATGCCTAAACAATGACTTCTTTCTAACGAAAATTACGAAAATATAAATGAAAATTACAGCAAAATTAAAATAATCTTAAAAATTTTTCTTTATCCTGTTGCTTCCTGTAGAATTTTGTATTATATTAATATTAAAAGATAAATTATATCGAATTAGCATATTGCTACTTTATCTTTTTGATAAAAATCTATCAATACCCGGGCTGTAAAGGCCCTACGCTATTTACTCATTCCATTGGAAAGTACAATCTGATACATGTACCCCTCACTTGTATCGATTGCTTTCATAAAAAACATTTTGTTTCCCCTCAATAAATTTAAAACACCTCTCGAATAAACGTTTGTTTGCTGCAATGCTTTCTGGAGGTGTTTTAAATTCCTGATATTTTTATGTAGAAATATCATAAGTATACCCTTTCGGTGGATATGATATCATACTGGTTTTTTCCTTTTGCTTTCGATTGATACATGGCTTTATCGGCTTTTATCAGCAATTCGTTCATACTGCTCCCATGACAGGGATATAAGGAAATACCTACACTGGCTGTTATGCTGACATCTTTACCCGACAGGAAAAAGGGTTCTTTAAAAAGCCTCATCAGGGTTTCAGCGGCTCCTGTTACCTGCTCCATCTCCGTTACATGCTGAAGCATAATAAGATATTCGTCTCCGCCGTAACGTGCAGCCATGCTGAATTTATTCTCCGTCCGGCTCAATCTGTCCGCCACTTCTTTCAGGAGTTCATCTCCGCTTTCATGTCCCATTGTATCATTAACAGTTTTAAAGGCATCCAGGTCAAAGAACAGATAGGCGACCATTTCATTCTTTTTTCTGGCATCTTCATTGGCCTCATCCGCCATTTTTAATAAATAATCCCTGTTCGGCAATTTCGTAAGCTGATCATAATAGGCCATAAAATATAACTTATCGTCATTCGAAAACCGGTTTATAAGTTTCGCTATAAAAAGAGCAAAATTGCTTTTTTGTTTTCGAAGTAAATTTAATGCTTTTCTGCCTTTTATCGTAATGGCACCAATGGCCTCTTCCTTATCCTTAAGCTCTATCAGAAGCTCCGGCTCATCCTCCTCCGGGGCATTGCTTTCTTTCTTATTCCATAGATAGACGTCGGAGGAATCCTTGTCCGTTTCCTTATCCAGCCTTAATATAATATGCTCTGCCTTGATAAATCTGCCAAGGACCTCAATCAGCTTTATGCAGTTTTCATTTTGCCTTTTACCTTTTGTGTCCATGAATAATATAGAAATATGAAAGAACAAGGTCTGTATCTTTTTCTCCCTGCTCGTATCTAACCGATTCCAAAGCAGACAGCTGATTATCAGGAGAAGCAATACAATTATTATAACTCCGTAAATCTCCACCCCTATCAACTCCTTAATCTGTTAATGTCCTTTGCCACCTGATGGCTTCCAGATACAATGTCATATACCTGTCTGCCGGCAGTTGAGGATAATCAGCAATTTTCGATAGCTGCTCCCATTTTGCCTGTTCAAGGGCAAGAACTGAATCCAGATACCATCTAAGCCGGTTTTTCTTTCCAAGCAGTGCTTCTCTTACCTCCAGTGACAAAGGAAGCCCGATTAAAGCCTTATCCATGCTGGTATTCATAAGCACATCAACAGAGGAAAACATCCCACCAATAAAATAATCTGAATTATTCTCTATTTGCAACTCCTTAGCCAGAAGAGAAAGCATTTTGCCTCTGATTATGGAATTTTTAACAAGCTCTGCATTATCTGTACACTGCACCCCTCTCAGCATCATCAGATATATCCAGTGCTTCATTTCGTCTGTACCGATAAACATAAGACCCTGCCTGATGTTTTTTATGCGGTGTATCGCCCCATAGTATACGGAATTCGACATTTTTAAGAACTTATATGAAAGCCCAACATCCTGTTGTATGATTTCTGCAATTTTACCATAGTTGATTGGTTCAATATTCAGGGCATTTACAATACGGACAAAATTGACATTCAGTGCTCCGATATCTTTTAGATTCTCCATGACCGGCTTACTGAAATAATATCCCTGGAAAAGCTTAAATCCCATATCCATGGCACGTTGATGCTCTTCTCTGGTCTCAACCTTTTCAGCAAGGAAAATTATCCTTCTGCCAAATTTATCAATCATCTTTTGTATGCCATTTCCCTTAATAGCAGGGAATTCCACTTTTATAATGTCTGCCAGCTCGATTAGAGGTAAATAATCCTGGGAATACTGCTCCAGAACAAAATCATCCAAAGCCAGCTTGTAGCCTCTTTCCTTAAGCTTCCTGCAGGCTTCTATCACTCTCTCATTGGGCTCAACCCTCTCCAGTATTTCTATCACTACCTTGTCTTTCGGCAGCATATAAGGCAATTCATTTAATATGAGATTCTGTGAGAAATTTATAAAACCTCTGGTCTGTTCCGTAAGCTCCTGAAATCCGAACACCATAAAGGAATTATTGATCAAAGCAGTTGTTGCCTGGTCATCATCTGCTCCTTCAAAATAATTATTGACACTCTGCCTGTAAAGGAGTTCATATCCATATACTTTCATTTTTCGGTTAAAAATCGGCTGTCTGGCAATATATACATCCATATGTCCTCCTGTCGTACATAACACATCCTCTGTATTTCAACCATTAGTACAAAAATTTATAACCTTATATGAATAACTATATTTTTCAACAATGATGTTATAGTAATTATATACCAATTGCAGAATATTGTGGATAAAAAGTTGCGAAATTAGAAAAATAAACGGGAAAATTTTTTAACATTGTTGCCTTTTGTAATATTTTGCATTATATTTTAATGAAAGGAGGCGTTAACTTGCAGGATGGTACTATTTATATAAAAAGGATTATGGATACCTATTACAAGGTTACTGAAACCGGTTCCTTCTGTTTTGATACCCGTTTAAACCCTGTTTTATCACACCCTGAATTAATCCCCTTGCATGAATTTACCTGCTTAGGGTTCAACAAATTATTGTCCTTCCTTGCAGAAACCTTTTCAAGTACTGTTAGTGACAATAAATATTTTGCTTATTTCCTGCATAATAATATTGTCTGTCATGTGGTTTTCCTGACAGAAAACAATAATTATATCGGTGCTATCGTAACAGAGCCCATATTAGTAAAATCGCTCACGGATGCTGAACTGAATGCCTTAGCCTCCCAAAACCGCATTCCTAATCTGACTTACGCAGATCTTCATAAAATACTGTTAAAAAAGAAAATCGTTGCCTACGACAAAGCAATGACCTGCGGAACCGTATTATATTCTCTCTGTACCAGTCTTTTTAAGGAAAATGCAGGTCTCCAGATACTGAAAAGCTATCCGAATACCACAAAAAAATCAGCCAGTTTACCTGTTGACAATGGACCGGTCTGGAATGTAAAAGGAATCGAACGGCATATTCCTTCCTCCACCTATCTTAGCATTAAGCGTGCTATTCAGGAGGGAGATACCAAGAAAATTATCCATATCATTAATCAGCAGAGTGCTTCCAATGCACCAATGAACCAGCTCCATAATACGGATCATATAAGAAGTATTAAGAACAGCTTTATCAAGCTTTGTTCCATGGTCTGTTATACTGCCATTGATGCCGGCGCACCCTATGTTCAGACCTTGGATATGTCAGATAATATGATACTTAAAATGGAGCTCACAGATAACATAACGGAGCTCTATGAGTTGATGAAAAATGCTTTAATTGAACTTACAAGAGCCGTTTCCGATAGTAAGAAAAGTATTTATTCCCAGCCGGTAAGAAAAATCCTGGACTATCTCTACAGCCATTACAGCGAAAAGATAACCCTGGAGGATCTATCCAATATTACAAGATTAAGCACCTACTATATATCAAATTTAATAAAGACAGAAACAGGCCTGTCCTTAAATGACAATATTAATAAAATTCGTATTGAGCAAAGCCAGAAAATGTTGTTGGAGAAAAATGCGAGCATTCTGGAAGTTGCCCAAAGCGTGGGTTTCCGTTATCAGAATCACTTTGCGGCCGTATTTAAAAAATACAGCGGAATCACTCCTTCCGACTACCGGAATGCCCATGGCATAAGCCTTTCCGGTAATTATTCCCAGCTTGATATGCCAATCGGTGAAATCATTTCCCTGGCTACTCAGCAGGCGAAATCAAAGCTTGCCATTTTTAACGGGCTTTATGATACAGCACGTATCGTTGATCCGGTTGAGCACACTTCCTGGTTTATATATGAAAATGATACGCCCCAGCCAGAATTGAACTGCTATAATTTCTGGAATAAAAATGAATCCTGCCAGAACTGTGTATCCATGCGTGCTTATGTACAAAATGATACTTTCTTTAAGCTGGAGCAAAAAAACGGACAGACCTATCTGGTTCTTGCTTTCCCGGAAGGCGTAGGAAAGTCAACCTATATTACGGAAATAATAAAGGATATTTCCAACCAGTCCATAATCAATATCAGTCCCGGCGGCCAAAACTCTGCCGTTAACACTGCGGATAGCTTTAAGGATGCGCAGACCGGCTTTTATACCAGATATTATATTGATAAACACCTGCCGGAAGAAATTCGAAAATCCAGGATAGAACATACGCAGCTGTCATTTGTCGCTGCTGTTATCACTTTACCGGAAAAATCTGCCGATACTTATGAAACAGCCGCACTGATAGCGGATTCCGCACAGGCATGCCTGGCTACTCCCAATGACTGGATCGGACATTATGCCGGCAATATACTTCTGTTTGTGCTTCATAATAGCATCGAAGAACAGATTATTGATATATCACATACCATACAGAATAAACTTTCTGAAAGGTTAAATGCTCTCGGATATAAGGATATATCCGTACATACGGCAGAACAGAGCCTTAACCAGGAGCCTTTGGAAGCTGGTGAAATGCTCTATTTGTTAATTGCCAAATTATACGCGAAAGCACAATCTGATACTTGATTACCCCTCAACCGTATCGATTGCTTTCAATAAATTTTTTGTTTCCCAAAAAATTAAAACACCCCTTGCTGTTGTTATGGTCATGTGAAATGAACATAATGCCTTCAAGGGGTGTTTTAATATGGTAAAAATAAAATTAACAGTTAGTGAGTATGGTTCGTAGTATCATTCTCCCTGTTGTGAAGTTTGTCATCCTGTAATCCAAATACCGCACGGGCACTCTCGGCCTGTGGATCATGCTTGATATGCTTTGAGTGGAATTTTCCATCTTCTTTTTTCTTATTTTTCGTACTTTTCATTTTAACTCCTTTCGTGAATATCAAACCTTTGATTTGATATTCCTGAATACGTAGTTGAAAAATGTTTTTTCACCCTAACACCATGCATTTCGCAAGTTTACTTGCGAAACTGCCCAAATAGAAAGGGAAGATTGCTTATTAATTTTCGCATCATTGTTCGACATATTCAGCCTCAAGATATTCTTACATTATTTCGTACTATCATTATGCCCAATTATACTTTTTCTAATAGGGACAACAATTAATTTCCATAAGAACACCTGTAAGCTCTGAAACACCGACACAGTAACATGAACCATATTTTTTACTGAAAAATTAATAGACCTCCAAATATTTATCAAACCGCTTTGTAGTCTGAAGAACTTCATCCAGGTATTCTTTTGTATTTTCCGCATTTTGAAGATTTTTTTCGCTGATTGCCGATACCTCTTCGGAGCTTGCTGTGATTTCTTCCGTTGCGGCAGAAAGCTGGCTGATATTTTCTACGATTTGATTATTTGCCTCTGCCAGTTCTGACAGCATAGTATCTATTTGAGCAATATGCCCGGATAATGTACTTACATCCTCCTCTATTTTTTCAAAGCTCTGGGACGCTGATGTAATAAGACCTCCCTGATTCTCAGCAGACAGGATGGAGTCCTTTACATTAACAGTAGCTTCCGCTGCATTCTGACTTAATTCCTCAATTATTTTTGCTATATTCTCAGTAGAATTTCTGGTCTGCTCCGACAGATGCCTGATTTCCTCCGCTACAACTGCAAACCCCTTTCCGGCTTCACCTGCCCTTGCACTCTCAATGGAAGCATTTAATGCCAGTAAATTGGTCTGGCTGGAAATACTGAATATGATATTTGCTATATTATGTACCTCTTTCATCTTATCCTGCAGCCTTTCCATGGAACCTGCTACCGCAGCATTAGCTGATGCAATATAGGCCGACTGCTCCTTTAAATTGCCCATTACCTGCAATCCGTTTTTAATGGAATCGGAGGCATTTTCAGCAATCATTACCATTTTTTCAGAATGTTCCACCGTTTGCTTAATGGATTGCTGAATTGTCTGGGTCATAACGGTCTGCTCCTGAATATTATTGGCAGTGGCCTGGGTACTGACGGAAACCTCTCCAATGGCAGAATGAACGATTTCAGTGGATTCGCCTAAGCTCTTCACTATCTGGCTGCTTTTGGACGTACCATTTTTAACAACCTTTGCAATTTCCAGGATATCACTTAACATCTTCTCCTGCATACCCTGCTGGTCTTTTACAGTATGCAGGGAATCATAGGAAAACCGCTGTCCAATATCCGTACATTTGTATATGGTATTAAGAGTCAGCAGGATAATGATCAACTCCAAAATATTCTGGGACATATCATCGGATTTTGACAGAACTAATAGAATTGAATAGATGATATTGATAACTCCATTCCATACACAGAAGATTTTAACCAGTTTCGTATCGTAAAACAAAATTGCCGCACACAAAACAGGTATCGCACTAATTCTGACAAAACCGCTTCCGTCACTCAATAGAAAAAAAGAGTAAATTATCATAAAGCTGACTAAGCTTCCCCATCCCAAAATATCACTGGCTGCCTTTTTAATATAAACAGACAGATTGGTACCTATTGCAAGAAAGCAGGCAGCAATAATTATAATAGCTATGACAGAAGAAATGTCCTTGGACAAATAGTTTTGAATCAAAACCCCTATGTATAATGCATATAATATGGTGGTTCCAATAAATAGGAACTTATTAATTACTTTGTTTCTTTCTGCCTTCTCATTAAACTTCCTGACATTTAACCCCTGATTGATAATATCCATATCTTTTCTCATCGTCTCCTTTTCCCGTATGATTGACCGGTATTATTTAGAAGAATACCACTATTGTCGAATTAAGTCAATATTATACAGTTTAAGAAAGAATAAAACAATTTTTTGGACCATGCATTTTAATAGGGAAAGGCACCTAATCCCGATATCACTATTCCTTGCAAAAAGAAAATGCGCTTTAAAAGAAGCGTATATTCCTTTAAAGCGCATTTCTGTGAAGTATTCTTAATACCGGATAAGAAGGTAGTTTATATCTATAAAAGCAGCCAATGAAGCTGTTCTGCAATCACACCTTTTTTATCTCCCATCTTATACAGGCAGTAATTTAGCTTTCTCAGCCTTTGTATTCTCTCCAGACACCCCATTCACCAGTTGTTCCAGGCTCTTCACGGTTTGTCCACCATTCTGCCTTCCATAGCTTACCGTTATGGGTTACGATTTCTCCCCCCACATACTGCTTGTTAATATCCCATTCCGGATATGCAGGTGTGGTTGTATCCACAATGGTAACCTTTAATACCGGGTCATTGCCCTGGCTGAAATCAAAGGTCAGGTTCAAGGTCCCAATACCTTGCGCTGCCAGGTAACTCTTTTTTATGATGGCTGTGTTATTTACGACCTCATAATCCGCACCGTTTACCAGGGCTGCAGAGCCATTCTTAATGCCAAGGAAAATATTTCCGTTAAGGTTCATTGTAACAGTAATGTTCTCCTGCTTATCCGCCTTTTTATCAAAGACAGCGCTGGCAGGGGTTATCTGGTTCTCCTGTAGATTTTTAGCTGCCATCCGAATGGAATGGGCTTTAAAGTACGCAAGAATGGAGTCACCATGAATAACAGTAAAATCGCTTAATCTCCTGTAATTATATTCCCACAGCAGACCTCCTGCGGCTCCCTCTTCTTCCAGAACTCCAAATACTGCCGGCCAATACTGGTCCTTATTGTTATGGGTATTGAATTCCCCAATCACAAAGGGCTTTTTCACCACATTATGTGCATCGTTGATCCACATTTTCATCAGATTTTTAGTTCCTTCCGGCGATAGATTAGCCCAATGTTCATCCGGATATGGATGAGCAGAACAGAAATCAATATAAGGTGACTGCTGTATGTATATAAATGGATTTCCTTCATCACCGCCAAAACCATATTTTGTTTCATGGCCTTCGATTCCCACACAAACCATATGGTTTCTATCCAGGCTTTTAATATAAGAGGCCATTTCATCTACCCAGCCTCTTAATGTAATACCCGTCTTATTCTCATTAACTGCTGCATCCTGGTATCTGGGCTCATTCATCAAATCCCACGCAAATATGGTAGGATCATCCTTATAGGCAACTCCTGTATAGTGGTTAACCCTGTTAATAAAATGCTCCGCATAGGCCTTATATTGGTTCCTGCAATTTGCGTTGGAAAAATATTGTGCCCTTGCCGTATGATTTCCGCTGCTCAACCCCTGCCATTGAAGCTTTTTATCAATGCCGCCATAGGCTTCCCAATAGTTTTCCAGAGTAATGATTACCTTGATACCGTTTCTTCTTGCCGAATCCATGATGTAATCAAACAGCATGAACTGAGCTTCGCTGTAAACCCCTTTGGATGTTTCAAAGCCATGCCAGCTTTCATTGGAGAAGCCCCATGTTCTTAAAACTGTAACCCCATCCTGAGCCATTTGGCTCATAGTTGAATCAATTTTGCTCTTATCCATGTACTTTGTTTCAATATCCTGTGTTGTCTGGGTACTTGAACCATCACCATAAGTAAACAAATCATATGAATTTGCTCCCGCGAAATAGAAAGCATGTCCATCTACGGCGAATTCCGTTCCGGAAGCCCGTACAAATGCATCTGCAGACGACGCCTGTGTGTCCTGGCTTGCTTTTACATTAATTGAAAACATAATGCATAGAAGCAATACCGCAGTGGTAAAATACAAAATATTTTTTCGCATACCTTTTCCTCCAATTATTAAAGTTATTTGCAGACCCCTCTTATCCGTATAAAAAACTAGCCATACTCATTTTTAGCAATAGGCCGCTTATAGTGAAAAAGCTTCATGCTGCACCTCCTATCCTGTTTATTCTTAAATATATCTTTCGATATATTTATATATTAATGCCATAATGGCGTTAATAGTGAATGCCGCTATTGCCTGTATTAATACATATTATTTTTTATTATGTCGGGAGATTTTTTTGATTGTTAAAAGTCAGGCTCAATAGGTAAGAAGGTTCAAATCAACCTACAGCCTTGATGAAATTACGGAAATGTAAACTCTGGCGGACATTTATGATTTATATGTAATCAGTTATTCGCTTGTCAATGCAAGCATTTTATGTGCATATATATCGTCTGTTATACACTGTAAGTACGCATATATAATATTAATTATATGCGTTATATGTGCGTTTTATTCTTAGGATTTTTCTATTAAACATTAAATATTTTAGTGCTCTTCTAATTACCTACTCTTATTCTTGGCTTTTTATAAATTTTTGCATAATTTTTATGTGATATTTTTAATATATTGCATTATATCGGCATATTTTTGCTCTGACATTATACAATAACTGTAAATATTTTCAAATATATAATTTCTGCTTCGTTATTTCATTTATTATTTTATTCCTTGTTTTAAATATTCTTTAATTTGTTACTATTTGTTAGTGTGTTTGACATTTAAATGCTATTATTTGTCATTTCATTTGGCGTTTAATTGCTAGTATTTGTTATTCCACTTGGAGTTTAATTACTAGTATTTGTTATTCCACTTGGAGTTTAATTGCTATTATTTGTTATTCCACTTAGCGTTTAATTGCTAGTATTTATTATTATATTTTCCATTTCAATTTTCATTTCTCGTTGGGCTGACACTAAAAAATCCCTTGAATTACAAGGGATTTTTTAGAATTTAACTATACATTCATTTATTCGGAATAATAATTAACATTTTTAAATTTTTACTCATTTATTATATTTTCCAAGATATTGCGGAGCATTCTTTACCGCCTCTTCAATGAGCATAGAAGCACAATCCCGGTTTAAGGGAAATACTCTTCCATGATAGATATAATAAATCAGCATAGACCAATAAACTTCATAACCACCCATGTCGTATTCTTCTTCCGTAGGGAAATAGCCGGTACAGCCGTTGGTATAACCGCCCAGATAAAAGAAATCGTTATGAAGACCTTCCATGGCACGTAAGGCAAATCCGCACATGATTTCGTTGGCCACACCGCACAGGCAGCCATCATCTAAGGCAAAGTATTGAATTTCAACAGTTTCCGTCTGGTACTTCACGCCGTTATCACATAATCGTTTAACCTCCGACAGCCAGGAGGTACCGTCAATGCCTGCCCCACGTTTTGCTTCTTCCGCAACCTCCAGGGCCCTGGAGTAGGAGGGAACATCAGCCTGCAGTTTCTGATACACCGAATACATTTCAAGGTGTTTTACCATATGGGGCTCCATATGGTTTATCACAGAATCCACCTGCTTGTATATCTCCCCGGCCATGTCCTCCAGCGCTGTTTCAGAGTTGCAGAATCGCTCCGGGTCATTTGCATCTACCGGAATAAAGCCGGATTTGAAATATTTCGGTGCAACATTGCCTGATGCACCTTGTGTAAGCATGACCTCACAATCATACTTATGTTTTAACAAATCCCTTACTGAGCCAAAATAATCAGCCGAGATAAGGTAGTTGTCTGCTTTCAGCACATTTGCATGGGCTGTAAGGCGCAACAGCAGCAGGATTAATTTCCCTGTGCCTGCTTCGGTTACTTTTAATATACCAATCCTGTTATCCAGGTCACGACTTCCTTCCCGGCGGTTCACTCCGATATCACCGTAAGCATTATCCCAGGCAATCATAACCGGAATCATGCTTTTTTCAGCCTGAATTGCACCGATTTTTACCTGCCTGCATAGAAACTCAAAATACTTTGCTTCTATACTTTCATTTGGTGCCCCATGGGTATGTGAAAAGCATAACATAACTCTGTCCATTGGAATGGACAGAATTTCACCGATGCCGCTCCGCAAATAATTGGCACTTCCCCTGGAAAATCCAATATGGTCTATCGCTATAAGACAGCATCTGGCCCCATTAAAATCCCACACTGAGATTTGTGCGGACAAGGGGTGCAAAATTCCACGGGATAACTCATCCTCACGTCCGAAACCTACGGTCTCTACCGGATAAGCAGGGGTAATATCTACTTCAGAAAAGCCTAACAAGGCTGTATTTTGTTTATTGTATTCGTTCATTTTACTTTGCTCCTTTTTTATTTATATTAGAAAGTGCAAAGTTAATTTGATAGATGTTTACTCCATGCAAGCTCTATCTTACCTAACTTTGCATGGAGCTATTACAATTGTTAATATCACCTTCACCACTCCTTTCTTTCAGATAATGCTAATACTTTAACGAGTTTGTGTTTTCTATTCCTATACTAGCTGTGTTTATTATATCATTCTTTTAAAGTGATGGCAATTATACTCCTTGTAGGAATTTAACTCATATTACCATTTTCTTTCCACAGATAACTCAAATTTCCTTTTAGGCTTTAAGGCTATTCCTTCAAGAAAGGCCGGGTGATTGTTATCTCTTTCCGATGTTATAATTTTCATACCATCTGAAATGGGCCAATCAATACCTATTGATTTATCATTCCAGGGAATACCGTCTTCATCTTCCGGATGATAGTAATCAGTAAGCTTATAGGCAAATTCAGCCCTGTCAGAGAGGACAAGGAAACCATGGGCAAAGCCTTCCGGTATATAAAGCATATTCTTTCTTTCTGCTGATAAAATAACACCAAACCACTTGCCATATGTATTTGACCCTTCACGAATGTCAACCACCGCATCAAAAACTTCACCCCTTAAGACACGTACAAGTTTTCCCTGCTGATATGTTTTTTGAAAATGCAATCCCCTGAGAACACCCTTTGTTGACAATGATTGGTTTTCCTGAAGAAACACCAAATCAAGACCGGCTTCTGCAAAGTCTTTATAATTGTATGTTTCCATAGAATAGCCTCTTTTATCAGGAAATAATTTCGGTTCAACTACATAAAGCCCTTCTATATCCAAGCATTTTTCAAACTTAAATTGTCCCATATCCGGCCTCATAATTATCTTCTTTTTTTATATAGCAGCAACTGATTTCATTTTCATTATATCTTATATCGATCCCCATAGCTTTGCATTGCTATTTCGGAATATTTTTTAACAAATTCTTCTTTCTCATTTGTATAGGCATCTCTATTATGCTCGTGTTTTTCTTTTAACTGCTCCTTTAAATCAGAATACTCACCGGCAATATCGGGATATTCTATCAAATAATCCCTAAAATACAATTCACTCCAGGCATCAGCATAACGCACATGGAGATGATATACCTTTTCATCAAAGCCATATTTTGTATAGCCCTTGTTGTAGGTTTGTTTGAAGACAGGCTCTCCAGTAAAATTCATCAGTATCCATTCCATTGATTTTAGCCTATCCGTTATATGGTTTATATTCGTGTCAGAAGATATTTCCATCAGAATATCTATCGTTGGTTTTGAAAGAATTCCCGGAATTGCCGTGCTGCCAATATGGCTGATTCTTACAATGGTTCCATCGTTAAAATTCTCCGCCAGTTTTTCCTTTTCTATTTCATACCATTTCGGATATTCCGTATTGTATTCTTTCAGTATAATTGGAAACAGTTCCCATAATTCTTCCAGGGTCATTTCCGACAATTCTTTCACCATATTTAACTCCTCCATAATAAGATTTCAAATCGTTGACAAAGAGCCGATTTCTTCCTCTATTTCATGAATATTATACCTATTGATACCCATCGCATATCGAGGCCGGCCGGCAGACCAGTCTGCTATACTGCTACAAATAAAAACACTTTTCATTCACATTTGCTCCCTTCTTACTAAGGATTATAAAGTACGACGCGACGTCATAGTCAATAGTGAGATAAGAAAATCAGAAAAAGTACACAGCCCTATAAATTAAACTTTTACACTTGCTCCCATTGCATACCGCAGACAAGTCTGCGGTACTGCCATAAATAATGGAGTGTGAAAGCGCTTTTCTTTCACACTTGCTCCCATTGCATACCGCAGACAAGTCTGCGGTGCTGCCATAAATAATGGAGTGAAAGCGCTTTTCTTTCACACTTCTCTATATATTACCATAAATTCTGTTAATAAAAAACAATACCGTAAAGAATATGAAAGTCCTGCAAGACTTATAGTATCATTTTATTAATGAATACAAATATACATAGCTCTTTTTATAATCATCAGCCTCTGCATTAATAACAACATGGCCGGCATCATTCCACCCTACTGAATACTCATGAATGCCATCCTGGTTTTTACGGTTCAACAAATAAAATGTACCTGCTTTGATATCAATAATCCCCATTTGTTTTACAATATCATCTCCGAAAGTTGCTACAAGTATTTTGTCGTTATCAGAATTTATCACCGGATTATCCCCTAGCTCTTTAGTAATTCCTTCCACAGTAAGCCTCTCACCGGAAAATTCATCTACCAGATAAATTGCGCCTGCAATTTCCAGAAAATCATACCTGCCGCCCGAAAAACTAACATGGGGACTGCCATCCTCCTGCTTTTCCAAACTCCAATATTCTGCTCCTTTATAGATTTCAACAGTCTTATCCATGGAGTAATCAAAGCAATAGTAGTTAAATTTTTCATTCTGAATAGGTTCTAACATCATAATTTTATTCTCAACCACTTTTGCCGAGAGGATATTAGGAATTCCTGTAAGTTCCGAGAGAGATACTGCCGTCTTCTTTTTTGTATCTACCAGGAATACCTTAGCACCCTTCATTGACTGCCCTAAGGATACAATAAATAGTCCGTCTCCAATCCTATCCCAATTCCGAAGAACCGGATATTCTTTCAGTTCCATGCCGTCCACTCTTATTCCCTTCATAATATCATTTACTTCACCTGTCTCCAAGCTATATCCGGCTGTATAGGACCATTTATCAGACTGGGGATTTTTATACAAGGTCAGCCTGACTTCCTTATCATCGAATACTCCCAACATAAATTCAGCATCGTTTTTATCATCCAAGGCAAAGCGGTTGCGGTTATTTTCCTGTAATAACAGCTTTCCCATGTAATCAATCCTGGTATAATCAATATCCCCAGTAATCCCCAACAATGATACTTTTCTTTTAATTGAATGGGACTCTATGGGCACAAATTTACTATTTTCAGCAGCATAATATTTACTTGTGCCGGAAGGTTCATTATAGTAAAATAACGGTCCGATTGCATCCAGGTAATTATCTGACTTTAAATATTGAACAGCAAATACATCCTCTAAGGTATCGGTGGCATATAGTGAAATGTGGCCTTTTTCCGTATTATTATTCTGGCTGGTCTGTGGTATTGGCTGCTTGTTATCATAATGCTCCGAATCCGGAACTACTTCTGTTTCCTTCATTTGAAACAGGGAAATGACCCATTCCCGAAACTGAGCACTGACAGTATAAACCGCAGAAAAGGATACGGCTGCCAGAATTAAAACAGCGGCTGCTCCAACAAGCCATCGGCTGACATTATGTGCCGTCTTCTTTTTGACTTCTATTGCATCATAAATAAACCTGTCATCTATCTTCCCGATTGCATCACATAAATTATATGAATTCATTTCCATAACCTCTCTCTAATAAAAAGCAGCACAAATCCTTTCCATCTCTTGACAGGATTGATTTCACCTTGCTCTTACTGTAACCAAACATACCGGATATTTCCGCAATAGTATCAAAGAAAAAGTAACGCCTGATAAAAATATTTCTTTTATCTATGGGCAGCTTCTTAAGAAATTCATTGATTGTGCTAACCAATTCTTCCTGCTCAAGCCGCTCTGATAAATTAATATTTTTAGCCAGCACATTTTCCAATTCCGCGAAAATACTTATTGCATTAGAGCTCCTTTTTTGAGTATGATTAAAATCCAATCTCTTTATTGAAAGGTTCCGTACAATTTTACAAAGAAAAGCAGAAAAA
The DNA here is from genome assembly GCA_023410275.1 of Bacillota bacterium. Lineage (GTDB taxonomy): Bacteria > Bacillota > Clostridia > Lachnospirales > Lachnospiraceae > Anaerocolumna. Next base: position 97,766 of record JAEYPZ010000183.1, read on the forward strand.
TAAACCGGACGTGCCGTAGGTATTGCCTTCCACACTCCAAGATATGTATCATTCACACATTCTTCAGCTTCTTCTTTACTGTGCAAAATATTTATAGATATTTTTGTACATAATCTCTCATACTTGTTTTTTGTTTCCATAATGGCTTGTTCTGATCTTTCCCAATATAATTCAATGATTTCATTATCCTCCATGATGGCTCCTCCTTCCTATGATAAGTACGGAATTGCTTTAAAATGGTCGCAAACTTTTAAAAAATTTGTATTAATAAGCTTAAAGCACCTTCTTAACCACCAGTTAAATTTCCTCTCCATTTATTGATTATACATCTATTGTAACAGCAAAGGAAAATATCTATAATTTTACCATAGGCCTAAATAAAACCGGAGGAATTAAAACGATGAAGCTTGGTAAGGTTATTTATACCCATAGAAAGGAAAAAAACATGACACAGGAGCAGCTGGCGGAAAAGCTGGGTGTCTCCGTTCCGGCAGTCAGCAAGTGGGAAACCAATGTCTCACTGCCGGATATTACTCTATTAGCACCAATTGCAAGACTGTTTGAAATTTCAATTGATGAGCTTTTATCATTTAATAGTGAGCTTACAGAGGAGGAAATTAACCAGATTATGAAGGAGCTTAGGAAGATTGCCGAAGAATGCGGTCTTTCGGAAGGGATGGCGTATGCAGAGCAAATGTTTCGGCAGTATCCTAACTCGGAAAAACTCCGCCTGGAAGCTGCCATTAAATTATCAGCAGTTTCACATGTAACTGCCTTAAATTCAGGCAGCCCGGAAACAGCTCAAACATGTAGGGAAAAGATAGTGAAAATATGGGAAGACTTAATGAATTCCGATGATTTCTATATCAGTAATGCTGCAAAAACAAGTACTGCTTCTCATTATATGAGCTGCGGAAGGCTGGATGAGGCTGAAATCATTTTCGAGCAGATGAAGCTTCCTGAAGAATGGAACTCCCAACGGATTCTGCCGACAGTATATCTGATGAAGCAGGAATATGAGAAAGCCTTTGAGGCATCCGAGCAGAACCTTCAGGCTGACTGGGATAACATGATAATAGATTTGCGTACCATTTATAATATTGTATTACAAGAGCAGGATTATGACAGGGCACTTGTAATTGCAAATACGGTATGTACAATATCAGGTAGTCTGGGAAACTGGCTGAACAATGGGCTTGATATGCTATTAGAGGTATATCTTAAAAAGAGTGATATTCCAAATTCCCTCCCCGCATTTGAAAATTATATTGATAAGCTGATTGACAGCAACACTTCTCCTGGTGCAAGAGCCGGCTTTCCGGCATTTTTTAAGGAAATCAATGAGCGAAGGAATGCGGAGGCTGTTACAAAAAAGGTTGATACATCCGGAGTGAATATTTTACAAATTATGTACCAGTCAATAGCAGGTGATAAGAAGTATGATATCATCAGGAGTACTGATATTTATAAGCAGAGCATGAAAAAACTGGAACGGGAGTCTGTAAGGCAGCTTGAGAAATAAGTACTGCGGATATTCCTGCAAAGGCTCTTAATAAAAATGGAGCTGTGCACTGTTGTATGATTGCCTCCCTTGGAGTACCGGCAAAGCCTTGGAATAGCCGTTTAGGCTGCCTAAGGCTATCCGCTGTCTAAGATTATCCGCTCCCTGCTGTAATTCATTAAATGTAAACTCCGTTTACACTACTATGGTTTTTGGCTTAAGAACGCAATATAAAATACGGTAAATGCCATAAAGGCAATGGTTCCAGCCTTTATGGCATTTACCGTATTTTTTTTCTTATCTTTGAAAATATGAAAATATAAATTAAATAACAGTCTCTTATTGGCTTATGAAGTTCGGCCTATGAAGTCTGCTTGTTCATTTCATTTTTTAAAATTGTAAACTCTTCCTTTGCATCAATTACTAAACATTTCAGTGCTATTCCTATTAGCATATTTGACAGGAACATAGTAAAGGAGCACGCTATATAAACAGCTGCTCTTACGCTATTCCCATTACTAAATTCCATTACCTGATTTCCATCCGGGCTTATGATAAGATAAATAGTAATCAACAAAAATAGTATGCCAATACAAATTAAAGCAGTGGATAACTTGCGGGTTCTATCAAAGTATTTCATTCTCCATCCTCCATTCTGTACCTGGTTCCTAAACCTCATAGGTCTGTTTTAATATTCAATGTCCCCAGATGGTTCTTTTAAAAAATCAACCTTTTCAGGAAAATTATAATCCCCTTTCTCTAAAAGAGTAATTATCTGAATACAAGCATCCCGGTAAAGCTTTCCTTTTATTTCTATTAACTTATCCCTGGTGCCATTACCCCAGCTATTCTTTTCAGGCACGGAAGGGTCCGTGCTATAATCTTTTAATACTGCCGATTCAAAGAAGTCCTTATTATTTTCATAAAAATTTTCAACGTTTTTATCAAACTTCTCTATATCTTCTTTATCCTTCGGGTATTCTGCCTTATTTTTCAAAACATTTAGTACTTTATGATATTCTTCTTTCCATATTTCATAGTACCTTTCCTGAAAATTACGGAATTCAATCTGGCAATAACTCCGATTTGTAACCAAAGATAAGTAGGCTTGATCTATGGGGTTCTCCATAAGGTCCGAATAGTAATACGGTATGGAATCCAATTTAACTGACTTATTGGTTACAGCAGTTTTTTCATCAGCACCAGATATGACAGCGGAAGTGCCTTTACCTGAGATTCCTTCAGACGGAGATATTGGAGGCTCCTCTGTCACAAGCTTATTGACTTGAGCTTCAGCTGACTGATTAATATAATGATTAACTCCAAGGATAATAATCAATGATAAAAATATGATATTTAAAAATACTGATGCAATCAATAATTTCTTTTGCATATTACAAATTCACCTTACCTTCTGCTCAAATAATTGTACATGACTGTTTTATATGAAAATTGGATTTCGATACTATAGATTATTCCATAATTCCAGCATATCTTATCAAGATTTATATTTTTTTAACAGGCAGCCACAATTTGAAACCCTGCAAGGCTGCATTTCCCAAATTAGGGTTCGTCCACCATTCATTACAGAGGATCTGTTCTTCCCTGTGCCGCCTTTCTGCAAAATCAAACTCATATCCGGTCATATTGCTTAAGCATTCCGACATAACCGCAAAGGCTGTTTGCATAGAGGAGCCAATGTCTATATCGCCCTTATCATCGAATTCGTTCAGCGCAACATCACCGACTAAATATAATCCCTGTGGTGCATCACACACCTTAGCACCATAAAAATAATCGTTTTTACCTTCGTCTCCCAAGAGAAACATCTGCATGATATATTCATGGGAATCAATTGGCTCATTTGGCTGATGCTGCTCTCCCTCCGGATGATGACCTTTTGGAGCATAACCCATATAACGGCGGGCAGTATAATCGCTTAAATTTTTAACAGCCCATTCCCGCAATAAATTACCGGCAGCTTCCTCCGGCCCCTGACAATCCACAAAAAAAGAAACGACCCGTTCATTGCTGCAGTCCTCTATGCGTAATATAGGCTTTGCTCCCACATTAAAGCTCCCTCCGTTCCTTTTTAATTGAAAGGAAATAGGCTGAAAATCCGTAGATATTCCTAATTTACGTACCGTAGTCGGGGGCATGCCATGAAAATTTTGAAATGCCCTGGTAAAAGCCTCCGGTGAATCATAGCCATATTTTATGGCAAGGTCAACAACTTTTATATTACTAATTTTTAAGTCATCGGCTGCAAGTGACATCTTTCGATTTCTGATGTATTCCCCCACAGTCATATCCGTAGTAAAATGAAACATTCGCTGAAAACGGGTTAACGAACAACAGGCAACCCGGGCCACTTCCTCCAAGTCAATTTTTCCTTCTATATTTTTTTCGATATAAGCAATTGCCTCATTAAATTTATTTATCCATTCCATTAAAAATCACCTCCATGAAGATAATAACACAAATCGGATTTTATTTCCTTGCATAAAAAGTCAATTAAAGCAAGGGTATGAGCAAAAATTCAATTGCGCAATTCTCAATGCTAATCTGCTCCTCCAGATGGGCTTCAATATAATCTATTGATTTCTGTATTAGTTCGTAATAGTTCATGAAAAGCTCTCCCTTGTGTCTTAAGACAATTTAACTATACCAGTAACGAAGAAGACATACCCGACTTTTTTTATCATACTCTGCTTCCTGTTTATTCAAAAATTTAAAACAAGCCGGGCACCAGCGAATTAACCGCTCGTGTCCAGCCTCCTGTTTAGCGTCTGATATTCCTTAATTCCTTCCTCTGTTAATACCGGGTAAATCACCGACCATATAATTTCTCTCATGTCCCTGTTCAGATCAATCTGATTCTCAAATGCAGCAATAGCCAAAACAGCAATAGATAAATCATCATACAGCCTTTCTCTTTTTTCCGGCTTCACCCATCCGTTTTGTTCCAGGTAACAGAAGGTTTTTGATATTATGGCTATAAATTCTATTTTATAATCCTTTTGAAGCTGGGCAATTTCCGGATACTTATTTTTGAATTCAATTATATTCTTATAATAAAAGCTATAATGCTTATGATGCTCCTCCACCTGCATAAGTATGGAATCAAATTCCCTTAATGTAATCTCCGGCTTATAATTCATTTTATTGTGTTCTTCCATCAGGAGACTGATAATACCATTCAGGATATCCGTTTTTTTCCTGAAATGATAAGTCAAATTTCCCGGGCTTATATTCAATTCTTCCGCAATATCTCTCATTGATACACTTTCAAATCCACGTTCATTAAAAAGCTCAATTGCTTTTTGTAAGATTCTAAATTTTATGCCTTCGCTCAATTCCTTCACCTCAAACCGATTATAGCATAACAAGCTGGAATAGTATAATACAATTTAACTTCATCCTTCCAGCTTTCAGTGCAGATTACCGTCCTACTGCTAAAAACATTGTCTTGACAAAACCAGACTTCGTGATAAAATTAGTACGGTTGTACTAATTTTGCATCGTCTATATTATCAAATTAACCAGAAGGAGTGTTATCATGCCAAATGAGAAAGAAAAAATAACTGGATCCGAAACATTTCACAAGCCGGGCGTTTGTTTCTGGATTCCCTATACCCTCTTGATTTTATTCTCTTTAACCCTTTTGTATTTCAATGTATTTACGTTTCTTCGTGCTGCTGTTGTCCTTCTCTTTATTCCTTTGATTTTTTTAGGCAAAGGATTCATTCAAAAGAAAAAAAGGGTTATTCGTATACCCTTGTGGCTCCTATTATTTATAATAATATCTGCTGCATTCCTCATCACAGAGCCAGCATTAAAAAACAGACCTGCCGCTTCCACCAGGCATCCTATCAATACAAATGCAATAGAAACACAATATGGCCTTTTAGCCGGTGTTTTTAATTCTGATAAGTCCGTTAAAGTCTTTGCCGGAATTCCCTATGCCGCTCCCCCTCTTGGAGACTTACGCTGGAAAGCACCACAGGAGCCGCAGAAATGGAATGGAATCCGTAAGGCAGACCATTTTTCCGATAGTGCCCCTCAGAACCACTTCCCTGCTGCCATAACAAAGCTTCTTGCCCTGCAGCTGGGAACAGATGAATTAACAGAGGTTGTTTCAGATAATGAAAAGTCAAGTGAAGACTGCCTCTACTTAAATATCTGGACAGCTTCTACCGAAACATCCGCCAAACTTCCGGTCATTGTATACATTCATGGCGGCTCTTACAAAACCGGCTCTGGCTCCCTAGATATTTATAACGGAGAAAACATGGCAAAAAAAGGCGTCATATTTGTTACAATAAATTATCGCATGGGGATTTTTGGCTTCCTGGCTTCTCCTGAACTAACTGCGGAATCCGGATACAAGGCCTCGGGAAATTATGGAATTCTGGACCAGATTGCAGCCCTTAAATGGATAAAGAATAACATCAGAGCCTTTGGAGGCGACCCGGAGAATGTAACGATTGCCGGAGAATCTGCCGGTTCTATGAGCGTAAATATTCTTCAGGCTTCGCCTCTTGCAAAGGGATTATTTCAGCGTGTAATCGGAGAAAGCGGCGCCAACTTCGGAAGCCGCGGAATAAAAGGGAAGGCAATGGATACACTTGACAAGGCCGAACAGACCGGGACTGATTTTGAAGCTTCCTTCCAGCATTCTTCTATCGACGATTTACGAAAACTGTCTGCAGCAGACTTATTAAAAGCCTCCAAAAACTACACCATGCGGCCAATTGTAGACGGCTATGTATTGCCGGATACTGTCTATCATATCTATGCCTCAGGTAAGGAAAATGATGTGCCCGCTTTAATAGGCTACAATGCTGATGAAAGCACTCTATTCACCGCATTACCCTTTCCCTTTTCCTTATCTCCTGATTATTCCATAGCAAGTGCAGCCAGCTTCAGAGCAGAAGTGGGACAAACCTATGGCAGTGCAGCATAGGATTTTCTTACGGTTTTCCCCGCTTCCAACAACACACAGGCTAAAATATCGGAGCTGGAAAGCGGAACAATACAATGTTTCGGATGGCATGTCCATACTTGGGCAAGGCTGCAAAGCCAGAAAGCACATTCCGGCGTATATACATACTATTTTGACCGTGTGCAGCCCGGCAGTTCTAGTCTGCAAAAGTTAGGAGCATTCCATGGTTCGGAAATTCCATATGCCTATGGCAACCTTAAAAAAACCGGTATAGCCTACCAGGCTGTGGATTATAAACTATCCGAAATCATGTCAGGCTATTGGATTAATTTTGCCGCCACCGGCAACCCCAATGGCAAAGGACTGCCCCAATGGGATGCCTTTGACCCGGAAAAAGACCGGACCCTGGAGCTGAATGACAATATCCATATGATAGCTTTACCTGGCAAAGATAAGCTTCCCTTTTTTGATCAATATGAAAGCAGCATAGGATCAAGATAACCTGATAGCGGGCTCCGGTTTCTAAAGTGTCATAGCTTTGATACTTTCCTGCATCGGAAGAAATACCGAAAACACAGAACCCCTGCCCGCTTTTGATGCTACTTTGATATAGCCTCCCTGGGTCGAGACGATTTCTCTGGCAAGATACAGCCCGATACCCACACCTTCCTGTTCACTGACCGCCTGTGAACGGTAAAACCGGCCAAAAATTTTACTATACTTCTGCCATCCATTTCAAATCGAAAAAAGCAGTTTCCTCTGTAGGTTCTGCATGAATTTCAATGTTTTTCAATTTATGGAGAATATGGGCTTACTCCTAACAGGAACTAAGGTTTTCTGGAAAGCTGTAAATCCATGGTATCATAAAGAGTAATTTTATCTCCAAGAGCTTTAATAGCATGCCAAACCATTTATCTGCCATAGTATCCCAGCTTTGCTTGTTTTGTGTTAACACTTTATCTATCATTTTTTACTGCCTCCATAAATTCCTGATTTAAAATAGTTTTCCCCTAATCGAAAGGGCTTTTACCATGAACATTTCAAGGGGTTGTTCAAAACCAGGTATGTCAAGTACCAGACAGCCGCAGTCTTTATAACCAAGCTTTCGATAGAAATGTTGTGCATTCTCATCAGCTTGGGTCGATGTCATTACCATTTTATAACCCTGCATAACCATTTCATTTTCCCAAAACTCCATAGCTTTCCTGCCATATCCTTTCTTGTGATAAGCGAAATCAATGAAAATTAGTGTTAAGAAAGGTGTATTATCCCAAAACATATTATAACGTAATATCCCTATGGGTTTTTCATCATCCAGAATAATATATCCTCTCTTATCAGTCACCTTTTTTATAAATTCTGCTTCCGGCAAATGTTTATCGAGTGTATACCAAAATTCCTTATCGTTTTCAGCTAAGTACCTCATCTGAAACATATCTGTTCCCCCTGTTTTTTTATCAGCTTTATTCCTTGCAGCCGCTAAGACCATTCTACCATAAAATCCCCATCATATATTATTATAATCAATTTTAATAATGTATAACACAATAGGGCGTTTACAAAATCAAGTATACTCGCGGTATTTTAACTTAATTTTGTAAACGCCCTATTCAAATATTATTTATTTTGCTTCAATGAATGTCTTTAAGCGCTCGGCAAGCTCCGCCGAATTCTGGGCTGTAGCTGAGAGTTCTTCCATTGCGGCAGACTGGTCTTCCGTAATTTCCAGGGTTTTTCGGGAATTGAGTTCGGTGCTGTTGATTTTTTCATTAATCTTTGAATTTAGTGTGTTTATGTGCATCGTAGTAACTTTGGTGTTTTCAGACAATTTTTGAATCTTGCTGGCAACAACCGCAAATACACGTCCGTCGTTTCCCAGCCTTGCGGCTTCTATTGAGGCATTCAGGCCGATGAGCTTTGTCGTATTGGCTACCTTGGTAATCGAATTCAGAACCTGTTCGATTTCTTTCGTTACAGTTCGAATCTCGGATATCTCACTATACAAATCCTGCTGGTTACTGGTTATTGTCTGAGCAGATTCTGCAAGTATCTCCACGGTTTTGGAAATTTCAACAAAGTTATTTGCCAGATTTGTTGACAAAAGTTCGGTTTCTATTCTGCTATATCCCTCCTGGGCAAGAGCATTGACAACAATAAACAAAACCTCCGCTGCCGCTTCTATGTTTTTGGAATCCACAATGTCGATTCTTTTCGCCGCATTGTACAGCTCATCTTCTGAGAGTTCAATTTCCCTGGCTACCTGACGGATTGCTGATTCATCAGGAGTTCTGTCTAAGACCTGTCCTCCCAGTACCGTACCAAGAAGTTCCCCCTGGATAATAATGGGAGCGGAAAAATCAATCAGTCCTGCATGACACTTTCCGATATAAGGTTTCCCCAGCTTAACAGATTCAGCGCCAAAATAACTGTGGCAGTCGGCGCATCGGCTGTCGCCTATTGCATTGGAATGAATATAATCACTGCAAAAAGGCCGATAATGGCTGGGTTTCGTTATTTCCTGACCTGTTCTGTTGACGGATACTGCTGCGCAATTCATACCTATTGCAAAATTATCCAGGAACTTTTGCAAGGTAGGTATATCAATAATGTCTTCGATTTCCAGCTTCTTTAAGTCAATCTTTTCGTTTGTGATAGAAATCATATGATTTTCTCCTCCGCCCATAAATTTATAATGCTCACATAACGCAAAATCCGGCATTCAATTGTAAATTATGCACAAATATTTTACAGAATGTGGATTACTATATATTAATATTATATAATAAACAAGTAATAATTACAAGTCTCCAGGCGTAAATTGTCGGACAATTCTTTCATTAATATAAAATAATTGGAATAATCTACATAAAAATATGCTCCTCCTTAGGTAGACAGTTTTATTATTTAACTGGCCTGCCATAAGGAGAGCATATCATAAGTGTATACATTTTAATAATCAATTAGGTAATGCGTCACAAAAAACGATAGTCAATACTCCTTTCTTTTGAGTCTCTGTTAATGGCTTAAGGACTCCTCTTTCAACCAATTCATCCAGTACCATTATATTATTAATTCTCAGGTTTGAATAGTACTCTACATAACTTCAGACTCCGTATTTCTGCTTGAAATAATTCTAACAGCCCGACAATTTGAATTTATAGGGCAAACCAATAATACGGTCTTTTCTTAAACAATTGAAACCCACATTTTTCTGCAACTGCTTGCGACTGCACATTGGATTCAACGCAATCCCATTGCACAATACAGCCCATACGAATACAAGCATTTACGAAATGAGCGGTTAGTGTAGTAGCAATCCCCTTTTTTCTATGTTCTTCCAAAACTTCAATATCAACAGCAATGATATTTGAGAATCTTGCAGAACCAAATATAATGCCAACAATTTTTTTCCCTTGTAGAGCCACAAAACATTTACTTTGTTCTAAAAAATCCTCCTGTTCATACCATGAATTGTTCAAACGTTCCAACAAGATCTCCACATTTTCATAGTAGTCTGTCATTTTGAGAAAGCACCTATCCACTTCTAACAACGTATAAGCCGGCAGAGCAGCATTAAAATTACAGCTATTTGTCTTCCGATACGAATATTCTTCCTCTGAAAACAGCTCCTTATCTGAAAAAATATCCAATATTGCTGACCGTAAATCAACATCTTCTGCGGAAAATTCAAATTCATGAATATTCTTTTCCATTAGCGAAGAAAATACTGCTTCAAAAAATATTCTTGCCTGCCTCTTTTTTTCATCAGGAATTCTGCCAACCACTCCACAACCACCGACGCAATAGGAATACATTACAGCCAAAGCCAACGGTTCATTCCTAAAAGACCAGATTTCGCCCTTGCATATACCAGCCAAAATACCATACATACTGGGATTTTTATCATCTATTTCACCATAAATAATGTCATTCATTCTACATTCCCCAATAATAATTTATATTTGTTTGTTCCTTTTATATTGTTTATCATTTTTTAAACATAAGAGAAATACAACTTTTAAACTAATCTATAAGCACATATTCGATTTATATTTAGGATATTCTTTACATGTGAATTCAATAGCTTCCAAAAGTTTTTCATAAAATTCTTTATCACTATGTGCCTCATATACATTTTCCGGTACATCCCAAGCATAATCACGGATTACATAAATCTTAAACAAATCTTGATACCAGCCTGCATCTATAAAAAATCCGTGGGGATAATCCACCGCTAACATGTCCTCTTCTAATGTCAAATAGTAGCTATCATATCTGATTCTCCCCCCTTTAAAGTCAATATCTTTAAAGTCAAAGTTTATCATTTTCTCCATTTTCCATCCCCTCCTTCAATCGAATAATCGATAAAATTATTTTCTATACCAAGCCACGCATTTTTGATACTCCTTTTCATCAAAGCACCAGGTAACATTTTCAATCCAAATAATATTATCATTATTTTGCATATATGGCATGGTATAATTTCTTCTGCGCCGTAACAATTCCTCATACCAATTTTCAGATATCCACCTGCTCCATTCTTCACTATCTACTTCTGCCATCGCAATACTGCTGCCATATTTATTCCAATCTTCCAGGGTATAGGAATCAGTTAATAATATTCCCGATTTCTTTTCTGCGGTGAAATCTTCCTTTGCATGATTAAGTAAACCGATTCTATCCCAATAAACACATTTATTTTCTTTACGTATATCTGCCAGTATTACTATACAGCTTAAATCCATGTCATCCTCGCATACAAGAATAGGTACATTAAGCGCAGTACTGGAATCAAGCAATTCAGAAATAAAAGTTCTTTCTGCCTCCCACTCAAGCTCTCTTCCCCATGCAGGATACATGCCCAGCATAGTATTAAAACTTTCTAACTGCTTGCACTTTCCTGCTCTTATCCACTCTTCCAGATACATAACAATCGATTTTCCATCGATAGCTATATAGCTTTCATTATAATTATATGGTGTAGAACATTTCTTAATTTCTACTCTGTTCATATGTAATCACCTCGGTAAATTGGGCTTTCAGCTGCATGATCAAAGCATTATGACTCTAAAACCTAAGAATCTTTCAAATTCATGCAAAAAAGCTTTTAAATCTTTGTTCATTACTATATCCTGTTCTTCTATAATAATATCAATGTAGTTAGTTTCTTTTGAATCATAATCTCTCGGCAAAGACCAACCGCCATAAAAATCTGTTATAATAATATTTTTCCATATTAACTCCTTCAACACCCGTATCTTTTTGTCTTTCTGTAAATTAACTTGTTTTATCTCGCGGTAACCTTCAGGTAACTGATCCTTAAATCCTCTTACGTAAATAAGTAAATTAATAACAATATAAATAATATCATATACTATATAACCCTAGCAAGCACACTGTACTTACAGATTGATAAAATCTGTTATTTATATCCTCTCTGTCCACCCTATCTAAATGAAGTAAGTTTCCATAAATGTACCAGAGATATCCAGAACCAGGTTGAATATCACATTGGTAAACGGACTTGCATATTGATGTAAATATAGCATAAGCCCTCATACCATGTGAGATACAAACACTCTGTTTATTCCGCTTTCCCTGATTCGATTATTAGCAAAAGCAAGGAAATCATTTTAAAGAAAAGACAAAATAGAAAAGGGTTTAACCCTCCTGCAGGTTAAACCCTTGAAATCACTGGCAATAATTTGATATAGTATTTTTGAAGCAGAAAATATGCAATTTATTGCTATGTATCTATTTCTAATTTGTTATTCCTCATATGAAGGAATCTGTTAATTAAGAAAATTTAATAATTTATTTGATAGTAAATCCGCCATCTACAACAAGATTTTCTCCCGTAATCATATTTGCTTCATCACAGGATAAGAATAAAATTGCAGCCGCTATTTCATCTACTTCTGCAAAACGGTGCGCAGGAATAGATTCTATCATATCCGTTTTAACTTTACCCTTCCATGCACGGTCTCCCATATAGGTACGAACTACTGTGGGAGCTACACCATTTACATTAATACCAAAATCCGCCCATTCCAGAGCCAACACTTTGATCATACCAATTAAGGCTGCTTTACTCATGGTATAGCCAACATGTTTATTAATTGCAATAAATCCCGCCTGTGAGGTTACACAGACAATTTTGCCGCCTGTACCCTGCTTTATCATCTGGTTAGCAACCTTCTGAGACATTCTGAATGCACCAAATGCATTAATGTCCATCTGATTTTCTACTAACCTAAAGTCAATGTTTTCTGCATCATCAAGGTCTACACAGCCGGCGACATTAGCAAGTATATTAATTTTACCGAATGCTGCAGCTGTTTTATCAACTACTGCACCAACCTCCTCCATGGACTTAATATTACATTTTAATCCAATGGCTTTCACATTATATTCTTTTGCTATTGCTGCTGCCACTTCTTCCACATTATCTTTCATATCTACAATAGCAACATTTGCTCCCTTATGTGCATACATTCTGGCGGTCGCTTCCCCGATTCCACCTGCACCTCCGGTAACGATAGCGACTTTTCCGTCCAGCTTTAAATCCCCATTTACTTGTTTGTATTCAATCATCCTGATAGCCTCCTTATAGATTAAATTCATAATTTTATTATAGCATCAATTTACTAAATGTCAATTAATAAATAGTTAAATTTAATAAATTATCAAGTCGAATCATAACTAAACCAACTAAATCCTATACATTATTATTCATTATATACTTATTAATATATAGCCTTATATAAATTTTAATAATCTTTAATAAACTTTAATAAACTTTTTTTCTTTCTATTTTAATTTTTATATGTTATACTAAATAATTAAAATATATACTTGCCCTATCTCTGTAACACAGGCAGGATGAGGGAAGCTATATGACAGCCACTTAAATAGCAAGTGTTATTTGTTCAGCTGTCATATTAGCAGGAATTAAGGGGGTATAATTATGACAAATAAAGAACTTGCCTCAATGCTGAATGTTTCAGAAACTACTTTCTCTTTTATCATTAACAATCGGCCTGGGATTTCTGAGAAAACCCGATTAAGAGTTATCGAAGAACTAAAGGCACTTGGATTTGAGTCTCTGATTAAGTCTTCCGTTGAGCCTAAAACCAATCCAGAGGTGGTTTCCAGTATAAATTACAAAAATATTGGCTTCGTTATTTATAAAAAACACGGTAAATTAGTAAATGATTCTCCATTTTTTTTACTTTTGCTTGAGAATATAGATGCCTATGTTCATTCTTTAGGATACAATATTATTATTCGTATGATCTCAGAAAACGCTAATATAGACCAACAGATACAGGATCTTGATAATACCAATCTTTCCGGTATTATTTTATTTGCAACCGAGATGCTTGAGGAGGATATGCTGCATTTCAATACATTTGCAAAACCAATCGTAATCCTTGATAACGATTTTACTTATTTAAACTATGATTCCGTCGTTATTAATAACAGCTTAGGAACCTATCAGGCAATCAAATATCTTGTTGATCTGGGACATAAAAAAATCGGATACCTTCAGTCAAATACCTTTATCAACAGTTTTAACGAACGTTGTGCCGGTTATAAACAGGCCTTAAAGGATTTAAATCTGGATTTGGAGGAACGCTTTCATTACCTTCTAAGCTATTCTGAAAATGAAAGTTACAAAAGTTTTAAGCGGATCCTAGATTCAAAATGTGACTTTCCAACTGCATTCGTCTCTGATGACGATACCATAACCTTCGGTGTCATACACGCAATTAAGGAAAAAGCACCTCATCTTCTTGATCAGATCAGCTTTATCGGTTTCAACGACCGGCCGTTGTGTGAAATGATCAGCCCCACATTGACATCCATAGCGGTTCCAAAGGATACCTTTGGTATCCTTGCTGCCCGTACACTGATTGAACGCATTGAAAATGTAAAAGAACTCAATTCACAAAGTTTTAATAAAATTTCAATAGGTGTACACCTTGTGGCAAGAAACAGTACACATATTCCACCCTTAAACTAACAATGTTATTTAATACAAAAGGAGCTCCGGATACCGGAACTCCTTTTGTATCAGCAGTTTATTTCTGCTCATTACCTTTTACGTTTTATTAATTCTTTTACTTTTACCGCAATACCTGCTGCATCAAGTCCATAATATCCAAATACTTCTTCATCTGTTCCATTCGGGACATCCTGATCCGGAATCCCAGCTATCGAAACCGGAACCGGGCATTGGGTAACAACCGTTTCCGCTACAGCCCCGCCAAGTCCGCCATATATACTGTGTTCTTCCACTGTTAAGATACAGCCGCACTTCTGTGCAGCCTCAACAATTGCATCTTCATCCAGAGGCTTAATTGTATGCATATCCAGCACTGTAATATCGATACCCTCTTCTTTTAGTATAGCAGCTGCATCCAGTGCCCTGCTGACAAGCTGTCCGCAGACTATGACTGCCGCATCTAAGCCATTAAACCATTTGATGGCCTTTCCGATCTTTATATCAGATTTCTCATTATAAATGACCGGAACAGCTCCCCTTCCTACACGGATATAGGCAGGTTCCTCAATTTTCAGCATTTCAACAGTAATCGCCTTCATTTGATAAGCATCTGCCGGAATCTCAACAATCAGGTCAGGAATTGCGCGCATAAGTGCAAGGTCCTGTAGAGAGTGATGTGTTGCACCCAGTGCACCGTAGCTTATTCCTCCGCTGATTCCAACAATTTTAACATTATTATGTGAGTAGGCTACATCAACCTTTACCTGCTCTGCTGAACGCATGCTGTAAAAGCTTGCAGGTCCTATTACATACACTTTTTTTCCCATATATGCAAGACCGGAGGCTACTGTAATGGAATTCTGTTCTGCAATTCCCATTTCTAAAAACTGTTCGGGAAGCTCATCAGGATATCTTCCAAGAGAAGCCGAACCCCTGGAGTCCGTACACATTACCATAATATTTTTGTCTTTTTTTGCTTCTTCAAGAATTGTTTCTGAAAAAGCCCCTCGGCATGTTTCCTTATTCATTTTTTAACCCCTTTCTATAAGTCTCCATATCTGCCTTCATATGTTCAATCTGTTCCTGCGTCGGTGTCTTGTGGTGCCAGCCTGCCTGATTTTCCGCACAATATAAGCCTTTTCCCTTCACAGTCTTTGCTATAATACAGGTAGGTTTCTGATCAGAAATATTATCCAGTTTCTCATAAATTGCTCTGATATCATGTCCATCAATTACATATGTTTCAAATCCAAAAGAAGCAGTTTTTGCAGCAAGTTCTCCCAAAGGCATAACATCTTCAGTGGAGCCGCTGATCTGAAGGCCGTTACGGTCAATGATCCAGGTAAGGTTATTCAAATTGAATTTTGCTGCCGACATCGCTGCTTCCCAGTTGCTGCCCTCCGCCAGCTCACCGTCACCAGTTAGTACAAATACACGGTTATCCTTCTTATCCATTTTTAACGCTAATGCAATTCCGGTTGCCAGACCAAGTCCATGACCGAGTGATCCGGTATTCGCTTCAACCCCATTTATTTTCTTATTTGGATGCCCTCCTAATATGGATTGAAAGGATCCAAAGGTGTCCATATCCTCTTTTCTGATATACCCATACTTCTCCAGTAATACATAGTAAGCCTCTGCTGAATGTCCCTTACTTAAGATAAAATGATCTTTATCCAATGCCTTTGGATTTTTTGGATCATGCTTCATATAATCAAACAGCGTAACTAAAATATCCGTAATGGAAAGATCTCCGCCAATATGTCCTCCTTTCCCATGATAAACCAGTTCAGCCACCCTTATACGTACATCGGCAGCCTGAAGCATTAATTCTTTTTTATGCTCTGTTGATAGAATTTTCATAGATACCTCCCTATCTCCGCCCTGTGACGGTACAATTGCTGACCTCAAATTATAAAAGCATATTCACAGCTGATTTCCAGCCGTCAATCTTTTCCCTGCGTAATTCTTCGGGCATATTTTTATGATAAAACTGATATAAAATCGTCTCATATACTTTATCTATATCATATAAGCCTATGGACATACCAGCCATGAAGGCTGCTCCCATTGCCGAAAGCTCTTCCGAACTCGGAACATTAACAGTTAAATCTGATATATCACTTTGAAACTGCATCAGATAATCATTTTTGGTAGGACCTCCGTCTACACAGAGCTCTCTGATATCCAGACCGGTATCCTTCGCCATTGCCTCAACAATATCATTGATCTGATAAGAAATGCAGTCACATGCCGCACGTACAATTTCATTTTTTCCGGTGGAACGACTCAACCCGACCAATATTCCATGAGCATCGCTCTTCCAGTAGGGTGCTCCCAGTCCGGTAAAAGCCGGTACCAGATATGTCCTGTCTGCTGGATTGGCCTGCTTCGCCAGCCGACCGGCCTCCTCTGCTGATTCAATCAGCTGTACATCATTCTTAATCCAGGAAATAACCGCACCCGTATAATTAATATTTCCCTCCAGTACATAGTCAACTTTTCCGTCAATTCCCCATGCCAGAGAAGTAACGATACCATGCTTGCTGAATACAGGCCGATCACCAATATTCAACATAATAGAGGAACCCGTGCCATAGGTTGCCTTGATCTTACCTTTCCCACGGCAGTTATGTCCGAATAATGCTCCATGAGAATCGCCCAAAACTCCGCAAATCGGAATTGCTGTATCGAAATATCCCTCCAGATCGGTATTTCCGTAAAATGCATTGGAATCACAGACCTCCGGAAGGGAATCCATCGTTATTCCAAAAATATCACATATTTCCTTATCCCATTTTAAATCAGTCAAATTAAAGAGCTGTGTACGGCTGGCATTGGAATAGTCTGTTTTAAATGATTTTCCACCGGTAAGCTTATAGACTAACCAACTGTCAACCGTACCAAGTGCTAGTTTACCGTTTTCCGACAATTTCTTTGCAGCAGGGACATTCTCCATAAACCAGCTCATTTTAGATGCCGGAAAATAAGGAGAGAGCTTTAAACCTGTCTTTGCATAGATTACATCCTGGCATCCAAGCTTCTCCATTTTTCTGCAGATATCCTTAGCCCGGTTACACTGCCATACAATTGCATAATCTAATGGTTTTCCTGTTTCTCTGTCCCATACTACTGTGGTTTCTCTCTGGTTGGAAATTCCCATACAACGGATAGACTTCTTATCAATTCCGGATTTCTCGATGACTCCCTGAATTACCTTTGTAAGATTAGCGTAAATTTCCTCTGCATCATGAGATACCCAGCCGTTTTCACTAATGATCTGTTTGTGGGGCAAATCATAGCGGGATAATATCTTACCGCGATCGTCAAAGATTAAAGCTTTTGTCCCCTGAGTACTCTGGTCTATTCCAAGAATATAAAATTTGCTCATACCTTTCTCCTTTTTGAATAATTTATTTGTAATGTACCTATATTTTTATTATTTACAGTTTGATTATCACACAATAATGTTCGTTTGTCAACGTATAAATGTTCCTTTTCGAACATTTAAGAAACATATTTGTTATTGAAATAAAAAATAGTATAAGTTATAATTAACCTGTATTGATAAGATTCCAGATTCATAAGCCAGATGAAGGGTGTTAAAATGAATCTAATTGCATATACATTCATGGATTAGCGTTTCAAAATACTTTTAAAATAGATATATACCATATTTAATTTACCCGGGGTAAAGCTTTCTTACTATAATTAAAAATTATAAAAATTAAGCTGCTTGGTTTTAGGAGCCTCTACAGCAGAATTCTAAAGGAGTTTTTTATGAAAAAGAATCGTCATTCTAGAATAATTGAGATTATGGAGACCAAAAACACGATTTCCATAAAGGAACTGGCCTTACGCCTTGACTGTACAGAGATGACCATACGCCGTAATCTGGA
Source organism: Bacillota bacterium (assembly GCA_023410275.1). Taxonomy (GTDB): domain Bacteria; phylum Bacillota; class Clostridia; order Lachnospirales; family Lachnospiraceae; genus Anaerocolumna. The sequence goes on from JAEYPZ010000183.1 coordinate 116,119, forward strand.
CGAGCTTCAGGAAATGAATTTTGTAAAGCGTGAGCACGGCTTTGTAACTCTCCTGAACCCAGCTCAGCCAACAGACTATTACAAGCAAATCGGAGAAAATATTCAGGAAAAGATTGCCATTGCCTCCATTGCTTTAAGCTATGTTCATCCAGACCAGACCATTTGTATTGATTCAGGCACAACAACACAGCAATTAGCTATTATGCTGCCGGATGATATCCGGCTGTCTGTCATCACCTCCAGCCTGGTAGCTGCTATGGCATTATCCGGCAAAGAAAATATTCAGGTTCTGCTGCCTTCCGGCTTTCTGAACCATAAAAACCGCTCTGTAAATCTTGTTGATTCGGACAGCTTACGGCAATATGAAGCTGATGTAGCTTTTATATCCTGCCGTTCCTTCCGGTTACCCGGAGGAGCATATGAGCACTCCCAGTCTCTGACTGCAACTAAGAAGGCAATTGCATCCATTGCCAGAAAACGTATTCTTTTACTGGATTATACAAAATGGGGACTTACCTCCCTGTGTAATTCGATTAAATTGGATCAGATAAACTTAATCATCACGGACAACCGTACACCAAAAGAGTATATAAAGAAGACTGTTGAGCTCGGTAAAGAAATTATCATAGTAAATCCGGAAGGTAATTCCATTGAAAATCATTATAATCCAACTGATTTTGTATAAAATGAATTAACAAGCCAATTCTCTTGTCATATAAATAGCATCCCTCAGACAAATTCATCTGCGATAAATTGTCTGGGGATGCTATTTATATATTTAATGTTTTTACCGATTTTCTTATAATAAAATTTGTGTCCACCATTTTGCTTTCCGGAAACGAGTCATAATTCCCATTAATCCGTTTGATCAGTAATTGGCTTGCATACAATGCAATTTCCGTGAGATTCTGTGTAACTGTTGAAATCGGAGGATTAAAAGCTGTAAAAATCTGGTTATCATCAAAGCTGATCAGTGAAAAATCTTCCGGTATCTGTAACCCAAGATCATTCAGTGTCAAAATTGCTCCCAGCGTCATGTAATACGAGCAAATAAGTACTGCAGATGGAGAAGGCTTCTGATTCATCATTTTCCGGAAGCACTCAGCACTTTTCTGTGAAGAGAAATCACCATCATAAATATAACGGTTAATCTCCGGTATGGCATATTCATTACAGGCATCGAGGAATCCGTTCAAACGTTCCGAGGCAGTATAGCTGGAAGGTGTTCCTGTTATTACTCCAAGTATATTATGTCCGTTGTCTATCAGATATTTCGTCGCAAGATATGCACCACTCCGGTTATCGGATGTTACAAAATCGGCAGACATATTATCCACCGGCTGATCCAGGCAGACAAAAGGAATTTCATGATTGCGAAGCAGCATTGGAAGATTTGATTTCTTATATAGATCGCAAAGCAATATGACTCCATCAATCTGTTTACTTAATACCAGATTAAGTTCTGCCTCATTATTATCTGAATGCTGATCATAAGAAGAAATAATAGTGGAATAATTGATCTTACGCATATATTCTTCAATGAAGCTGCATAGACTGCCCCAGAAGTATTCACCAAGAACAGGAAGAAATATGCAGATTGTATTAGTCTTTTTGGAGCGCAGATTCTGCGCCGTTTGATTAGGGGTATAACCCAATCTCTCTATACTTTCCTCTATCTTTATTTTATTCTCGGGTAATATATTTTTACCATTCAGATACTTTGAGATGGTTGCAAGAGATAAATTGGTGTCTCTTGCTATGTCTTTTATTGTACTCCCCATGTCAGGACCTCTTTCTGTTAAAACTAATGATAATATAACATACAAACTGGGACTTTGCAAGGCAGAATGTATTGCATGCGCGAAACGTTTTAGTTTTATATTTGTATTATTTTACTCATATTAATGATAATGAAAATATTTTTTATACATTTTCAACAAATTATATATTGACAAAATGAATTTCAGAGTATATCGTATTAATCATAGACGAAACGTTTTGCGCAAAACATCGTGTTGCATTAATCATTAATTTCATCATTCAACTAGGGAGGAACTATATGAAGAAAAAAATCTTTGCATTAATGTTAGCAGGAATTATGACAGTTTCATTAACAGCTTGCGGCAGCTCTTCTTCTGACAACAGCTCAACTGCTTCCACCACAAGTCCTACAAATACAGATGCTTCACAGGATACAAGCGGTGATGTAACTACTATTACGGTTGCTACAAGATATGCCGCAGATACCCCGGATGAGCAGTATTACAGAAAAATGGTAGATGAATTTAATAAACAAAATAACGGTGTTAAGGTTGAAATGGATAATATATCAGCCGAATCAGACTATCTGGATAAGTTAAGAATATCTTTTGCCAACGGTGACACACCCAACGTTTTCATAGAGTTTGGCGGTTCCAGAACCTTGGACTATCTGGAAAGTGATGCTATAGTTAATATGAAGCCTTACTTTGATAAAGATTCAAATTGGTATAATAGTTTTTATAAGAGTATGTTCCGGGATTTAGTATATGACGGATATGACGGAATCTGGGGGGTACCTTTCAAATCCTATACTGTAGCTTTGTACTACAATAAGGATATTTTTGAGAAAGAGGGGTTAACTCCTCCTGCAAGCTGGGATGATCTATTGAATGTATGTAAGAAATTAAAGGCTGATGGTATTAAGCCGTTCCAGGTTGGTGAAAAAGATGTTTGGAGATTAGGACATCTACATAATAATCTTGTAATTAAATCTCTTGGTACTGACGCTATTTCTAAGCTGGCAGACCGCAGTCTGGCTTATGACAGCCCTGAGATGCTGAAAACATATCAGTTAATTAAAGATTTAGTTGATGCTGGTTATTTGGGTGATGATATACTGAATACAGATTATAATACAGAAAAATCAACCTATGCTGCCGGCGGATGTGCAATGAGATGGGATGGTTCCTGGTATGTATCAGAAATTTTTGGTACAGATACTTATGATAAAACCGGTGTGGTACCTTTCCCTTATATTGATGCAAAGTATAAGGATCATGCACAGGGTGGTGCTTCCGATATGTTCTTTGTATCTAAACTCAATAAATCTGACGCAGAAATTGAAGCATCCGTCAAATTTATTAAATATATTACTTCTTCCGACTATTTCGCAGGAAATAATGAAGCTGCAGCAGCTATTTATCCGGTTCAGTTTACAGCAACAGCATCAACAAAAAAGAATGAGAAGCTTGACACTATTAAAGGTTTTGTATCAGGATATTCCAACATGGGAACTGATATACAGAACAGTGATCCTGATTCCTTTATGCTTGATACAGTTAGAAACGCTCTGCAGGGTCTTGCAATGGGTAATACACCTGAAAAATGCGGAAAAGAAATTGTTGATCGTATTAAAGCAGGCGAATAATAACATCATTTTTTCTGAACTCTAAATAAAAAATTGGAACTGCCTATATCAAGTAATACCAGATTCGGGCAGTTCCATGATAGAAAGGAGGATATTGTGAGACGTAAAAAAGTTAATGATCGAATAGTCATAATCACCTTTCTGATACCAGCTTTGCTGATATTTTTCGGATTGATCGTTTACCCTGTCTGTAACACCATTTACCTGTCATTCCATAAATGGATTGGCATCTATGGAGCAGCAAAGCCATTTGTAGGCTTTTCTAATTATCAGAGGGTATTAACAAGTGATGATTTTTGGACTGCCTTATTAAACTCCGTCTATTTTATGATTGGTGGATTTGTAATACTAATGCCGTTGGCTTTCATCCTGGCACTTATCATTACCTCAAAGCTAAGAGGAACAAAGCTAATGAAAACCGCCTTCTTTATGCCGGTAATGTTGTCAACAACTGCCGTAGCTTTAATGTGGGTATATATATTAAATCCAAGCTATGGTGCAGTCAATGGAATTTTACGATCTATCGGATTAGGTTCCATGGCGAAAGAATGGCTATCGACTCCTACTTTAAATGTATGGTCTGTTGTATTGGTAAACGAATGGATGTATGCAGGATATAACATGCTGATTTTTGCTGCCGGACTCGTATCTATTCCAGATTCGCTTTATGAGGCAGCTGAAATTGACGGCTGCACCGGTTTTAAGAAAATTTGTCATATTTCTATCCCTTTATCAAAGGAATCATTCAAAATATTCTCTATCCTTTGTGTAACAGGATGTTTAAAAGCATTTGATTTAATCTGGGCTATGACAAAGGGCGGCCCAAACCATTCTTCGGAAACACCAGCAACCTTGCTTTATAATCAGGCATTTACCTTTAAAGCCTTCGGTAAAAGTAGTGCAATCGGTGTAATCCTCCTGATACTCGGAGTAGCCCTGAGCCTTTTGATGAATCGTATTTTTAAGAAAGAAGAAATGTAGGAGGTCGACTATGAGCAAAAAAATCGGAAAGTTGTTGACTTATATTTTTGCAATCTTTTGGGGTGCCCTAACAATTTTTCCTCTGTATGTAACATTTCTTTCTTCAGTAAAAGATAATCAGGGAATTAATCTGGGTATGTTTAAGCTGCCCCAAAAATGGCTATGGTCCAACTACACTGATGCATTTGTAAGTGCACATATTGGTAAAGCGGTACTAAACTCAGTTATTCTTGGTATTACATCAACTTTTATAGTTACAATCATAGGCATGCTGGCCGCCTATGTATTATCAAGAAAGAAATTTAAATATAAAGCATTCATATATAGCCTGTTTATTATAGGTGTCATGGTCCCGGTGCATTGTACTATAATCCCTGTAGCCAGTTTGGCTACTGCAATTAACGGCAAAAACTCTTATTGCTTTCTTACTCTGGTTTATGTAGCATTCAACTTATCACAGGCAGTGTTCTTGTTTACCGGCTTTTTAAATGGTGTAGATAAGGAATTGGATGAAGCCGCGATAATTGATGGATGTAATGATTTTCAGGTTTTGTTCCGTGTTCTGATGCCTGTTTCAAAATCAATCATATCCACAGAAGCTATCTTAGCATTTATTTATGGATATGGAGAATTAATCTTTTCCATGGTTTTACTATCTGATGTCAATAAATATACAATTTCACGAGCCATGCTCTCCTTCTCAGGAGCGTACCGGCAGGAGTTAGGACCAATTTTTGCATCAATTATAGTTGCAGTATTACCAATGATTACCATTTATGTTTTATTCCATGAAAAGGTACAGTCCGGAATGCTTTCCGGAGCTGTAAAAGGGTAAGGTATCCAGATACCATAAAAGCTGTTACTAAAATCTATATTATGGTATAATTAGACATCATATAAAGAAATAACCAAAAAAGGATATTAATTATGACTGCTACAATTAAAGATGTTGCAAAGGAAACTAATTTAGCAATTTCAACCATCTCAAAATATATAAACGGAGGCAATGTTCGCCCTGAAAATCAGAAGCTGATTGATGAAGCGATACAGAAACTGGGGTTTCGGCCCAATGATAATGCAAGGGGTTTACGCAGAGCCCGAACATATACCATAGGGATTCTGATCACTTCACTTGAATGTCCTTTTTTTGCGCAGATTGCACAGTTAATTGAAGAACTATTAAAAGCAGAGGGTTATTCTTTGCTGATCTGCTGTCACAGAGATAATACTGTATCTGCAAAGAAAGCATTTAAATTTCTTGAGAAAAAACAAGTAGATGGTATTATCATAGAACCTTTGGCAGGTAGCGAAGACTACATAGAACCGGTACATCATAATAATACTCCTGTTATAGCAATAGATAGAACTTTTTATTATGGAAACAGCGATAGCGTCATGTCTAACTCTTCTACAGGCATCTATCAGGCTACAGAGTATTTGATACGCAATAATCATAAGAAAATTGCATTCATTACTGGAACAGCTGACATTAATCCGGGATTATCCGCAGCAAAGGAACGTTATAAGGGATTTATACGGGCAATGGAGGATTATCAGCTTCCAATAAATAATGATTATGTACAGATCGGAGATTTTAAATTTGAATCCGGTTATGAATGCATGCAGCAGTTATGGAAATTAAACGACCATCCAACCGCTCTTATTGTATCCAATTACAATATGTGTCTGGGTGTCATGACTGCTATTCATAATATGAAAATTAAAATTCCGGATGAGTTGTCTCTCATTACATTTGATGATTTCGAATTTTCAGTTATATCTAATCCAATGTTAACATCTATAAGACAACCCATAGAAAAAATTGCACAAAATACAGTAGCTCTTATATTACGCAGAATAGACGGTGACTATTCGGATTATCCAAAAAATATTAAATTGCAGACAGATCTGATTATAAGAGATTCTGTGGCAAAGTTAAATTAATGGAGGTAGTTTAATGAAAGACACGAAGCAACAATGGTATAAAGATGCTAAATTTGGATTGTTCATACATTGGGGTTTATACAGCCTTTTAGCCGGTGAATATAATGGCAAGAAAACGGATCGTATCGCTGAGTGGATCATGAATGATCAGGATATTCCGGTACAGGAATATGAAAAGCTTGCATCCCAGTTTAATCCGGTTGAGTTTAACGCGGAATCAATTGTAAAAAAGGCAAAGGAATGGGGGATGCGTTATATCGTATTTACCGCTAAACATCATGAAGGCTTTGCTATGTGGCACTCTAAGTGCAGCAAATACAATGTAGTTGATGCTACTCCTTATGGAAAAGATATATTACGTGAGCTGCAGCTTGCCTGCCAAAAAAATAATATGAAATTGGGATTGTACTATTCACAGGCACAGGATTGGCATGATCCCGACGGATTTATGTACAGAAAAGATAATTCCCATAAGAATTTTCAGGCTTACCTTGACAGAAAGTGCCTGCCCCAATTACGTGAAATACTGACCGAATATGGAGATATTTCACTGATTTGGTTTGATACACCAATGGACACTACCTTGGCACAAAGCCAAAGCATTATCAATTTAGTGAAATCCTTACAGCCAAACTGCCTTGTAAGCGGAAGAATTGGAAGTCATATGGGAGATTATATGACAACTGGCGACAACTTCCTTCCAAGACTTCCTTATGAAGGAGATTGGGAAGTTCCAGCAACATTGAATGATACCTGGGGATTTAATAAATACGACCATAACTGGAAGGATCCCAACGATATTATCAGACTATTATTAAAAATAAACAGCCGTGGCGGAAACTATCTGCTCAATATCGGACCTGACTCCCTTGGACGAGTTCCGGAAGGAAGTATTAAGGTATTAGATCAGGTAGGAAAATATGTTCAGGAGAATTCAAATGCTATTTTTGATACAAAGAGAGTTGAAATCTATGCCTATGAATTAGAATGGGCTCAGTTCACCAGAAAAGACTACAAGCTTTATGTCCATGTTCTTCAGCCTAAATTCCGTATTGAACTATTGAATTATGGTAACCATGTTAAACGTGCTTACCTGATAAAAGATGAGACAGAGCTTGCGTTTACAACTGGAAAGACCTGTGAAGGTGATTCCTTTGTTGAGATTGAGCTTCCCGAAGGATTGTATAGCGAGAAGAACTACTGCATATGTATTGAAACAGAAGAAAAGGAGCCTGTTTTCGAATCAATCAAGGGTTAATTCACTGTAAATACTAAAAAAATTCCCCGCACATAATTCAGTTGAATGTGAACGGGGAATTTTTTAAACCCTTGATATTACTCCAGCAATGATTTGTTATAGTATTTTTGAAGCAGGAAATATGCAATTGAGAGCGTTTCAAGTTCCGTGTAAACTCTAAAAACTAATGTAAAATATGTTGATAGTTAATAAGGGCAGAGCCTGCTTTTCTGGTTTCTGCCCTTACTTGTATTATAAAATGATTTTTGGGCATGTC
>JAEYPZ010000064.1:0-4043 GCA_023410275.1 Bacillota bacterium
GAAGAAAATCCAGTGGCGGTCCTCTGATTCAGGAATCCTTTCCGTAGATTCAGAAGGAAATGTAAAGGCTGTGGTAATTAATGAAAAACAGGAAGTAATTGCTGGCTGGATCAATGAGATACTGGGAAAATCACAGTACTCTGGAAGCACAAACGCTATTGTATATGCAGAAAGTAGTGATGGAAAGCTGTCTGATCCAATCCAGGTAAAGTTAAACTTAAAAGTCATTGATAATACCACTTCTGGAGGCAGCTCCGGAGGAGGAGGTGGTGGTGGTGGAAGCCGATCCGTAGGAGTAACGGCTGCAGGAAATATCAAAGGACCGGCAGCACCCTCTGGAGCAATCACCGGCACCTGGACACAGGCTGGTAATGGAAAATGGATCTTCGCTTCCGACCGGACCTTTACCGATGAATGGGCCTATATCAGTAATCCATTTGCAACGGGAAATCAGGAAAAGGCATCCTGGTTCCGGTTTGACAAAGATGGCTTTATGGTGACTGGTTGGCAAACATATGCCGATGGGAATATCTTTTACTTAAAGACGGCTACCGATGGAACCCAGGGCCAGATGCTTACTGGTTGGCAAAACATTGAAGGAGCCTGGTACTATTTTAATACTGTTTCCGATGGAACAAAAGGAAAGCTACTGATTAATACCATTACACCTGATGGATATATAGTAAATGAGAAGGGACAGTGGATATCATCATGATGAAGAAATGTGTATTAGCAATAACTATTATTGTGATAACTGTTATTGTCTGTGTTGTTTCATTATTTACTTTTTTCTTTTTTGTAGTAAGAAAATCATATGTCAGCTAATGACATTGAGTGTTTCAAAAAAACCAAGTTTGACATCACTTATAAATTGAAAAAAATCGTACAATGACAACCAAATATGTTAACCGATAAGCAGATGAGGCTTGGGAAGATTTACTATATTGGCAAACCCAAAATAGAAAAACTCTTAAGCGAATCACTCTTTTAATACAGGATATTGATAGGAATGGTTATTCAGGTATTGGTAAGCCTGAGCCTTTAAAAGAAAATATGCAGGGATATTGGAGCCGCAGAATTGATGAAGTAAATCGGCTAGTTTATCGTATTACTGGTGGCAAGATTGAAATTATTCAATGCTGAACTCATTATAAAAATATGCCCTAAAAGTTTGATTGACGTTTTTATGCTTTCTATTCGCACATCACGGATCAAACATTAATTGTAATACTTCCCGCCTGGTTAAATGTCGTTGTTATTAAATCCCAATTACTCATTTATAGATAAACGAGCAGAACTTAGTTCTGTTCATTAAAGAATAAGAATTTGGAGTATAGTCTTATTTGGATAATAGGAAACAAATAGAAAGAGAACACCACTTTGTAATAAAGTATTTAGCTGTGAGCTAATACAAACAAAAGTTTGGTGTTCTCTATTATTAACAGTATGCAAAATTATAGTAAAAATGAATTAACAGATTTGAAAAACTTGAAGATTATTTTGCGCATTGCTGAATATTCCAGCAGCTTGATTAGTGGGTTAATCTATGTTATCATCAAGTATGTGATAGGAGGGGGATGTATGAAAAAGAATTTATTAGTGGCAGCAATGTCAGCCATGTTAGTGATTGGAACAGCAATATCATCATTTGCGGATACGTATGATCCGCAATATCCTTTAAAAGGCTATATGGAACCATGGCTTATAAATAGCCCGGTGACGGGAGAGACTGCTTGGAAGAGTGATCCTCATAATTTCATCAATGAGTCTGTTGGCCCTATGCAGTATGCTCTTGATCTTGCGATTGCAAATAAAGATCCTCTTTCTCTTAGCTATTTTAGAGCAAGGGAATTGGCGGCTATTGCAAAGTTGACAGATTATCCAACTAAGGGATTGGAAAGTGTGGATCAGGAAAAACTAGAACGACTTACTACGGAACTCCGTGACTTCTTAAACAGCTTTGATTGGAAAAATGCTTCTGATTATGAAAAGGCAGTACAGATTGCAAAAAGAATCACGAAAGCAGATTACTTGGATCAGGAAGGAACCCAGTATGCTTATAGTTGCCTGGTTGATGGAAAAGCAAATTGCAGTGGATATACTGGCGCAGCACGTTTGCTTGCAGCATGTGTAGGTTTGCCTATAGATGAACTTGGCTCTGTAAGCCACACTTATCCAGTGTTTTTAGTTGATAACATTTGGCTGTCTTATGAGCCATCAAATAAAGATGATTACTTTAATGTTGCAGAAGTTTATACCCCGGCATTTTATTTAGTAGGTGAACCACATTTAACCCCGTTAGGAGAGTACTGTAAAGCAACTGGTTACCAAGTTCCTACAACTGTAGAAGGAAGGTTTCCGAACATATCCTATGGTATCATTTATGGAAAGCAGGCACCATTTATAAAATTTAATTAAATATTGAATATTTCATATTAAAGAAAGCTATCGGTTAAATTTAATCGGTAGCTTTTTTGCGTTCAAAATTAAGTGTAATAGATAGAAATAAGGAGAATCAATGATTAGATACTGGAAGAAAGGTACTAAACTAAATCAAAGAATTGCAGCATTGCTTGCAATCGTCTTATTGCTAACGCCTGTATTTACTTACTTACCACCTAGTATGTTTGATTCCTGGGGGTTTGGACTGGTGTTTGTCAGTTCTGGTCAGGCAGGGCATCCATATCTGAAAGGGAAAGCTCCTGGCAGTGAAACAGAAACCTATTTCTTTTGCATGAATAAAGGAGCATCTGCTCATAGCAATTATGACTATTCCAAGGTGAATGCTGATATTGATTATAATAAAGGAACTGTTGAGCAGAAACGGATGTTTTGGGCCTATATTGGTGCATTTGGAAGTTATGATGGAAAGACAGATTTTAATCGGTTTGGACGTATTACTCCAGAAGAGGGAAGAGAAATTGCATGGACCAAAGGAAAAAGTAGCGGTGGATCAGCCTGGATCGAAAACATGGCCAATGATGGATTCATGTCATTGGAGAACGTACCGGAAGGCTGTAAAAGCCCAATGGATATCCTTAACCTTATCAGTAAACACAATACCTATGGACAGGCCATGTATATCAACGATCTAAGAAGTGGTCCCGGTCAAATAGATACAAAAAAGCTGTATGAATTAACAGGTCTTAAAGATTGGGAAACCTTTGTAAAGTATTGCAGGATTGATCCGGTAACTTCAGGAATGGTCATTAATACAGAAGGACAGAACCTTTCCTGGAGTTTCCCCAATGCACCGGCTGGTCAGAAATTAACGGAAGCAGTGATGAAGATCAGTTATGATCCAACTGTTTTTAGAGTATTAGAAGTCACAGGAAGCTTGGAGTATTTCCAGTGTAATGTACCAGGTTCCCAGCAGTTATACCGGGCAAAAGGAAATGTGAAAGAAAAAACATGTGATTTTTTTCTAACTACAAAATATAGCACAAATGCTCCCACTCCGACTCCGGGAGATGGAGAAGTGTCATTAAAAGTATACCAGCACAATGAAACTTTTCAATCCAATTACCAAGTTGATCTGGAAAAAAAGGATTATGAAACGGGTAATCCCTTACAGGGTTCCACATGGCAGGCATTGGAACAATTTGATGATAGTCAATTAAGCGACGATGAAACTGATGGTGGAATCATTGAAGATAACATGAGAGAAAAACCCACAACGTGGCAGGACTGGCTGGTGTTTGATGATGATCTGGTTACAGATGCCAGTGGGCATATTTCTCATAAAGATACCCGTTATTACGATTTTAGTCATGCTTATTGCAATGGCCATCCAATTCCTCCGGAACCGGAAATAGATGAATCTGAAGAGGGAGAAGGCGAAGAAGGGGAAGGAAGCGATGAAGCGGACGAAGCTGAAGAAGAGTATGAAAGACTCATGGAGGAGTGGCAGGCAGGGGTAGATGCTTGTGAAGCCCGTGCTGCAGCCAGTGGGGGAACCTTTCATCATTGGGAATGTAGAAGTGAGGATGAACCATCTGAAGATGAGGCATTTGAAGCGTCAGGCTGTAAGGCAGCCAGAGATG
>JAEYPZ010000077.1:0-75633 GCA_023410275.1 Bacillota bacterium
ATCAGCGCCAAACTCGCTGTGACAAATATGGCTGTGTCAGTTAACGAGCTCAAACAGTGGCACTGTTTTACCTAGTCACGTTTCCTGCCGCTTAAGTGTCATAAGGAACCTCTTGAGACAAAACTCCCAAACAACCTCCTTGGCCATCTGTGTATATCCATAATTTGGTTTCATGTGTTTGCCGTGTAAAAAGCGGCTGTAAGAGAATTTAATGCATTGCATTCTTACTCTTTTACAGCCGTTTTAGCTAATAAACTATCTTCAAATTGCCATGCTTTCTACGCACAGCACTTTTACTATTTAGAGGCTTCTCGTTTTAAGAAAGAAAATCCGCCATTTTTGGAGTACAGTATTGCAAGAATGATTATAATGGCGCATATAACCAGAGTCGTTATCATTCCCCAGCTTGTGGCGCTGTATTGAACAAGTACGGGAGCTGCAAGAAGTGATACCAGGTTCATGACCTTAATCATGGGGTTCAGGGCAGGACCGGCAGTATCCTTAAGGGGATCACCAACGGTATCGCCGACAACAGCCGCTTTGTGAGCCTCGGAACCCTTACCGCCGTAAAGTCCGTCTTCAATGGTCTTTTTCGCATTGTCCCAGGCACCGCCTGTATTTGACATAAATACCGCAAGAAGCTGCCCGGAAACAATAACACCTGCAAGGAAGCCTCCCAGGGATTCAACCCCAAGTAAAATACCTACTACCAAAGGACTGAGTATGCCGATTAAAGCAAGCCCTATAAGTTCTTTTTGGGCCGAAACCGTACAAATATCAACTGCCTTCTGATAATCGGGCTTTACTTTTCTTTCCAGAAGTCCCGGTATCTTAAACTGTCTTCTTACTTCTTCTACAATCTTTGCCGCAGCACGGGTAACCGCATTAATAACCAGCGAGGAGAACAGCCAGGGAATACATGCTCCCATTAGAACGCCAACGAATATCTTGGGCTCCGATACGCGGATACCGGTGTTTGCAATTCTTAAGGATTCGCTGACATTCATCTGAGCCTGCATCTTTGTGACATCTGTTAAGAAGGAGCCAAAGAGAGAAACAGCGGCAATAACTGCCGATCCGATTGCAACCCCCTTCGTAATAGCCTTTGTGGTATTACCGGTTGCATCCAGATGGTCCATGACCTTTCTTGCTTCTTTATCAAGACCGGAAAGTTCTCCTATGCCATTGGCGTTATCGGAAATCGGTCCGAAAGAATCCATCGCTACATTATTTCCGGTAAGGGTAAGCATACCGATACCTGTCATAGCCACACCATATAGTATATAGGTAGTTCCCATACCGTGATAAATCAGGGTAGAGGTCAGTATGGTAATCGCAATAACGAGCGTCTGCCATACCGCACTTTCATAGCCTTCCGCAATACCTCTTAACAGGAGTGTTGCAGAGCCTGTCTTTGATGAGGCAGCGATATCTTTAACAGGCCTGTAATGGGTATCCGTAAAGTATTTTGTTATTTCATCAAGAACAATCGCAAGTACAATACCAACACCTACTGAAAAGAAGGCTCTCCACTCATTCATGTAGAAATGAGCCAGCAGCGCAAAGGAAACAAGGCTTAATGCCGCCGATATATAAAAGCCCTTGTTAATGGAAGACATTGCATTACTGCCTTTCAGGTCCTTGGAACCTTTAACCAGATATGTACCGATCATTGAGGACAGTACACCGATACCTCTTACCAGCAGCGGGAATACGATCCACTTTAAATCACCATGATTAAGATTCATTAAAGCCAGACCAAGAATAAGGCCGGAAACAATGGTAACTTCATAGGATTCGAATATATCAGCCGCCATACCGGCACAGTCACCGACATTGTCGCCTACAAGGTCTGCAATAACGGCAGCATTTCTTTCGTCATCCTCCGGAAGATTGGCTTCCACTTTCCCTACAAGGTCCGCCCCTACATCCGCCGCTTTTGTATAAATACCACCGCCCACTCTCATGAAAAGGGCCAGCAGCGTACCGCCAAAGCCAAAGCCTAACAGCGCATCGGGCGCGGCAATACCAAATACCATAAATATCAGGGTACCGCCAAGAAGTCCCAATCCATCTGTCAGCATACCTGTTATTGTACCTGTTCTATATGCAATCTTAAGGGCTTCGCCAAAGCTTCTTCTTGATGCGGAAGCAACCCGGACGTTACCCTCGACAGCCATTCTCATGCCAAACTGACCAACCATCAAAGAGAAGCATGCTCCCATAATGAAAGCAATAGCCCGTCCGATACCGATAATGATCTTAACAGTGTTTTCGGACTTGCCTGCGAAACGGCTCATTGCCTCATCCGAAGGCGGTACAACATAAACAGATAAAAACAGTACAAAAGTAAGAACAACAATAAGTGGTACGATTGTTTTCAGCTGCCGCTTCAGGTAAGTATCCGCACCGACTTTGATAGCGCCCCATACTTCCTGCATTTTAGCAGTTCCTTTGTCATACTTCATAATTTGCCTTCTGAGTAAAAGGGCATACCCTAAACCGAGAAATGCAATAAGAAGTACACACCAGATAGCGACAATCTCAAAGGTAGTCGCATTTGCAAGATTGAACATGAAATTACTCCTCCTGTCAGATATTAAGTATAGTTTATAAACATTTACAATTATATACCGTATTTCATTAAAATGCTACTATTTTCTTAATTAATGCAATATAATTTAAGCACATTTTACAATGCATTTTACTTATAATTCCATTAATTTCGACATATTATACGATGCAATAATTATAAAGTGTTTCGTTGTTGTTTTTGTTTTCCTGGCATGCCACCATATATTTATATTCTATTTTTTTACAATAATTCTTTTCTATTAAATTTATATACGAATTATTTTCCCTTAGATACTAAATTATTAATGCTCAAAGTTTCCTTTGGTATATTATCTGGTTTCAAATCTAATACCGGGGGGGATATTATGCAAGGAGTATTATACAAGGAGCTGCAGTAAAAAATACTGTACAGGCAAGGGAGATGTGATGAGAAATTTCATAGAGACAAAAATAGCAAAGGAGCTGCTGCACCTTTATCCTTATAAGGATGCAAGAAGCTCTGTAAACTCCTTGTATCCCTAAAGTTGCTGCGCAACAGCTCCTTAATTAATACACTTGAATAATTATTAGAAAGAAAAAAGATTCTAGCTATATGTATTTTTAGGTTGTACTATCTGAGGGTCGTAGCCTTTGTCCTTTAATGCCTGGACAATAACTTCCTTATGTTCATGTCCGAAGGTCTCCATGGTAATAGTAAGCTCCACTGCACTGTTTCTGTTAATGGAAACAAACTGGTTGTGGTCCAGGCGGATAATATTTCCCTGCTTTTCTGCTATTACATTGGCTACATTTACAAGCTCACCGGGACGGTCTGGTAACAGAACCGATACGGTGAATATACGCCCTCTCTGGATAAGTCCGTGCTGTACAACAGAGGATACTGTAATAACATCCATATTGCCTCCGCTTAAGATGGAGACTACCTTTTTACCGCTGCAGTTTAAATGCTTTAAGGCAGCAACCGTTAAGAGGCCCGAATTCTCTACTACCATCTTATGGTTCTCAATCATATCCAGAAAGCTTACGATTAATTCCCTGTCATCAATGGTTATGATTTCATCAATGTTCTTCTGGACATAGGGAAAGATATTGCTTCCGGGAGTTTTTACTGCTGTTCCGTCTGCAATGGTCTCAATCTGGGGCAGAGTTACAACGTGCCCTGCCTTTATGGATTCTTCCATACAGTTTGCTCCTAAGGGCTCTACTCCGATGACTTTAATATTAGGATTTAACAGCTTTGCCAAAGTTGATACGCCTGCCGCAAGGCCGCCTCCTCCGATAGGAACCAGAATGATATCAACAGTAGGCAGCTCCTGGAAGATTTCCATGGCTATGGTACCCTGGCCTGTTGCAACTACTTCATCATCAAAAGGATGGATAAAGGTATAGCCCTCCTCTTCTGCCAGCTTTAAGGCATACTGACAGGCATCATCATATACGTTTCCGTATAGAATTACCTCAGCACCGTAACTTTTTGTACGGTTTACCTTAATGAGAGGTGTGGTGGTGGGCATTACAATTTTTGCCTTTGCACCATATATTCTGGATGCATAAGCAACTCCCTGTGCATGATTTCCCGCAGAGGCTGTAATCAGGCCTTTTTCCCTCTCCTCCTTGCTTAAGGTGCTGATTTTATAATAAGCACCTCTTACCTTATACGCACCGGTGAACTGCATATTTTCAGGCTTTAAAAATACCTTGTTTCCCGTAGTGTCAGAAAAATAATCGCTATAGATTAATTTTGTTCTTAAAGTTACCCTTTTTACTGTTTCCGCAGCTTCCTCGAATTTATCCAATGTCATCATTTCGAATTCTCCTTTTAGTTAAACAGCGCGTTTACAAAATCACCTGCGTTGAATTTCTGCAAATCATCAATGTGTTCCCCGATACCGATGTATTTTACCGGTATGCCAAGCTCTGCCTGAATGGCTATTGCTATTCCTCCCTTTGCCGTACCGTCTAGCTTGGTTAAAATAATGCCTGTTATATCGGCGATTTCCTTGAACTGTTTTGCCTGGGATAATGCATTTTGTCCAGTCGTTCCGTCAAGAACGAGAAGAGTTTCACGGTATGCATCCGTGTATTCTCTTGTAATTACCCTGTCAATCTTTTTCAGTTCTTCCATAAGGTTTTTCTTATTATGAAGCCTTCCTGCCGTATCACAGATAAGTACATCGGTTCCCCTTGCCTTTGCCGAGGTCACCGCATCATATATGACTGCTGCAGGGTCCGAGCCTTCCTTTTGTGCGATTATTTCAACGCCTGCGCGGTTGGCCCATTCTGTAAGCTGTTCTATGGCGGCTGCACGGAAGGTATCCGCTGCTGCTACCATGACCTTCTTTCCCTTATCCTTTAACTGACCGGCAAGTTTGCCGACGGAGGTGGTCTTTCCTACTCCGTTCACACCAATCAAAAGAACAATGGACTTTTGATTTTCAAATTCATAGGCGGCTTCGGTGACTTTCATCTGGTCCATAATACTCTGTATCAACAGCTCTTTACATTCCTTGGGTTCCTTTATCCTGGCTTCCTTTACTTTCTGTTTTAAATCAGATATGATGGACCCTGTAGTGTTAATACCGATATCTGCCATAATAAGAATTTCTTCCAGCTCTTCATAAAACTCGTCGTCAATACTTGAAAATCCGCTGAAAATAGATTCAATACCGGCTACGATATTATTCCTTGTTTTTGAGAGTCCTTCTACCAGCCGGCCAAAAAAACCTTTCTTATTTTCTCCCATCCTTACCTCTTTTCCGGACATGCTGCCCAATGTCCTAAACTAGCATTATTTATCCAAATCATTTTCTATGAGATTTACAGATACAAGAGTGGATACACCCTTTTCCTGCATGGTGATGCCGTAGAGAACATCTGCGGCATTCATCGTTCCTCTTCTGTGGGTTATTATAATAAACTGCGTATCCTTCGTAAGCTTATGAAGGTATTTTGCAAAGCGCTTTACGTTCGCATCATCCAGCGCTGCCTCAATCTCATCCAAAAGGCAAAATGGAGACGGCTTTAAGTTCTGGATGGCAAAAAGCAGAGATATTGCTGTAAGTGCCTTCTCACCACCGGACAGCTGCATCATATTCTGGAGCTTCTTTCCCGGCGGCTGGGAAGTAATGATGATGCCTGCCTCCAGTACATCTTCTCCTTCCGTTAGTTCCAGTGTTGCCCGTCCTCCGCCGAATAATTCCTTGAAAACCAGATCAAATTGCAACTTAATCTGTGCAAATTTTTCATTGAATTGGTTCCTCATCTCCTCATCCAGCTCTTCTATGATGTGTACCAGGGTCTCTTCTGCTTTTTCAATATCCTCTTTTTGTCCTTTTAAGAATAAGAAACGTTCTGAAAGGTTCTTGTAATCTTCGATTGCATTAATATTTACATCGCCAAGCCCCTTCATACTGCTCTTAACCTCACCAATGCGCTTTTTCAGATAGGATGGCTCGTTATTGTTAAGAGCTTCACTGTCCAGTGCCTCTATTGCCGTATGTAAGGTGAGCTCGTATTCTTCCCACATATAATTCTTCTTTTCATTTAACTGTTCTTCCAGCCGTTCCAACTGACCGTTTAAGCGGAAAATTTCCTTATCCAGATTTATGATTTCCTTGGAAAGCTCTTCCCTACGCTCGAAAAATGACTTGTGAGTGATGGATACTTCCTCTTTTTTCGCCTGCAGCTCTTTTATCCGTTCTTCCAGCCGTTGGATTTCACCGGCAAAATTCTTTATTTTTTCTTCATCGGAAAGGATTGCATCCTGCTTTTCACTGTATGATGTCAGAGATTCCTCCCTGTTTTTTCTTATGGTGTTTTCTTCTTCGTATAGTTTTTCCAGATCACGTTTTACCCTTTTAATATTTTCAAGGAAATGCTGGTTATTCTGTTCAAAGGCAGACATTTCAGCTTTTAAGGAGGAGACCCTTTCGCTTATTTCCTGCTCATTTACCTTCACTTCTTCCAGCTTCCTGTTCATCTCATCAATCTGCTGTTCATTTTCCCTGCTCTTTTCTTCATTCAGAACAAGGCTTTCCTTTAAGGTATTTATGTTCTTATTTAATTCTATACTCTGAGTCTCAATTTGATTTATTTCATTTGTAATTTCTTCGTAAAGCTGCCCTAATTCCTGCTTCTTCTTCCCGCTTTGGGACAAATGCAGCTTTGAGGTATTTTCCTCCAGATAGATTCCCTGCAGTGCCTGCTTCTTCTCTTCCATCTCCTGAAGAACCAGCTGAACTTCCTGGTTAAGACCGTCACGGCGCTTTGTAAGCTCAAGTCCCTCGGTCTTTAAGCGGGCTATTCTTTCCTCCAGATCTTCTATTTCACGCCTTCTGCTCAACAGATTGCTGGAATTCTTATAAGCTCCTCCTGATATGGAGCCGCCGGGGCTTAACAGTTCGCCGTCCAAGGTGATAATACGAAGGGTATGGTTATATTTCCTTGCAATCGCAAGTGCATTGTCAATATGGTCAACCACAAGGCTTTTGCCAAGGAGATATTGCATCAGCCCCTTAAAACACTCCTCTGTTTTTACCAGAGTATTAGCTAAGCCAATTACCCCTTTTTCCTCCAGGTATTTTTGCTGTCCGTAGCTTTCCTTTGCTGATATGCTCGTCAGGGGAAGAAAGGTTGCCCTGCCGAATTTATTTTTCTTTAAATATTCTATCAGTTCCTTCGCTGTTGCTTCCGTATCCGTTACGATGTTTTGAATACTTCCCCCCAAAGCCGTTTCTACGGCAGTTTCATATTGGGGCTCTGTCTTTATGATATCAGCAACTACACCGATAATTCCGGGAGTATCCTTCTTCTCCATAATCTTACGGATACTATTACCATAGCCCTCGTAACGCTCCGTCAGATTCTTCAGTGCCTCAAGCTGGGACTTGCCGGTGTGGTAGGCCTGCTGCTTCTTCTGGACCTCTTCCTCAATTCCCTTTATGCTTTCCCGGTACTCCTCCACCTTTTCCTGAGATAATTTTGTTTCCTTCAGATTATTCTCTATCTTCTGACAGAGGTCCTCCAGGTCTTTCCTGATTTTCTGTATTTCCAGCTCCAGTACTGCTTCTTCACTTTTATTGCGCAGCAGCTTCTGAGTCAATTCCGTCTTCTTTATGTTATTTTGTTCTAAAATAGTTTCATAGCGCTGTAAATTGGTTTTGATACCCGAATTTTCGCTTAAGAAATCAAATATCTCTCCATGAAGGCTTTCCGTACGCCTGGTATCTTCCTTTATCTTACCCCGGATTTCCTCTAAAAGCAGAATGTCCTTTGACTGCTTATTATCCAATTCATCCATTCTGGCATCCAGCTGGTTCTTTTCCTCTATATAGCCTTCCTGCTCGATGGATTTTGCCTTGATTTCTTCTGCGATTACCTGTAACCGGGATTCGTAATGGGCATCATTCTGCTTGATGGAAAGAAGCTGTTCCTTTAGAACCTTGATCTCACCTTCTGTCTTTTCCTGCTCCAGACGGTTATTGCTCTGTGCGGCCTTTAATTCTTCCAGAGAAGTATTATAGCCTTCGATTTCACCTTCTAAACGCTCAAACTCTTCCTTCATGTGCTCTGATTTCTCATTGGCAGCCTGAAAGGCATCGTTTGCAATAGCAAGCTTTTCATTGGTCTGGTCCTTGGTTTCTTTAATTTTCTCATTTTCTAACAAAAACAGCTGTATGTCAAGTCCTTTTAATTCATCCCGTAACTTCAGGTATTCCTTTGCTACCGCAGACTGCTTCTCTAAAGGACCGGTCTGCTTCTCGATTTCAGAAAGAATATCCTGAATTCTGCTCAGATTCAACCGTTCTTCTTCCAGATTATGCTGCGCTGCCGCTTTTCTTTTCTTAAATTTCACGATTCCTGCCGCTTCATCGAATAATTCTCTGCGGTCTTCCGGTTTTCCGCTTAATATTTTTTCAATTTGTCCCTGGCCGATAATGGAATAACCTTCTTTACCGATACCGGTATCCAGGAACAATTCCTGTACATCCTTTAATCTGCAGCTGTTTCCGTTTAACAGGTATTCGCTTTCTCCCGAACGGTAGACCCTTCTTGCTACTGTGACTTCATCATATTCAATGGGAAGCTTGTGGTCCTCGTTATTAATAGTAAGGGAAACATAGGCAAATCCCAAAGGCTTTCTAGCCTCCGTACCGGAAAAAATAACATCCTCCATCCTGGCACCACGTAACTGCTTTGCACTTTGCTCACCTAATACCCAGCGCACTGCATCCGCTACATTGCTCTTACCGCTGCCGTTTGGACCTACAATTCCGGTAATTCCGTCATGAAATTCAAAGATAATTTTATTGGCAAAGGATTTAAAGCCATACACTTCGATACTTTTTAAATACATAATAACTCCCGATATTCTTTATTTTGTTTGGGGAATAAGATTTTTTTTGCGGTTTATCTTTAAGATGGAAGCATAGGCAGCCTCCTGCTCAGCAGCTTTCTTCGTTCTTCCGACCCCTGTTCCCAGACGGATATCCTTCACCAGGGCTACAACGGTAAACTGCTTATTATGATCAGGACCTTCTTCTTTGACTAATTCATATGATAGTTGTTCTTTATATTCGCTTTGAACGATTTCCTGCAAGATAGTCTTGCTATCGAAAAAGAGCTTCTTATTTTCGATATCCGATAAAATGAAACGTAAAATAAACTCTTTTGCATTAGTAAAACCACCATCTGTATAAATAGCCCCTATTATTGCCTCAATGGTATCAGAAAGTATAGAAAACCTTTCCCTTCCGCCTGTTGCCGCCTCCCCTTTACCCAGCAGCAGGTAATTCCCTACATTCATGTCTATTGCACAATTGGCAAGCGTCTGCTCACATACCAGTCTTGCCCTTAATTTCGTAAGCTCCCCTTCCGGCATCTTGGGATTATTCAGATAGAGATATTCACTTGTTATAAGCTCTAATACCGCATCTCCCAGGAATTCAAGCCGCTCATTGTTTTCCAGCTTGCTGAGCCTTTTCTCGTTGGCATAGGAGCTATGGGTCAATGCCCGTTTTAATATCATACGGTCCCTAAAATGATATTCTATTGCTTCTTCAAATTTTCGCAGTCTTTCCAAAATCAATTCTTCCGATCGATTCATTTTATTCCTCCATTTCTGTGAATTTTGATGGGTGTATTACATGGCTTTTCATAAAAAACACCCTTTAAAAAGGCAAAGCCCTTATAGAAAGGGCTGGCCTTTTAGAAAGGGCAAAGCTCTTCCGGAAAGGGCAAGCCCTTCCAGAAGGGCATATAATTCCAATATTAAACTTTCTATTGGTTCAGTGCGTTTTTAATTTGCTCTACCGCATCACTTACGGTTACAATGTTTTCAGCTTCTTCATTGGCAATCTCAATGTCGAATTCTTCCTCTATACCCATAATAATTTGGAAGATATCCAGGGAGTCGGCTCCTAAATCATCAACGAAGGTAGTCTCCATTGTAATTTCGTCTTCCTCCACATTTAAAACTTCACTTATGATTTTTTGTAATTTTTCAAATTCCATAATATTCACCTTTCTTTTCTATTCTTCTTCCAGATGCATTCTTATCTTATCGTTAATATTTTGCTCTGTAAAAGTAATACACTGAATAATTGAATTCTTGATTTCATTGCTGGAAGAATTCCCATGGGCCTTCACAACCAGTCCATTTAAACCAAGCATGGGAGCACCGCCATATTTCGATGCGTCAAATGACTTCAAGGTTTCTTTTAAAGCCGGCTTACATAACAAAGCACCTATTTTACTCTTTGCCGTACTCATCAAACCTGTCTTTATCTTTCCGATTAAAGTACTTCCAAGCCCTTCATACAGCTTAAGGATTACATTACCTACAAATGCCTCGCATACGATAACATCTGCACCGCCCTTAGGTATCTCTCTTGCTTCGATACTGCCGATAAAATTTATGTCATTACAATTCTTAAGCAAAGGGAAGGTTTCCTTAACCAATAAATTACCTTTTTCTTCTTCTACGCCTATGTTAACAATGGCAACTCTTGGATTTTTAATTCCCAGAATATTTTCCATGTAAATAGAACCCATCTTGGCAAACTGCACCAAATGAGAAGGTCTTGCATCCACATTAGCTCCACAGTCAATCAGGAGGGATACACCATTTTCAGTTGGAATTAAGGGTGCTAACGGCGGTCTGTCAATTCCCTTGATTCTCCCAACAATAAGCTGTCCGCCAACTAAAACCGCACCTGTACTGCCGGCAGATACAAAAGCATCTGCTTCACCATTTTTTACAAGATTCATTGCGATAACAATGGAGGAATTCTTTTTTCTCCGAATAGCCATCACCGGTGCTTCATCGTTGGTTATCACATCTTCCGCATGGACAATCGATAAACGATCCTTGTCGTAGTCAATACCGTTTAGCTCTGCGTTTATGGCTTTTTCCTGACCTACTAAGATAATCTTAATATCCTTTTTTTCCTTCAAAGCCTCCACGGCACCCTTAACAACCTGAGCCGGGGCATAATCGCCGCCCATCGCATCGACTGCAACTTTCACAACTTTATCCATATTAACTCCTTACAAATACGTAGTTGAATTTTTTCAACTAGGCTCTTCTTTTGGCTAGACCGAAACATCTGCTTCGGATACTGCCTAAACCAGTGATGTAAAAAATAAGTAACATTCTCTGCATATGGTTTTTACCTGTGTTTGTAATACACATTTTTACATACTTTTTTATTGGGTTATTGTAAAAAAATCTTACCCAGCCAGTATCTATACACAATATACTAGATATCATTATAAAAATCAACTATAAAATATCAAAAAAAAGTGATATTCCCAAGTCAGTCAAAGGTACTAACAGGCCACTGAAATTATCAGTATGCATCTGCCATAAACCACTGACATGACTCGAAATATCACATATGTGATAAATGCTATATCTTTTTATAAAAAAACGATTTGTAAGTGGCAAACTGAAGGTTCTGAGGCTGTATAATCTGCTCCGTGCTACCTACAAAAAGAATAGCTTCTTTCTTTAAGGCCGCATTAAATTTTTTATAGATTATATCCTTTGCCTCTTCCGTAAAGTAAATAAGTACATTCCGACAAACGATTAAATCGCAGTTAGAAGGGTATTCTTCCTTTAACAGATTATGCTGTTTAAATTCGACACAAGCCTTTACACTGTCGGAAATCTGATAGGTAGTGCTGTTAATCTCCGTAAAGTACTTCTTTTGAAATTCCTCCGGCAGTCCTTTCAGGCTCTTTACATTATACAAACCGGCTCTAGCCTTCTCCAGTATCTGCTTGTCAATATCAGTAGCCAAGACTTTGATACGGGATAAGGGCATGAATTGTGCTAAAAGCATCACCAGAGAATAAGGTTCATCTCCCGTTGAACATGCCGCACTCCAAATTTTTAAGTTATTACCGAATTTTCCAAATAGATAAGGCATTACTTCCTTTTCCAGCAGCTTCCACTGTTCCGGATTACGGTAAAACTCCGATACATTAATTGTAAGATAATTTACAAATTCCTCGAACATCACAGGATTTTTTTTAATAAAATCCACATAGGAACCATAGGAATCAATCTTATGCTTTGTAATCAATGCATCTATTCTTCGTTTCATCTGACGTTCTTTATATAGATTCAGGTCTATTTTAGTCAGTTGATAAATCTGGGTCTTAAAGGATTCATAGCTATCCGTCAAACAGATACACTCCTATCTTTCGTATTCCCTTTACGTGAATATCAGCCTATGACTGATTTTCACGCCAGCTGCTATTACATGCCGCATCTGCTTGCAGATATGGCACTGCCACAAATCAGGGTTTTATTCCTGAGGCTGTTCTTCTGCTTCTTCTACTACATTATCCAATGCCTTGATGCTTAAGCTGATTTTCTTTTCTTCACTGTTAAAATCCACTACTCTTGCTGTAATTTCCTCACCGATTTTTAATACATCCGAAGGTTTCTCAACATGCTCTTTTGAAATCTGGGATACATGAAGAAGTGCATCAACACCGGGCTCTAACTCAACGAATGCACCAAAGTCAGTCATTCTTGCAACTTTACCAAGAACTACGTTTCCAACGGCATACTTCTCAGGAGCCTTAATCCAGGGATTTTCATCTTCGAATTTCAGACTGAGAGCAATCTTCTCTCCAGAGATATCTTTGATCAGAACCTTAATGGTTTCTCCTACCTTAAATGCCTTCTTAGGATTTTCAACTCTTCCCCAGGACATCTCGGAAATATGAAGAAGTCCGTCAGCACCGCCTAAATCAATAAAGGCACCAAAATCCGTAACATTCTTGATTGTTCCTTCTACTGTCATACCGGGTTTAATTCTTTCAAACAGTTCTTTCTGTAAAGCCTGTTTCTTAGCAACGATTAATTGCTTGCGGTCTCCGATTATTCTTCTCTTCTTGGGATTGAATTCGGAAATAACAAATTCGATTTCCTGGCCTGCGTATTTTTCAAGATTCTTTTCATATCCATCGGATACAAGGCTTGCAGGAATAAAAATTCTTGATTCATCAACAATTACACTAAGTCCGCCTTCCAACACAGTGGTAACCTTTGCTGTTAATACTTCCTTATTGTTAAAAGCTTCTTCCAGTCTCTTGCTTCCTTTTTCGGCTGCCAGTCTCTTGTAGGTCAGGAGAACTTGTCCTTCACCGTCATTTACCTTTAATACTTTCGCCTGTAAGGTGTCGCCTTCTTTTACAATGGTTGTTAAGTCAACACCAGGTGTGTTAGTGTATTCACTTCTGGTTATGATTCCATCAGCTTTGTAACCTATATTTAAGACGATTTCGTCTTCTTTTACACGTATTACAGTGCCCTCAACAACCTCTCCGTTTTGTATAGTTTTTAATGATTCCTCCAATAATTGCTCAAAACTCATTTCTGACATGCAGTATGAACCTCCTTGATAATATTGTTTGGGGTTGATGCCCCTGCTGTAATACCTACGCTACGAAAAGATTTGAGTCTGTTCAAATCCAGGTCTTTCAGTGTCTGTATATAGTAAGTATTTTCACATTCAGCTTTTGATATATCGTACAGTTTCTGGGTATTAGAACTGTGCATATCTCCAATAACAACCATAGCGTCAGAAGCCTTGGCAAGTTCTCTTGCTTCGGTTTGGCGCTCTTTTGTAGCATTACATATTGTATTTATAACAATTATATCATAACCCTTTTGGGATATAATTTCAACTACATCTTGAAAATTATTGTAGTTAATTGTCGTCTGAGCCACAATACATATGTCAGTGGACAGTGGTAAATCAAAGGTTTCGGCATCTTCTTTTGTCTCTAATACTGTATAATTATTCAAACACCAGCCGATTATGCCCTGTACCTCAGGGTGCGCTTTGCTGCCGACAATAACGATATGCCTTTTGTCCTCTGTCTGTTCTTTTACAATTTTATGAATTTTCAGGACAAAGGGACAGGTGGCATCAACAAGATTTAGATTACTGTTTTTTATTATGTCATAAATTTTTTCCGGAACGCCGTGGGATCGTATGATTATTGTACCCTCCCTCAGGGCTTTTAATTCTTCTTCCGTATGAATCAGGCATACTCCTTTTTCCTCTAAATCCTTTATTACTTCCTCATTATGTATGATAGGTCCGTAGGTATAAACCTTATCACCTTTTTTTATTTCATTATAGACCGCATCTACCGCACGTTTTACTCCAAAGCAAAAGCCTGCGGTATCGGCCAGAACTACCTTTTTCACTGGAAACCTCTTTCTTTCCGGTAAGCTTTACTACCTTTAAAAGCAGGTCTTAAAAGGAAGCTTTATGAAACAGCCTTCCGAAACAGATTAATAATGGAAGCTGCCACTTCCTCTATGGTCATATAAGAACAGTCCAGAGCAACTGCATCCTCTGCTTGCTTTAAAGGAGACGCTTCCCTATTCATATCCTGATAATCCCTTGCAACAATATCTTTTTCAATTTCTTCTATATTACAGGAAATTCCTTTCTCCGTCAATTCCTTAAATCTTCTTTCTGCCCTTACCCTTGCATCGGCAGTCAGATAGACCTTTAAGTCGGCTAAGGGAAGCACCACTGTGCCGATATCCCTGCCATCCATAATGACATGGTCGGATTCTGCGATTTTTTTCTGTAAGTCCACCATTTTTTCACGGACAGCTTTTACCTTACCAACGGCTGATGCCATTTTTCCGGCTTCTTCTGTACGAATATCGTCTGTGACATTCTCACCGTTTAAATATATCTGCTGTCTGCCATTCTCATATTTCAAATTTATATCTGCTTTTCTGGCCAAGGCACCAAGGGCTTCTTCTTCCTTCATGCCAATGCCTTCCTTTACGGCCAAAAGCCCCATTGCCCGGTACATGGCACCGGTATCAACATATATAAATTGCAGTTCTTTTGCTACCAGCTTTGCAATAGTACTCTTCCCGGCTCCTGCAGGGCCGTCTATCGCTATGCTGTAATACTTTTGTTCTTTTTGCATATTTTAATTCTTCCTGTTTTTATTTTACTTGCTGTTTTGCTTTTCTGCCGCGTTTCATGCCAGAGCTGCCTGCTGGATAACCATCTGTACTTATACAAGTAATCTTCTGTTGATTTTTTAATCAAAAGTTATACCTGTTACCATTCAGACTGAATTTCCTGCAAGGTATGCCGTTGACCAGGCGATCTGAAGATTGAAGCCTCCCGTCAGGGCATCAAGGTCCAAAACTTCACCGATATAGTATACCCCGGATATGAGCCTCGATTCCATCGTTGAGGGATTGATTTCCTTTACTGTAATTCCGCCTTTTGTAATAACTGCTTCATTATAATCCCTTAACCTGTCTATAGAAAGAGTCATCGCTTTTAGTGTGTCCACCAGCCGCTTTCTCTCTTCTTTTGTAATAAGATTGACCTTTTTTTCAGGGTCAATTTTACTTAATGCTATTATAACTTGAATCATCTTTCGTGGCAAGAGCTGATCAAGGGCATTCTTATATTGTTTATTCTTAAATTCATCAAAATCTCTCAAAATTCTGGCATCCAGCTGCTCTTTTGTCAGAGCCGGTTTTAAATCGATGGAAAGGGTAAGGTCCTTTTGTCCCATATAGGGCACTAAATAGCTGCTGGCACTCAGGATAACCGGACCGCTTACACCGAAGTGAGTAAAGAGAAGTTCTCCAAAATCGGAATAAATAACCTTATTCTGACTTGTTACGGTTATTTCTATATTCTTAAGGGACAATCCCTGGAGCTCCTTGACCAGTTCGATCTCCTTTATATTCACCGGAACCAGGGAAGGACTGAGCTTTGTAACGGAATGTCCCATGGATTTGGCAAAACGGTATCCGTCTCCGGTAGAGCCGGTAGAGGGATAGGATAAACCGCCTGTAGCAACGATAACTTTATCTGCTGACAGCTTTTCCTGTGTCTTCTTAATTAAGACTCCCTTAACGGCAGAATCTTCTGTTAAGATTTGTTCTACTTCACATTGATATCTGATATCCACCTGAAGCCTCTTTAATTCCTTTAAAAGAACTCCAATAACTTCGGAGGATTTGTCAGACTCCGGGAAAACCCTTCCGCCTCTTTCAATCTTGGTTTTTAATCCCAGCTGTTCAAAAAAATCAATCACATCATAATTACTGTATCCATAAAAAGCTCCATACAGGAATTTCGGATTGCTCATTACATTCTTAAATAAATCCTCCATCTCGCAGGCGTTGGTAATATTGCACCTGCCTTTTCCTGTAATATACAGCTTTTTTCCGGCTTTATCATTCTTTTCTAATAGCAGGACCTCATGACCATTTCTGGCAGCGTAGATTGCCGCCAGCATTCCGGCAGCTCCGGCGCCGACCACAATTATCCTTTTTCTTTCCTTGCTCATTTTTACCTCTTAAAAAAGAGGCATAAGCCTCTTTTTCTTTTTCTTATTATTTCGACTTATTACCGTCCAGATAAACATCATTCAGGCCAAAGGTGAGATTGTCCGACTTATATTCTTTCCCCTTCACACGGAAAATAACCTTAGGATATTCGGGAAGGTTGTCTACCAGGCTCTGGGCAATGGCATCCAGAATGGTTGTCTCAACGGTTAAATTCACCTGGACAACAGGAGGGGTATCCGAATCAAAGCTCACAATAACCGTGTCTTTCTCTGTTGTCACCTTGTCGATTCTAACATCAATTAAACGTTCTGCCAAAGAAGCCGTCACCATATCAACGATTAGTTCCGGAGTTATTTCCGTATCTTCGTTTACTACTGCCGATACGGATTCCACATCCTGCGTATTTTCATTCATCGTATAAATGGAAATCTCCTTCGTTGCAATAGGTGCTACCGTTGATTTGACAGATTCTTTGTTTTGTTCCTCGGAAGGCGTTACTATAGTAACAGAGGGATCCTTCTTTACCTCTTCCCTATTCGTACATGCCGTTGTCAATACCATCAAAAATAAAACCAGGATTACAGTAAGCTTCCTTGTTGTATTTTTCATTCTAATCACTCCTGCTGATTTACCAAACATAGGCATAACATTTATACTCACTCCACCTATTATAATAGGTAGCAAGTATGTCATTTTTATGTTAAAACCTTGTTTTTTATCCAGCAGAAATTTCGAATGCCGCCAATATTTACTGGTAAAACCTGGCATTACACGCTATTTGCATTTATACTTCTTCTTTATAGGTATTTAATATCATTGTCCGTAAAAGATCAAGCGCGTTGATTACCGTATATTCCCTTACCTTTTGTCTGTTGCCTTTAAAATGGCATTCTCTGACCTCTGTCTTTCCATTTAAAAAGCATCCAATATATACAAGTCCCACGGGTTTTTTATCCGTACCTCCCTCAGGCCCTGCAATCCCTGTTACAGAGAGGGCAGCCTGGCTTCCGGAGGCTTTCGCCGCTCCTTTTGCCATTTCTTCGGCTGTTTCCTTACTTACAGCTCCAAAATTATTCAAGGTTTCTTCGGATACCTTCAGATATTTCATCTTTGCATTATTGGAATAGGTAATAAAGCCTTCTTCAAAAACCGCGGAAGCACCGGAAACATTCACAATCCGGCCTCCCAAGAGTCCGCCGGAGCAGGATTCTGCCGTTGATAGGGTCAGCTTGTATTTCGTCAGCAGCTCTACCAGGGCTTCTTCTATTGTTGTCTTTTCTTCCGTAGTATAGATATGGATTCCAAAGCGCTTCTTTAATTCAGCAACAACAGGTGCCGTAAGGCTTTTTCCCTCTTCTTCGGTAGCAGAAAGAGCTGTAACACGAAGATGGACCTCTCCGTTTTTTGCATAGGGTGCAATGGTCGGATTGGTCTGAGAATCTATCAGGTCCTTTATCATGGTTTCAGCCTTGCTTTCACCGATTCCGCATATTTTTACCATCCGGGAATACAGGACATTTCGTGATAAGCCCTTCAGATAAGGAATGACTGCTCCTTCAAACATGGGAATCATCTCTCCCGGAGGTCCGGGCAGTAAAATGACAGACTTTCCTTCTTCGGTTTTGGAAATAATACCGGGAGCCGTTCCATTGCTGTTATCCAGCACAAGGCAATCTTCGATAACAAATGTCTGTTTCCAGTTATTTTCCGTTATGTCCTTTTTGTCCCTGTCATTAAAATATTCTTCCAGCCGGTTCTTTGTATTTGCATCTTCCACCAGCCTGCGGTTAAGCACCTTGGCCGTAACCTCTTTTGTCAGATCATCCTCTGTGGGACCAAGACCGCCGGTTAGAATTACCACATCACTGCGGGACAGGGCGGTTTTTAAAACTTCCGAAAGCCTTTCTTCATTGTCTCCTACCGAAATCTGATAATAATTTGACATTCCAAGTCCAGCACATTTTTCCGCTAAATAACTTGCATTGGTATTTACAATATTACCTAGTAATATTTCCGTTCCTACGCTGATTAATTCAACTGTCATATTACCTCCCGTTCATTTCGCAAGTTTACTTGCGAAACTGCCTGAATAAAAAGTGAAAATTGCTTTTTAATTTTCACATTACCTCCCGTGCATTTCGCAGGTTTACTTGCGAAACTGCTTAAGCCTTTTTGTTGTCAGACAGTACATTCCGATTCTTATACATATAGTCAACCAGGGATATCACAGTCAGTACCAGGGACAGATAGATAAATACCTGTTCCAGGACATGATATACCGGGTTATCCAGGTGAAAAATCAATAATACTGCCATAATCATCTGTGCGGTGGTTTTAAATTTAGCGATATAGCTTGCCGCAATAACTACTCCATTATCTGATGCCACCAGGCGGAAGCCGCTGATAATAAATTCCCTGGATATAATAATAATAATAATCCAGGCAGGTACCAGCCCCAATTCCACAAAACAGACAAGTGCGGCTGAAACCAAAAGCTTGTCGGCAAGGGGGTCGGCAAATTTTCCGAAATTTGTGACCAGATTGTTCTTTCTGGCCAGATACCCATCCAGTGCATCAGAAAGGGAAGCAATAATAAAGATAACACCTGCGATGTATTTGCCTCCCGCTATCCCGGGTACCAGAAAGAACACCAAAAATACCGGTATCATACAGGCCCTGGCAATAGTTATTTTGTTAGGAAGATTCATCTTATACATCCTTTCTCCCATAAAGGGAACTTACTTATTATAGATTTACTCATTTATAAGTTCAGCTACCAGATCATATCCCCTTGCTTCTGTCACAACGGCATCTACAAACTCACCGGACATTAACATGGCCCTTGTAGGGATAAATATATATCCGTCCACATTAGGAGCATCCATATATGTCCTTCCGATATAGACATTTCCGCTTTCCATACCGTAATCATCCAGGGATTCTTCCGGAAGTTTTCCTTCGATTAAAACCTTCATTCTCTCGCCGATTTTCTCTTCTGATTTTTCAAAGGCAACCCTTTGCTGTAATTTCATGATTTCCTTTTGACGCTTTATTTTTACAGGTTTTTTTATCTGAGAAGGCATCCTGGCCGCCGGTGTATCTTCTTCCTTTGAATAAGTAAAAACACCTAAGCGTTCAAAGCCCATCTCCTCTACAAATTCCTTTAGTTCATCATGGTTTTCCTCTGTTTCACCGGGAAAGCCTGTAATTAAGGTGGTACGGAGTGCAATATCCGGTATTTCCCTCCTTAGCTTTTCAACCATCTGTACCAGCTCGGCTTTTGTTGTTCTACGCCCCATTTTCTTTAATATCTCATCACTGGCATGCTGAATTGGGATATCCATGTAATGGCATATCTTCTTTTCAGACTTCATTACTTCAATCAGTTCCTCTGTAATTTCCTCCGGGTAGCAGTAGAGAATTCGTATCCATTCGATCCCTTCGATTTTACAGAGCTCCCTTAAAAGCTTATGCAGGGATTTTTCTTTGTAGATATCTTTTCCGTAAAGAGTCGTTTCCTGCGCAACCAGAATCAATTCCTTTACTCCATTTTCCGCCAGTTCCTTTGCTTCCTCCAGCAATTCTTCCATGGGCCTGCTCTGATAATTGCCCCTTACCTTTGGTATAATACAGTAGGTACAATGCTTGTCGCAGCCTTCCGCTATCTTCAGATAGGAAAAATATCCTCCGGTGGTATTAATCCGTTTATGTTTTTCAGTATGGGCAGTATTGGCATCCTCTTCAATCTTAACGGATTTGCTTCCCTTTAAGACCTCTTCGATTACGGAAGCGATTTCATCGTATCGTTTCGTACCGACAACCCCATCCACTTCCGGAATTTCTGCCAAAATGTCTTCCCTGTAACGCTCGGCAAGACATCCGGTTACAATTAAACCTTTTAATCTGCCGCTTTTCTTATATTGCCCCATTTCCAAAATGGTATTAATACTTTCTTCCTTTGCGTCATTGATAAAGCAGCAGGTGTTTACAATAATAATATCCGCCTGGCTTTCATCATCCGTTATGGTAAAGCCGTATTCCTTTATAATTCCAAGCATTATCTCACTGTCCACCAGGTTCTTATCACAACCCAGCGAAACAAAAAATATATTCATTCAGACCTCCAAATATTTCTATACTAAGATTGTTACCTTTGACATTTTAACAGTTTTCTTCTAAAAAAGAAACAAGTTTATTTTTATTTAATCTTTTGCAAATTCTAATCTGATTATAATTGACTTTTATCCTTTTTTTGTTAAGATAAAAGAAATCATATGAAAGGTAACAGACACGATGAAAAAAACTCGTAATATCATTATAAGCCTTTTTGTTTTCTTGTTGGCTTTATTTATTTACTATTATATCACATTGCCAGCCATCAATGTTCATTCCCACAGCTTTTGGCTGTTTATTATTACAGCCCTGATTGTGCTGACGCTTATCATCGGCTTTGCTCTTAACAGGAAGGGCCATGTCATAACCAGCCCCAAGGATTTTATGAAGGGTCCTCTTATGAAGGCCTCTGTTATATTAACAGCCTTTGTAATCCTCTTTTACATTGCCGGAGCCCTTTTATCCTCTCCCATAATTAATTCCGGGAAATATCAGAAGCTCCTGCCTGTAAAGGAAGGGGATTTTAAAAAGGACATTAAAGAAATCTCCTATTCGGAAATTCCGGTTCTGGACAAAGCTTCAGCTACATTACTGGGCTCCAGAAAAATGGGAAGTATCACGGAATATGTATCCCAGTTCGAGGTGTCCGATAATTACACCCAGATTAATTATAAAGGGGTACCCACCAGAGTCACGCCTCTTCAATACGGCAATGTCATCAAATGGATTACCAATCACGGCAAAGGGATTCCCGCTTATATGCGGATTGATATGACAACGGAAAATGTTGAGCTGGTTAAATTATCAAAGGGTATTAAATACTCCCAGTCCGATCATTTCGGCAGAAATTTAAACCGTTACCTGCGCTTCCACTATCCGACCTATGTCTTTGCTTCCTATAACTTTGAAATCGACGAGGCAGGAATCCCTTACTGGGTATGCCCTGTAAAGGACTATACCATCGGACTCTTCGGCGGTGAATCCATCGGAAGAGTCGTCCTTGTAAATGCAGTTACCGGAGACCTCAGCAATTATAAGGTTTCTGAGGTTCCTGAGTGGGTGGACCGGGTTTACTCCGCCGAACTGCTGATACAGCAATTTAACTACTATGGCACCTTAAAGCACGGCTATTTCAATTCCATCTTCAGCCAGAAGGATTCCCTGCAAACTACCAAGGGATACAACTATCTTGCTCTGGAGGATGATGTGTGGGTGTATACGGGCATTACCTCCGTAGGCCAGGATGAATCCAATGTAGGCTTTGTGCTGATGAATCAAAGAACTGCCGAAACAAGATATTATTCAATTTCCGGTGCCGAAGAATACTCAGCTATGGCTTCTGCCGAGGGGCAGGTTCAGCATTTGGGGTATACCGCAACTTTCCCGCTGCTTCTTAACATTGGCGGTGAACCCACTTATTTTATCGCATTAAAGGATGCTGCCGGACTTGTAAAAAGCTACGCCATGGTAAATATCTCAAGATACCAGATTGTAGCAACAGCTGAGACGATTAAGGAATGTGAACGTCAATACCTGCAAAAGCTTCAGGATGATAACATCATTCAGGAAGATACCGATACTCTGCAATCGGCATCCGGCAGTATAGCAAAGCTGGCAGACGTGGTTATCGACGGCAATACGCACTACTATATACTGCTTAAGGGAAATGAACAGATCTTTGATATAAACGTGGCAAAATTCCCCGAAATCATTCGATACAATGCCGGTGATTTCCTGAAATTCACCTATACTCCTGGTACTGCCTACAATACTGTGGAAGAAATTCAAAAATAGTCTTTGATAAAAGGGCTGCTGCAAATTAATCAAATGTCATTGATATGACAAAATTGAGAATATTTGCAACAGCCCTATTTTTATAAGCATACCCTTTCAACAGGAAATTTAGTTATCCAGGCAGGCGTCCAATTCTCTGGTGATTTTATCTTTATCCATGTTCTTTCCGATAAAAACCAGCTTGACCATCCTGTCCCCATATTTCTTGTCCCAGTTTTCCTTTATGGAAGGATAATTTTTCATTGCTTCCTCCTGCTGTTCCTTTGAAGCAGCTGCTGCCCAAAGCCCCGCCGGTGTAAGATTCATCTGCCTTCCTGCCTGCTCAAATATCTGAGCCATATCCCATTCGTCTGAAAACCAGACCATGCCTTTACTGCGTATAACATTGGCAGGCCATTTGTTATTCAGCCAGCTCTCAAACTTTTCATATTGAAATGGCCTTCTTGTATAATATAGAAAAGTACCTATTCCATACTCATCCTTATCACCGTCATGATGGTGATGGTGGTGACGGTGCTCATGGCTATGAGCATGCTCATCGTTATCATCATGACTATGGCTGTGTCTATGCTCATCATCGCTATGACCATGGCTGCCTGTATGCTCGTCATCACTTCCATGATTATGGCTGCCTGTGTGCTCATCATCACAACCATGATTATGCGTATGCTCGTCATGGCTGTCCGTATGGGAATGCTTGTTATGTTCATTCTCGTGATGCTCGCTGGCGGCATCCTCTTCCAGGAACACCTTCTTCCAACCGGATGAATTTTCTACGCTGCCTAAATCAAATTTCTCCGTATTAAGGATATCCGCTACGGCTACTTTGGCATAATCGGTCTCGATTATCTCAGCCTCCGGCTGGAGTTTTCTTACCACCGCCAGGACCTCTGCCTTCTCTTCCTTGGTTATATCGGATACCTTATTCAGAATAATAGTATTGCAGAATTCTATCTGCTGGATAATAAGGCTTTCAATATCATCCTCTCCGATATCCTCTGCAATAAGGCTTTTTCCGCTGACAAATTCATCCACCAGACGCCTGGCATCTACTACAGAAACCACATTGTCCAGCCTGCATATATTGGGCAGGCGGTCATCCTCCACCGTTCCGTCCAGCATGGCAATGGTCTGTACAATGGATAAGGGTTCACAGATTCCGCTGGCTTCTATCAGGATATAATCAAAACGTCCCTGCTTAACAAGGTTTACCATCTGTTTCATCAAATCCGTTTTCAGGCTGCAGCAGATGCAGCCGTTTGACAGGGCCACAAGATTGTCATCTGCCAATGTTACTTCCCCGCCCCTTTGAATAAGCTCTGCATCGATATTTACTTCACCAATATCATTAACAATAACTGCCACCTTGTACCCTTCCTGATTTCCCAGTACATGGTTCAACAAAGTGGTCTTACCGGAACCCAAATAGCCCGTTATCAGTGTGATTGGTATTCTTTTGTTCATATCTTACCTCATTTCTGCGACACTTTTGCGCATATAAAATTTGTTAGAAATCATTTATTTACAAGAAATCATTGCGGGAATTCACAGGCTGTTCAGTATCTCTCCTGCCTCTTCATCCCCTGTCAGCTGGTATAAAAAGAGAAAAAGGTATCTGGCATAATCCAGATTTTTTCTGCCAAGCTCCAATTTGCCGACCTGATATAAAAGCCCCAGGGTCTCCTGCCTGGGTACAATCGGTATGCCTTTTTCCTTTAAGATTTCCTGCAGCTTGGAAAGTTCTCTGGCCTGCCTCTTTCTTTTTAAGGCCTTTTCCAGAAATTCCATTTCTTTATCAGCCGTTTCGTTTGGAAAATAATAATTGCTGTATTCGTAAGCCGCTTCCGAAAGGTCCGGCTGATAGGTCTCCAGAAAATACAGGCCAAGGAGCCTGTAGTATTTACTCATATCCGCCCTGGTGTAGCAGTATGGGTACATCCTTTCCGCCGTCTTATAAAGCATATCCCAGTTGCCCGTATTCCGGTACAAATGTGCCAGTCCGTATAGGACCTCCACATCCAGGGGATTACAGGCAAGGGCCTTTTCATAGTAATAAAGTGCCATTTCCCGGTCATCCCGCTTTCTATACCTTTCCGCCAGTTCCCGGAACAGCAGGTGAAGCTTCCAGTCAAGTATATCGTACCCGGCATCCTTCCTTTCAAATTCATATAAATAAATTTCAAAAGGATGGTTGGGACAGAAAAAGGCCGAATTCTTTTTCTCTTTCTCCCAGTTATCCAGAAAATCCTTCAGCTCCTTCAGGGTTGCATTCTCCAGATTTTCGTATAGATAATTATATTGCTTCTCAAGCTCTGTCATCTGCTGATTGTCACCCTTTCTTAAGGCATTCTGATAATTTTTGTAAAAAGAGTTCCCTGTTATAATCTTTTCCAATAAATACAAGCTGATTCATCCGGTCGCCGTATACAGGGTCCCAATCCGCCAGAACCTCCGGGTATTGTTCAAAGACCAGTTCCTGCTCTTCCTTTGGCAAGGCAGCCGTCCAGTTGGATACCTCAGACAGGGAGGAATTTCTGCCTGCCTGTTCAAACAGCTGGACATGCATGTCATCCTCCGCAAACCAGATATAGCCTTTTGCCCGAATAATTTCTTCCGGATAATCCTCTTCTAAAAAGGCAATAAATTTATCATAATCCAGGGGATGCCTGTTCTCAAAAGCAATTGAGGATATGCCGAATTCCTCATGTGCTCCTTCCTCTCCCTCACTGCCTCCATGCAGCCTTGTCATGCTATGTCCCAAAGGCGAGGATTCCTCAACCGCTTTATAGTCGAATTCTCTTTCCCTGAAAATATACTCTGGGTCAATTCTGCCGTATTCCGTTTCAATAATTTCAGCAGAGGGCTGGAATTTTCGAATGACTTTTTTCACTTCCTCCAGCTGATCCTTCTTTAAAAGGTCACACTTGTTCAGCAGGATGATATTGCAGAATTCCATCTGTTCCACAATCAGATTAATAATATCAGGGTCTTCCTCCTCTTCCTCCTCTTCTGTAATGTTCTTAAGCTCTTCCAAAAATTCCGCGTAAATCCTGTCCGCGTCGACCACAGTGGCAATCGTGCTTAAATAAGCCTTTGCTTCCGGGTTTTCTTCCGCATATAATAAAAAAGCTTCCGCAACAGAGGCCGGATTACTGATGCCGGAGGCTTCCACCAGTATTGTGTCAACCTCCTCTTCCCGTGCTATTCTCTCTATTTGTGTCAGGAATTCATCACGCAAGGTACAGCAGATACATCCGTTTTTCAGTTCTATCATGCTGTAATCCATGACTGCGTCCTTATTTTCCAGTTTTATCAAAGAGGCATCTATATTTACAGTTCCCATGTCATTCACAATCAGCGCAACTTTTCGTCCCGATGTATTTTTAAGCAGCTCATTCATCAGTGTTGTCTTACCTGAGCCAAGGTATCCGGTTATTAATATCACATTCTTCTTTGTATGTCTGCTCATGTCATTCGTCCTTCCCGAAGCAGTCGATAGTAATGCAAATCATTTGCATTATTCATTATAATCCTGCACTCCCGTCCTGTCAACCAAGCTGAAAATAATTTAAAGGGGGAAAGTTCATCTGCATGCTGCCATTGATGATTGCACCGGAACCATTGTAGGGGCTTATTTTAACACTCAGGAAACCTTAAATGGCTATTATCAGGTCCTCTATCAAATTCTACACATGGGATTCCAAATATGCTTTACACGGATAACCGTACAGATTTTGAATATAAGAATAAGAAAATGAAAGATGTAGGAAAAGATACCTTCACCCAGTTCAGCTATGCCACTGGAAACAAACAAAAGATAAAGTAACATGTACTTTATCTTTTGTAGATGGCACCACCTATTGGTGGTGCCAATAAATTAAATTTTATAGGACATAGTCAAAAATGCTTGACCTGTATATTGGCAGAGGATAAATATCCATGTTTATTATTTTATGGAAAATGATGAATATTTTTCCTCCAGCTTGTTTTTATTCTTAGCTTTTTCTATATCAACAGCCAATGCATAACCTGACAGATATATTCTTGTATCGGTTCCATATGCATTAAAAGTGTAATATGGCAGGCCGTTAACATATTTCATTCCTAAATTTTTTACCACATAATTTTGGTAATCGTTTTTTTCTTTTGCATTGGAATTTATGTAAAAAGCATTTTTCATTGCCATACTCCATGATTTGGCTGGTAATTTTTCCAATAGCTTAACCTGATACAGATACATCAGACATTCGGCGCAGATTTTATCTCCTTCAAAATTCATCCGGATGCAGCTGCCTGTTTTCTTTTTATCATACAGCAAATAGCAGAAGGCAGAATATTGTCCTTTTTCCCCTTCCACTTTATAGTCCAGACCAATATCTTTTTTATTAAGAAAATATTTTAATCCGCTGTCCCGAATAAATTCTTTGGCTAAAACCAGGTATTTCTTTTTATCCGTCAGGATACTTCCCTGGCTTTTACTTTTCAAATAGTAGGAGCCCTTTTCCATCACCTGGAAACTATATTCGCCCCATCCCTTTTTTCTTAGCCTGTTTAGCAGCAAATCTGAAAACGTCTCTTCCAGAATCAGCGTTTCATTATCATAAACATTTAACACATTTTCTGAACCTGACTGTTCTTTTTCCTTCTCCGGCAATTTAAGTTCTCCCTTTAGATAAACCGCATATTCTATCTCCCCTTTGTTTTCAATTTGCTTTACCGGTATCCTGTTTTTTTCATCCGTAGCATCCGTAATTTTATCCACCTGGCTTATGGTATCATCACCCCTGTTTTCTCCCAAAACTTCAGGCGTGGCTTCCAATTTATATAGAATAGCTGCAAGACAGAGGAATAAACCGCCGGCACCTATTATGAAGCCCTTTTTCATATTCATAATACTGCTCCTTAAATACTTAAATATAGAAAAACTAAGGCTGCCGTAGATCTGATTGAAATGCGGCAGCCTTAGTTTTAGTTATCTGGTTGCACTTAACAAGTCAACTTTACCAGTTTCTGCATTAATGTTAACGGTATAGCTCATATTTCCCCAGTCCCTGTTAGTCTGGACACCTGAAATTTTTACGACCCATTCAACATTGCCCTTGTTATATTCTTTATAAGTTGAAACCGTATGGCTGCTCTTATCCTCTATTCGGATGTCATAAGCCTCCTGTGGCTTGTCTGGCGTAGTGGATGCCGGTTCTCCTGTCAGCTCCGCATCGGATATGATGGAATCGGAGTCCGGTGTTTCTTTCGTCTCACTGCTTTCTGAAGATAAATGGTTCTCCCTTTCCACGTTTTTCACCTGACTTTCAACTGCAGCATAAGCGGCATCTACAGCTGCTTTTTCATCTATGCCTGCGGTAGCGGCTGCCCTGGTAAGAGGGGCTTCACTTTCCCTGTAAACCAGGGAATCTAAATAACCGTCACTTGTCAGAATCATGGCTATCTTGCTTCCCGTATAAAAATTGTCTGCTACCTTTCCCCATAACTCAACTGTATATGTAACAGCATTGCCTTCCCCAACTTCTTTTGTAAAAGTATCATAATCCTGGTTTAAAAATTCCGGACAGGCACTTTTTGCAACGGATAACGCATATTTTTCCGCCTGGGAAGCCGATGTAACCGCTTCAAATAACGGTTGTCCCGATTTACCGGATTGTAAGATTG
Source organism: Bacillota bacterium (assembly GCA_023410275.1). Lineage (GTDB taxonomy): Bacteria > Bacillota > Clostridia > Lachnospirales > Lachnospiraceae > Anaerocolumna. Next base: position 28,016 of record JAEYPZ010000077.1, read on the forward strand.
CTTTCGTATTATTTTCTCCTTCCGTTAAAAGATAAACATAATTATCATCATTAAATCCAATTAAGTTTTCTTCAAAAAGTTTGTCATACGCAGCATCATCCTGCATCAATTGAATAGTTCCGTATTTATTTTGTGTAATCCCGGAAATCAGCCTGGTTCCCTTATTTAATTCATCCGCTGCGCTTGCGTTGGCATAGTTAACACCCAATATTAATGTTAAAGAAAGAATTACCGCAACGGCTGCTGCTATAATGCTTTTTTTATTTATCATTTTATTCAACATAAAATTACCTCCTATTATTCAATCTTTGTACTGGAATCTCCGTAAATTTTGTATGAATCTACCTGCCCATAACTGGAGTATTTATTGTAGGTTGCCACTTTCGCTGCCGATGCTGCCGCTGATACGGAATCACCTGAAATTAGCCTTTGGAATAACTGCTGTTCAAAATACGTTGCCTGGGTATCAGATACCGAGTTATAAAATCCCAATGCACTGGCAGCTCCCAAAGTTGAAGTGGTATAAGACAAAAGGTTGCCGTAGCTTTTATCTGTTCGTGCACCCAAACAGGACCCATAGTAGGCAAATTTCATAGAACTGAAATCCCCGCTTTTATAGAATGCCGCCAGGGAATAATTAGAACTGACACTGGAAACATTATTTGCCGACATGGTCGTACCACCATCGCAAACTACCCGTCCGGGGGCCCCATGGGTTATAATGGCAAATACCACATCGCTGTTCATGGCCTTGCGGACATTATAGGCATTGGTATCCTGGTATCTTATTGCATTATAACCGATATTCTTTAAAGAAGCCTGAATGGATTCCGTACCGCCCGGCCCCACACCGCTTCCGCCTAAGGTGGTGGAGGTCATCCAGTATACTTCACACAATCCACTTGCGGCATTTGCTATAGCAGCAGTTGATAATGCCACCATTAGTACCAATAAAACCAATAAAGATTTTTTCCTCATATATGTACCTTCCTTTCCATTTAGCCAGTTCACCGGCATTATTTTCCGGCTTTTTAGCCTTTGATTTTAACCTGATTGACATGCTCCCAATTACCCTTATTAAATTACTCCGCCTTTTTTAATCACACCCCTATATCCCGCAACAGATTATGACCATTCAGCAAAATTTCGGTATCCATATCCTGTATTGTCAGGCTGCTATGTCATAATACGTCGCTTGAAAGTTAATTTTTTACAGTTACTGAGTTTTATTATCACTATTTTTCATTTTAATTCAACATGAAACACCTAGATAACAGTTTTTTTAACGCAACTTACAGAAAAAGGCAGATAATAGAAGAACCATCCGACATTACCTGACGGGTACCTTAAAAACTTAACTTAATATGGCTGTTCAATCTATACCTGGCCGAAATCATATCCGAAATCATATCCTGTATGTATTGATTTAAATTTCCTTCTGAATTCAGAGGACCGTTTTTGGGATAATGGCAGGCTATCTCCATTATCCAAACAGATATCATACCCTTTAATAGCGGAAACATACCGGAGATTGACCAAATAGCTCTGATGGCAGGTTACAAATCCATGCTCTTGCATTTTATCCATTAAATCCTTCATTCTGCAGATAAAAAAATATTCATCTGATTTTAATTTCAGCTTGATTTTTCTGTCCGTGCATTCAAAGTAATAAATATCCTGGATTTTAAATACCTTAAATATACTGTTCATTTTACGTCCCTTTGCATATTGTATAATTTGAAATTTAATAACTTCCTTATTCTCCTTTTTCTCACGAAGTGTCATTAAAACCTCCTTTAGCTGAGCTTCTAATATTTCTTTTGTGACAGGCTTTTCCAAATATGCAAAGGTATGTACGTCGTTTATTGCCTGTCTGAAATATTGGGGATATCTGGTGATGTATATTATCTTTGTATTCCGGCTTTTCAAACGCAGCTTTATTCCTACCTGTATCCCATTCAAACCTGACATGATAATATGCAATAAAATCAAATCAAATTCTTCAACTGCTTCCAACAGTTCTTCACCGGAACAAAACTTCTTAATGATATACGGAATATCAAGTGTATCCAGATAATCCTCAATCATAACTTCTAATTTTTTTCTTTCCTTTTCGTCATTATTACAAATTGCAATATAAAACATTCATATCCCCCCAGATAATCCATTTCCTGCATATTGTTTAACAATGATTTCCCTTATTAATCACATTATTTTACATAATTTAACATCTTTTGTAGAAATTTTTTTAACTTATATTATATAATTTTATTCTATTTCCTTCAATCAATTCTGCATATTGTACAGGTTTTTTGCATAACTTACAGCATAAAAGGGGGCTGTTGCAATTCTGTTGCAACAGCCCCCTAAGCATTATTCCAGATTAAATGATTTTAAAAATTTATCCACCTTCGTCGGTTTTCATTAATTTTTTGATTTTCTCAGCTTTTTTATATAATTATTAATATGAAAACGCTTTTTCTTCTTATTTTTTCCGGGATGCTCATAATCTCCGATAAAGGAGGTATTAATAAAATGACGGATGCATTTAACATCTCTTTCGCTTTCCAGGGAACGAAGCTCTAGATCCAGATTCTTTCGTATCCGCCTCATTGCCTTACTATGATCTATTTCCGTAACCAGCCTGCCATCCTGAAAAATCAGTTCTAAAAGTGTTTCATAGCAATACAGCGGATCATAATAACGGCCCGAACAAATCATGCCCTTATCATAATCCTTCAGATATCCTTCCCCGATAATCATCCCTCCGGTATAGATTAAGGGAATATTAATATTCTCGTAACAGGCATTTGTTATTCCATAGCTGATTTCATATAGCTTTGGCACCACATTGCCAATCTCAGGGAAGCCCCGGTCGCAAAAAACAGACAAATCTTTCAGATAAAGCTTATAGTCCTCAATTCCCATGTTTCCGCTATACTGAAATTTCTTATCCTTCTCCCAGGTGGGTGAAATATTTAAATCGGCAGGTAAATAAGGACTGTCTTCACATCTTAAAACCACATAGCTATTTTCGTCTTTTATAACATGATTGCTGCCAGCCATTATCATTGTTACCTTTCTTTCCATACTTGTATTTATTCTATTCCTGTATTTATTCTATTCCTGTATTTATACTACTCTTGTATTTCAACCATTCTTAAATATATATCATTCCTGTATTTAATTCATACTTTTGGCGCTTTCCACACAGTTCTTCAGCAGCATGGCAATGGTCATAGGCCCTACGCCGCCGGGTACCGGAGTAATCAGACTGACCAGGTCATAAACATCGTCAAAGTCCACATCACCGCAAAGTTTTTTCCCTTCCATACGGTGTATGCCCACATCAATTACAACTGCACCTTCTTTGACATACTCCCGGTTGATGAATTTGGGTTTTCCAAGGGCCGCCACCAGAATATCCGCCCTCTTTGTGACCTTTTTTAAATCCGCAGTTTTGGAGTGGCAGACAGTTACTGTCCCATCCTCTCTGATGAAAAGTGCCGCCATTGGCTTTCCAACGATATTGCTTCTTCCGATTACCACACATTCCTTCCCCCTTATAACAATACCGGAACGCTTTAAAAGCTCGATTACTCCGGCGGGAGTACAGGACACAAAACCCTTTTGTCCGGTATTCAAAAGCCCTACATTTTCCGGATGAAAGCCATCCACATCTTTTTGGGGAGATATTGCTTTTATGATTACATCTTCCCTGATATGCTCCGGTAAAGGAAGCTGAACCAGAATACCGTTTACATCCTTTCTATGGTTAAGCTCCCCAATAAGGGAAAGCAGCTCTTCTTGTGTTGTTTCTTCTTTTAATTCATAGGACAGGGAGCCGATGCCGGCATAATCGCAGGCCTTCTTTTTATTACCGACATATACGGTGGAAGCTGGATCACTTCCTACCTGGATTACCGCTAAAGTAACCGAAATTCCCTGCTCCTTTAACAGTCTGACTTCTTCCTTTAATTCCTCTTTGATGTCGGAGGATATTTTCTTCCCATCAATTATCTTGTTCATAAAAACCCCCTTCCTTTCGTCCAGAAGATATTTTACCATAGCTGTCTCTACTTTACAACCAAAAGAGAGATTCTTCCAATAGCATATCCATTAAGAAATGAAGCCATACAAAAATGATTATCCTCCTTGCATCAGCAAAACAGAATAATCATTTATATTATAAGTAAAATTACTTCGATTTATTTTTCATTTCGGTAATAATTAATCAGACAGCCCTTATCAATGATATCTCTTTCATCCTCTGTCAATTCCCCGAGCCCCAGGGTAAATTCCTTCATGGCTTTTCCTACTACATAAGCCTTTATTTCATTATTTTTTTCAGCTACTGCTTTCTTAATATCCCTGATAAAAAGATAGTCTCCATTCTCAAAAGGGATTTCCTCTTTTAACAAAAAGGGAAGCATACCCCAGTTTATTAAATTAGAGCGGTACCTTTTGGTTGCATATCCCTTTGCAATATTGGCCAATCCTCCAAGGACCTTCTGGCAGCTGGCAGCCTGTTCCCTGGCAGAGCCGTCTCCCGGTTTAACGGCATATATCACACTTCCGATTTCCGTATTCTCAGGGTCTAAGGCAAAGGTCTTCTGAATCTCTTCATATACTTCTTTCAGTTCTTCATTTGCCGCCAGGATATCCTCTCTGTGGATACGTGCCTTTTCTGCCTTTTGTACCTCTTTGGCACGACCTACATAAGCCGGGTCCTTTCTGGAAAGGGTAAATTCTGCAAGCCCTAAGGGATTGGAACGGTAGGAAGAGGTTTCACCGGAGGGAATAAGCTCGTCTGTAGTGGTAACCGGATCCTTTATTACAGATACCACTTTTAATATCATATGGTCCGTAAGCCCTGACATTGCCGGCCAATCCACAATTCCCGGTCCGAATTTGATTTCAGTTTCAGGTTGAGGATTTCCGGTACCGTTATACACACGATTATCATAAATCTTACTGTCAAAGAAGTACCTGGGCTTTAAGAAATCCGTATTAATATTTTCAGCCGAAGTTAAATATCCCTTATTCGCTGCCGTAGCCGCTATGGATCTGGCATCCATTAAGGCAACGGAAGCAATCTGTCCATTGGTAACCTTGGAGCCTTCTCTGTTAGGGAAGTTCCTGGTCGTATGCCTGATACTAAAACTGTTATTGGAGGGTACATCTCCTGCGCCAAAGCAGGGGCCGCAGAAGGCTGTTCTTATGGTGGCTCCGGTTTCCATGAGGCTTGCCACAGAACCATTCCTTACAAGCTCCATAAATATGGGCTGGCTTGCCGGATATACACTTAAGGAGAACTCATCCGCACCGATATATTTTCCCTTAAGGATATCCGTTGCATCACAGATATTCTCAAAACCGCCGCCGGCACAGCCTGCAATTACACCCTGGTCAACATATAGCCTGTTATTTCTGACCTTATCCTGTAAGCTGTATTTTATTTTATTATTATCAAGGCTTACTGCCGCCTTTTTTTCCACTTCTGCAAGTACATCATAAAGATTCGCATTCAGTTCATCAATGGTATAGACATTACTTGGATGAAAAGGCATGGCAATCATTGGTTTGACCTGTGATAGATCCACATGAATCAGTCCGTCATAATATACGACTTCTTCTAAGGCCAGCTCTTTATAATCCTCTGCTCTGTTATGTAGCTCATAGTATTCCTTCACCTTGGAATCCGTTATCCAGATTGAGGATAAGCAGGTGGTTTCCGTAGTCATAACATCTATACCGATACGGTAATCAACAGACAGCTTTTCTACACCGTCTCCGAAGAACTCCATCACCTTATTATTTACATAGCCTTTTTCAAATACAGCTCCGATAACAGCCAGTGCAATATCCTGGGGACCTACACCCTTTACCGGTTCTCCGGTTAAGCAGACACCGATTACACCTGGCATATTGATATCATAGGTTTTGCTGAGAAGCTGCTTTACAAGCTCAGGCCCGCCCTCTCCGATTGCCATCGTACCAAGGGCACCATAACGGGTATGGCTGTCGGAGCCCAAAATCATCCTGCCGCCTCCTGCCAGCATTTCTCTTGCAAATTGATGGATTACTGCCTGATGAGGCGGTACATAAATACCACCGTACTTTTTAGCACAGGATAATCCAAACATGTGGTCATCTTCATTTATAGTGCCTCCAACGGCACAAAGGCTGTTATGGCAGTTTGTCAGAACATAGGGTACCGGGAACTTTTCAAGACCGCTGGCCCTGGCAGTTTGGATGATACCTACAAAGGTAATGTCATGGGAGGTCAGCTTATCGAATTTAATTTTTAACTTTTCCATATTACCGGAGGTATTATGGGCCTTCAGAATGCCATAGGCCAGTGTATTCTTTGCTGCCTCTTCCTTTGAACAGGCTCCCTTCGTTTTACTTTGAAGCATTTCCTGTGTTGCTTCCCTTTCATTAATAACCTCTGTGCCGTTGAGCACATAGGCACCCTTTTCGTAAAGCTTAATCATAGTAATGTCTCCTTTATGCCGCAATACTTAATACTGCTGTACTTTAGTACTTGCAGCAGGTAAGTGCTGCAGGTATTTTTTGATGTTGGATTTATGCATTTTTTTCTATAATTAATTAAAACACAAAACAGTGAAGCATTTTCACCGTATTATGATAAGATTTGCAGCCTGAATTTCCATAAAAGAAAATGAGGTACACAAATAAGTACCCCATTATCATAATAGTTATGAAGAGAATAATCAAGTTTTATTTTAAAACTTTTATATTTAACAAAAAATTCCACAGCAGTTAGAATGTATATATATACAACTTTATTCCAACTTGATACGCTATTGCAGACTTACAGCCTGCTACCTTTGTACCCTGCCGGAAGTATCTCCACCCATCAGGTTTTCCACTTCTCTTCTGGTCACCAGGTTAACATCTCCCGGAATCGTATGCTTCAGGGCAGAAGCCGCAACTGCAAATTCCAGTGACTCCCTGATATCTTTTCCTTCTATCAGCCCGCAGATAAGGCCTGCTGCAAAGGAATCACCTCCGCCCACACGGTCAACAATGCGCATCTCATACTTTCTGGAATGATAAAATTCCTTTCCGTCATAAATGCAGGCAGACCAGCCGTTATCGGAAGCAGAATAGCTTTCCCGCAAGGAGCTGGCAATGCACTTAAGTCCGAATCTATCCATCATTTGCTGAAAAATGTCCCGGTATATGTAATCTTCCGCTTCAATGCCGGTCTTTTCTGTTTTTATGGGAGTTAATCCAAGTATATACTTTGCATCCTCCTTGCTTCCAATGCATACATCCACATATTGCATTAAGTTTGTCATAACCTTATTTGCCTTTTCATAGGACCAGAGCTTTTTACGGTAGTTAAAATCCATGGATATGGTGACACCCTTTACCTTGGCAGCCTTTAAGGCAAGTTCTGTTAAATAGGCGGTTCCGTCACTGATAGCAGGCGTAATGCCGCTAAGATGGAACCAGTCCGCCCCTTCAAAAACAGTATCAAAATCAAAATCCTCTTCCTTCGCTTCAGCCATAGAGGAATGAGCCCTGTCATACACAACATTGGAGGCACGCATGGAAGCTCCCGGCTCCAAATAGTAAATTCCCAGCCTCTCCCCTCCTCTGGCTATGAAATCGCAGTTTACATTATATTTTCTTAAGGCAGTTACCGCGCACTCTCCTATAGGGTTTTCAGGAACTTTGGACACAAAATAAGTGCTGTGCCCGAAGTTGGCAAGGGATACCGCCACATTTGCCTCTCCGCCTCCGTAATTCACATCAAAGCTGTCTGCCTGGATAAATCTCTGGTAGCCGGGTGTGGATAAACGAAGCATAATCTCGCCCATTGTAACTATTTTTGCCATAATAACTTCTCCTCCGTTTCAAACTATTTCCCTCAACCTCTGATTTTACCTTTTTTTTGCAGACAAAGCAAGGAGAATACTGAATTAATTCTGGACTATATTGCCTACTGCATGTAAAATTTTTAATACAACGTAAACATTATGTTAAATGTTTCCATTTCATATTGCTTATTTTGATTCCTTATGTTATTTATGAAATAACAATTCTTCTTCTATTGGCTACCGGACTTGCATGCAGGCTGATAGTAGGACAGGATTTGTTCAGCTGCTAAAAATTCTCAAATAATAGAAGGAGTATGAAAGTATGATGAATAAAACCTTTAAGAGGGTCATTGCCTGTGCTATTACAGGTTTATTTCTCTTATCCTTTGTATTCACCAATGATTTTTCCAGCGTAAAGAGTACTGCCGCCGGAAGCAAAAAAGAAATCCAGGCAACTTCCTTAAAGGCACCAAAATATGTATTCATGTTTATCGGTGACGGCATGAGCTTTCCCCAGATTCAGGCAGCCAGTGACTATCTTGGCGCTGTCTCTCAGGACAAATCATCCAAGATTCTGTCAGGTAACAAATATCTGAATTTCACAAAATTCCCTGCAGCAGGCTCTGCTGTTACATATGATTCCACCTCTTTTTGTCCTGATTCCGCTTCTACGGCAACCTCCCTGTCTACAGGGCACAAGACCTACAGCGGAACAATTAATATGGATGAGACTATGACCACTTCTTATGAAACAATTTCTGAAAAGTTAAAGAAACAGCTTGGTTATAAAATCGGTGTTATTTCAACAGTTAACTTAAATCATGCAACTCCTGCTGCCTATTATGCACATCAGGCATCCAGAAACAATTACTACGCTATCGGCCTTGAGATGATACAAAGCGGCTTTGATTATTTTGCAGGCGGTGCCTTAAAGAATCCTACCGGAGACAATAAGGATGTACCTCAGAAAAATCTGTATGATCTGGCAAAGGAAAAGGGCTATAAGGTCATTAACACTCAATCGGATGCCGGTAAGCTCACTGCCGCAGACGGAAAAGCAATCATAATCGGCGAAACCCTGGCTGACAGCGATTCCCTCTCTTATTCCAATGATACGAAAAACGGAGAATGGGAACTAAAGGATTATGTAAAGAAAGGTATCGATGTACTTGACAACAAAAAAGGCTTCTTTATGATGATAGAAGGCGGAAAAATCGACTGGGCCTGTCATGCTAATGATGCCGGTTCCACAATATCCGATACCATTGCCTTGGATGAAGCTGTTACGGAGGCCGTTACCTTCTACAAGAAGCATCCCGGTGAAACCCTTATTATTGTAACCGGAGACCATGAAACCGGTGGTCTTACCATTGGTTATGCCGGTACGGAATACAATACCTTCCTTGACAATCTTTCCAACCAGAAGCTTTCCTATGCAAAATTTGATTCGGATTACGTAAAGAAATACAAGGATAAAAAGACCCCTTTTGCTGATGTCCTCACTGATATTAAGAATAATTTTGGTCTGATTACAGATACGGATCCAAGTGCAAAAGCCTATCCCAATCTGGTACTGACCTCCTATGAGTACAACAAGCTAAAAGCTGCTTACGACATGACCATAAGCGGTAAGCTTGCCAAGAGCCAGGAAGAATACATCCTCTATGGCTCCTATGAACCCTTGACTGTAACCATCACTCATATCCTGAATAACAAGTCCGGTATCGGTTTTACATCCTATGCCCATACAGGACTTCCGGTAGGTGTTTTTGCCCAGGGGCAGGGAGCCGACCTTTTCACAGGCTATTATGACAATACGCAGATTTATTATAACCTTGCCGACCTTTTAAAGGTAAAATAATGGTCTGACGGTAATTTAGAAGAGAAGGATTGCAGCAATGGAGAGACTGTCCTGTTCTCCGGAAGCAATCCTTTCTTCTTTTCCAATTAAGCAAAACGAAGGAGCTTATATGAACCTTTTTAAAAATAGAATAAAAAGTAATCTGCCCTACCACCTGCCCGTTTTCGTTTCCCTGGCTGTATTACTGCTGCTTCTTTTAATCCCGACAGGCTATGAGGATGCCGTTATATACAAGGGCACGGACCGTACGGCTGCCAAAGTTATTTCTGTGGATAATAAGAATATCGTTGATACCGGACTTATCCGCTCCGGTGAGCAGACCTGTGTGGTTAAGCTGCTGGGAGGCCGCTTTAAAGGCCAGCAGGCTGAGGGCTTTAACCTGTTGAACGGTTCTCTGGAAAATGATAAAATCTTTCGTGCCGGTGATAAGGTTCTGGTTGTTATCAGCTATCAGGATTCCAGGATACTGTCCATCAATCTGATCGACCATTACCGGATAAAAAAAGAAGCCATTCTCGCTGTTGCCTTTGCCCTCTTACTGATAATTGTGGCAGGAGAAACCGGCTTTCGCTCCCTTCTATCCTTTGTGATCAGTATTCTGATGATATGGAAGGTGTTAGTCCCAGCCTATCTAAACGGATATAACCCCATCTACTTTGGACTTTTTATCAATGTATCCCTTACGATCCTAATCCTGTCACTGGTGTTTGGGTTTAACAAAAAGGCATTGGCTGCCATCTCCGGGGCATCTTTAGGTATTCTGGTCACCTGTCTCCTTGGTATGATTTTTACGACCAGCTATAAAATCCATGGAGCCATTATGCCCAATTCCGAAAGCCTTCTTTACAGTGGTTATGCAAATCTCAACCTGACAAAAATCTTTATGGCCAGTATTTTTATCGGCTCCTCCGGCGCTGTAATGGACCTGGCTGTTGATATTACCTCTGCCATCAACGAGGTCATCTCAAAAAAACCGGAAATGAAATGGAAGGAAGCTTTTCTCTCCGGTATGAATGTTGGAAGAGCTGCTATGGGTACCATGACTACCACTCTCCTTTTAGCATATTCCGGCGGATATATTGCTCTTCTGATGGTATTTATGGCACAGGGAACTCCGGTGTTCAATATTCTGAACTATAAATATGTATCTGCGGAAATTCTGGATACCTTTATCGGCAGTATTGGCCTGGTATTGGTCGCCCCTTTCACAGCCCTGACCTGCAGCCTTCTTCTCACCGGCAAAAAAGCTGCCAGTAACCAGCCTCTGGAAGAATTACCCCTTTCTGACACTTTAAATACTGATGTGAATTCCGGCTCTTAAGCCACAGCAGCATAAAAGAGCTGTATTACAGATAATTGTAAAATCAGCTCTTTTCATCCATTAATATTCCGTTAATATTCTATCAAAACTAATCGATATCAATTGCACTGGTTGGACAGCTGTCCCTGGCATTCTCAGCATCATCCGCTTTATCTGAGGGAATATCACCGTCAATGCCATGGGCAAAACCATCCTCTCCCATACTGAAAACTTCCGGACATAGATTTGTGCATAGCTCACAGCTAATACAAAGATCAGGACTAACACTTGCTTTCATAACTTTACCTATTCACCATTCCTGAGAATGGCTCCTTTCTTTTATGGACAGAGTCAATTCTGTACATGGATATTATCGTTAAAAAAAGAAATTTTATACATATTAAAGCAAATGCATTTCCCAGATCAGTCTGGGAAACTAGCTTTCCTTTAATCCGGTCACGGTAGGCAGACTTGAGAGGTTATTATCTTCCCTGCCATCGGGCAGGGATTTCAGATATTCATTTCCTTTTCTCGTAGCTATGCCGACTCCTTTGATATCACCCTGCTTCGCTGCTTCAACACCCTCTTCTTTATTCAGGATCTGTCCATCCGAAAGCTTGTAACCGCTGATTTTCCCGCTTTCTTTTACAAGGGCCACAATTTCTTTTGCATCCGGTTTGCTTTCAGGGATATCCGACAAAGCCATCATGGGCAATACCGATGAAATATTTGTCCGGTCAGTATTCATATTTTCCATGCATAATCCTCCTGTTTTTTATATATAATATGGGATTAGTCTTTGCATATTAAAATGGGTATATTCAGCCAAATATTTCATTTAAGTATTTTTCCTTTTAAAATCGTGGCACAAGGCGGATAATTTTGTCATCCTGGGGATTTGGAAGTCCTCTGCCATCCAGATTGCTGGTCGTAATATAAATTGAGCCATCAGAAGCCCCATATGCCTCCCTTAATCTTCCGAATTCATTTTTCAAATATCCGTTTGTATGCAACACCTGGTTTCCATCCTCACTTAGCTCCATTACCAACAGCTGTGAGCCCCGCAGGGTGGAGATGAACAGCCTTCCATTATAAGGCCCGCCCTTTGCAAAGGCAATCCCGGAAGGCGCATAGGTTTCATTTCCGCTGTCATATAAGGGTGTAATAAAGTTTCCCTCTTTCAAGGGCCAGCCATAATTTCCCCCGGGTATGATAATATTGATTTCATCATGGGCAATATCTCCATGCTCCGAAGTGTACAGCACATTATTGACATTCCAGTCAAGCCCCTGTGAATTGCGAATTCCGAAGGCATATACATAGGAGTCCGGAAAAGGATTATCAGAAGGTATGGTGCCATCCAGATTCATTCTCAGTATTTTTCCCGCCAGACTGCTGATATCCTGGGAAAGCTCCGGCATTCCCGCATCTCCTGTAGTAACATAAAGCTTGCCGTCCGGTCCTATTTTAAGCCTGCCTCCAATGTGTACCCGGTTCGCAGGAATACTGTCTAAAAGGACCTTATCTTCCACCGTATGCTCTCTCTCATAATGCATACGGACCACCCTGCTTAAGTACTCGCTGTCATCCATATAGGTATACATAACATAGAAATATCCGCTATTATCGAAATCCGGGTCCAATACCAGTCCCAATAAACCACCTTCTCCCAATGCTTCAAAGGGAGGCAGAAAGGTATATATGGAATTGGCCTGTAAAACTCCATTTTCAATCAGACGTATATTTCCGTTCTTTTCCGTAAAGAAAATCCTTCCATCCTTTGTAATATCCATTGCCCATGGAACAAAAAGGTCATCTGCAACAATTTCCACATCATAAGGAAAAACTTCATATCCGTTCAATTCGAAAGAGTTTTCCTCACTGTCCGTTCTTTCAGATATCCTGCTTACCGCATCCAAGGTATGTGATTGATCTTCATTTTTATACCAGTTAAATAATTTGCCTATATTCACTGTTTTATAATAATACATACCTGTTCCAGCCATTTATCATAATAATTATTCTATGGAAAACCAGGTGATTGGTGCATTTATTCCCCGAACTAATTTTCTTATTGTACTATAAAAGTTTTTATAGTATAATAATCAGTTGAAAAAATTAACAGTATACGGAGGTAGTCATGAAACATCTTATTAGTCCCCTCGACTTATCTGTTTCAGAATTGGAGGATATCCTGAGTCTGGCAGGTGAAATTATGAATGACAGAACAAAGTACTCGGATATCTGTCACGGAAAGAAACTGGCAACCCTTTTCTATGAGCCAAGTACCAGAACAAGACTTAGTTTTGAAGCCGCTATGTTAAATCTTGGCGGCAGTGTTTTAGGTTTTTCTTCTGCAGATTCATCCTCTGCCGCCAAAGGTGAAAGTGTTGCCGACACCATACGTGTTATCTCCAGTTACGCTGATATCTGTGCTATGCGTCATCCCAAAGAAGGCGCTCCCTTAGTTGCTTCTACTTATTCTTCCATTCCTGTAATCAATGCCGGTGACGGCGGTCATAACCATCCCACTCAAACCTTAACGGATTTATTTACTATTTCAAAATTAAAGGGCAGATTAAATAACCTTACTGTCGGGTTTTGTGGTGATTTAAAGTTCGGAAGAACGGTACACTCATTAATTAATGCTTTGGTACGTTACGAAAATATTCATTTTGTATTGGTTTCTCCTGATGAACTAAAGATACCTGCTTATCTTCGCGAAGAGGTATTGGATGCAAAGAATATTTCCTATGAAGAAGTAAAGAACCTGGAAGCAGTTCTTCCTGACCTTGATTTGTTATATATGACAAGGGTGCAGAAGGAACGCTTTTTTAATGAGGAGGATTATATCCGTTTAAAGGATTCCTTTATTCTGGATGCCAAGAAAATGACCCTAGCAAAAGAGGACATGCTGGTCCTTCACCCGCTGCCCAGAGTAAATGAAATCGCAACGGAAGTGGACAATGACAAACGTGCCGTTTACTTTAAACAGGCAGAGCTGGGTGTGTATGTGCGAATGGCTTTGATCATGAAATTATTGGAGGTGGCTTAATGTTAAATATCGGCGGATTGAACCAGGGAATCGTTATTGACCACATAGAAGCCGGCGGGGCAATGAAAATTTATTCCTACTTAAACCTTGAAAAGCTGGATTGCAGTGTTGCCATTATCAAAAACGCCAAAAGCAATAAGATGGGCAAGAAGGATATCATCAAGATAGACGGCAGCCTGGATATGGATCTGGATATCCTTGGTGTCCTTGACAGAAATATTACTGTTAATATCATCGAAGACGGGAAGATTACATTAAAGAGAAATCTTAACCTTCCTGAGAAGGTTACCAATATCATCAAATGTAAGAATCCCAGATGCATTACCTCCATCGAACAGGAGCTTCCCCATATCTTCAGACTTACCGATAGGCAAAAGGGTGTATACCGCTGTATTTATTGTGAGCAGGCCTTTAAAAGGAATTAACGACAATTATCCTCAAAGGCTGATCCTGTTAGGTATCTGCCCTGTAAAAAATCAGCCCTTCCTGCATGGCCAAAGGGCTGATTTTTTTAATGCTTTTACCAGTTCAGTTTATTTTGTACTGTTTCTTATGATAATTTCCGGCTTAATCAAAGTAGTCTTAGCCTTTACAGTACCTTGAGCCTGTATAAGCTTCTCTATCGTGTTAAAAACCTTTTTCCCATAATATTCATATCTTGGGCTGATGGAAGTAATATGAACCGGCGTCATTGTAGTGATGCTTGCATTATCATATCCAGTAACTGCAAGGTCATCAGGAATTTTTAAACCTGCTTCCAATGCACAGTTAACCACTCCCAGCGCAACATAGTCATTCATGCAGCATACAACTTCCGGGAGAGGTTTCTTTTCCTCTAGAAGTATCTTAAAGCTATCATAGCCGGCACTATAGCTGAATACGTCATTTCCTGTAAGCCATCTGACCGATATATCCAGACCCAGTTTTTCTCCTACCGTATAAGCAGCTTTTTTCTTTATATAGGATGGATAGTATTGATCTCCCCCTCCGGTAAACAGAATCCGGTAATAGCCTCGGGGTTTTAGAAACTGGAGCAGTTCTTCCACACCCTTTTCATCATCCGTATAAATACCGCTGCATCCAAAGCGCTCAGCCTCTGCACCACATGAAACCATGGGTACTTTTTTACCAACCTCTTGAATTTCTTTTACATAATTATCCGGGAGATGAATCTCATCCATTCGGCCACCCATGATGACAATTCCGTCCACATGCTTTTCCTGCAGGGAATTTAGAAGTTTGGATTCCAAATCATAATCGCCTTTGGAATTCAGCAATATTGTCATATAACCATGTCTGGAAGCCCATTTTTCAAACTCATAATAAACGTTGGCAAAATACATATTGCCGATATGCGGTACAATATACCCGATAGTCTTTGTAAAACCGGCCTGCAGGTTTTGAGCAAATGTATTGGGCCTGAAATTATATATTTTAACCAGCTCCATTATTCTTGTTTTATTTGCTTCCGATACATAGCCTCTTCCGGATATTGCTCTGGAAACCGTTGCAGCGGAGACCCCAGCTTCCTTTGCAATATCGTAGATGGTCAGCTGCTTTGGAACATCGTTGCTATCTAAAATAGAAATCACCAGTCCTTTGACAAAATAATTGTAGTAATCGATTGCTTACTGACCTCAACCGTGTCTCCCATATCATGTTGTCCACTCTTTCTTCTGTCCAAATCATAGCTGTCTGAGGTCTCGTAAACATTGATACCAGTATATTCTACTGACCCTGGAATATCAAGTAAAAGTTTTTTATCGCCATCTGTCTGGTTTATTACAACAAGGACCAACTCCTCTTTGCCCGCTTCATTTACACCGGTAAATGCAACTGGCCTTAACTCTTTGGTATCCGGGCTTTCCTTTATTTCAACCCTTTGATACCCTGGTCTTATGAATCTGGAGTAGTTCCCGTAGCCCCATAAACGTTTCAGGGGATTTAAGGTTCTCTTCTGTTCATTCACATAAATAAGACCGTCGTGATAGCCCCCCGGAGCCACAGCAACCCAGTTCTGCCAGGATACCACATTTAGTACCGTTAAGTCCTCCTGAACCACTCTGGCAAGCTCAAAAGCAGAAGCCATGGTGACATCCGAACCGTTTACCATCTCACACCATTCGCTCATACGAAGCTTCACCTCCGGATGGTTTGCATCCATCCAGCGCTTAAAAGCAGCTTTGGAAGCCGTATCGGACCAGTAGGAATGGTTGTCTATGGTATCAAAATAACTGCCAAGAACCATATCATTTAATAGGGCGCTGGTATAGGCTATGGCATTTCCTTTCCATTCTCCGCTTTCCGGCCCTGATAATGCCACACCCTTCAACTCTGTCCTGCTATTAAGCTCCTCCAAAAAGGCACGGTATACCTTGGCGATTGCAGCAGGCTCGTAATGGCATCCTTCCTGTCCTTCCGTCCATTCCCATTGGGGTTCATTAATAGGAGATATGTATTTTACCGGAATTCCTTCTTGCTTAAAATGTTCTGCCACATCCATAACATATCTGGCAAAGTCATCGTAATTTTCCGGCAGGATATTCTCCTTACTTCCCTTTGTTACCTGAGCTGTCCCGCTAATGGTCAACCGCTCAAGGGGGCTGTTACAGAACATTACCACTTCCTTTACGCCAAGCTCTGCCGCCTTTTTCATAAACCAGACCGCATTGGCATCCTTATTCCAGTTATACTGAAAAGGTGCTGTTTCAAAGCTTTGGGATCTTCTATGAGGGTCGCTGTAAATTCCCTTTCCGCTGTCAGCAGAACCGGCTCCGATATTATACCGGTAGCTGCTTAGTCCGATACCCTTATCTAAGTCAAACAAAAGCATCGCAATCTCATCTCTGACAGAGCGGCCTGTATCTTTGTATTCATTCTCCCAGCCTCCTGCATACTGGGACCACCAGCAGCCGCTGGTGCCAAAGCTTTCAAGGATCTGATGCTTATCCGTTATGTCAATACTCAAGGTAATTGCTCCACCTGTATCATTTTTCCCGGTCTGCTCACCTGACCCTTCCATAACCTCTGTTCCGCCTTGCAACCCATTTCCGCCGGAAATACCGCTGTCTTTCTTTGAACCGTTTCCCAGGGAACAGCCGGTTAACAGAACCAGCACGCATAAAACCGCCATACTCCACTTCTTTTTCATAGAAATCCCCCCCTACGCGCCACAGCGCGCGTTCAAATCAAAGTGGAAATTGATTTTTAATTTCCACACTACCAGTCATACCCTTTCCAACACACCTCAAGATTGTGCAGGAATTATGCCTTTTAATAATTCCTACTATCCATTATGCCCTTTCCAACGCACCTCAAGATTGTGCCGAGGATTTCGCAGGCACAATCTTGTGTAGGAAAATTATCTTTTTAATTTTACTACTTACCCAACAAGGCCTGAATTTTCAAGGTTCTCAACCAGCCACTTCTGTGCACCGAAATACACCAGCAGCAAAGGTATCAAAAAGATCAGTACTGCCGCCTGTTTCACCGCATCAAAGGCAAAATCCGTGGCCAGAGGTACATTAAACCAAACCTTTACCGCATTCAGGACAAAGTCCTTGTTGGCTGTTGAAAAGACTCTTGCAAGGGTAGAACTTAGATAAGGGCCGTCTTTGTTGAAATAACTGGTAAAGTAAGTATCCCCGTAATTCCAGACAAAGGATAACACCGCCACCGTTGAAATAGCCGGCACTGCATTGGGTACCATAATCTTAAAATAAGTTTTGTGGAAACCGCAGCCGTCAATAAGGGCGGCTTCCTCCAGTTCATTTGGTATATTTTTAAAAAACTGGCTGAATATGAAAATAAAAAGGCTCTGTTGTACGCCAAAACCCAGAACTGCCAGCATAATAAGGGTTATGGGTTTATTGATAAGATTAATCTCTCCTGCGGCCGTAAAAAGCTTTAATAACCCAAAAGCATTGAAATGGGAGTAGTAAATATACTGTGCCAGCAGCAGGGACTGCCTGGGAACCAAAAACACCAGTATTACCAGGAAGAATACGAGGCGATGTCCGAGAAACTTTACCCTGGCCAGGGAATAACCGGCCATGGCGGAAAAGAACACCTGTATTGACATGATTAAACCGGCATATAGAATGGATTTTATCATAGTCATAATACCTTCCGGCATACTAAAGCGTATTGCCGCCCTGAAACTGGTCATGGAGAACTTCAGAGGCAGCCAGATTACATTAGGGTTTCCCAAATCTTCAATATTAGAAAATATAGTAGGTACCAGTTGGACAATCGGGTAAAGAATCGTAAAACATAACCCTGCAATAATGCAAAATAGAAAAACGGATTGCAGGATATTCTTCATTTTCTTGCGAAAAAGGTATACCTTAAGTCCAAAAGAGGTATTTTCTGTTTTATTTTTCATATTTCTTTACCACCTTTCTTAATACCAGCATGACAGCTCCAAGAACCAGCAGCACATTAAGAATATATACTACGGATAAAGCCGAACCGATACCAATCTTGCTCTGTTCAAAGGCAAAGCTGTAAGCCTCTACCGATATGGGAGATTTTAAGAACATATCCACCACAGTATATATGGTTACAAAAAGGGTTATATGCATAATGGTAGGTATGGTAACCTTCCAAAAGGTCTCATAGGCCGTAGCTCCTTCAATCTTTGCCACCTCATACAGACTTGGGCTGATAGACTGAAGTCCCGCAAGATAAATCAGGGTCTGGACACCTGACTGGGAAAGCACGTCAAATATCTTATCCACGTAGGATATGACCGGCTGCAGGATACTTATAGGTATATCCATGTACCTCATTAATAAAACACTGATGTAACTTTCACTGAACAGACCGGAACTCTCCTTCACCCATTCCCCTCCCGTAGTAACAGCCAGCATATCAATAACGATGTCAAGCCCGAAAATAATAGGCAGGAAGAAAATTACTCTTACAATTCCCCTTCCCTTGAATTTTAAGTTGGCCAACAGTGCTATAAATAAACTGAAGATAACGATAAGGGGAACATTTGTTAATATCGAAAGGTTCTGGTCTGCAAAAAGCCTGGCCATAGGCTGTGCTGCAGTTGTAACCTCGCTCTGGAATAAATCAATATAATTCTGAAACCCAATATAAGCAAATTTCATGCCGCCCGTATCATTGACGCTTACCTTATTAAAAGAATACATTACCGTATTAAACAAAGGTATGGCAAAGCACAGGAAAAAACCTAATATAAACGGCAGGACATAGAGGAAGCCATTGAGCTTTCTTTTAGTTTTGTATTTTAACGGAAAAATATTTCGCATCCCTCTTCCCTCCTACTTTCCTGAAATAATAAATCCTAGGGCAGGTATTTCACTGCCGTCTGCAACAACGGAATGGAGGTTATAGTTTGTTATAACCCTTGTACCTGAGGCATATTCCGTATAAAATACATTGTCTGATAAGATTTTGTGTCCTGTAATTTCCATGGTGCCGATTTTCTGCCAGGCAGCCTTACACTGTGAATATACCTGCTGTATCGTATCCTTCTGCTTCCGGTACTCGGTAGCATAATAATAGGAATATGCGGTTTCCTGTAAAATATCATCACTTTTGGCACTTAAGGTAAATTTCGGATATACGCCAAGCTCCACTGACTGGAGTACATAATAGGCAGGATTTTCGGAAGACATATTTACATTCTCCGTCGTTATCTGAACCAGTCCGTTCATAACCAACTGCCGAAAGGGAATCGTTGTATAAAAGGAGGCGTAATCACTGCTCTCTCTTGAGATATCTTCCGCATAAGAACCGTATACCACATTCTTCATCATGGGGTTTTCCAGAGACAGTTCATGGCTTTCGGAGAGTTTCTTTAAGCTGTCTTTTGCAATACGTCCGGCTTCATAAACTGACACATTTTTCTTAAAGCGGTAATCCGCCATGTTATAATGAGCCAGATCGGATATGGCAAGCTTATCATACTCCCTGGCGCCGTCCAGGAATTTATTCACCACTCCGTCTAAGTATCTGGGTGAGAGCAGATAAAAATAATTCACATCAAATCCAGTAAATCCATCCAGTATGCCTAAGGATGGCAGATAACGGTATATGGTGGCAGGAGAATTGGAATAGTCATATACGGCATGGGTTTTCGCCCTAAAACCATTGCCTTTATCATAAACCTTGGATAAGGAGACATCAAAGAACATATCAGCCTTCCGTTCACCAGCCAGATTCCTTAATTCTTTCAATTCCTCTTTCGATCCGTTGGCAGAGGTCAGCTTAAGCTTATTGTTAAGCTTATTTTCAAAACCACCGTTAAAGAAACCGGTATATTGCAGCGCCATATTGACATCCGGTAAATCTTTGATAATATCCGCCAGTTCTTTGTAAGTCGTCATAGAATAACTCGACTGGTAAGGAATACCCAGAAAACGTTTGGTAAGAGATATGGTACCTAAAAAGTCCATATACACCTTTGCCTTATCCGGATAGGACAGCTTTGTAATATTTCCCTGTTTCATCAGGTATTCTTGATAGGTCTTCGCCATATCAAAATAAGTAACTTTTCCCGGAAACAATTTGTAACGAATGGTATAATCCACATCCAAAACTCCAGTATCCACCAGATAGGAGGCCTTATTGTCACTGTAAGGGCCGTATACCTTTACATTACTGTACTGGGTTGCATCAAAGGAAGCATAGGCTTTGTTGTAGGAGGAAGAGCTGTCTTTTGCCGTAGAGGCCAGCTTGACATTTATATAGGAGGTTTCGGCACCTTTCTCAATGATTCCAAGAAAACCGTGGGAAGCATTATCCATAGTCCCGTATGTCATGCCGAATACCGGCATCATAAGCTCTTCCCCGTATTCCGGGGCAAAATAGTAATCAGCCAGAAAATTATTGTCATAAACCGGTCTGATATAATCCGGCACAGCCGAATTAAAAGTATTGAACTGAAACAGTGCTCCCACCCCGTCCGGTACCAGGATATAACCATCCTCATACTCCTTGGAAGCTGCTGCTCCAAAGTTGGGAAGCACCTTGATATTTTGTATGGTATAATAGGAATTACCGCTTACCATCTGTTTTGTCGGTACACGGAACACAAAATCATCTCCGTCAAGAGACGCTTCCGCGACAATTTTAAACTGTGCCGGCTCGGTAAAGGTTACTCTAAGCCCCATTGCATTGCTGTCGTCTATGAGCATCTCCTTCGTATAACCCAATAATTCCGCCAGCTTGATCAACTGTTTAACAGCACTTCTTGGAGGATTTCCATTATAGGAAACCGCATAACAGTCCTCGGTAATACTTTTTTTATACAACAGTTCCAGAGTCATCTTATATTTGTCTGCCGAAACCTGGTCAATCTTGCCGGTTTCTACCAGGTTTTTGATACCGGCTAAAAAGAAGTTTTCAAACCTGTCCGTTGGCATTTTCTGCGGATAATATTCCGTGAAGCGTTCTGATTCCCCTTCATTGATATCCATGGTTATCTGAACACCATTATCAATTTTATGCAAGACATAACTTCCCAGCTGGGTACAGTAGGTATAGGAATCCCATTCGTTAAGGTTATTATCTTTCCCCAGGTAGGAAACCGTAAGCATGGCAAGCTCTGAGGCCTGATTACTCCCGTTAACGGTAGAATTCCATACCTTGCCGGTTTTTTTATCCTTTAGCTTCAAGTTCATGGTCTCACTGTTTATGTAGAGCAGTTTGCTGTCACTTTCCGCTACCAGCACCTCGCCCATATCATGGGATATCTCCTCTCCCGGCTGGGACAGTTCCGCCTTATCTGCCTCGGGCAGAGCACCTGCTTTCACCCCAAGCACAGGTATATAACGCAGGAATTCGATAATAAGGCATACGATCAGAACTGTTGCCACCATCTTGCGGGCAAAATGTCTGGCATATATTTTACGGATTTTTTCCGTCAGGAGTCTTATATAATCCGCCATCTTATTTCATCCTTTCATGTTTTACTGAAATCTATGAGAGCCTCTTCGGCTTTCAGTTCACTCTTCTAATAATCTCCTGTCCAACCGATGTAACAAAATAGTACATACGCTCTAACAGTGAGAAAAACAGTATGCCTAAAAAGATAATGATAAAGGCGGCCACCGCTGTTGCCAGCAGAGTTTTGATATTCACGGAAAAAGTATATTCATGTATAATGCACAGTCCGGCTAAAAGAACAAAGACAAACCAGGCCACACCGATTTCCTGCAGGGATTTTACAATAATAACTTCTTCCTTGATAACAAAATTACTGATAAAGGCCGTAATACCGTTGAACAATAACATGGGAAGAATGGAATAACATATTACGATATAGATATCCCGCATGTTGCCTTTTCCGTTAAAAAGAGTGGTTACCGTCCAGTTGCTTACCGTAAACAGGAGAAATACGGATAAGGCAGAAATAAATATAGACACGCTGTTCATTGCAAAGACGGCATTTCTGTTCATAACAAATCCTGTATACTGGTAAGCAATACATTGCATAATACCGTAGAGTACCAGGATTACCGTAGCTATCAAAACGCTTCCCTTTCCCCGGTACTTGATCTCATAGAAGCCGTCGAAGGGATGAAACATGGCGTATCTCAGATAATGCAGCCGTTCCTTTAATATCTCACTCCTCATTCTGTCCACTCTCCTTCTTAAGATATCTGACTTCCGTAAATAGAATCAGGAAGATAAAAGCTAAAAAGATAACCGCTATAATACTGAAATGGCTTTGCAGCACCTCAGCCCGGTATCCGTTATAGGCCTTGGAATAGAACTCGCGGTTATTGCCTAATTTAAAGTAATACATTGCTTTCTTATATTCATCCTTCATCAGATAATTCTTGCCGATACCAACATAAGCGACCTCATAATTGGCATTCAGGGTCAGTATCTTCTTAAACTGAGTCAGGGCCTCATCCCATTTACCGTAATAATATTTCTTACTGGCAAGAAGAGCCGCTTCACCGAAATCCGTAGGTTTCAGGATATAGGCGCATTTTAAAGTACTGTCTGCCACCACCAGGTTGTTTCCCAGCCATGCGATACCCGTAGGCATCTGGAAAGAACCCTTTGTCTTACCCTGAGAACCGAACGCATTCAGAAGCTGCCCGTCAAAGTCATAGAGAAAAATCCTTCCTTTTGATTTATCAATTACCGCATAAGTACCGTAATCCTGTACGGCAATATCAACAAACTGGCTCTGGTCCGCAAGCTTCATCCGGTGTATATCCCCGACAACACTGGTATTGCCCTTCTCTCTTAAGACGTTTTTACCGCCGGAATTCAACCGGAATACCATATGCTGTGCTGCCGCATCAAAGGTTACGGCATATACAAAGCCGTCGGAATCCAGGTCTATGTTATTAAAGGCGGGCGCAAAAGTCTTCTTCATCTGCTCCTTTTGCCTGTCGGAGGAAATGGATTTCCAGAAATAATCAATAAAATTAACGGAAGGGGAATTCACACCAAAATATCTGGAAAAAGTACCGTCCGAATTCAGCTCTATAATACCTTCATAACTTGACTGTACCACCACATAGATTCTGCCCGTATTATCTACGACAATTTTTGAAGGTTTAAATTCTGAAACCCCTGCCATATTTTCAGGTTTTTTAATCACTCTTTTCAAGGTGTAATTCCTGCCGTCCAGAACGATAATTCTTTCGGCTCCTGTATCGGCGATAAAAAGCTCTTGATTTTTTTCCTGATAAAATGCACCTTCCGGAGCATTTAATACCAGCTGTGCCCCACTTTCATCTATTACAATCTTGTCATTCGCATCCCTGATAACTTTTAAGGACTTTACAAAAGTACCATCCTGATTTACGATGTCCACCCGGCCTTCCAGTGTATCTACCAGGAAAATACGTCCGTCCCTGCTGGTAACCACATCGTTAAACCCCTGTACCTTGATACCTCCCATATTCTCAACATTAATTACACTGTCCAGCTGAAAGGCTGCCGGACTCTCTACGGCATTTCCCCAGTAATCATAGGTATAGCCCTCAAAATCATAGCTTTTACCATCGGCTGCGTAAACATCCATAGGTATAAGTACCAGTATGAATACGAGCAGGATTAGTAAACACTTTTTCTTCATTTTCAAATCTCCTCCTATTACTAACCCTTCACACCGGAAGTTGCCATTGTTTCGATAACATTACTCTGTGACAGAACGAATACCGTTATGGGAACCAGCAGCATAATAAAGGATATGGCAGAAGATACACCGGTACGGGATATACCGCCGCTTACCAGCTGCTGGAGCACATAAGTTACAGGCTTTAATTCTTCCGTATAGATAAATACACCGCCGGTGGTACCCCACATCTGCTGAAAGGACAGGATTATCAAGGTAATCCACGCCGGCTTACACAAAGGCATAACCACGCTCCAGTAAGTCTTAAATTCTCCCGCCCCGTCAATTTTAGCGGCCTCCAGCATCTCATCCGGTATCTGTACCATAAAATTCTTCATCAGGTACAGGCCAAGGGTCGAGCCGATGGCCGGCAGGATGACCGCCCAGTAAGTATCTATCATACCAAGCTTGCTCATAATCAGGTAATTGGGTATTGCCGTTACGGAGGCGTTAAACATCAGAGCATAAACTATGATATTGCTCATAAGTTTGGAACCCGGAAAAGTATATTTCGCCAGGGGAAAGGCTGCCATGGAGCCAAGGAGCACGGTTCCGAAGGTCCCGAGAACCGTAATAACGCCTGTATTGAATATGTACCTGGATAAAGGCACATTAAAGCTTTCCACAATAGTTGCCAGGTCGAAAAAGTTATTCAGGGTAGGATTTTCCACCGTCATTTTAGGAGGTATGATAAAGATTTCACTTAAGGGTTTAAATGCATTTACCACTGTAAATATGAGGGGAAAGAGGCTGAACAAACCAAAGAAGACAAGCACCAGTGTAAGACCGATATCTCCCATAAGGCTTCGGTTTCTTCTTCTTAATTTTCTTGCACGCAGCTTCGATACAAGAAACTTATATAATCGTTCCATTTTACAAACCGCCTTTCTCTAGCCTAATTTACGAAGCAGCTTCTGTACTATAATATTGCATAGGAGCATTATAAAAAACAGAATCACTGCAATGGTACACGCATAGCCCAGCTCATATCTCACATTACCGTAGTCATGGAGGTGTGTCAGAATGGTATGCCCTGCATAGCTGACAGAAGGGAAGCCTGCCAGATCAATGGAAATCTGTGAAACCGACAGGGAACCTGTAATCTGCATAACCGCACCAAACATAAGCTGGGGCTTCATAGAGGGTAAGGTTATATACCAGAGTTCCTGCCAGCGGTTCCTGACACCTTCTACCGCTGCCGCTTCATACCAGGACTTATCTACGTTCTGAAGCCCTGCAATAAAAGCCAGGAAGCTGACGCCAAGACTTAACCACAGCTGTACCACAATCAGTATGGGCATAACATACTTGGGAGTTTCAAACCATAGGATGCGGCTCTGGATAAATCCCAGCTTTAACAACCAGGCATTTGCCCATCCGTAAGTATCGGAAGAGAAAATCAGTTTCCATATCATATAGGCATTACCCGAAATTGAGGGGGCATAAAAAACCAGGGTAATGATGGACCTTGGAACCGGGGGCAGCTCATTAATCATCCAGGCAAACAAAAAGCACATAATATAGCTGATAGGACCGGTTATCAAAGCAAACAGCAGCGTATTCTTAATGGCAATCAGGAATACGTTATCCCGCACCAAAAGATTTATGTAATTGGTCAGCCCGTTAAAACTGGGCGCTTCCACCATGTTAAAGGATGTAAAGCTTAAAACAATGGAAACAACTACCGGAATCAGTGTAAATACAATAAATATCGATGCAAAAGGTGCAATGAGCAGATATTTGTACTTATGATGCTTCCATACCAGTGATAAAGGCTCTTTCTTCTTTTTCAAGGGAATACCTCCTTATATTCTATTTCTGCACAGATAAGTGGAATTCCCTGCGCTTGTTAGTAAGCTCCTTATCAATGGTCTTCAAATTTAAGTACAGGGTTTCTCTGGGGTTGGCACCTTCTGCTACTACATTGTTAAAGGAATATAGTACCATTCTTGTCAACATATAATTACCGGGAACTGCCGGTATTCCTACGGTGGATTGCATCTGTGACAATATCTGGGTAAGCTCTGCATTACTCCAGGGCAGCCTCTTAATAACTTCCGGATCAGCAGCCGGATAACGGGCAGAAGTTCCCATGACGGATTCTACGGTATTAGCATACTGCAGTTGTGTTTCCGTATCATTCCACCATTTAACAAACTTCCAGGCGGCCTCTTTTTTCTTGGAAGTATTCAGGATTGCACTGTTTACCGTTTCAATCACATAGGAATCGTTCATATTTCCATCTTCCCCTTTTACTCCCGGAAGAGTGGTAAAGGACCAAAGACCTTTGATTTCAGGAGCAAATACCTCTAACTGGCAATAGGTGGTGTACTTAATCACACCAATGGGCATTTCTCCGGTACGGAATCTGGTAGGGAAATCCACATTGGGATTAAACCCGTAATTGGTAAAGAAATCCGTATAAGTCTTAAAAGCTTCCATTGCCGCATCCGTTCCAAGATTGCTTGCAATTCCGTAATCATTACCGGTGCCTTTATACAAATTACCGCCGAACTGATAGACCAGGGAAGGATAAAAATTTGGTGCGCCCTGGGCATTCGGAAGGAAAAATTCATCGTTATTTTTCTTTAAAACCGGTAGGATTGCTTTTACATCCTCCCAGGTTTTTGGAGTTTCCGCTCCTATAGCCTTTAGAATATCGTCCCTGGTAAACAGCATCATAAAATCCGCCTGCTCCGGTATGCCGTATACGCTGCCAAGATAAGAAGCAGCATCCAGCTCACTCTTATAATATTTGCCGGCGGCTTCCGAAAACCCGTCCAGCTTTGATAAATCCACCACCGCACCGCGCATGGCGAAATCCTGCAGGGTTGCCTGGTTAAGCCCGATAACCGCATCGGGACTGTTACCGGCAAGGGCCGCCCTTAATACCACATCCACAGGAATTAACTGTAAGTCGATATTAATGTTATTTTCCGGTGTGAACTTCTCGTCAATAAGGTTCTGAATAATCTGCGCCTGCTCCCTGCCGATGCTCTGCACATTGGCTGCCGTTCCGGCGTTGACCATCCATACTTTTATAGTATTGTCCCCTGCTGTATCCTCTTTCTCGCTAACTTGGCTTATCTTAGCAAAGAAAGTGGAGAAGAAACGGATTGTTCCGTAATAAGCGCTTTCTAAAAAGCTGCTCTTCGCTCTCGGCAAGTCCCCACCCGGTGACGACAGGATAAAGCTGTCAAGCTCCAGAGGCATCTCAGAGATGTTGGCCAGCCAGGTTGCCAGAGCTGAAATATTCTCCTTCAGCTGTGCCACTTCTTCCACTACGCTTTCCGGATTTTTGGCAAGTCCCTTCGCTTCTACTGCCATTTTCTCAAGAAGACTGGTGTTTTCTCCTTTTTCTCCGGTGATTGCAACCAGGTTATCAATTAGCTGATATAGTCTTGCTTCTTCCTCTGTCATAATCTTCTGAAAATCAGGAATTTTCTTCGCAATCTGATAATCGATGAATTTATCCGGTGTCTGGCCGGTTATCTGTGTAACCTTCAGATACATCTGGTTTAATTGGTACATACTTTCTTCCACATCATTAATAATGCCGCCGAAATCCCCCATTACACATTCCAGACTGATGGTGTTGGTTCCTGCCTTCAGATAAAAGAGATAGGGTGTTCCATCGGACCCTGTTATCGTATAATTTGCCATACTGCTGCTATAATCAAAATTAACGGCATTCATTTCCGAATAGGGAACCGTTCCGTTTATGTACAATCTTCTAACCGAGGTTACTCCCCGCTTCAGATTCTGCCTGCCCTTAAAAGTTAATTCATAAAGTCCTTCTTTTGGAACGGTAATATCCCAGGATATTGCATTACCCGGCTGTTTCCAGTTGTTTGCTCCAATGGTGTTGTACTTAATCTTGTATGGGTGATACGGATATAACAGAGAATCTG
This sequence comes from Bacillota bacterium, assembly GCA_023410275.1. Lineage (GTDB taxonomy): Bacteria > Bacillota > Clostridia > Lachnospirales > Lachnospiraceae > Anaerocolumna. The sequence continues at coordinate 56,110 of JAEYPZ010000077.1, forward strand.
AGTAATTCTTCTGAATGTTGATAGAAGATGAATTTTTTTCAATATAGGAAGTGCCGCCTTCTGCACGTTCTGCCTGGCAAATAATGTTTTTCCCGTCATATACCGAATACTGTTCTTTTAATTGCCCGATTACATCTTCATAAGCTGCCGGCTTTTCTGCTTTTTGAAAGATAATTGACGTAAATTCAACGGGCTCTTTAATAGCTTCAAAAGTTAAGGTATTGGTACCCTTTTTTAAATAAAATACGTAAGGCTCTCCCGTTCTTCTTTCGGAATCTTCCACATAAATCTTTGTTTCCTTATATATTTCTTTCGTATTTGGTCTTATTTCATTTCCGTTTTTGCTCTTAATTTCACCATCGGTCCAAAAACGTTTAAACACCACCTGTTCCAGACCGTCATAACACACTTCGCCGTTAAGAAGAAGTTTTCTTTGAATATCCGAGGTGGTTCCTGTACGAGGAATATACCCGATCTGAAGATTGTAAAAACCTTCTGTCTGAACCTCAAAGGTCCAGATTATAGAACCGCTGTCACCTGTTGCCAGACCTTTGTCCGTCTTTTCTGCTGTCATGCCGTCTGTTGTCTGAAAAGAATCCAGATTTACTTGCAGACTGGTATTCAGAATAGTTCCGTTATAACCATTCTGGTCAAGATATTCCTTATAGGGCGTGTCATAAACAGCGGCATTTGAGGCTGGAACTGCATACATTCCCATAGAATGATCCTTATTTAAAATCAAGGTAATAACCGCAATAATTACGAATAATACGGTTATTAGAAGTATTATTAAGGACTTCTTCGATTTCATACTGATACCCGTGCCTTCCCAGATTAATTTATATTTAAGTTACCTTAGGTAACTAAATAGAACTATTACTTCTTCGTTTGCGTATAAATCGATTGCTGCAAACCGTCTCATTTCGTCCTGCTATCCTTGCAGTCCTATTCTGACGTCTTGCAGCAAGCGGAAATTAACTTCAAACTTTTTTACTGTTAAACTACCCTTATATTACTCTGCTTCCGCTACCATTACAGACAGGGTAACATTACTGCTGTTACCGGCAAAGTCGGTTGCTGTAATAACCACATCATAATCACCAGGTGTGGATGTATCAAGACTGGAGATATCAGCTGTGATATTTGCGGATATGTCTAGTCCGTCCGTATCAACGGCACTTGCAATAAAATCACCTTTCCAGGCAATTTGAGACGCATCCTCATCCAGCTTAATCGTGCGGTAATCTTTTACTATTGTAATGACAGGTGCTTTTTTATTATCCGGATTATAAATAGTAACCGCAGAATTTAAGTTGGCTTCATTTTTGGACTTATCCGCTATCTTAATCTTCAGGCCGTCTCCATAACTTCCCACCTTGGAAAAATCCGCTGCTGAATAATCATAAGCTGCGGCAGTTGCGTCGAGGATACCATCAATAGCATCCTCAATAGATACATAATCTGAGAAGACAATCTTCTTCGGATCCATTCCTGCAGAAAATACCAGAGGCTTTGCCACGGTAATAACCGGAGCAATATTATCCCTTATTTCGTCACTGGCAAGAATGGTTTTCATATTGGCTGCCTTTTCCGTAAACAGATTCTTATTGGCTGCAATGGATACATCATAAGATGCATAACCATCAACACCATAAAGGGATTTGCCGAAGATATCATCCCAGACAACGCGGAAACCAAGAAGATCGGAATAATCATTTGGAACCGTTTGTTTGGATATATACTGGAAGGTCTTTAAGAGATCATCACCATAAGTTTCATTAAAGATATCAAATCCAAATCCTGTAGCCTGGGTTGTTGCAGCACTGTCTTTATATGCAGCTATGCTGTCAACACCACCAATAGTCTTATAATAGGTATTGTAATAAACCTTCAGGAATTCAAGGGCAAGTTTAGTTGTCTGCGCATCAACACCTTTTAAGATACCAATACTGTCACCTACTGTTAACACCTGCTTGTAATTAGGATCATCCACAGCCATATCGTCGGGTCTGGGCCAGGGAACTATACCGATGGACTCTCCCCTGTCAGATGCTGAGGAAGCCGCTCCTGTGATAATCCAGTCAGCGCAGTCCGTAAATACGGTAGCGCCTGCTCCAAAATCATTGGAACCCTGCAGCCACTTAGGGGTATAACCATCATCATAAAGGCCGCACTCTGATAATAAGCCTCCATCTATTAATTCCTTGATATAGGAAGTTGCTTTTAAGGACTCCTTGGAATCCGCTCCTAACCCGTCAGAGCCGTAGATTTCTCCGCCAGCGGCAAAAATAGCGGAAAGTCCTGCAAAACGGTGATCAGTTTCATAAGCTTTTACCTTACCATACTGTGTTCCGTCGGGGGCTTTGGTATTAGCATAAAAAGTCTGGACTTTAGAAAGATAACCCTTGAAGGCACTCCAGGTCCATTTGCCGGCCTGGAACAAATCCGTAGGGTATGTAGTTTTGCCGCCGGTATCCTTTAAAGAGTCTACCTTTTCAAGCATCGTAGCATTATAAACCAAAGGCCATCTGGGGATAAAAGCCTGCTTGGAGGTCAGGAAATAATTATGTCCGTATAACTTGTCATATAGCATCCAGGAATATTCAGGGTCAGAGAACAAATCCGCATAGTCATCCAGAGGCTGTAAAATATTCTGTGATAAAATTGTATTTTCTGAACCGCCCCAAAGTATAGCAATATCGCAAACGGGATTACCCGCAAGTACGCTGGTAATTAATTCGCTCCGGGTATCTGTAGCGTATTGAACGAATTCCACATCCACATTCAACTGATCCTTCGCCGCCTTTAATGCAGCTAAAGATGCCTGTCTGGATGCTTCGTCCATTGTGTATTCCCCGGTAGTCGGGTCCTTATAGTTGGGATCCAGGCCTGCCTGCCAGTGTGTTCCCCAACGAAGGACTTTTGTTTCTCCTGTGGGTTCTGCAGTATCTGCTTTTGTAGGTTCGTTTGTGGTAACTGCCTCTGTAGGCATAATTGTCTCCTCTGAGCCTTTTTTAGCGCAGCCGGTCATTGTCGCCGCCAGCATGGAAAAGATAATCATTACTGCCGCTGATCTTTTTAACGCTTTTTTAATCATAAACCTTCCTCCTTTTCAATGTGTAATCGGTTACATATTTGAGCATAATCCAGTTTCGACAAATTATCTAATTATTGCCTGTATGTAATCGGTTTCATATGTCATTATATAATACACATTTATATTTGTCAATTATATCCTTAATTATTTACATAATTTTGTATTTAAAACCAATTATACTTATGTAATAATTGTATATTTATATTGCAGGTTTGAACCGTTTTTATAGCTTGAAAAGGGCTGTTTCATTTTACGTACAATTTCATACGAAAATGAAACAGCCCTTTAACTATGGTTATGACAGTAGAAGCTGTCCTGTTTATTGTCTCTGTCTTTCTACTATTTCAAGTAATTCTAATTGTGCTCTTTCATCATATATTATCACAACGTATTCGTTCCCTTTCCCGCTAATACGAGTATCAGTTGTAATACCGGCTGCCTGTCCTTTCTCTGTTGGATAGACTTCTGCTCTTCCCAACTGGGGATTGTACTGCTCAAGGAGGTACCCCTCTTCTTTCAGCACGGCTGTAACATGAACACCAGCCAGTCTTTTCATAATACTTTCATCCCTCATATCATTCAGCTTATCTACAAACTGGCTGATTGTTACCTTGTCTTCCGGCACAAATTCAGTTTTCATTTCTTCAGTAAGATGGAATTCTTCTTTGTTCCTTCTGACCCTGAGCGGCTTCTCTTCTTTTTGCATGTCCGCCGGCTGTTCATAAGAAAGAGCTTCCTTGCTGCCACCGGTAAATTCCTGAATAGCCTTAAGAAATCCGCTTCCGTATTTTTGAAACTTATTCTCTCCGACTCCGGTTACCGTAAGCATTTCCTCTTTGTTTAACGGGAGCTTTACACACATATCTGTAAGAGTCTTATCTGAAAAGATAATATAGGGCGGCATGCCTTCTTCTCTTGCAATGTCCGTTCTCAGCTGCCGAAGCAGTTCAAAAAGATTTAATCCCTTCGAAGTCAATATTTCGGATCTCCTTAAACCTTTCTGTTTACCTGACTTACTTTCTCCCTGCTCCTTATTACTGCTGTCTGCCCTGAGTGCCTTTATTATGACAGAAGCCTGTCCCTCTGAAATCTTAAGAGAAGAACGATTTAACTTTACCACAGCATATTTGTCATTGGTTACATAAAGGTATTCCTCAATTATCAGCTTATTAATAACCTGTTTTAAAAAGCTTTCCGTATCAGAAGAGTGCTTTCCGTAAAAGCTTGAATTCACCATATTATTGGCGGTAAGCTTAGCGGTCCGCCTTCCCAGTAAAGTCGCTATGATTACATTCACGCCATAGCGCTGCCCGCTTTCCTTGATGCAGCTGATGATATCCCTGCTGACCTCTGTCACATCTGTTTCCTCAAATTCTGTCAGGCAGTTAGAGCAATTCCCGCAGGTACCTTCTCCATATTGGCCGAAATAATTCAGGATATACTCTCTTAAGCATTCCCTGGTAAAACAATAATAGGTCATCTTTTTAAGACGTTCCATATCCCGCTCCTGAATCAGTTCACGGTCTGCCGCACTTTGTTCCTCACTGACATTTCCTTTTTCAATCAGGAATTTATTGATTTCCACATCCTTGCCGCTGTACATGAGAATACATTCGGAAGGTTCTCCGTCACGTCCGGCCCTCCCTGCTTCCTGATAATAGCTCTCCATATTTTTTGGCATATTGTAGTGGATGACGTAACGCACATTGGATTTATCAATTCCCATACCAAAGGCATTAGTTGCCACCATTACAGTCTTTCTGTCATAGATAAAATCTTCCTGGTTCCGGCTTCTGTCCCCGTCCGGCATCCCGGCATGGTATTTTGCTGCCATAACACCCTGCTCATTAAAGAGTTCCCAAAGCTCCTCTACGTTATTTCTGGTATTACAGTAAATAATCCCGCATTTATCCAAGTGTTCTTTCACATAGGCCAGTACCTCATCCGTTTTATTCTTCGGTGAACGGACTTCATAATAAAGATTCTCCCTGTCAAAGCCTGTTACCACTACTTCCGGCGTCTGAAGCTTCAGGATACAGCCGATATCTTCCATAACTTCCTTCGTGGCAGTAGCGGTAAAGGCACTGATAACCGGACGTACCGGAAGTTCTTCAATGAATCTTATAATCTTTAAATAACTGGGCCTGAAATCCTGTCCCCATTGGGAGATACAATGGGCTTCGTCCACTGCTACCATTGCAATAGGTGTATTTTGCGCAAAGTTCAGGAATTCCTCTGTTTCCAGCCGTTCCGGCGCCACATAAATCAACTGGTACTTTCCCTCTCTGGCATAGCCCAGAGCAAGGCTGACCTGTCTTGCTGACAGGGAGCTGTTGATAAAGGCTGCATGAATACCTGCCTCATTAAGAGCTGACACCTGATCCTTCATAAGGGATATGAGCGGTGAGATAACAAGAGTAATTCCCTCCATGATAATCCCCGGAACCTGGTAGCAGATGGATTTTCCGGCTCCTGTGGGCATAATGCCAAGAGCATCCCTTCCCTCCAATATGCTGTATACCAGCTCTTCCTGTCCCTTCCGAAAGCTGTCATAACCAAAATACTTTTTTAAGGTATCGGCAGCCTGATTTCTTTTATCAATGTTTTGAATCATTTCTTCACCTGTAAATCTTTCTTTGCTATATCAATCTTTCTTTGCTTTCTTTGCTTTTTTTATCTTCCTTTAATCATTATACCACAAGATTTCCGAACTTTTCCGCCACTGATATTCTGGCAGTTATTCCCGAATGAAATCCCAGGAAGTCACTTTCCATACCGTCACTGAAAATCACTCCGTTTTCAGGCATCTGGGAAGTGAGGACAAGGGGCGCCTCCGCAGACACCCTTCCAAAAATAATCTCCGCCCCCGTGCTCTTGCTTTCATAGGGCTCCCGCACCGTAAAATACAGGCATTTCATGTCCCAGCTTGTTTTAAATTCCCTGTCCGGTATAAACTCCCGGTTTGCCCCCGATTCCTTTCCTGCCTCATATCCCATACTTTCCTTAACAATACCTGCCGCTCCTTTTAAAATACTTTTCAGCCATCCGGTAGACCCAAGGCCGGTAGAAATGATAATGCCGCTGGAGGATTGGTTTTCTTCCCTTTTCCCGTAGGTAATGTGGTATCTGGAGGATACATGGGTTCTTTGACCGATAAAGAGGTCATTTACCCCATATATGACCTGTCCGTCATTCAGCTCTGCCTTTGCCATGGTAACCTTCTGAATCCGGCTGTTTCCCTTTATACATTCCGCTACTACCTCTGCTGCCTCAAAGGGCCGAAAGGGAAGGAGTACGCCGTCCCACCTTACCGGGTCCGGATTGACGCCTACAAGAAGCTGCCCATTCAGATATTTCATAGTATTTGCGACCAGACCGTCCTGTCCGACTGCTACAACGATATCCTCTGTATCAAAGATAAAGTTCGGCACGAACTCCCTATCCAGAACCTGCACCCTGCCAAGCTGCTCCAGCTTTGTGCTTACCTGGGTCAGTGCTTCTTCATACCTTTTATCCTCTTCCACATAATCGGAGAAATCACTCCCCATATGTTCTATATAAAATCTTGCCTGTTCAACCGTATTAAAGCGGTAGATTAATTCCTTCAGCCTGGACTTTCTCTTTATCACTATGATTTTCCGGTCATACATCCTATCAGCCATATCAACCTCTTTTCCGAACCGAAAGGTCCTTTAAGCTTATTGTTCCTATGTCAGATAATAGGATTAATGCTGGCCATCCTTCATCAGCTCCCTCAATAAATCCGGAGATATATTAAGCTGCCCTATCTGCCCGGCTTTTTCCGCCAGTTCCTGGAAGGCGATAGCAATGAGCTTGCTTGGCTGCATACCGATGTTAGCCAGGGACTGTATCACTTCAGGACGGATGCCTTCCAGCACTTTCATAACTGCTTCCAGCTCATAGGCCTTGCCGTCTGCTTCTGCTTTCACATTTTCCACTGTCAGGCTGATATAATCCTTTCTTTTTTCCTCCAGGGCGGTTTCAAAATCCATCTGTTCTTCCTTCTGCTGGTTCTTCTTCTGCTGCACAGCCCTCTCAGCCTCCAGCTGTGTCTCCCTTACCAGGCGCTTTTTGTTCTCAACAGCAATTTCCGTATTGAACTCATTCTCCTTAACACGCCTTTCCTGGTCAATGGCAGCATTACGCCTTACATAAATCGCTTCGTCCGCACTCTTTAATATTTCTTCCCTGGTCTGAGCCTCCAGCGCCCTGGCGGTTTCCTTATTGGGCAGAACAGAAAGGATTAAGAGCCCCAGAATTTCGATTCCCAGAAAGGCTATTTCCTCATTTGCCATTATATCCTTCCTGATATTATTTGCAAGAAACTGACTGGACTTAATGGCCTCTTTTAACGTTACATCCTCAATGGATTTCTTCGTGAGCACCCTTACAATATTTATTATTCGCTGAGAAAGCTTCTTAGGGTCTTCGGAAGAATAACCGTTTCCCTTCATATCCAGGGTGTAATTCAGGACTTCTGCTATTTTCTTGTGATCTGCTATACGGTAAGTAATCTGCCCCTGTACCGTCACCGTCTGAAAGTCTGCGGTCACTTCTTCAAAAATAAAAGGTACCTCTGCGCTTTCCATGGGAACGGCAACAATTGAAGTCTTTGGTGCATAATAATAAAAGGACAAGCCCGCACCTTCACTGACCACCTTTCCATTCCTGAATTTTAATATATACTGGCTGGGTTCAAACTTCACATAACGTAATCCTAACATAGACATCCTTCCTTTCTTTCCGGTGCAAAAGTTGACAAGTTTGCTGCTTCCGGTATCCTATTACCGGTTCCATTTATAGAAAGAGCATATGTAATACATAATGGATATTACATAGGACTCTCTTTCACTTACCGAACCTTTTCAATCACAACTAAACAGGTACTGTCGGGGAGCCTTACGGGCTTTCTGCTTTCGTCAAAAAGCTCTATTTTCTGTGACAGGGCAACTGTATAACCCTCCTGGAGAAAATGCTTCAGAACAATGAGCTTCGCGCTGTCACCCAGAACCCTTTTGATAAAGCTTCCAAATTCCTCCGGTGTAAAATAACCAAATTGCTCGTTCACCTCGTGCACATAGGATTTCTCACCCCATGTATAGGTATATAGAAATTCCATGGCATCATTTACGGGAAGCTTTACTTCATTCTGACCGATGACTTCGTACCGTATTTCCCTGCCTTTGAAATCCGATGAATAACGCTTTAAAAATTCCATACCGTCATGGGATAAAAACCGGATAATACGCTTCTCTTCCTTTTCCTCCGTCATGATTCCGTCTCTGATAATAATCCTTCCCCCGGGCTTTAATACTTCAAAGGCACTGACAAAGGCAGCCGCAAGCGTGTCATAGTTGAATTTCTTTCCCTCATATTCGATATAGGAAAAGAGTTCGTGGAGGATGGAGCAGAATATTATAGTATCAATGCTGCCCTTTGGCAGATAAGAGCTTAAGTTAAGGGCATCTCCGTACATAACCTCCCATTTCTTATCTTCCATCTGCTTTTTACGCTTTAAGCTATCCAGTACATTCTGAGCTATATCAATACCTGTGACCAGCTTTTCAGGAGCATTTTCCTCTATCAGGTCCATTAAAGCTCCGCCGCCCGGACCTATGTCAATGACCTTTTCCCCTTTTATGTAATCCAGAATGATTTTCTTATAATCGATGCTCTGATTCATCGTCTTTAAGTAGGTTTCTTCTTCATAGAACCTGTCATACTTATCCTTTCTGAGGCCAAACAGGTCAAAAAGAAGAATGATGGCACTTTCATACAATACATCCGACTTTTCAGCTTCCACGCAAAACTCAATGAGCTTTTCTCCGGCAGGGGAATACTCAAATTGAAAGAAAAGAGTGCCGTCAAGCTCTTGAAAGAGGCTGATGACCGGTGACACATGAAGGTTGTTCCTTAAATTTCCATCCAGCAGTTCCTTAAATGAAATGGCGGACAGGTAATTCTCAATAATACGCTTTTTGTATATATTAATGCGTTTACGTCCCTCATGCTGGTAATAAATATCCTTCATAAGCGGTTCAAAGCTGATATGTTTTACAGAGTCCTCTGCCTGCCCTCCGACAATAAGAAATATCTTTATAAATTCCTCCAGGGTAAAATCATACAGTGCCCCTTCCACAAACCATAAATCCCTTCCTGATAAAAGAGCGGAAAGCCTGGCCTTCATATCTTCGCCGGCCACTATTTTCCCGTAAGCCGCATCGAAATCTTCACCGTTTTCTATGGAAGTCTTTCTAAGACGTTTCAGCCGTTCTTTTACATCATAATCCGCCTGTAAATCTCCATTAACAATATGACTGATTACATTTTCAGCCTCTTTCTTAATATCCTCCCATAGCTTCCTGTCAACACCGGAAACAATACAGCAATTAAGAAGTTTTAATACCTCAGACAGTTTTTCTTTGGTTATGAGCCCGTCTCTTACCAGCTCCGCCAGTGGCATGTTCTCTCCAAGGGAAACCTCCCCTCTTAAATACTGTCCGATTAACCCATGAGTGCTTATGAGGATATACACAATACGCCTGTGTTCTTCCTCTCCGGAAGCCTCCCTGCGGTAAATGTAAGCAGAACCCCTGTTATGGACGAATAGATTGATTCCCTCTCTCAGCCACCGCTTCCGGAAGAAATCCGTACCTCCCTTTGCCACTTCCGACCATATGAGGACTTCCTCCACCAGGGAGGCTATTTCATCCGGCGCTTCCAGGCTTTCCAGCACGCGGAGGGTGCGTTCCACATAGTCCAGTACATAACTGCTCTTTTTTTCCTCCATGGAATGGAGCCTTTCCATATTGATGTTTTCCTGAGAGGTCACTGCCAGATACATAAGCCATCTTTCTTCTTTTAATACCTGCTTATCTCCTTTTCTCAGCCTCTCAATACATTCAAGTGAATATAAGCCTTTTCTTTTGTTCTCCATACAATACTCCATTCATACTAGATTTCGGTGTTGAACCGATTTAATTTAGAAAGCCTGCTTATAGTTGCTATCTTGTACTTATTATCAAATAGATATTATCATTTTCATAATATCATTATCATGTATTAGAACTCTTTTGTCAACTGCTTTATGATATTTTTCTATTTTTATTATTGATAATCCTGTCCTTTCTTATGGAATACGTTAATGCCAGTCCCAAATCAGGCATATGAGCACCCTATCCCATGCTGTTATATACAGCAGACATATGGAACTCCAAAAACTCTCCTGTAATTATACCAAAGCTAATGAAATATTTACAGTTTTAATAGAAAATATTGCCGAACGGCAGAGATAAGGAACCTTCTGCCAGCAGCTCCTCTTAGTTGAGTTTTTCTTAACTGGCAGCTTTTGTTACCTTAGGATGTTTCCACAAGATTAAAAACTTCTTATCATTATAAGATTTTGATTGGGGTGTCAGAATGTCATGTTCAATCCAGAGTGATAGCTCATTTTTTCCCCTGAACCACCACTTTGGATTCTAAGAAACTTCCGGTCAGCCATCCTGCACCGGCTAAAAGCTTAGCCAATCTCAGGGCTTATATACCCATCTATTCCCTATTATAACAGATATTTTCTTTTATTTCCACCTTTTTCTACTGCAATAATTCCATTCTGTCTCCAACTACCTGCCAGTCGATATTATCCATAAAGCGGCTGATATATTCAGCCTTGTTGTCGGCATATTGCAGAAAATAGGCATGTTCGTACATATCCAGAACCAACAGCGGTATGGACATTGCCATATATCCGTCATCATGGGTATCCAGGCTGTCATTCCGGAACGTATCCGACCTTGGATCATAGCACAGAATAGCCCATCCTCTGCTGGCCAGGGCAGTCGCTACAAAATGAGCTTTCCAATTATCAAAGCTTCCGTAATCCCTGGAAAGTATCTGGCTGATCTGCGGACTGGGCGTATTATTGTTTGAGCCTATATTTTCAAAATATAGCTCATGGAGAATCACTCCGTTTAAGGCATAGGTTTCCCCCCTCTTAATTCCTCTGAATTCGCTGTATGTTGCATTGGCTTCCTTTACCCCGGTATTAGCCTTTAAAAGTGCGTCAATTTCATTCATCTTATTAATGTATCCTTCATATAACCGCATATGTACATCAAACTGTTCCTTGTTAATAACCGTAACATCATCAGAATATTCAAAGTCTAGTTTTACAAACTGCATGCCAGTCCTCCTATTATTCCCTTCAATTAGAATGATACCATTAATTAAATATACGCGGAAACATCCCAATTAATATCATAATCCTGAATTTGTTTCTTATAATTTCCATAAATACTATTTAAATTATTTTTTAAATAGTTGAAGACATCTGACATATATTATCATACAAAGTATTTAAAGATAATTTTAAATAGATAACCGGTCTCTACACACTTTTAGTATTCAATATACTTTGCCTGTATTTTTTATATGTTGACTTTCATAAGATTACCAGCCTTACGGAGGTACCGGTAGATTTATTCAGCCTTCTCTTTATTGTACTTGGGATAACCTTGATTATTATAGGAAATTATATGCCGAAGTTAAAACTGAACAGTATAATCGGCCTAAGAACAAGCTGGAGTATGAAAAATGAGACCACCTGGAAAAAATCCCAGAAAATCGTGGGAACATCCTTTATAATTCTTGGAATTATGATGGTGATAAGAAATGTGTTCTTCTTTTATGATATGGAAAGCTTTCTATTTTCAATGGTTCTACTTGGTATCGACCTTATAGTCTCTGTTGTGTATACTTATTTTATAGCCAAAAATTATTCCAATTAGTGAGCAGCATTATTGCACCAATAAATGCTGTCCATGTAAAAAAGAGGCTGGTGACATCTCCTATGGCTTATTTAGCACTTTTTCTGCGAAATATATATAAGCCACCTGTAATACATAATATAACAGAAATGCCTCCAATTATAAATATATATTTAAAGGAGCGTGTAGCATTGTTTGTGTCAGAAAAACCATATGACCCCATTTCATCAGAAATTTCTTGTGGCAATTGATTTACATATTTTTTTACCTTCTCATAATCATAAGCACGGTCAAAAGCAGTACGAAATGAATTGATATTTTCAATTCCCGGAACATTACTAAGAGGTACAAGTTCTTGAACATTTCCCTCATTATCAGCTATCAATGCAACTATATATTTAAAATGAGGTAAACCACCAACAAAAATTACTTTTTCAGAGACATTATTTAACATTTTCTGTAATTCTGTTGTATAATCTACTATTTTGCCCTCGTAATATTTAACTCCTGTTACACTCCATTTTCCTACCTTAGAAAGAATTTCTTGTCGTTCTGCTTCTGTTAATTCGGAATTTTTATTTAGCGGTTGTCCCTTTGCTATATTGACCATAATTGTGTTCCCTTCAATATAGATTGGAAGCTCATAAATATAGCCATCTGAACCAAACATATTAGTTAAATCGTCTATATTATTGGTGTCCATTTTAAAAATATTTGTACCGACATAAATTTTGTAAACTTTATCATAGTTAATATCAACAGACGTTATATTATGCGGTAATTTATCAGAAAGTAAATCATTTGTAGTAGTGATGATTTCATGAGTAAGGTTTGAAATATCATCACTGCTACCTGTCGCAGCAAATGCCGTTGGTGACATAGCAAACAACGTTAATACCGATAAAATAACTGTTAAAAGTTTTTTCGTGATAACATCTCCTTTTTAGCTATTGCTTTTTATAAACTGATGCCTTACCGTTCATATATGTGCCAATCTTTTCACCAGCAGCGGTCCAATACCAATACATTTTGTCTATTAATACAAGTAATGCCCTTTTTACTCCTTTCTCCACTATAAAATAGCTTCCTCAGAACCGAGCATTCGTTCATACTTGCTTTTCTATATCATATTCCATATTTTATAATATGGCAATACATTATTTTACATACTCATAGTCTTGTATTTTTCGATATTTTTTGTTTAATAGCCAAAATCAAATACGTATATTGGAATATATTCAAGTGGATGGCATTATTTCTACATAAATGCTGCCCATACGAAAAAGAGGCTGTTAATCCTACAGCCTCTTTTTGATATTAGCTTATAAATTTAGATATCTGATGTCTGATTTAATTATTTCACTATTCCGGATTTTTCCTCTTATGTACTAGAATAATCCGGTAATAAAACCGTCCTTATCCACATCTATCTGCTCTGCCGCAGGTACCAGGGGAAGTCCCGGCATTGTTACAACGGTACCGGTAATAGCCACAACAAAGCCAGCTCCTGCCGATAAATAAACCTCCCTGATATGAATGGAGAATCCCTCCGGCCTTCCAAGCTTTGTCGGGTCATCGGACAGGGAGTACTGGTTCTTTGCCATACAGACAGGAACCTCACCGTAGCCCATCTCTTCTATTTTCTTGAGCATCTTTTCAGCTTGCGGATCATAGGTAACGGAGTCCGCTCCGTAAATACGCTTGGCAACTGTCTCTATTTTTTCCTTCAGAGAAAATGAAAGGGGATAAAGAGGTGTAAAGTTACTTTTCTTTGTCTCCAGCATCTCTATTATCTTATCTGCCAGAGCAAGACCGCCTTCGCCGCCTTTTTCCCAAACCTCGGAAATTGCGAAATCACAGCCCCTCTCTTCACAGAATTCCTTTACAAACTGAAGCTCTTCTTCCGTATCCGTTGAGAAGCGGTTTAAGGTTACTACTACAGGCACATTATAATTCTTCAGATTTTCTATATGCTTTTCCAGGTTTACAATACCCTTTTTTAAGGCTGCAAGGTCAGGCTGCCCAAGGTTCTTCTTCTCCACACCGCCGTTGTATTTTAAGGCACGTACCGTGGCTACCAGAACAACACCATCCGGCTTAAGTCCCGCACTTACGCACTTGATGTCAAAGAATTTTTCAGCTCCCAAATCAGCACCGAAGCCGGCTTCCGTTACAACAATATCCGCTAATTTTAAAGCTGTCTGGGTCGCTCTTACGCTGTTGCAGCCGTGGGCAATATTGGCAAAGGGTCCGCCATGGACGATAGCAGGGGTATTCTCAAGGGTCTGTATCAGATTCGGCTTAATCGCATCCTTCAGAAGTGCCGCCATAGAGCCTACTGCATTTAATTCCCTGGCTGTAACCGGCTTGCCGTCATAGGTATAGGCAACGATTATTCTGGACAGTCTTGCCTTTAAGTCCTCCATATCGTCGGCAAGGCAGAGAATAGCCATAATCTCCGATGCAACGGTAATGATAAAGTGGTCCTCTCTTACCACTCCGTCCACCTTCCTGCCAAGGCCCACTACGATATTAAGCAGCGCACGGTCATTCATATCAAGACATCTTTTCCATACGATCTGATTAGTATCAATATTTAACTGGTTTCCCTGATGAATATGGTTGTCCAGCATGGCGGCAAGGAGATTATTGGCTGAGGTAATAGCATGAAAATCTCCGGTGAAATGAAGATTCAAATCCTCCATGGGAACTACCTGGGCATACCCGCCGCCGGAAGCTCCTCCCTTCACACCAAAGCAGGGCCCAAGGGAAGGTTCTCTTAAAGCAATTACCGCTTTCTTATTTCGCAGAGCCAGAGCTTCTCCAAGGCCAACTGTTGTTGTTGTCTTTCCTTCCCCTGCGGGAGTAGGGTTAATTGCTGTTACCAGTATCAGCCTGCCATTCTTCTTATCCTTAATCTTATTCCATAATTCATCCGATAGCTTGGCCTTATATTTCCCGTAATAATCCAGGTCATCTTCATCAATTTCAAGTTTTTCGGCAACCTCTCTTATATGCTTAAGAGATGCCTTTTGAGCAATTTCAATATCCGTTAACATCTTTTCACTGCCTCCTGTTAGCTTTTGTATCTATTATATACCAAATTCAGCCGGAAATAAAAGAGTTTCATTCATTATAATTCCGGTATCCTTTTATTAATATTTTTATTTTGACCAATACTTTAATAAGGGTTATAATATTTTTTAATATCTAGCTAAGGAGGAATACAAATGATAGACACAGTTTTATTTGACTTGGACGGAACCCTGCTAAATACCTTAGAGGATATTGCCGCCGGCGTTAACCATGCCTTAAGAAAGATGAACTTTCCGGAAAGATCTCTGGAGGAAGTGCGGCAATTCGTAGGAAATGGTGTTATCATGCTGATAAAGCGCGCCGTACCTGCCGGTACTTCTGAGGAGCTTACGAATACCTGCCTGATGTATAACAAAGAGTATTATTCCAGCCATGTAAATGAAAAAACCAGACCTTACGAAGGCATTCTGCCCTTATTAAAAGCTTTGAAAGCCAAGGGCTTTAAAGTAGGTGTGATTTCCAATAAATACGACAGTGCCGTAAAGGATTTATGCCGTCTCTATTTCTCTGACGATGTAACGGTTGCTGTGGGTAACCGGACAGGTGTCCCTACAAAACCAGCTCCTGATTGTGTATATTCTGCCATGGAAGAGTTAGGCTCTGTCAAAAATCAGACTGTATTTGTAGGAGATTCCGATGTGGACGTGCATACCGCCCATAATGCAGGACTTCCCTGTATTGGTGTTTCCTGGGGCTTTCGCGGCAGGGCTTTTCTGGAAAAGGAAGGTGCTGATGCCGTAATAGACAATCCCTCTGAGTTGCTCACTCTTCTAACTTCTGAAAGCATGCCGAAATACAAAGAATCTGTAAATAAGCTTTAATAAATTTTTTTAAATACAATTCGCTTTACAAGGGTAATTCACTTATAGGTGAAATACCATAATACTGCAACCCAACATGTCATCTTGAAATAAAGCTTTAATACAAACATATAAATATAGCTATATATAAAAATTTTTCAAAAAAAGAAGTTTATATAAGAATCCTGTATAAAAGAAATCTATATAATCTGAATTTTAATATTCTTCTTTCAGTTGTAAAAAGGCCGGAATATATGCATTTCTATAGCTGAAAGAAGTTAAAAGCTTTATTCAGCTTATATATTTATCTTCCATACAGGATTCTATTTATTTATAATTTATCATTCTTCCTTTTGCATGTACCTCATTTAGAAAAAATTGTGAGAAAATACAGTGTATTTCAAGCTGATAAAACAATAGAAATCTTACGGTACCAAACGGTTCATATCCCTGGGGAAAAGGGCTGCTTCTCTTACATTGCTTCTCTCTAAAAGGCTCATGGTAAAGCGCTCCACTCCCATTCCGAGACCTCCGTGAGGTGCAATCCCATATTTATGCAGCATCAGGTAGCTTTCAAAGGCCTCCGGATTCATTCCTCTTTCCTTCATCTTTTCTATCTGGGCATGATAATCATGAATACGCTGTCCTCCTGTTGTAACCTCAATTCCTCTGAAAAGCAGGTCAAAGCTCTTGGTAACGTTTCTTTCCCCTTCCTCCTCCATGGCGTAAAATGGTCTTTTTGCCGTAGGGTAATGAGTCACAAAAACAAATTCACAGCCGGTTTTTTCCTTTACCAGCTGGCATAGCAGCCTCTCCTCCTCCGGCTCAAAATCATAGGCATCCGCTGTATTTCTCTTAAACTCCTTTTGTATCCATTCCTTTGCTTCCTGAAAGGATATGGAGGGTATGCTCTCAATAACAGGAAGGTTGACCTCAAGTAATTCCAGCTCTTCTTTATAATTTTCCGAAAGATACGCCATAACTGCCTGAAGCATCGCGGTTTCCGTCTCCATAATCTCGTAAAAGCTGCTGATATACCCCATCTCCAGATCAAGTCCCATATATTCATTCAAATGCCTTGCCGTATCATGCTTCTCTGCCCGGTACACCGCACCTATTTCAAAAACCCTGTCAAATACTGCCACCATCATTTGCTTAAAGGCCTGGGGACTTTGGGAAAGGTAGGCCTCCTTTCCAAAGTACTCCAGGCTGAACATATTTGCTCCGCCCTCTACGCCGGCAAAAACAATTTTCGGACTGTGTATTTCCGTAAATTTTTGTTCCATAAGGAATTTTCTTGCACCTGCCAGGATTCCTTCCTGAATCTTAAATACGGCTCTCTCTTTTTGGTTTCTAAGAGTTACCGGACGGTAATCCAGCTTTGTCTCAAGAGAAGCCTTTACTTCCTTGTTATTGATAACCACCGGTGGTTCTGCTGCCGGAAGGGAAAGAATTTCAATCTCCAGTATATCAATTTCAAAGCCAGCACGCGCTCGTTCTTCTCTTCGTACCATTCCCTTTATTCTAACACTGGCATTTTCACAAAGCGCTTCGCAGGTTTCTTTGCCGGTGTCTAATACGCATTGGATGAGATTTCTGGCAGTGCGCAGTATTACAAAGGAAAATCCGCTCATCTTTCTGATTTTATAAACAGAGCCTGTAAAGCTTACAACACTTCCGATTTTTTCTTTTAATTCTTTTTCCTCTATTATTTCAGTGACCTTACCAAAAATACTATTCATAAGCAACCTCCTGTTTTACGTTCCTGTCAATTTTTATTATTTCAAGCATTTTACCTGGATATTCCTATCGCCCATCGAGAACTTCCTTTTGAAATACCTTTGTCAAATCGCTTCCAGCATAATCTGTATGCTGCATGGTATCACCCCCTTTAAACAAAAAACCACCCGGATATTTTATTAAAATACCCGGGTGGCAATTGTTTTCTATCTATATAAGAATCCCGCCTCCATAGGTACAAGCCAAACAAGCGCTTATACCTATGGCACATCCATAGCTATAAGCGCTGCCTATCATCGTCCCTATTTAAGAATGAAGGCTTAAAAGAATTCATAATTTACCTCACTACCGCACATGTCTATATATTTATTTTGAGTTAATTGGTATACTTCTTAATTTTTTATTATCCTACCATGAAATTTTTTATTTGTCAAAGATTTTCTGTCATAATCATATGGTTATCTATCTTAATTATATTGTTATTGTTCCTTCAAACACTTGCCGCAGATAAACTCCAGGTATTCCTTTACCAGATTGATATCGGTACACTGGTATAGCATTCTGGCACCAACAACATCCTCTATTTCATTAAAAATAAGCTCTCCCTCATCCCCAATGAGAAAATCAATACCGACCATTCCAAAGGAAAAATGCTGAATAATCTTTTTTACCACTCTGTTTTCCTTTTCTGAAAGCTCATAGGCCCTGATATCTCCTCCCAGTGAATAGTTGGCACGAAAACCTTCCTTTGAGGTTCTTAGAATGGCCGCAACGATATCTCTTCCAATTACATATACCCTTAAATCCTGATGCCTGCCTGTTATCAAAGGCTGCATTACACAGTCCGAAGAAGCGATACCGCTAAGAATCTCTTCTCTTGCTGACTCCACCCTTCGTAAATCTTCATAGATGTCCTTATTCACAGGTGTTGCTTTTGGAAGTGCCAGAAATACCTGGCTGCCCCCGTGGCCGTCAACTGTTTTCACCACTGTCGGTTCTGTTATCTTCTGATATTTTTCCATTACCACAGCATTTTCTACAAATGTAGTATTCACTATAGGAATACCCAGAGCTGCCACTTCCTGATATGTAAGGGCTTTATCATTACAAATACGGGAGACCTCGGCAGAATTAAAAACAGGAATCGAAAGGCATTCCAATTGTCTGCTTAAGAGGGGATATATGGTCCGCACAATGGCAAAATCCGGCTTTTGACATTCTTTTCCCTTATATCTTAAAAACCATTGGTTATTCTCAACACCGATTTCAAGGTATTCACGAAAAATCAGCTCAATGCGGATTCCTATGGCTTTTCCTTCTGTTTCATAGAATTCAATATAGCCCTTATTCTTTATGGCATCCTTTTCTCCATAGATTAACCAGCCAGTCATTTTCTGCTCCTTTCATCCATACTCTGAGATTAATTTATAACACCCGAATCAATAATTTAATGATTAACCTGTCTAAGAACATGCTCCAAGATGGCATCCGCTGCATTTACTCCCGTACAGTCATAAATATTCTTAAAATGGGCGTTGGAATTCACTTCACAGACAAGGGGTTCCCCATCCTGCCCAAACAGGATATCGACCCCTGCAAAATCAAGTCCCAGTGTCCTGCAGCATAAAAGTGCAAGATCAATCTGCTCTTTTGTCGGCTTATAGGGCTTCATCTTTCCCCCTGCCGTTATGTTTGCTCGAAAGTCTCCGTTATCTGAATAGCGGTACATGGAAGCAATAACCTCATCTCCCACTACCTGAAGCCTTACATCCCGCCCGGTGCTGCTCTCGATAAATTCCTGAAACAGCATGGGCTTGCTGCCTATGCTTAGCGTAATCGCTGTAAGCTCCTCCCTGGTCCTTGCAAGATACACCTGCTGCCCAAAAGAGCCAAAGCATTCCTTTACCACACAGGGATAGCCGATAACCTCCTCTACCTCATCCAAGAAGTCCAGATTTGTATAGCCGATATTAGCAAAGGTCATTGGGGCAACATAGGTTTCAGG
>JAEYPZ010000085.1:0-34812 GCA_023410275.1 Bacillota bacterium
TACAAAAAGAATATTCTTTTCAATTCCGTCGTCAGCGTCCAACGAATAATAGGCTTTGTTATAGAAGCGGCGGCGAATATAATTCTTTTCTAAGCGTTCTGCTTCCAAAAGCGCATTTTCCACTTCATCGGGTATCTCGGCTCCTCACAAATAGAAAACAGTGGCATTGAATACATAAAAGCCTTCCTTTCCCAAAGCCGCTGTTACTATTGGGTAACACAAGATGCACTTATTACGTCCCCCGCTATCTGTTTTAAAAAGAAAAGTGGCGGCATTGATTCCTTGATTCAAAACCGCCGTTAGGTTAGCTTTCATAAGTTACAAAGACCGAACCGCGGTTTATGCTACTAATCACAATTTTATTTAGAAGTTTTATGTATAAACAACTTAGCTAAGAATCCGCACCATATACACGAAATTATTATAGAAATCACGAAGTAGAAAGAGTTGCTTTCACGGATTGCTTGGGCCATCCAAAAAGAGGGCAAGGGTGAAAGTAAATATTGAATGTTGGCTTTAATGAAGAAAGGAGCTAAAATACCAAACATCATCAAAGAAGAAAGCTTTGTCAAAGCCATTCCTTCCAGTTTGTTTGAAGAAAAAGAAACAACCAACATAGGAATAATTAGTCCTTGTAACGCGCCTGCGACTGCCAATAATAGTGTTACAGGATGTGAAATGGCTGTAAGTTTAAAAACAGGCAACAAAATAACTGTAACAACTAACGCCAGTACCGCAGGAATTCCAAGTCTTGTGATAAGATAACCGCGCTTTCCAAGGGGAGTAACAAATAAGTAACCTGCAATATGGTCGTCATTTTCCTCAAGGATTACCATTGCTGTGACAAAACAAAACATGGTAGGTGACAATACCGAAAAGAATAGGTCAAAAAGGCTATAGTAAGGGGCAATAATAGCAGCGGTAGAAAAACGAGCTGTTAAAGCCGCTTCAAGTCTTGGAACAGCAATTTTGAAAAGAAAACCACATATGAATGGACTAAAACAAGCAACAAATAACATCATGTCTTGTTTTATGAATGACAACATTTGGACAAAACTTAATCGAATGGCTTTCATAGTTTCGCACCTCCTACACTTTTCCACATTTTCAATGTGAATTGGTATACAACCATGTACAGAATTACAATCACAAGAATACTAGAGATAACTCCTGGAAAAATGTCATCTGCCTTTCCCATAATCATACCCATACAAAGACTAATGGGATAGCATCGCAGAATCATTGGGCCTGAATCAAACGAGTACAAAATGGGAGGGGCAAAACATATTATTTCTATCGGTGCTGTTACTAGGATAAACTGATTAAGGCTTACTATTTTTGTTGCTGCAATTAAACCAAGAAGAGTGAACATAACAGAGGATAGACCTGTTCCTATCAATACCGGCAATATGGGTCTGATATTTCCTGCAACTGCCAAAATAAATGCTACAAAAACAGAAATTACGCCAATAGAAATCACTTTCGATAGGATATACTCGGTTACCTTAATTGGCGAAACAGCCAAAGAGTTAAGCACTCTTTGACTTTTCTCAAGTAAAACTATAGCTCCCATAAAGAATAAGCCCATTGCGGCTGGGTCAGAGAATATCATAATTGCCGCTGCCTTTTCACGCCAAGTAGGTGGAAATGCCGACAATAAAACAATATATAAAACAGTAACTAAAGCGTATATCAAGTAAAACCCATATTTTATTTGAAATTGAATATCCCATTTAATTAAATTTTTCAATCTCATACCAGCGTCCTCCCGGTCACGTCTATAAAAATATTATTGAGTGTAGGTTCAGTACTATGGATAGATAATAAGCGATTCTCTTTTATCAGTGTTTGTAGCTTTTCATCATGAGAAACCTGATTTAAAGAGCAGGAACCCTTACGTTCTCCATTTTGGAAATAAGTATAAGTAATTTGAGTTGCCCCTTTTGACATTATTAAATTGTGCGGAGTGTCCAATGCACATATATTACCGTTTACAATAAAAGCTACTCGGTCGCAGAGTTCTGTGGCATCTTGCATATTGTGGGTTGTTAAAATTATTGTTTTACCCTTTGCTTTCTCGGCTAAAATTAAATCTTTCATCATTCGGCTGTTCGTAGGATCAAGACCACTTGTCGGTTCATCTAAAAAAAGTACGGCCGGATCATGTAACAGAGCCTTAATAAAGTTTAATCTTGCTCGCATTCCTTTTGAATAATTGGATACCCGTTTATCAGCGTCATTCTGCAGGCCCACAGACACCAGAAGTTCATCTATGGAGCGCATTTGTTTCTTATACAACGAAGCAAAGAAACTTAAATTTTGCCTTGCGGTCAGTTTTTCATATAATGTAGAAAATTCAAAATCCACTCCGATATTTTCATAAAACTGATTTGTATGTTTACCGCATTCAATTCCGTTTATTTTTACAGATCCCTGATAGGTAGAGAGCATACCAATTAATATTTTCTGCAAGGTACTTTTTCCGGCACCAGATGGCCCTAAAAACCCGAAAATTTCTCCCTTGGCTACAGAGAAATTCATATCCTTAATAAACGATTTTGCTGTGTAACTAAACGTTAATTTTTTTACCTCAATCATATTTGCGACCTCCATATATTTTGACCGAATTAGTTTTAATGGTCAAATAAACTTTTTAAGATTGTCCGGCAATCATAAATCGCCGGACATAACTACTGCAGCAACTGTATTACCAAACCATTAATTAAGAGCCTTAATGCGTTATCATAATGTAATTCATCCAGTTGGTCTTTGTGAAGCGTAGCAAAATAAATCGCCCTGAACGCCGCACTAAAAGCTTCTATACTTTTTGTTTCTTCCATGTGAAGCGCAGAAAGTATTTTTTTAATCATGGAAGAATCCTCATTCTGATGGGCTGCTAATACTTCTTCTGGCAGTTTGCGATTCAATATTTCGATATCTTCCGAAGCAAGCATATTTAATACTGGCATTTTTACCGCCGTCTTAAAAAATCTAAATAGTATCTCTGTTAATTGCTCGCATGTTACAGTTTTATACTCAAGTTCTAATATAGCTTCTAATAGTTCCTGTTCAATCTTATTATGTTGTTCCAGAATGACTTCAAACAGTAAAAGCTCTTTCGATTGATATAGCAAGTAAAATGTTCCTTTTGGTATTTTGACTCGCTTTACAAGTTCGTCAACCGTTGTACGCCTAATGCCATATTGAACAAGACATTTTGCCGCTTCTTCCTTTAGGCGCTTGATAATATAATTTTTCTCCTGCTCTGTATAACACTTGGGCAAACTTATCACCTCTTTTGACTAAATTAGTTTATACAGTCATTATAATCTCTTTTATTTCACTTGTCAATGGAATTGGAGTATCAAAATTTTACGCACTTTTTCATTCGGCTATTGCAACGTGATAAAAAATTTGCAGTAATATAGGGCTTTGAAAATGAATGAGAACAAATGTGTTTTGGGTAGTATTTACATGGCTCCACTAACCGGCAAGCAGGGCAAGTGTATTGACACTTGCACATTTTTGAGATTTTTTTGAAATTGTAAAAGATTAGGCCGTCAGCTAAGCCAAACCGTTACGATAGGGTAACGGTTTCTCCCATACGAAAAACAGCGACTTTGGGTACATAATAACCTCCTATCCCAAAGCCGCCAATGAAAAAAGGACGCACTTATTACGCCCTCCGCTATCTGATTTTTTGGGAAAAAGCGGCGGCTTTAGTTATGCTTTATAAACCGCCGTTTGCTTTTAATAGATTTAGTTGCATAATGAATCCGTTTACCAAGTCAACGGCCTTATTATGAACGAAACATATTGCAGTAATTATGTAGCCAAGAAACGCTTGTATCATTAATACTCAGTTTCTATTTTTTGAAAACCACTCGTGAGGCAAGGGAGTAAACTGAAAATTGACACAAATACCGGCATAGAAAGTGACGCCAGTAAACCATTCACACTTATGAGTTCAAGTACTTTTCCCTGTGGCGATAAGATGACTTGATTAATGAACCACACGACCGTTTCGGTAAGTCCAATCCCTGCAAGATAACCAATCAAACATACCAATAAATTTTCCATCCAGAGCTTTAGGGATAATCTCCCCTTTGTAAAACCAACGTAGTTTAAAATTGTTAATTCATCCCGGCGATTTGCAAACAGTATGACATTCAAATTTCCCAAAGCAATGCAGAGAATAATAATCATAACCGCCGTAAGGATATATGTCAGCGACTTCATCGAGTTTAGTGTAATTGCATATTCCTGTTCGTAATAATCATTGGTAAGAGCAACCACATTATTAGGCAGACTGTTGATCAGCAGTTTTTGCATCGCAGAACTTAAGCTGTCCACCCGATACATAATCCCTTGGCTCATAACTTCTTCTTTCGTTTTATTACCGGGCTGACATGATACAGCAAATACAACGTTTCCCTCTGTCAGCCCGCAGATTAAATATTTCCCTTGAAGGGAATAATCATCTGACACTGCGGTTCCGATAGAGTCACCTAAAGATAAATTGTTCTGCAAAGCATATTCAAGTGGAACAAGAATCTCAAAGCAGTTGTTTTGGGGCATTTTCCCTTTAACAATCCTGATTCCGTAACTATCCAGCAGAGTAGGCACATCGTCATCAAATAAGTTCAAGGTCAACATGGTTGTGCCGCCCATACCTCCCCTGTAATATGCAAGGCCAGAGAGGTTCATCTGCACCGCAATTGGATTGCTGCCCTTCGTGCTTTTTATCTGTTTCTGAAGCGAATTGGGTAAAAAAGTGTTATCATCTGTGTAAACAATATTGTATTTTTTCATTACATCAAATGAGGCAACCTGAACCATCTTATTTGTTGAAGCACTGAAAAGCGCAAAGATATAAATGAAAAAAACGCCAATTGTGAGCGACAGAAAAATTGGGAGCACATTTTTAAAATTATGTTTCAGATATAAAAACGGATTCAGAGGTTTCATTAATAGGCCTCCTGATCAGGTGTATAAACTTTTGAAATAGCACCATCCCAAACATGAATGATTATGTTAGCGTTGTTAAGGATACTTTCGTCATGAGTTACAATAATTACCGTAGCATTTTTTGTGTATTCAGAGATTAACGCCATTACTTCACCAGCACTTGCGTGGTCAAGTGCCGCAGTAGGCTCATCTCCAAAAATAACCTTCGGGTCATTCATCAACGCCCGAACGATGGCAACTTTTTGTCGTTGACCTCCCGATAACTGGTATGGAAACTTGTTTGCAAACTGGGCGACACCCAACCTTTCAAGTAATGACATTGCCTTATCTCTAATTGGCTTATTATTCAGATTGATAGGTACCATGATGTTTTCAAGTACCGTCATGTAGTGAATAAGAAAATGTTGTTGAAAAATGAAACCAAATTCTTTTCGGCGCAGCGAAGCTAAAACAGGCGGCTTCATAACGCTGTAATCCATATTCCCATAAAACACTTGCCCGGAAGAAGGACATTTCAATCCAGCCATCATATACAGAAGAGAGCTTTTCCCGCTGCCGGAGGGCCCAAGAATACCTATAAGGCCGTTTTCGCCAAGTGACAAATTTACGTTTTTCAGCGCTGCCGTTCCTGCTTCCTTGTCCATATCATACACAAGATTTACATTTTTAAGTTGAAAGCTCATATTATTTACCTCTTTTCAATAATGGATATTGCATCTACCTGCCCGATCAGGCGATAAACCGGAATTAGGGTTGAGACGGTTGCCAGAAGCGGTGCAAGCAATGAAAATACAATGGCCTTTCCATATATGTAGACCCCTGTTCCGCCTATCGAATCAAAGGCAGAAACCATAATGAATTTGCATAGCGGTATAGCAAGTGCAAGACCGATGATAAAGCCAATAACGTTTGTCAGGATCACTTCTAGAAATGTGCGCGTTGTGATTTCTTTACGGGTATAGCCAAGTGCGCTCAGAATGCCAATTTCACCTTTGCGCGAAAAATATTGCGCATACTTGGAGCAGACAAGGCATATCACCATAACAACAATCGAAAGAATCACCATAATATCAAGTATTTGAAATGTCTGATTGTTCTTTTCGTAAAGCTTGTTGTACAGTGATAATGTCCATACAGCGAAACCTTGGTTTCTTAAAGACATAACTTCACTTTCTGTCTGTTCAAAACGGCCATCTTTTGGAAAAATCAAAAATCCCCGTTCGTCGTCATGTAAGGCGCTGCTATTTGGCTTGGGCGATCCAACAAATGAGATATGGCTGTCGCTCTCAAGAATCCCAACGACCGTATATGTCCTATCCAAATCGTGGGATTTGTCTATTTGAGTTTGGCCGCCTATTTGAAGATGATTGTTTTGGGCAACACTTTTATCAATGGCTATCTCATCTGCGCCCGCAACAGGCATTCTGCCGTTTGTAACCTTTATATAAAATTTATCCATTATATAGGATTGGTCGGCAGATTTAGCGGCAAAAACGGCTGTATGTGTAGTGGAACCAGGGACTGAAAAAACGATTTGTCTAACGCTGACGGGCACCATAGCGTCTATGTTTTTACTCTTTTCAAGAGAATCAAGTGTTTTCTGGGAAATTTCCGGGACGGTTTCTGTTGATACGATTACCGAACAATATCTAAAGCGGGTAGCATCAAGCGGGTATATAGATTGAACGATAGAGGCGATAAAGCACTCCATAATATATACCAGACAAATCGCTACAATAATGATGATGACATTTGATACGAGCTTTCTTTTATTGTGTCGGAAGTAAGTCCATGTTGATAGGGGTCTCATAAATTAACAACCTCGCTTTTCTGAAAATAAAGAACAGAGCCGATAACTGCGAATGCTCGCAAGTTATCGGCTCTGCGTCTAAGCGTCTGGCTCTCTGATAACGGATATATTTAACTGTTTAACATTGATTAGGCTTTCCTGTTTGCATTTGGGACAAAATAAGGGGAAATGGAGCAGAACAGTATCGTCGCGTATTCGTAAGCGTGTTTTGCTGTGACAGATAGGGCAGATAATCCACTTTTCTTCTTTTATTTCAACCCTACATGAATCTCGCTCTGATCTGATTGTGTTTATCATATTCGTTTTCTCCTTAGAATAAACAATTCCAGCGCATAAAAACAGACAGTCAGTACAAGGCAGCAAACCATTTGTTCCAAGGCATTTGGTTGAAATATAATCATATTGAAAAAGGCAATAAGTATTTTTCGAAGTAATGGTATTGGAGTAAATACGCTGATAATCGCAATCAGCAAGACATCCGTTACCCACCCGAACCAAAAGCATTGTATTTCTGTCAACACATGTACAAAAACTGCAATTAACAGCAAGAAGAAAAATTGCTGAAAAAATCCCACAATTATGCCGTGTTTCAACCAGCCAAAAACTTCTGCCAGACTTTGAATTACAAGCTGAGAATCAAATAACGTCTTGCTTATTGAAAGCAGTACGATGTTCAGAAGAGAAACAGTGGTGGCAATTATGACATAGTTGGTAAGGCACCCCCAATAGTAATCTTGCTTTTTACCATTCAGATTCATGATTCTTTTGAAGTTGCGACCCACAATAAAAATCGGTGCAAAAACAGGTATCGCATACAAGTAGTTCCCCATTTCCACGTAGTAATTATCGGTAATTCCAGTGAACGAAGCGATTAAATTCCAAACTCCTATGATTAACAAGGCGGTTGTGATAATATACGCAGGCAACAGAAAGTGAAAATTAATTTTTGCAACATTCCACATCTTTTTCCTATTCATTTTCATTTCCTCCAACCATATTGACGAAGAATTCTTGCAGTCCAATGGGTTGAACTGTAAGATTGGGGGGTAACTTATCCCGTTCGTCAAAGATGAAGGCTGTTGTGTAGCCACCGATTGTTTTTCTTCCAATTACATTCAAGCCATCCAGTATGGTTTTTACATCCTCATCACGACCGGTAATGGAGTATGCCTTTTCGTCAATGTCGTTTACAGATGCTTGAAATACAAATTTTCCCTTATCAAGAATAACTAAGTGCTCTGCGCTTTTTGCTATCTCGTCAATTAAATGGGTAGAAATAATAATGAGCCTCGGATGGTTTTCAAAACTGTCATTCAGCAGTTCGTAAAATTCTTTACGCATAATTGCATCAAATCCCAGAACCGGCTCATCCAAAAGAACAACCTTTGAATTACTTGCAAGTCCCATCAGGGTTGTCAGCATAGTTTGCATACCGAAAGATAACTGTTTGTATTTTTTGTTTTCATCAAGCCGAAACCTTTTCACCATGCTCTGTGCATAATCGTAATCAAAATCATCATCGAGATCACGTGCCATTTTAAGCAGACTTCCAACCTTGGTATTAAACTGTGCGGCTCTGTTTTCAATGAAATTGACACATTCAGGCATCATTGAAGTGTTTACGAGGTGATCGCAGACATTTATCTGCCCAGATGTCGTGTTGATATGTCCGGCAATCAGTTTAAGCAAAGTCGTTTTACCTGCACCGTTACGACCGAGCAGGCAGTATATTTTGTTTTCGCTAAACTCAGCGGTTACATGATCCAGTGCGGTAGTATGTGGATAATGTTTTGTGACATCTTGAAGGCTAATCATTGTTTACTCCCCCTTATGATTTGGATAAGCTCATCTTCTGAAATTCCAAGTTTTTTCGCTTCATCCAAAAACGACGAAACAGTATCACCTAAAAATGCGTTCTTTCTGCGTGCGAGGATTTTCTCTCTTGCTCCGTCTGAAACGCTCATGCCAATCCCTCGCTTCTTATACAAGATACCTTCATCTGTCAGGTTGCTGACAGCCTTAACGGATGTTGTAGGATTAACCGAGAGAAGTTTGGATATTTGTGTAGTTGAAATAATAATATCGTTTGTCTTGTAGACACCTGAAAGAATATCATCTTCGATCATTTCCATGATTTTTATAAAAATGGGTTTATTACTATTCAAGTTTCCTCGACCCCCATTCACCAGCGTTAATTGGTTAGTGATTTAACCCATTAACTATAATATAGCACTCGGATTGAATCATGTCAAGCGCATCGTTAAAATTCTACTATATCAAGTGATTTGGGATGCCTAGCTAAGTGGTTATGCCGACTTTAGCATTACCCCAACACTAGAAAATAATTTTGCTACTATCCAATGCAGCGTATCCCCGCTTCGGGTCAACTTCGAGGTGTTGACCCGAAGTTCCGCTATCCAGATACAAAAATACCGCCTATCTTGTCCAATTAGGCGGTATTATGTGTAATGTGATAGCTAATATTTTATTTTGGTATTCCTTATCCCTCATGGAATAAGGGTTTTTGTAGTTTTCCTTAAATTACGGGGCCTGTTGCTCCCGTGGCTCCTGTAGTTCCTGTTGGCCCTGCCGGACCTTGTGCCCCTTGCGGACCTTGCGGACCTGTGGCTCCTGCCGGGCCTTGGGCTCCTGCCGGACCTGCTTCACCTGCCGGGCCTGCCGGACCAGATTCTCCCTGCGGACCTTGTGGACCTGTCAGGCCTGTAGCTCCTGTTGCCCCTGTGGCTCCTACCGGGCCTGCCGGTCCCTGTTCACCCTGTGGACCTGCCGGACCTGTGGCTCCAGTTGCTCCTGTGGCTCCTATGGGACCTGCCGGTCCCTGGACTCCTTGCGGGCCTGCCGGACCTGTGGCTCCTGCCGGGCCTTGAGCTCCTGCCGGACCTGCTTCACCTGCCGGGCCTGCCGGACCAGATTCTCCCTCCGGACCTTGTGGGCCTGTGAGGCCTGTGGCTCCTGTTGCTCCTGTTGCTCCTGCCGGACCTGCCGGTCCCTGTTCTCCCTGTGGACCTGCCGGACCTGTAACTCCTGCCGGTCCCTGTGCTCCTGTGGCTCCCGTTTCGCCTTGCGGACCTGCCGGACCTGCTTCTCCCTGCAGCCCTTGTGGACCTGTTGCTCCTGCCGGTCCCTGTGAACCTGCCGGACCAGCTAAACCTGAGGGACCTGCGGGACCTGCCGGGCCTTCCGGACCTGCTTCACCTTGGGGACCCTGTGCTCCTGTAGCTCCTGTCAAGCCGATTAGACCTTGTTCACCTTGCGGGCCCGTAGGACCTATAGCACCAGGTGCTCCTGCCGGACCTGTGGCTCCGGTAGCTCCTGTGGCTCCTGCCGGACCTTGCTGACCGGGAGGGCCTGCCGGGCCTGCCGGGCCTCTGGGACCCATAGGACCCATAGGGCCTTGTGGCCCCTGCGGTCCGATAGTTCCGGGAGGTCCAGGTGGGCCAGGTGGGCCGGGATGGCAAGGAGGTTCTGGCGGTGGGCAAGGTGGTCCGGGCGGTCCAGGTGGGCAAGAAGACGATGGACTAGAAGGGTTATGTCCATAACCGTCGCCGGGACGGCCTGTATTCCATCCACCGTTTAAAGCAGATGCTGAAACGGTAGATCTATCATCTTTTAGACGCTTACCTGCTTTTCCAGAGTCTGATAAATTAAAACCAGCGTTCATGCAAAAAGCTCCTTTCATGAATTCAGGATAAGATATCCTGCACGATAATATAAGGGAAGCCATTCTTGCTTCCTATCATATAAATATGATAGATACGCTGTTTTGTGTCTGTTATTTCGCTTTTAAAAAAAATATAAAGATATTTAGTTCATGGAATACTCCAGTAAATACCTTTCCAGCTTGTCCGCCTGAATAATAAATTCTTCGCTCATAGCGGCACTCTCCTGCGCAGCTGCGGCATTTTTTTCAATAATAGGTGTTATGTCCATTAAAAATACATGGGTGTTTTTTAGCTCTTTTTGTATTTCGCTTGTATTCTGAGCCAGTTTTTCCATCACATTGTTGGTCTCTTCTGCTGCCTTTACAATTCTGATAAAATTTCCTGCCGTACTGTCTGCCTGCCTGGCCCCTGACTGAATCGCATTTACTGTGTTACTGATTAAACCGGAGGTGGATTGTACTGCCTGAGTACACCTGGCAGCCAATTTCCCGATTTCCGTTGCCACAACTCCAAAGCCTTTTCCGTTTTCTCCCGCTCTGGAAGCTTCAATAGCTGCATTTAAGGCCAAAAGATTTGTCTGCTCCGCTATTTGTTCAATTACGGCAATAATTTGTGATATCTCTTCTGCCTGCTGCTTAATGACCTCCATGGCTTCAAGCACCTTTTTCATGCCGCCGTCACCATCCCTGGCCGCTCTTACCGATGCCTCTGTAAGTTCACTGACCTGCCTGGTTTGCAAGGCATTTGTATTTATCATGCCTACAATCGTTTCAAGCTCTCCCATCAGGCCGTTTATTCTGTTATTCTGCTCTACGCTTCCATCTGCCACTGTTTTAGCTGTTAAAGCAATCTGGGCAGAACCTGTTGTTATATCTTTTGCCGTCACTGATATTGCTTCTATGACCTGTTTCAGAGATAGTATTGTATTTTCCAGAGATGTCTTTATGGGTTTAAAATCCCCTTCATAATCCAGGTCCACTTCAACCGTAAGATTTTTTTCCTCCAGCTGTTTTACTACATAGGTGATATTATTAATATAATTATTTAATTTTTCTATTGTCAGCATGATTCCCCGGCACAGAATTCCCATTTCATCCTGAGAGGAAATATGCAGCTCAACGCCTAAATTTCCGTCAGCCATCTCTTTCATAACTGCCATAATGCTCTCAACCGGATTGATTATGCTCTTTATTGTTCTTTTCAAAATGTGGATACCGCTGACAGTTCCCACAGCAAAAAGCAGTAAGAATAACCCTATGCTTACTGCAACTTTTATATTCGTAACGTCCATATAATGCTGCCCATAAGAAGCCGTAAATCTTTCCAGACCTTCAAGTTCTTCCAGCATATGACTGTGTATGGGGACATAATCATTTTTATAGGTACTGTATATTTTCTCCTGGTCAAATTCCTTTGCGCTTTTTAATATCTGCTGCCTGTAACGGCCTGCTTTTTCCAGTTCCAATTGCAGGCTCTTTATAGTTTCCTTATTCTTTTTGTTTTGTAAAACAGGTATGGACGCCAGCTCCTTTATGTATGAATCCAGCAAGCCATATTCTGTTTCGGAGCCTTCAATATATTTACTGCACAAATCCTTATTCTTTGTCATATAGCTGCGGTAAATATTATTCTCTATGGTTTTCATGGAAATCTGAGCTTTTAATACCTTTTCTTCTGTTGTATAAATCTGAGAGTGGAATTTATTCGTCATGTTTCTTAAAGAAATGATGTTTATCAGAGATAATGCTACCATTAAAAGAACTACTACTCCTATATAGCCAAAAGTTACCTTAAGCCTCTTTCCTATGGGCATATCATAGATTCGATTTATTTTATCCTTAATATGTATACGTTTTTTGCTGTTCTTCTGCTTTTCGGCCCTTCCCTGTTTCTTCTCTTTTGTAATATTCATCACACAGCCTCCGTCTTGACCCCTTTTTATTATCCAGAAATAATTTAGCAATTTCCTGTAAAATCTTTATTGCCCTATTGTAAAGTTCATGTAAAAAGGCTGCACTGACCGTTTTATCCGGTCAGCGCAGCCTTGGAATTACTTTATATGCAATGGTAGCTTAGAATTTACATTACTGAATTTCAATTGATTTATTGCCATCTGTTAAATTATCTTCTTTGGGAAGTGTAACGGCAAGAATGCCATTATTATACGAAGCCATTATTCTGTCCTTATCAACTCCTGCTACAGAAAAAGCTCTCTGATAGGAACTTAAATTTCTCTCTCTTCTGATATAATTATCCTTTTCCTCTTTGGTCTCATCTTGATGGCTGGCTTTAATAATCAGCATATCATTTTCAAGATTCAGAGAGATATCTTCCTTCCTAAAGCCCGGAAGCTCCGCCTGTAAAAGGTAATGGTCTCCCTTATCCAGCACATCTGTGCTTCCGCCTTCAAAATGGCTAAAAAAGTCATCAAAGAAATTATCAAACAGATTACTGAATAAAGCAGCAGGTCTCCTTTGTTCATTTAACATAGGTCTTAACATAAAAATCACTCCTTCAAATGTGAGGACCTTTCCTTATGCCGGTCCGTTGTCTATATGTTCTATCTACATTAATTGTTATACATCACATATAACATTTAATCAATAAACATAATATAAACATTCTGTAAATATTTCATAAAGTAATAATCTGCTTGCGATAATCATTGAAATCTGTGTGGAAGAAAAGACCTTTCACACCTGATTTATGACATGATTCCCGAACAAGTGCCCCCTTTCTATAACTACAGGCAGTTTGCACAAAATAGAAAGCTTCCGGCGCCTATGAAAATGTATTAGAAGTCCTTTTCTCTGAAGCTTTTGTGCTATATCATCAAACAGATTGTCTGAGCCCACGAGTTATCTGTTTGATGATATGTCCAGCACAAAAGCTTCAGAGAATTAGGACTTCTTATACATTGGAATGAAGCAGGAAGCTTTCTATTTTGTGCAAACTGCCGTCCGCTTGTGAAAACCTACCTTTTATCTGAAAAAATAAAGAAATTGCAATGATTTTAATTGATATTTCGCATAAAGACAAGAAGAAGCTTCATAAGATTAATAAGACCGTAAAGAAAGAATGGCTGCCATATGAACCAAAAAGAAAAGGTACAGATTATTGTCCGCTGCAGTGATTACGAAAATAACTACAATGAAGTTGCTTCTATGGGTAAGCTGAAATATAAATTGCCTATGATTGATTCTTATGTTATAGAAGTGGAACCGGATAAGTTAAAAGACCTCCAGTCAGAGAATCAATTGTGGAGTTACGAATTGGATACCCATATTACTGCACAGATGAACCGTGTTGCGGATATCATAGATTTAAAATGGGCCCATGACCGGAATATCATGGGGGAAAATATAGGGGTTGCTGTCGTAGATACCGGTATCTGCATGCATAAGGATTTTACGGAAGGCAAAAGCCGTATAAAAGCCTTTCACGATTTGATACACGGAAGAATTGAGCCCTATGATGATAACGGCCATGGAAGCCACGTATCCGGCATTATCGGCGGAAACGGTTTTCTCTCCGGGGGCAGATATACCGGAGTAGCCCCCAAATGTGACCTTATTGGAATTAAGGTATTGGACCAGAAAGGGGACGGAAATATCTCGGATGTTTTAGCCGGCCTGCAATGGATTATTGATAACAAAGCCAAATACAATATCCGGGTTGTTAATATATCTGTAGGTACTACTACCAAGGACAATGCAGACGAGAATTCTCTCCTGGTAAAGGGGGTCAATGCCGTATGGGATGCAGGCATCGCAGTGGTGGTAGCCGCCGGTAATAACGGACCGAGTCCCATGTCCATCTCTACTCCCGGTATCAGCAGAAAGGTAATAACCGTAGGCTCCTCTGATGACCGGATTACCGTAGAGCTTTTCGGAAACAAGACGATGGATTATTCCGGCAGGGGTCCTACGGCTTCCTGCGTAAAAAAGCCGGATATTGTTGCACCCGGCTCTAATATCGTATCCTGCGGTACCATGAAAAATTATCAAAGATACCGTTATAATGTTTTAAATAATCCCAGAAATGATTATACCAATCTTATGTATGCGGTTAAGAGCGGCACCTCCATGGCTACCCCCATTGTGACCGGCGCCATTGCTCTTTTGCTTTCCGCATATCCTTCTCTTTCCAACAAGGAGGTCAAACTTAGGCTGAGGGACTGCGCCATAGATCTTGGCTTCCCCTGGTCCAAACAAGGCTGGGGACTTCTAAATATCCCAAGGCTGTTACAGTAAAATTATAAAAAGCTCCATTCCTTTCCTGTAATGTCCTCTAAACAGACGAGCAAAGGAAAGTTATGGAGCCTCTTTATGATTGTATGATATTAAAATGCCCTGGCACCTTTATGAGAATTTCTTATACATTTCTTTTTTTGCACCGCATACCGGGCAATTATCCGGGGCGCCGTTTAAAATAGTATGTCCGCATATAGGACAGACATAAACTGCTTCCAGCTTAATATCCTGCTTGCCCTTTGCAGCATCCTGTGCCTGCTTGAATAATTCTGCATGAATTTTCTCAGCTTCCAGTGCAAAGTGGAAGGAACGCTGGGCTCCCTTTTCTTCCTGAAATTCAGCAGCATTCAGGTATACAGGATACATTTGTTCCACCTCATGAAGCTCACCATTAATGGCTCCCTGCAGATTTTCCACAGTTTTTCCGGTGCCAAATACCGCTCCTGCCACTACCGTAGCATCTGCCGTATCGCCTCCGATTTCCTTAAAATGGTTATTGGCATGTACCCTTTCCGCATAAGCAATCGCCTCAAATAACTTTGCTATGTTAGGAAAGCCTTCTTTCTCAGCCATGGCTCCCCAGGTCAGATACCTCATATGGGCCATGCTTTCTCCGCCGTAAGCAGAATGTAAAAAGTCACTGGTCATTGCATTTTTAACTGCCATCTTAAACCTCCTGTATTATAATTTATTTTTCAGGGAAGGCTGCCGCAAAATAAATTCTTCATACAAAATATTGATGCCGACCAAGTGGCCGGGAACCATTTAAATTTTTGTATTTTGCAACAGCCCATCCCTTACTGTCTTTATACTGGTTCTCAAATAAATCTCTGAATCAGGCCTTCAAGGGCATACTGGCTTTGCTCCTGTTCTATTAAAGTCTTACCTTCTTTTAAAAGTTTATGCTTTCTATGGAAATCCGGCTTATCGTCGCGGTAAAGTATTCCCGTAGGAATCCATTCCTCTTCCATTGCCATCAGCATGGCCCCTTTCTTATCCCTGGGGTCATACTCTTCGCCAAGAGGTCTGACAGCATTTTTATAATACGAAAAAGTATTTATCTTGTTAAAGCTGATACAGGGCTGCATAATATCCACGAAGGCATAACCGGGATAAGAAATAGCCTCCTTCATCAGGGCTACCAGCTGCTTGGCATCACCGCTGAAGCCCCTTGCAACAAATCCTGCTCCGGCTGCAATTGCCATCAGCACGGGATTTAATGGCACATTGATATTGCCGTAGGTCTGTACCGGGGTAACATGCCCCTCCTTACTGGTAGGCGAGGCCTGCCCTTTTGTTAAGCCATATATCTGATTATCATGGACAAAATGTGTTATATTCACATTTCTTCTGATATTATGGATAAAGTGGTTTCCTCCTTCACCGTAGGAATCACCATCACCAGAATCTACGATTACCGTAAGCTTTTCATTAGCAATCTTGGCTGCTACCGCAGCGGGAAGAGCCCTTCCGTGGAGGCCGCAGAAGCTGTTTGCACTGATATACTGGGGTGTTTTGGCTGCCTGGCCGATACCGGCTACCATCAATACATCCTTGGGATCCTTATCAAGCTCTTCCAGGGCTGTTTTTAAACTGTTCAATATGGCAAAGTTACCACAGCCGGGGCACCATGCCGTCTCATATGTCTCAAATTTACCCATACAGTTAAAAACCTCCTTCCAAAACCTGTTTTACGATTTCTTCACCGGAAATCTGCCTGCCGTCATATTTTAAAATACTTCTGCTGCAGGTTATGCCTGTCTGTTCCCTGATTAAGGAGGCCAGCTGTCCGGTTGCATTCTGCTCCACATTAATCAATACCCTGCCCTGCCCATACTTTTCCAGGCTCTTCTTGGGAAGAGGATAAATATCTCCAAAGACAAGGGCGCCAAAGCTGCCCTTTCCCTGTTTGTTTAATGTTGAAACTGCCTCGGCAACAGGACCGTAGGTGGAACCCCAGCCTAATAACAGGACTTTGCAGTTCTCTTCACCGATAAATTCCGGCTCCTGTAATTCCTCTATGAGCTTATTAAGCTTTTTCATTCTCTTATCCATCATGGCATTCCTGACCTCGGCGGATTCCGTTATAAAGCCTCTCTCGTCATGCTCATCACTGTCTGCCGTGACCAGGTGTTCTGTTTTCCCCGGTATCAGTCTGGGAGAGATTCCGTCCTCCGTAAGCCTATAGCGCAGGTACTCCCCCTCTGCCTCTTCGGCAGGTTTTACAAGGGTGATGCCTGTTGTATCATAGGGTTTTACGCAGGCGGTTGTGTCTCCAAGGTACTGGTCACTTAAGAGTATTACCGGTATCTGGTACTTTTCCGCAAGATTAAGTGCTCTTGCTGTCTGATAAAAGGCATCCTCATGGTTTCTTAAGGCAATGACCATACGGGGAAATTCCCCCTGAGCCGCCGATATTACAAACTTTAAATCACTTTGCTCCGTTCTGGTCGGAAGTCCTGTGGCTGGTCCCGGACGCTGAACATCCACAGCTACCAGAGGTATTTCAGCAATGCCGGAGAAACCAAGAGCCTCTACCTTTAAGCAAAAGCCTCCGCCGCTGGTTCCGGTCATTGCTCTGGCTCCTGCATAGGAAGCTCCTAAAGCCATGTTAATAGCGGCAATCTCATCCTCTGCCTGCTCAACCACCACTCCAGCCTCCGTGCTGACTCTGGCAAGGTACTCCATAACCGCCGTAGAAGGTGACATGGGATAGGCGGAGTAGAACTTAAGCCCTCCGGCTATGGCACCCAGTCCCAGCGCCTTGCTGCCGGAAATCAGCATATAATCCTTAAAAGGTCCGTCCAAATGTTCAAATACCGGTTCAACGCTCTCATATCCCAGCTGTATCGCCTTTAAATTAATCTCCAGCAATTCCTTTCTTATAACCTTAGCCATCACTTCTTCCACATATGTAAACGGTTCGCCAAAAAGTCTTAATACGGCACCTATGGCAATGCTGCCGGACACTCTTATATTTCCAAGCTCCTTTGCCTTTTTTTCCATATCCAGCTTAATCACACCGGGTTCCGAATAGGCCAGGCTGCTGTCACAAAGTATAAAGCCCTTCTCTGTCAGCTGATGTTTATGCAAATGAATGGTCTCATCATTTAAAGCTATGATGCCGTCTATTTTGTCACTGTGAGAAGTTATTTTCTCTGATCCGAACCGGAGCATGGAAAAATTATGGCCGCCGCGTACACGGGACATAAAATCCCTTGTGGTATAGATATAATAACCGGAGTGTTTCAGTAGCTTCTCCAGTATTGCAACAGTGGTATCGATTCCCTGACCTGCTGCACCGCCGATTAAAATATTATACATAGTTTTCCTCCTTATTTTATTTTTTTAATATTACGTTATTATACCTCATTCCATTTAGAATTTCAATAATGATTATCGTTTTTATAATTATTTTATTTTTATTTGCACTTTAAATTTAATAGATTATTGTATCTTTTCTAAATAATTATCTGTTTCATTTTGCAAGTCCCACCATTTATGCATCTATTTCATTGGGGAAATTTATGCAAAAGGGCATGATTTATATAAGGTATATGATTTTGAAGTTCGTGTTATTCTTATTTAATTAACCTGGAGATGGATTTAAAAGTATCACTTCCTGCCCTTCGGGTCAGCTCGAACAGGATTGATTCATAGGTAGCTGTCATTATTCCTTCATAGGCAAAACGTTTTAAGGCTTCTGCCTTATCCTCTTCCTTTCTGGAATCAATACAGTTCGTTACTGCAATTGTCTGATAGCCTGCTGCCTGCAGGTCCACTGCCGTCTGCAGGACACAGATATGGGCTTCTATTCCGCAGATTATGATATTTTTTCGCTGCTGCTTTTGAATGCTTTCCTTTATTTCTTCGTTTTCATAACAGCTGAAAGATATTTTTTCATAATAGGAAAAAGGCTCCATGCTTTCCTGTATTTCAGGCACCGTCATGCCAAGCCCCTTTGTGTACTGCTGGGTTATGAAAAAAGGAATGTGAAGCTGCGAAAGACCTTCTGTTAACAGCTTTATATTACGGACACACTCCATACTGTTTTTCATTGCAGGAACCAATCTTTCCTGTACATCAATAACCAAAGCCATAGTATCTTCCGCATTTATTCTCATAATAACCCCTTTCCTGATTTCCAAAATCTTAATTTATTATAAAAATTATAGCATTACAGCTAAAAGGGTACAACTTCAAACTGATATATTTGCCATGTTTATTGAGATTAACTTATAATACCCGAGCCATTTTTCAGCCTCCCTTTTCCCTCTGAATTATGTCGAAAAAGCTCAACAATTTCTACCGTAAATATAGGAAATAGAGCAAGCTTAATTTCATATGATACATTGTAATAACAAATTGGAGGCTCTTACATGAGTGATTTAACAGCAACAAACTGCGGTAGTGGATGCGGATGCGGTAATAATAACAGCATATGGATCATTATTATCCTAATATTTTGCTGTGGTTGCGGTGGTAACGGATTTTTTGGAGGCGGTTTTAACAATGGATGCGGATGTGGCAACGATGGTTGCGGGTCTATCATCTGGATTATCTTAATCCTTTGCTTATGCGGAAACTCCTTCTAATTACTATTTATCATTAGAAACTACATCAAACCAGAAGAGCTGCCCTAGGGCAGCTCTTTCTGATTCTGCCCTCTTAAAAGCAGTATCCCGGGCCCGCCCGGGATACTGCTTTAATAG
Organism: Bacillota bacterium; assembly: GCA_023410275.1. Taxonomy (GTDB): domain Bacteria; phylum Bacillota; class Clostridia; order Lachnospirales; family Lachnospiraceae; genus Anaerocolumna. The sequence goes on from JAEYPZ010000085.1 coordinate 19,427, forward strand.
AATAACTATCTCCTGTTCCAGTCCTGCCTGGAATTCTGTCTGCGCTGTTTAACCTTTTCAAAACAATCCGGGTCTATTTCATAAACCGAATTGCCGTCTATAATTAAATCTTTTGAAGATTTTTCAACCCTCTCATTTTTTTGCTCCATATATGAATAATCCGTATTACGGATATTCTCATTACTGCTATTTCCTCTCTTATTATCATTTCCTCTGTTTGCATAATAATTTGGCATGATTACCTCCTTGTAAATTATACTTTTATAACGCCCTAAAATAGCCGGAGAAAAAGAATGTTTTTGATTATTACAGACTTATAGAATAAAAGACGTTAACCTGGTACCTTGGAAATTATTCTTTGACTATTTCTTTCCCAATCATTACAATATATGAATTGTATTTTTAAAATGTCCTCAAAAGATATTGATAAAAACAGAGTTTTCTTATATACTAAGGAAAATATTTATGGATATAGCTGTTTATATCGGAAAGAGGTTAATATGGCTGGTTCAACATATGGTTCCATGTTTCGGGTCACGACCTGGGGAGAGTCCCACGGCCAGGGAATTGGTGCAATAATAGACGGATGCCCGGCAGGTCTGGCACTTAACGAAGAAGCAATCCAGGTATTCCTTGACAGAAGGCGTCCCGGACAGACAAAATATACGACTCAGAGAAATGAGGCAGATGCCGTTCAGATATTATCCGGTGTATTTGAAGGAAGAACCACCGGAACCCCTATATCTCTGGCAGTTATGAATACCAATCAGATATCTAGGGATTATTCGGAAATAGCAGGCTACTACCGGCCGGGGCATGCAGATTATACCTATGATGCCAAGTATGGTTTTCGTGATTACAGAGGAGGCGGCAGGTCCTCCGGCAGGGAGACCATCGGAAGGGTAGCCGCAGGGGCTATTGCATCCTCCATCTTAAAAGACCTTGGAATCACTGTCTGCGCTTATACAAAGTCCATTGGCAATGTCTCTATTGATTATGCAAAATGCAATAAGGATAACATTCTAACGAGTCCATTCTATATGCCGGATATGGAGGCTTCCGCAGCTGCGGAATTACTGATGCAGGAAAAAATGAAGGAGCTCAATTCTGTGGGCGGTGTTATTGAATGTATTATTTCAGGCGTTCCGGCAGGTGTCGGGGAACCGGTCTTTGATAAGCTGGATGCCAACCTTGGAAAAGCTATTCTCTCCATCGGTGCCGTTAAAGCAATTGAATTTGGTTCAGGCTTTCAGGCAGCGGAAAAGACCGGTATGGAAAATAATGACCCCTTCCTGTATACGGATAACGGTAACGTGACCAAGCTAAGCAACCATGCCGGCGGAATACTCGGCGGTATCAGTGACGGCACCGAGATTGTCTTCCGTGCCGCAGTAAAGCCCACCGCTTCTATTGCCAGTACCCAAAGAACCATTAACAAGGCAGGTGAAAATATCAATATTAATATTAAGGGCCGTCATGACCCGGTTATTGTTCCAAGAGCTGTCGTGGTAGTGGAAGCAATGGCTGCTATTACTTTAGTAGACATGCTTTTTATGAGTATGACCTCGAAAATGGATTCTATTGTTAAATTTTTTCAGAAAGAATAGGTTTAAAAGATGAAACGAACGTTTATAACGACTCAGGAAATGGTTAAAATTGCACTTTTTACAGCTATTTTATCCATATTGTCACAGATTTCCTTTATGCTTCCCGGGGGAATCCCCATAACCCTGCAAACCTTTGGTATCGTTTTGATCGGTGCCATCCTGGGACGAAAATCAGGGCTCCTCTCCGTGCTGCTGTACCTGTTAATGGGTGTGGTGGGAATCCCTGTCTTCGCTAATTTTGGAGGCGGTCTGGATACTCTGGTCGGTCCTACCGGTGGTTATCTGATAGGATTTCTTCCCATGGTATACCTTACCGGATTAGGCAGCAAAAAGCCCTACTATGCCAATGTTTTCTTTAGTATCTGCGGACTGCTGGTATGCCATGCCCTTGGGCTCTATGAATATTACCGCGTGACCGGTACCTGGATATTGCCCTCCGTTCCCCTTATGCTTGCAAAGGACCTTGTAACTACTGTACTTGCCATCACTCTTGGCAGGGAGGTATATAAAATATTGTCAAATCTGTCACCCTCCCGTTATTAGACCCGTTAAATCTATTGATTCAAAAATGCCTTCTTCCGGAGGCATATAATATGGCCCCTATAAAGTGGACAATCAGCAAAGTTCCTTTATAGGGCCATTTTAATATCACTTTTCTCTCTGAATGTGGGATTTCAAATACTGTCATTTTAAAATCTGGCGCTTCTCTTTTTTTAGTTTCTCTTTTTTATTAGCTTCTCTTTTCCATTATTTTCTCTTCCTATACATTTTCCTGTATAAAAATAAATACCCCATTGACATAGGACTAATTCCGTGTATAATTATGATGATGTTGTTTAGCAACACTAAACTTTGAGTTTAATTTTATTAAGGAAAGTAGACAAGGAAAAGGACGCAAGGCGGCATCATACCGGTTAGAGTGGGAAAACGGCAAAAATAAATTTGTTGTAATCCTGATTATACATGTGCCACGGCGCACAGATGGGAGTCAGTATGAAAATTGGTGGAAAAATCAAGGAACTCCGTGTACAAAAGAATCTGACCCAGGAGGAGCTGGCAGACAGAGCCGAGCTATCCAAAGGTTTCATCTCCCAGGTGGAAAGAGATTTAACAAGTCCCTCCATTGCAACCTTAGTTGATATTTTACAATGCCTTGGTACGAATCTGGAGGAATTCTTTTCGGATACATCTACCGAACAGGTAGTATTTAAAAAAACAGACTATTTTGAAAAGTATGATTCTGAATTAAAAAACAATATACAATGGATTATACCCAATGCCCAAAAGAATATGCTGGAGCCTATTCTGCTTACCCTGGAGCCCGGCGGTTCCACCTATCCTGACAATCCCCATGAGGGAGAGGAATTCGGATATGTCTTAAGCGGAAGTATTGTTCTTCATATCGGAAATAAAACCTACAAGGCAAAAAAAGGGGAATCCTTTTATTATAAGGCTGGTAAAAACCACTATATCACTGCTTCTGATAAACAGGGTGCCAGCTTGTTGTGGATTTCCACACCCCCGAGCTTTTAATTCGGACTATTTTTTATGATTACATAGGAGGATTCTGGCATGGCTGGCGGTAAGCTGATTGATTTAATGGGAATAACAAAAAAATTTGACGACAATGTTGTTTTGGATAATCTGGATTTATATATTAAGGAAAATGAATTCCTGACCCTCCTCGGTCCCAGCGGCTGCGGAAAAACTACTACCCTCCGCATTATCGGCGGCTTTGAGAATCCGGACAGCGGCAAAGTGATTTTTGACGGAAAGGATATTACAAAGCTGCCACCCTACGAAAGGCAGTTAAATACGGTATTTCAAAAGTATGCTCTTTTTCCTCATATGAGCATAGCGGAGAATATTGCCTTTGGACTAAAAATCAAGAGAAAAAGCAAATCCTACATACAGGATAAGATAAAATATGCCCTAAAGCTTGTTAATCTGGAGGGCTATGAAAACCGCAGTCCCGAATCCCTGAGCGGCGGACAGCAGCAGCGTATTGCAATTGCCAGAGCCATTGTGAATGAGCCGAAGGTACTTTTACTGGATGAGCCTTTGGGTGCCTTGGACTTAAAGCTCCGGCAGGATATGCAGTATGAGCTTATCCGTCTGAAAAATGAACTTGGCATTACCTTTATCTATGTAACCCATGACCAGGAGGAGGCCCTTACCATGTCCGACACGATTGTTGTCATGAACCAGGGCTATATCCAGCAGATAGGCTCTCCCGAAATGATATATAACGAGCCTCAAAATGCCTTCGTCGCCGACTTTATCGGTGAAAGCAACATCCTCTCTTCTATTATGATTGAGGATGGGCTTGTAAACATACTTGGAACAAAATTTCCTTGTGTGGATAAGGGCTTTGGCAAGAACCAGCCTGTGGATGTTGTAATCAGGCCGGAGGATATCGACCTTGTAAAGGATGGGGAAGCTGCCCTTAACGGTGTGGTTACCTCTCTGATATTCAAAGGTGTCCACTATGAGATGGAGGTATTTGCAGGCGGTCATGAATGGCTTGTCCACAGTACGGACCTCTTTCCCGTAGGAAGCAAGGTTGGTATTAAAGTGGATCCCTTTGACATTCACATTATGAATAAACCTCAATCAGAGGATGAGGAGGCTGTGGCACCGGATGAATACTAAGAAATGGCTTTCCTATCCCTACACCATCTGGATGGGCATATTTGTTATTGTTCCTCTATTTATCATCGTGTACTATGGTTTTACCGCAGAGGGGGGAGGCTTCACCCTGAGTAATCTGGCTCTGATAGCGGATTCCATCAACCTGCAGTCCCTATGGCTTTCCCTGGAGCTTTCCATTGTCAGTACGGTAATATGCCTGCTATTGGCTTATCCCCTGTCCTTAATCCTCCATGGGATGAAACTGAAGAGCAATTCCTTTATCATTATGATATTTATTCTTCCCATGTGGATGAATTTCCTGTTACGGACACTGGCATGGCAGAATATTCTGGAGAAGACCGGGGTTATCAATACCTTTTTAAAGTTCCTCCATCTGCCCGCCCTTGAACTGATAAATACGCCGGGAGCCATTATATTCGGTATGGTATATAATTTCCTGCCCTTTATGATACTTCCCATTTATAATTCGCTGTCTAAAATAAGCGATGATTATGTTAATGCAGCCAGGGACTTAGGTGCCGGTTCCTTCATGACCTTTCTGAAGGTTATCCTGCCCCTGTCCTTACCAGGGGTTGTCAGCGGAATTACCATGGTATTTGTGCCTTCTCTGACCACCTTCGTTATATCGGATATTCTCGGCGGCAGCAAGGTAGTCCTGATCGGAAACATCATCGAGCAGCAGTTCAAAACAGTAAACAACTGGCATACCGGCTCTGGCCTGTCTTTGGTGCTCATGGTATTTATTCTCCTCAGCATGGCTATCCTTACCAAATATGACAAGGAATCGGAGGGTAAGAATATATGGTAAAGAAATTCTTTTCCCGCTTTTATTTGGGGCTGATTCTGTTATTTTTATATGCCCCCATCTTCATCCTTATTATACTGTCCTTTAATAAATCCAAGTCCCGTTCCAGATGGGGCGGATTTACCTTCACCTGGTACCGCAATCTGTTCCAGGATGAAGCAATTATTGAGGCACTTACCAATACTCTGATCATCGCCTTGCTGTCGGCTTTTATCGCTGCCGTTATCGGTACCTGTGCCTGCCTTGCCATCAATAATATGAAAAAGGTTCCCAAGACCCTTCTTTTAGGAATCTCCAATGTTCCTATGATGAATGCGGATATTGTAACGGGTATTTCCCTGATGCTGTTATTTATCGCACTGAATTACCCCTTAAGTATTTCCAGTGTGCTGTTATCCCATATAACCTTTAATATCCCTTATGTCATCTTAAGCGTCATGCCAAGGCTTACCAGGCAGAATACCAGTATATATGAGGCTGCCCTGGATTTGGGAGCTACAAAATCTTATGCCTTTTTTAAGATTATACTGCCGGATATCTTTCCGGGTATCCTCTCCGGCTTCCTTTTAGCCTTTACCATGTCCCTGGATGATTTTGTAATTACTTATTTTACAAAAGGTGCAGGCTTTGATACCCTTTCTACGATTATATACACAGAAGTGCGAAAAGGAATCAAGCCGGAAATGTATGCCCTTTCCACTCTTCTTTTTATCAGTATCCTGATTCTTTTAGTGCTGATCAACCGCAGGAAAGACAGGGAGCATGGTGAAAAGTCATTAGGAAAGGCCTGATTAAAGTAATTAATTTTTGATGTTCTCGAAAGGAGTCAATGATGAAAAGAATAACCGCCCTGCTGCTTCTATGCAGTCTTATCCTGACCAGCACAGGAGTTATAACCGGCTGTTCCAAAAGCAATACCCCAAAGATTTTGGTTTATAACTGGGGTGAATATATAGATCCTGATGTCGTAAAGCTCTTTGAAAAAGAAACCGGAATTAAGGTCGTTATGAGCTACTTCGAGCAGAATGAAGATATGTATCCTGTTATTAAGACCGGTTCCCAGAAATATGACGTGGTATGTCCTTCCGACTATATGATTGAAAAGATGATTGGCGAAGGCCTCCTTACCAAGATAGATTACAACAATGTCCCGAATATCAAGAATATTGACCCCGCCTATCTGAAAAGTGCGGAGCAATTCGACCCGGGCAACCAATACAGTGTTCCCTACTGCTGGGGCACCGTGGGAATTCTCTATAATAAAACCATGATCAAGGAGCCCATTGACAGCTGGGGTGCCCTCTTTGATAAGGATTTTATCAAAAGGAACGGCTATACCGGTGACATCTTAATGATTAACAGTGTAAGAGATGCTTTTGCCATCGCTTTAAGCTATCTTGGCTACTCTATTAATACAACGGACGAAGCTCAGATAGAGGAAGCGAAAAAACTGTTGCAGGAACAAAAGCCTCTGGTGGATGCTTATGTTGTGGACCAGGTAAGAGATAAGATGATTGGCGGCGACAATCCAATTGGTGTTATCTATTCCGGAGAAGCTATCTTTACACAGCGCGAAAATCCCGACCTTGAATATGTCGTTCCCAAGGAAGGCTCCAATGTATGGATAGACGGCTGGGTTATTCCCAAAAATGCCCCCAACAAGGAGTATGCGGAAAAATGGATTAACTTCATGTGCGACCCTGAAATTGCCCTTAAGAATTTTAATTACATTACTTACTCTACTCCCAATAAAGCAGCCAGGGAATTAATCAAGGATAAGGATATCAAAGACAGTCCTATCGCATTTCCCGGCCAGGATGTATTAGACCGCTGCACCACTTACCACTACCTTGGCGAAAATATGGACGCTCTTTATATCAAGAAGTGGAATGAAGTAAAATCAACCAATTAATAATCGGCATAGAAAGAGATAATTTCAAAAGGAGGATATCCTTCAAGTCATTACATGACTTGGGGATATCCTCTTTTCCAGACAAAAGGGCCAGTTTTTCGCAATGGGACGGCAGCTTGCACAAAATAAAAAGCTTCCTGCTTCGATTCCAATGTATAAGAAGTCCTAATTCTCTGAAGAATTTGTGCTGGACATATCATCAAACAGATAACTCGCTACGCTCAGACAATCTGTTTGATGATATAGCACAAATTCTTCAGAGAAAAGGACTTCTAATACATTTCCATAGGCGCAGGAAGCTTTTTATTTTGTGCAAGCTGCCTGTATTTATATAGAAATGGAGCTTTGTCGGCTAATTATATTATAGCGGTAAAACATTGAATTCAGCAGTTAATAATATATTGGCTGAGTTATTGCCGACCATGACTTCAAATTTCCCATCTTCAACAGTCCATTTATAGTTTTTATTTAATACCCGTAATTGCTCATATCCTAATGTTAATACTACTCTTTTTGTTTCACCCTTCTCTAATTGAATTCGTTTAAATCCGGCTAATTCCTTATAAGGGCGCAGGACACTGCTATATTCATCATGAATATAGAGCTGTGCGACTTCTTCCCCCTTACAGCTGCCAATATTCGTTACATCAAACATGACATCGATTTCTTCATCTGCTCTGATTTCTGACTTTGATAAGCTTATATTGGAGTATTGAAAATTTGTGTAGCTTAGACCATACCCAAAAGGATACAGCGGCAGCCAATCCATTTCGACATATTTCGTTGCACTAAAGGGACATCTGTTATAGTGAACAGGTATCTGCCCGACTGATTTAGGAAAAGACATGGGCAGCCGGCCTGCAGGATTCACATCACCAAATATCACTTTTGAAATGGCACTGCCGCCCTGCTCCCCTGCATGCCAGGCTTCAATAATAGCAGGAATATTATCATTTTCCCATGTAATTGACAAGGGTCTGCCATTTTGCAGGACCAGTATGACAGGAGTGCCCGTTGCATGTATAGCCTTAACCAAATCCAGCTGTTTTCCCGGAAGGTTCAGGTCAGCTCTGTCAAAATTCTCTCCGCAGGTTTCCTCGCTGTCACCTACCGCAACAATGGCAACGTCTGCATCCTGGGCTATGCGGATTGCCTCATCCATATTCAGGCGGCCATTATTATACCCAAAAATCACTCTGGCACCTCTTTGGTCATTTTTATACTCAATTTTAATTCGGTACTCTCTGCCCTCTGCAAACTCAAAATCCACCATTTGATTTGCATTCAATTCTTCCCAGCCATCCACAATTAAATTATCATCTACCCATAATCTCATACTGTCCATGGTACTTAGTCCAAGGCAGCCCTTAAAGCTGTAGTCAGCTAATAAAGTTCCGCTCCAGCGTACTGCAAATCTATCTGCATTTACACCCGCTGCCGGTTTGGAATAGATAAAGTTAAAGTTTATCATCCCATCCAATCTTGTACACACCGGTTCTCCTGAGAAATCCAGATTATTAAAATACTCCCCGGTCAACCCGTTTTTACCGTTTATATCCCGCAGCCAATTCTGGGGAACAGGTTTTATTTCCGCATCTAAAATTCCGCAGCCGGAATTATATGTTACAGTGGTATCTTTTGATACAATTGCTTTTATTCCATCAAGCAATGTAACCCCACGTTCCACGCTGCTGGCTGAACTATACCCGCCAAATCTGCAGGCTGCTGCACTTGGTCCGATAACAGCTATATTTTTTATTGACTTTTTAAGCGGTAAGATGTTATTTTGATTTTTGAGAAGACATATTGATTTCTCCGCAACCTCTAATGCTATCTCCTTATGCTCCTGGCTGTTCACTACCTTTTCACTTAAGGACTCATCTGTAAATGGATTTTCAAACAGGCCTAACATAAATTTAACTCTTAAAATTCTGCTGCAGGAAATATTAACTGTTTCTTCCGTAATTTCTCCGGAGTTAACTAAATCAATAAGCGTATTTTGGTATTCTTTATGAGGATAATCATACAGCTGCATATCCACACCTGCTTCTATCCCCATCTTTATCGCTTCTCTGTCGCTTCTGGCTGCATAATGACAGGTATGCAGCATACGAACTGCTGTCATATCAGAACGGACAAAACCCTTCATTCCCATTTCATCACGCAGCACCTTTGTAAGTAATTCTTTATCTCCGGCAACCGCCACACCATCGATTGTATTATAAGAGCACATTGTATTTAAAGCTCCGGCGTTAAACGCTGCTTCAAATATTGGCAGGCAATAACTTGCGTGATCATGGCGTCCAAAGGTTGCAGGCCCGCAATTCAGTCCTCCGCTTGGGGAACCGTAGCCCGAAAAGTGCTTCGGTTCAGCTACGATCGAATCATTTTGAGTTAAATCGTTACCTTGTAATCCTTTTACCATTTTGTATGCAAATTTTGAACTTAAATAGGTGTCTTCTCCGTAACCCTCTTCCACTCGTCCCCATCGCGGGTCTCTGGCCAGATCAAGTACAGGCGACCACCCTTCATGTATACCTAAGCTTCGTGCCTCTGCTGCAATGGCTCTGCCCTGCTTATAGGCGAGGTCCGGCTCAAACGTGCCGGCTAAGGCAATTTGCTGCGGAAATATCGTAGCCTCCGGCCAGACCAATCCATGCAGTGTTTCTTCGCTAAATAATACCGGAATGCCCAGGCGTGTGTTTTTCATATTATATTCCTGTATCTGATTGTTGAGCTTAGCGGATGAATATCGGATTTGCAGGCAGCCAATACCTGCTTCACCATATAATTCTTTATACCTGTCCCAGTCAAATTCAGACATTCCTTCAGAATTCTCTAAAAATTCTGTTCCTGAATAAATATCAAGCTGGCGTACCTTTTCTTCCAAGGTCATTCTGTTTATTAAATCCCGTATACGTTCTTCTGTATCAGCGGCCTTATTCATAAAGGGGTAAGCTTTTAAATCTTCTCTTAACATAATCGCACCTCATAAATTCATTTATCTATTTTAATTAAGGGCTGCTGCATCTTAACATCTTTGAAAACGGATTTATAAATCATCCGTCATGAATGTTTATTTTGCAACAGCCCTTTTATAGAACTTAAAAATGATTCAAGTGTCATAAGTCAATGCCATGTTTATGGAATGTATACTTGTGGTATAAAAATACACTCAGCTCCGTGAAAGTCACGACCTTGCATTTTTATACCCCAAATATACATAAGCAAAAGCTGAGATAATTTATGACACCCGAATCAAAAATATTAAATCAAATATCGAATGTGGTGTCATAAGTCTATCAATTTTATTGAGGTAAACTTATTCACCCGAATCAATATTATTTTATGAATTTGACTTTATAAGTCTTTATCTCGTAAGGTTTTATCTCGATATCGAACCCATCCGCTGTTTTAGGAACTGTCTCCATTACCTCTTCTATCAGATTGCATTCCTCAATGGATACAATCTCCTGTGCCATACCAAGGCTGATATGCGCTTTCGTCAGGGCATTCTCATATTCGTAGATACGAAGGATAACGCCGGCCCCGTCTTCTGCCTGTTTCACAGTCTCAATCATAACATTGGGTTTATTAACGGACGCGAAAGAGAATGCCGCACCGGGGTTACCGCCCTTCACTGCGTAGGCCGGCTGATTAAGTTTAGCTGCTTCAAAAACGGTGCCGGCAGCTCTCCAGTTCTCGGCATGAGGATAAATGGCATAGGTAAAGTAATGCTCTTCCTGGTCTGTCGAAGGATTCGGCTCAATACCGGATTTAATCAGGGTAATAGCCATATTGCCGTCTTTTACCGAATGGCCGTACTTGCAGTCATTTAACAGGCTGACACCATAATGACCCTCGGATAAATCAATCCATTTATGTCCGCAGCTTTCAAATCTGGCAGCATCCCAGCTGGTATTGCTGTGTACCTTCCTGGTCAGGTTACCGAATTGAATGTCAAAGGAAGCTTCATCGGAGTGAATATTAACAGGAAAGTGCACTTTTAATAAATGCTGGTGTTCTTTCCAGTCAACATAAGTATTGAACTCAATTCTTCTGCTGTGGGCGTAGAAATATATCTTCTGTCTGATAACAGAATTACTGATATTTCTCTGGATTTCCAGGGTTGCACGCACCTCACCTATTTCCGTCCATTCCATGCGGGAAATATCCGTTACATCCCAGAATTTTTCCGTATAGAAAATATCAATATCCCAGTTATCATAATAAATCGGCTTGTCTTCATACATACGGAAGAGATTTCCCTGCTGCCCGTCCTGTAATACCTCACGGTCGTTATCTTTATCATAGATGGAAGTAAACAAACCCTGTTCATCAAGCTCTATGGTGTAATAAGGTGTTTCCAGGTGATTGCCCTTTAAGTAAAAAGGCTTATCTCCTTCCTTGCCGGTTACTGTTTCAAACGTCTTGCTGCCCTTTGACGGTATTCCTTTTAAATAAGCAACAGCGCCATCTGCTGATTTTTGTACCGGATAGATATTTCCCTCTGCATCCTTTAAAGCCTCTGCATTAATATCAGCCAGATTTACAATATCATCCCGAAGGAATCCCAGGGTGTTATATACGGTTACCCCTTCTCCGTCACCTGTTAATTTACTTAAGCGGTTCTGAATGGCAGCTCCGGCCTTTTCTGCCAGTTCTGCATATTCCTTCTTTGTAACCTCATATACCTCTTTGATAGAGGAGCCGGGTAAAATATCATGGAATTGGTTAAGCAGTACTTTCTTCCACATGGCGTCAAGCTCTTCTGCCGGATATGGTACCTGGTTCTTCAATGCCAGAATGGAAAGCAGCTCCAGATCCATCAGCATAAGCTCGCTCTTACGGTTGGAACGCTTATTTCTGGCCATGGATGTATAAGTTCCTCTATGGTATTCGAAATAGAATTCACCTTCCCAAACCGCAAGCCTCTTATTATCCTTTACACGATTAAATAATTCCTCAAAATAAGTTTCTGCGAATTCCTGGCGTACTTTTGGTATGCCGCGCACCCCTTTTTCCATACGGATGGAGGTCTCCAGCATTTCCCTGGTGGGACCGCCGCCGCCATCTCCGTATCCATAGGAAATCAGAATGTCATTGTTAATATCTTTGTTCTGGTATCTCGTCCAGCCGCCCATAATAGAGTCGGGATGAAGCATACCGTTATAGGTAGTAAAGAATTCCTCTGTACTCTGGCCTACTCCAAGAGTCGTAATAAGATGGGTAAAGATTTTGGTTCCGTCGATTCCTTTCCAATACATGGTATCATTGGGTATCTTATTAAACTGATTCCAGGCCAGCTTGGTAGTCATAAAATAATCGATGCCCGATTTCTTCATAATCTGGGGAAGTGCTCCGGAATAACCGAAAACGTCAGGAAGCCATAATACTCTGTTATCAACACCGAACTCTTCTTTAAAGAACTTTTTGCCGTGCATGAACTGGCGCACCAGAGATTCCCCGGAAGTAAGGTTACAGTCAGCTTCTACCCACATGCCGCCTTCCGGTTCCCATCTGCCTTCCTTTACTCTTTCCTTTAATCTGGCATAAAGTTCCGGATATCTTTCCTTCAGGAAATAATATAGCTGAGGCTGGCTTGACATAAATTTATAATTCGGATATTCCTCCATCAGCTTTAATACCGTGGCAAAGCTCCGTCCGACCTTCTCTCTGGTCTGTTCCACCGTCCACCACCAGGCAACATCAATATGGGTGTGGCCGATACAGGTGGCAATGACATCCTCATAGCCTGCCATGTCCTCATACAAAGCTTTTTCCAGGTATGCATCCGCTTCCCCCAGTGATTCATAGAATTCTTTGGAGTAAGGGGTCCTGAGATCCAGCAGGTTAATGCAGTTATTTAATACCGCCTCAATATCTCTTCTTACTTTATCATCCTTTTCCATACGGGTAAAGGCACTTAAAGGAACACTGATATCATAATAGAGCTTCTCAATTCCCGGATCAATCTCCAGCATTTCTACTATCAGGTTGAACTCACTATGCAGTGTTCCTGTATAGGATTGCAGATCCAGATGATAGGTCTTACCGGAAACAGCTTCCTTTGTCAGAAGAACTCTCCTGTGATTCATATCAATTCCCTGAGTCGCTGTATTGTCAACATATAGTAAGAACTGCGGATTTTTGCCGTCATCCCATTCCTCTATCTGGGTTTTTACATTCATCCATACCGCTTTGCCTTCCATGGACTGAGGTACCGTAAATTCCCCGCGGAACCAATAATGTTCGTCAGGCCCATACCAGTGCATGGTCTTACAATCAAATTGCTCCCACTCTGCCTTTGCTTCCTCGGCATCCCTGGGATACACATAATTACCCTTCTTATATTTCCAGTCATCTACCGGAACTTTTTGTACTACTGACAGTTTTTTTAATTCATCACAAATCACACGAATTCTCTTATCTAAAAATACCATAGATGCCTCCTATGCCCGTTTCTTTATTTTAACTGGCTAATTAAATAATTTATAATCAGGTCAATGGCTTTCTCCTGAGGAGAAGACCCGTTTATGATCAAATCCGCTTTCCATTTTGTAGGTTCCACATATTCGTCGTGACGATAGCGGACCATGTCCAGATATACCTCTGAAATCTCATCAAAGGCCAGACCCCATTCCATATTCCTGCGAAGCCTGCGGACAATCCGTTCATCCGCCCTGCAATCTACAAACAGCTTTAAATCCAGATACGGATAGATATCCTCATCCCACAAAGCCAGAAATCCTTCTATGATAATGATATCATAGCTCCCGGCCATTGCTTCCTTCAAGTCGGCCGTGAGTTGTTTCAGCTCCATTGTTTCCGGATGGTTGTCATCCATATACATTTTCTTTGTAACAGGAGCGGCAGCAATGGGGCGTTCATTGGCAGGCTTAAAATAGGAATCCATATGAAAGACTTTTACCGTATATCGGTTTAACTGCTTCTCCAAATTATCGCTTAATGTAGATTTTCCACTGGCACTGCCTCCGGCAATTCCTATTATGTATGGCTTTTTCATAATACGTATCCCCATATCTTCTATTATTTTCCTTCATTATATCATGTATACAGGATGCCTCATAATAATAAATCACCGGATAGTTTCAGAAGTTACACATCTTCCATGGCTGCCATCAGCTCGTCAACGGTTGTAAAAGCCAAACCGACTACGGTATCGGCACCGCCATAATATATTGCAATTCTTCCGGTTTTTTCATCGGTTAAGGCTGCACACGGAAATATGACATTGGGAACATCCCCGGTTGTTTCATATAATTCCTGAGGTGCCAGGATATAACTCTTTGTTCTTTTCTTTACCTTCCAGGGTTTATCTATATCAAGCAAAGCACAGCCCATACGGTAAACAAAGCCGTTGCAGGTTGCCAGTACACCGTGGTAGATGAGCAACCAGCCCTCTTCTGTTTCAATGGGAGTAGCTCCGGCGCCAATCTTTGTTGCCTGCCAGCCGGAAGCTTCGAATTCAGTGGTTCCCATAACATAGCGGTGATGTCCCCAATATTCCATATCATTACTTTGGCTGTAGTAGATATCTCCAAAGGGTGTATGCCCGTTATCACTGGGGCGGCTCAGCATCGCATATTTTCCGTTAATTCTTCTCGGGAAAAGAACACCGTTTCGATTAAATGGCAGGAAAGCATTTTCCAATTGGACAAAGGTCTTAAAATCGAAGGTATATCCAACTCCGATGGTCGGTCCGTGGTACCCATTGCACCAGGTAATATAATACCGGTCTTCCATATAGCAAACTCTCGGGTCGTAACGGTAAACTTTCTTTGTGATTTCTTCCTCCTCACCGGTGAATTCAATTGGTTCGGGATTTATGTCCCAATGGATTCCGTCTTTGCTAAATCCTGCATAGATATCCATGGTTACAGCTCTGCTGTCGCATCGGAACACGCCTGCAAACCCGCCCTCAAAGGGTACTACCGCACTATTAAATACGCTGTTTGATGTCGGCATCGCTTCTCTGCCGATAATAGGATTTGCATTGTATCGCCATACGGGATGCCGGTACCCTTCCGGTTTATCCTGCCACGGAAGATTATCATAGTCACTTCCAATAATTTTATTCATGTTTATACCCATTGTATATCGCAGGCAGGCCTGCCTGCGATACTGCCTTAAATAAAAACGAGTGAAAGAATCTGTAAGCGGCATCCTTTCGAAATGTTATTTTCTTTCACTCTTGCTCCCATTGCATACTGCAGACAAGTCTGCAGTACTGCCATAAATAATGGAGTGTGAAAGCGCTTTTCTTTCACACTTGCTCCCATTGCATACCGCAGACAGGTCTGCGGTACTGCCATAAATAATGGAGTGAAAGCGCTTTTCTTTCACACTTGCTCCCATTGCATACCGCAGACAGGTCTGCGGTACTGCC
>JAEYPZ010000106.1:0-3831 GCA_023410275.1 Bacillota bacterium
GTCTGACGCCGATATCGGTAGTGGCAGAGGAAGGGAATCCTGGCCAGACATCGGAAAGTTTTACCACACAAAATGAGGATTATGAATCAGCAACACCGTCTGAGGCGGAAGAAGAGACGGAGACAGAAGAACCGGAAGAGCTTGCAGAACCGGAAGCAATTACAGAACCAGCTGCAATGCCTTTTGAGTTTGAAGAAGCAACGCCGGCTCAGGCATTGATGGCAGGTCTGGTGCCTGATATTGAGTATCTTGGGTTAACTTCTTATACATTTAATGCAGCGGATGAAGGCTATAGTTGGATAGCACCAAATCAAATACGTATTAACAACAACGGGGAAGCTTCTACTGGAAATTTGGATATTGTATTAACTGGAAGTAACAAAGATGACTATAGTATTAGTAAAACGTCTCTTCCCAGCATTGGGAAAAATGAATCTGATTATTTTAACGTATCGCCAAAAACTGGGCTTTCAGTTGGTATTTATACGGCTACTGTAACAGTATTGGACGGCAACGACGTACTTGGAAGTACGGAATTAAGTTTTACTGTTACACCTGCTGGATCAAAGTATCCTGTAATAATAAAAACTTATATTGATAACACTCTCTCCGATATGGAAGGAGCGGTGGAATTAAGAAATTTACAGACCACTACTGAGGTGCCTAAAACGGGAACTGGTTCGTATGAAACCACAGCTGCAAATGGTACATATAATGTCTATGTAGACGGCAAGGATACAAACCAGATTATTGAAATAAGTAATGCAACAAAGTATGTATTTCTTGATTATTATACAGTCAGTTTTTCGGCATCCTATGCCGGAACAGCAACGGGAAGCAGTATTAATGCGACTGCTGGAGGGACAACCATTGCCAACGGTGCAAAGGTTATAAGAGGAACCGTTGTTACGATTATAGCAGCCGGAGTTGGTGCTGCAGGGTATGCTTATGCGTGGAGCGGAAGCGGAATAACCAGCGGTCAGACTACAGAATCACTGACAACGACTTACCTCTCCGGACCGATAAATGCAACATGCCTGGTAACCGGAGTAGGAGTTATGCCAACAGATCCTGATTATAAAATTGGTGACAACAGCTATATGTGGACCGGATCAGATCAGACAATTGTACTATCAGGAACCTATGAAACACTTAGCATTTTAAAATCTCCCACAGCTATTATCAGAATTGACGTCAGATCTGAGGATTTATCCACAGTAACAATTGATGGAAATGATATTTCCTGTGATAAGACTTATATAGAAGTCTATAATGATATTACGCTGAATCTGATAGACCTTACGATTACTGCGCCTGATAAAGCGGGAGTGGAAAGCTCTGCAATGGTCCTTAATAAAACTGATGACGAAACGGATCAGATGAATATTAATGTAAGTGGAACCTGTAATTTAACCGGTTCCAGCTGGGGAAGTGGTATTCGCTCCATACACGACCAGGATTTATCCATTACCGGTAGTGGTACATTAAATGTAACCGGCGGCAGCACTACCGACAGCAATCTTACCGCAGGTCAGGGAATCGATATGGAAGGTTATACTTATGCCAGCAATTCCGGTGCCAGGCTTACCATTGACGGAGGCGTAACGGTTAATGCAACGGGAGGAAATGGTGAGAATAATAACGGGGGAACCGGCATCAGAGTTGGCTGGGGAACGATCCGGATTGGAGATTCGGTGATTACAGCCAAGGGAGGAGATTCATCTGCGGCCAGTGGCTGGACTTCTGGGCATGGTATTCAGGTTTCCTTCCCTGCCAATAATCATTCCAAGGGAGGAAATATTCTCATTGAGGATGGTACTGTAACCGCAACCGGAGGTGATTCGGAAAACACCCCTGCCGGAAGAGGAATCGATGCAATGAGCCAATTGGACGTCACCGGAGGAACTGTAACTGCAGAAGGCGGCTACAGCAAAAAAGCTCTGGGTGGATATGGAATTTATGCTTATGAGCAGAAGGTAAATATATCTGGGGGGACCGTAACAGCAACGGGCGGTGATAGTCAGGATTCCACTGCCGGAACAGCAATTGCTACCTATTACAAAAATGTGGATATTACTGGAGGAACCGTAACCGCCATTGGTGGTAACGGTAAAACAAACAGTTCGCTTGGATTGTACAGCAATTTGGGTAACATAAACATCTCCCAGGCTTCCGTAACTGCCATAGGCGGAAATGGCCAGGTCAACGGTTCCCACGCCGTTTATACACATACCGGACTAATAAACATTGGTGATGGAGCTGATGTTACTGCCATAGGAGGTAACGGAACTACCGGAGTCGGTGGTGTCGGATTGCGTGCTTACGGAAGCAGTGAAGTATCAAATGCTGACCGGGGAACTGTCAGCATCTCAAAAGATGCAGGAGATATCTATATTCGCGGCGGCCGGGGGGCTTCCGCAACCCGGGATTCTGTAATGGGAAGAAACATATACATTTCTACCGGAAATATTGATCTCATTTCAATGGAAGCCGGGGCTTCCCGTACAATTATGAATGCAGAGGGCGGTGATAACGTATACCGTATGAAAGCGGTAGTCAGTCCTGCAGCTGAGACTGTTATTTCCTCAGAAGTAAACGGAACGCCTGGTAGATACACTTACAGAGCTGTAACAAAGGACGATGGTGCAGCATCTCTGTGGCTTCCAGCAGGTTCACAGACGGTATCATCATCTGGTTATGTAAGTAAAACCGCAGATATACCTGGAAATGACAGTTCCGTAAAAGAAGTGACCCTCATAAAAACACCTACTGTAACGGTCCCAGGAGCTCCCCAAAATGTTACAGCAGTTGCCGGCGATGGAAGTGCGGTTGTAAGCTTCAGTCCGCCAGCAAATAACGGTGGAAGCTCCGTTCTGTCTTACATAGTGACTTCCAGTCCAGGTGGTGTGGCAATCAGTGGATCTTCCAGTCCAATTACAGTAACAGGTCTGACAAATGGAGTTTCCTACACCTTCACTGTCAAAGCTGTCAATTCTGCAGGTGCAGGAACAGACTCCACACCATCTGCTCCGGTAACACCAAAAGCAGTTGTGGAAGGCACTTATAAAGTTTCTGGAAAAGTAGTTGAGGAAAACGGCAATCCCGTACCCGGTGCGTTCCTTGTACTAAAAAAAGGAAACCGTCAGGTAGGAACTACTTCAACGGACGAAACTGGTAATTTTACAATTAACGGTATACCAAACGGTACCTATAATCTACAGGTAACGAAAGATGGTAAAGTTGTGACAGTTCTGGTTGTGGTTGACAATGAAGATTGCGTACTAAGCGATTCAATCAGAATGCCGTCAGGTACGATCAACAGCATCGTCGAAGTAAAGACCGGAGCTCCTGATATTGTAGTGGGTAATTTAGAGGAACAGTTTACCCAGGAAGATAAGGAATTTGCACAGATTTCCGGCAACAAGGTGGAAATCAAACTGGTGGCAGATCTAAAACAAAAAGAAGAAATTAAAGATGATGTAGATAAGATCTTAAATGCTACTGGTGGAAATCCCATCGGACTATACCTTGACCTGTCTGCATATAAAACACGGACAGAAAACAGCATACCAGGTACACCCGAGAGGCTGGGAATTCTGCCGGAGATTATTGAAATCGTATTTCCATTGCCTGAAAATCTGAGAGGAAAATCAGGGATAAACGTTCACAGGGTCCATAATGGAATCCCACAGACTCATCAAAATGGCAGTCCGGATGAAAACGGAGAATATTTTGTAGCAGCAACAGATACAATTACCATTTATACAAAGAGCTTTTCAACCTATGCAATCAGTTACACGGAAAGCGGCACAGGAGGGAACGCAGGAAGTG
>JAEYPZ010000045.1:0-5314 GCA_023410275.1 Bacillota bacterium
TGGCAATCATTTTTTGGCTGTCATGCTGTTCAAACGGATAGTTGACGTCAATAACTTCCTGCCCTTTTTCAATATCTGCTAAATCCTGAGCTAGCTTTACTTTCAGTTCATTAAAACCCTTTAATCCTAATTTTCGGCATAATCTGTGTACAGCTGACTTGGAAACGGATATGTTAATTGAAAGCTGCTGAATAGTCATTCCCACTACCAAACTCTTATTTGCCAGAATATATTTTACAATATCATTTTCGACGGGAGTTAATCCGTCGCAAAGCTTTATGGTATTTTCTAGCAGCATGTTTGTTCCCTCTTTCTGTGTTAATTAATTTTGGTATATTATACGAACTTTTTTATGGTTCCATTGTACAAGTTAATTATACCATAGGAAAAGATATAAATAAAAGTATCAAAAAGTTTCAATAAAATAAGATGATTGGGTGCTTTTTTTGGAAAAAAGAGCCTGAATCGTGTACTCATATTGTATTAATGGAAGAAAGCAATTAAGATACAGATGATGAATGGTAAGTATTCAATTACTGTAAGTTACAGGAGGTATGTAATGAATAAATCTATAAAAATTGTAACAATCGGAGGCGGCAGCAGTTATACACCTGAATTAATGGAAGGTTTCATTAAAAGGTACAAAGAATTGCCTATAAGCGAAATCTGGTTAGTTGATATTGAAGCTGGAAAAGAGAAGCTGGAAATAGTTGGGCAATTAGCGCAGCGCATGTGGGATGCCACACCATATCCGGTAAAGGTTATTACAACTTTAAACCGCAGAGAGGCATTAAAGGATGCTGATTTTGTAACTACCCAGTTTCGGGTCGGGCTGCTGGATGCAAGAATTAAAGATGAAAGAATCCCACTGCTTCATGGAATGCTGGGTCAGGAAACCAATGGTGCCGGCGGAATGTTTAAAGCATTCCGGACAATTCCGGTAATGAAAGAAATTGTTCAGGATATGAAGGAGCTGTGTCCTGAAGCCTGGCTGATTAATTTCACCAATCCCAGCGGTATCATAACAGAAGCAGTTATAAAACACTTCGGCTGGAAAAAATGCATTGGATTGTGTAATGTACCAGTGATCTCAATGATGAATGAACCAAAGGTTATTGGAAAACAGGTTAATGAGTTAAATTATCAATTCGCAGGCCTGAACCATTTTCATTGGCATAAAGTGTTTGACGAAGAAGGCAGAGAGGTAACCGGACAGTTAATAGACCATATTAATGAAAAGGGCGGCGGTACGCCTGCCAATATTTACCAGGCGGAATTTCCAGTGGAATTGCTGCATTCCACAAACCTTTTGCCTTGTGGATATCATCGTTATTATTATCTGGAAAAAGAAATGCTGGAGCACAGTCTGGAAGAATTCAGAAAGGGCGGAACCCGTGCGGAACAGATGAAAGCGGTGGAGGCTTCCCTCTTTGAGATATATAAAAATCCGGATCTGAATAAAAAACCGGAAGAGCTTCAAAAGCGCGGAGGCGCTTATTATAGTGAGGCTGCGTGTGAATGCATTAATGCAATCTATAATAATAAAGGAATCCATATGGTGGTCAGTACCCAGAATAATGGAGCAATCTCTTGCCTGGATTCGGATTCTGTAGCAGAAGTATCCTGTTTGATTTCTGCCAAAGGAGCTACGCCTATGGCATGGGGAGACATGGGGGCATTTGAAAAAGGACAGCTACAGGTGATGAAAGCAATGGAAGAATGTACAATCAGTGCGGCTTTATCAGGTGATTATGGTATGGCATTACAGGCATTTACCATAAATCCTTTAATACAAAAGGGGGGTGAAGCAAAGCAGGTGTTAAATGAATTGCTGGTTGCGCATGAAAAATATCTTCCGCAGTTCAAAGAAAAAATTACTGATTTGAAAAATCAGGGGGTGGAGTCAAAAGATCCGATAGTAGCGGATCTAATGAAAAACGGATACTAATTGAAGTGAATTCAGTAACGCAATCCAGGGGTTTCAAATAGTTTGATGTATAGGAGAGGATTAGTATGAACCAGAGAGAAATAACAAATTTAATAATTAAACATGTAGGCGGAGCCGAGAACATTAATGATTTGTATCACTGCATGACCCGGTTAAGATTTAATTTAATTGACAAAGGAAAATTTAACACAGCAGAATTGAAAAAAATCCCTGGTGTTATTAACACCGTACAATCCGGTGATGAATGCCAGGTAATTATCGGGGCAGAGGTGGATAAGTTTTACAATGATCTACAGGCCATGGGTATCGGGAAGAATAGTGTTGGAGAAGGCTCAAAAACACCGTTTCGTGCATCCAACATATTAAAAGCTGTTTTAAATACAATTGTTGGTATTATGGCCCCGATTCTTCCCATCATTATCGCCGGTGGTATGGTAAAGGTAATACTTGCCGTATTAGTAATCATGGGTATGAGCAATGATACACAAAATTATAAAATTTTATCACTGATATCCGATGCGCCATTTTATTTTCTGCCGTTTTATATTGCTAATAGTGCTGCGAAGAAATTTAAGACAAACAGTTATATGGCAATGGTAATTGCAGGTGTTATGCTTCATCCGAATTTCCTGAAATTGGTAGCAGATGGTGATAAAATTTCTTTGTTTCAATTACCTGTGCATTCCGTGAAGTATGGAGCCAGCGTAATCCCGATTATTCTGTCTGTGTGGTTTATGAGTTACGTAGAAAAGGTTGTTGAGAGATTCACACCTAAAATGATAAAGACCATGTTAAGGCCTATGTTGTTATTAATTATAACAGCCCCTGTTGCATTGATTGTAATCGGACCAATCGGCGCTTATATGGGAGATGGAATTTATTACGTTATTAAGAATATTAATGAGAACATACCCTGGGCTGTTCCAACTTTAATGGGTATTTTCGCACCAGTTCTGGTTATGGTGGGCATGCATTTATCAATCACTCCATTTGCAGTATTGTCTGTATCACAATTAGGTTATGAAACACTTATGGGTCCCGGAATGCTGGGAAGTAACGTTGCACAGGGCGGAGCAGCGTTAGCAATTGCCGTGAAAGAAAAGAAACTGGAAAAAAGAGAAGTTGCAGTTTCGGCATCGATAACAGCATTATCCGGTATTACAGAGCCGGCATTGTATGGTGTAACATTAAAATACAAGAGAACATTGGCCTGCGTCATGATTTCCGGTGGAGTTGCAGGATTTTATGCTGGTATTACCGGAGTAGTGAGATATGCAATTGCTTCTGCAGGATTTTTGTCCCTGCCTGTATTTATTGGCGAAAACCCTCAAAATATAATCAATGCAGTTATTACTGCGACAATTGCTTTGGTACTTTCTTTTGTCCTGACCTTTATATTTGTAAAAGTGGAGAAAGAAGAACAGACGGATCTTACAGACAATAATAATAAAACAACTGAGACTTTAAAAAATGTAACCCGGGGTACCGTGATTCCACTTAAAGAGGTAAAGGACGAAGCATTTGCGTCAGGTACATTAGGAAGCGGAGTTGCTGTTCTGCCAGCGGATGGAACCGTTTATTCCCCGGTTGAAGGCCAGATATCAATGATTTACCCGACTGGTCATGCAATTGGTATAACAACTAAGAGTGGAAGGGATGTCTTGATTCATATAGGGATCGATACGGTAAAGCTAGAGGGCAGAGGATTTAAAACTTATGTGGAAAAAGGAGCTATGGTTCATCCGGGAGACAGACTGGTTGATGTTGATTTAAATTTAGTGAAGGAAAGTGGATATGATACCAGTATCATTGTTCTGGTATTAAATACGACTGATAATGACATTTTGGTAACAGGCAAAGGTGAACTTTCCGTAAATGATGAATTGCTGCAAATAAATAATTAAAGAGGAATTGAAATGAAAATAACGAATGTGGAAGTGTTTTGCGCAGATTTTGACAAAAGTGCACCGAATGAACCCATATTTATCCGGATCAATACAGATGAAGGGGTTTACGGAATAGGTGAGGCTGGTTTAGCTTATGGCAATTCCAAGCTGGGTGCAATTGGTCAGATTCAGGATTTTGCTAAATTGATCATTGGACAAAACCCGATGCAAATAGAAAAAATCTGGAATCAGCTCCATAAAGAGACTTTTTGGGGCCTTGGAGGAGGCACCGTGATCTTTTCTGCCATAAGTGCAATTGATATTGCGCTTTGGGATATAAAAGGAAAGGTATTGGGTGCGCCGGTTTACGAATTATTAGGCGGAAAGGTCCGTGATAAAGTGAGAGCGTATGCCAGCCAGATTCAGTTTGACTGGGATAAAAATTCACATCCGCTGGGAGGCGTAAAGGAATATGGGGAAGCTGCTTTAAAAGCAAAGGCAGACGGTTATACTGCCCTGAAAATTGACCCACTGCAGAGAGATGAGCTGGGAAATAAGAATTACCGCAACGATGGCTTGCTGAGAGGGGAGAAACTGAATTTATGCAGAGACCGTTTAGCGGCCATCAGAGAAGCTGCCGGAGATAAGATGGATATTATATTGGAGCTTCATGCCAAGACGGATATAAACGCGGCATTACAAATCAGTAAGCTTGTTGAGGATCTTAATATTTATTATATGGAAGAGCCCTGCGGTCCGTTAAATCCCCAGTTAATGTCACGATTGAAAGAAAAAACAAACATACCGTTAGCTGCTGGGGAGCGTATATATTCGAGATATGGATTTCAACCATTTATACAGAGCAGAGCTTTGGACGTAATACAGCCTGATGTCGCCAATTGCGGAGGAATATCGGAAGCGAGGAAAATATGTGATATGGCCCAGATTTATGATGTTTTAGTTCAGCCGCATGTTTGCGGAGGTCCCATTTCCAACGCAGCTGCACTGCAGATTGAGGCAGTTATTCCAAATTTTTGCATTCATGAACATCATGTCGGAAATCTGACCGATTTCACCAGGAGCCTGGGAATATATGAAGATCAGCCGGTTGATGGATTTATTACCATACCTGATCGTCCCGGAATCGGGCAGGACATTCCTGAAACAATTTTAAACCAATGTACAAAGGTTGTAATAAGTTAGAAATCAATATTTAAATTAAAAGGTATACTAGGGGAGATTTTGTGCTGCTTCTTCGCAATTTTGCGATGAAGCAGCACTTTTTAATTTTATAATATAAAATTTTAGGGAAAATCATCAATTCCTGTAAAGTCTCTTCTATTGAAAAGCCTAAATTGGTTTGATATAATAAATTTCTGAGATGAAAAGAAAATTTGCCATTTGAATACAGAGTTTTATATACTGGCATATATTATATATTGAAAAATGCATTATCGTGTGCTATTATGTGTATAACAGA
>JAEYPZ010000150.1:0-22680 GCA_023410275.1 Bacillota bacterium
TTGTCTAATGGTGAAATATCTCGTCAGGCCCTAACAATAAATGGTGGATTACCATTTTAAGATTTCTTGTACAGCCCTCAAAGTCAGTGACTTTGAGGGCTTATTTTTTATTTCTTTCTACCGGCAGTAAGAGCCTTTTTTGTATTAATACCTGCACTCCATCCGGTTGAAGGCTTCCAGTCTAACAGTTTCCAGTATAAAAGGACTGCTGCCCTGGTCTTGGCTCCGTAATCTCCATCCACCACCAAAGGAACAAAGCCTTTAACTCCGTCCATACACGTATTAAGCTTGTGTTGAAGCCATACGATAGACAGGAAATTGCTATCTTGTGTAATGTTTCCGGTGGGAGCTTTCTGATATACGGCTTCTATATCGTATTTCCAGAGGTCATATGTCTGTACCATCGTGATCAGCTTTGTCGTATATGAAATATCCGTTGCCCACCCATCTTCCTTTATACGATGGCAGGCCTCCCGATAGTCTGTAATTCCCTTAAGGTTCTTGTATCTTGCATAGTTCAGGAAATCATAATATCCTTTTATTCCATCAGAAATTGAGGCATACTTCCGAAATTTTGCTGAAATCGTATAAGGTGTTCCGTCCGGCTTCTGCTCTCCTGTTTTATACTCTTTGAAATCCGTACCGCAAGAGCTTGACCACTTCATGCCGAAATAATTATGGCAGTCCTTTGCTAAGCCAGAATTCCCCCATCGTGATTCAAGGCAAGCCTGGGCTATGGTAAGGCTTGGCAGTATCTTATATGTAGGATACCATTTCACAGCGGCAGTTCCAATTGCCTGAATAAATTCTTTATTTGTCATTCCCTGTGTCCTCCTCTGATTTTTGCTTAAGTATATCTATAGCCTTTAAGATAGGCTTCGGTATAGTTACACCCATAAGACCCGCATTCTCAGTTATGCTTATAACCTCATTTGCAATATATGCGATTATGACAGCGTCTTTTATAAAAGTGGTACCTACTGCCAGATCAAGCCGGTATGCAATCAAAACTATTAAGAGTGTCATACCCTTTCTGAAAAGGCCCTTCCACCCTGCCTTACTTTCTAAGGCTCCGCTCTGACTTTTGGGTGATTTCTTGAATATACCAGCTACCGCCATACCGCTTAAATAATCAATTGCCATTGCTATAATTAATGTTGTCAACGCTGCGCTCCATCCCCCGAACAATGTAGTTATAAATCCCCCGGTTACTCCTATAACTGTTAATATAAACGCTTTCAATGCATCCATTTTATCACCCTTCCTTATAAGATTTTATAGTGCGGCTTCTCTTCCTTAAGTAGTTTCCACCGGATGAAATCATCCAGGAGGATTCCGGCCAGGCTGAGAAAGAACCACAAGTTTGTATATAAAAGGCATATCTGCCCATAAAAATTATAGGGCATCCGGGAATAATCCCAGACACCCCATTGTAACCACCTATTTACGATTAATCCGGTTATTAACTCTAAAACGGTAACAACCAGGGAAGATAAGAACATTTGGCTTATCAGTGCCATATCCCATGTATATAGCTCATTTAAAGCCCCAATGAGCACAAAGCATAAACCGCCCAGGATAAACATTGTCCAGTGGCTATATCCCCTCCATAACACTTCTATCCCAAAATAAATGCTGCCACCTAAAGCCCATAGAAAAAGAGCCTTGAATAATTGTTTCATAGGCCCCCTCCTAACTCCAGGTAGATACACCAGTTATGGATTTGAAAATATTGTCGTACTCTTCTGGCAGCGGTGTACCCCATGTAATACCGTTAAGCTCTTCTTTCGTCTTGCAGCCTTTAATCCACTGTTTCGACTGATTAAAGTATGTAGTATTATAGGTTACAAACTTTTCTGCTTCCGTGGCTATGGTTGCCATTTCCAAGGCCGTATACATCCTGCAACCTTTTCCATCTGCATGATACGGCACTTCGGCAGCTCCGTCCTTGACCTTATCGGATTGCTGCTTGATTTGGAGCTGGTCATAATAGGTAAGGCTGAAATGTTCTAATCCAGTATCCAGCGTAACATCAAGTCCGTTTTCGATTGTTTTATTGCAGATAAAGGAAAACTCCGTTATTTTGTCACTTTGCATCTGCTCTAATGTTTTCCTAGCCAATAGCCCGGCCTGCTTCTCTGCATTGGTCGTTTCGGATATGACCTGTGTATCCGGGTTGTACTTATACTCTGGGCATCCATAGCCATCAAATAATGAAGGGTTGACCTGGCCCAACAACTCAAAATGACGGTTGCCCTCTTGGTTGATACAGATGTCCTTGTCCTCCGGCTGTTCAAATGCATTACTGAATCCTTTTATAATGCAATTGCTTGCATCCAGTCTTATATAATGCTTATTATAATAATCCATGTGTTACCTCCTATATTTCTGCGTCAAGTGCAAATTTATCTGTTAATATAGAAACATAAAAGCTGTACATAGTCATCCCATGTGAAGCTTTATTAAAAATAAATACTACATTGTTTTTAGTAGACGAATACATATTGATACTGTATCCACTTTGTGGGGCATTAACATTTCCGTAGACTTGCCAATCAGTTCCGTAAGCACCAGTTATTAACGTCGGTATTGCTCTCATATTAGGCGTTGTTAAAAAACACCACAAGTTACTATCATCCATTGTAAATTGCTTAAGAGTATATCCCTTTAATGGGAAGTAATATCTTTGACATAAAGCTAATTCCTCGGCATAACTTTTTGGAATAAAAGGTGTTGCATGGTCGTTGACTTCAAGTTTAACCCAGTTTATTATTACGTTTCTGTTTGTAGTAATCAAAAATACTACTTTTAATAATTTTGTGCTACCATTAAATTCAGTGTAAAACAATCCAACATTTGGTATGTTTAAGATTAAGTTTGTAACACTGACAGTACCAGACAACTTATATACCACGCCATTAATAGAACACGAAATTGTTATTGATTTCCCAAATAAATATGAGCTGTTTTCGATTGTCTGCATAAGATAAATTGAGTTTGTTGCACTTGTGATTATTTTGGCTCCGGAATCAACCTTTGCTATGGATATTGAACTATCTCCTGTTGCACCACTAAAATACCATCTATCTGCTGTATATTTACTTGTATCAGCAACAAAAGTTTCTCCGCGTTGCCATACTTGGAAATCCCCGTTTGCTAATAAGTTAGGACGATAGTCCTTGCCTATGTCAAGTTTGGTTAATAATGTATCCTTAATTACATGAAGTCTCTTAGACAGCTTACTAAATAGTGTTGCATGGGTATCTCCGCTTGCTATATCACTATCAGTTGTCGCTTCTGTAAATGATACAGTATTATTTTTGCTATCCTGCTTATAGGCTCCCGTGGCGGAGTCCTGGGCTACTTTTATTTCGGTGTCGATAATATCCAGATTATCATTTACCTGCTCTACTACATTTACAAAGTCTGTTCTGTCTGGTTTCTTAAGCTTAAAATTCGTTGTTTCTGTTGCCATTAGCTTAATACCCCCTCTCTTAAATCGTCCCAAGTGTATTGTTCTAAGTGCTGCCAAGAATATTGTTCAAGTGTCAACCATTGGTTATACATAAGCAACAGCGAAATAATAATGTTGCAGGGTACCACCCTATCAAGTAAATTGCCTACCTCTGTAAACTTCTTTTTGGCGGTCAAGGCTACTTTCACTGTCAGGGCATAAGCGCCGTTGTCCAAAATTAGCTTGTACCCATTAGGCCCGCACAGCAAAGCAAGCTGGGCATCCAAATTCTTATATGTATACGGGAGCTGTTCATTCAACCGGGACAAAATCCGGAACCTTCTGTCAGATAAGGTATCTGTATCAAGTGCCTTTATTCCTAAGATACTCTCCCACCTCTTTATACCATTAAGAGTGGACTCATTCACAAATTGGTCATCAAGCACATTTTCAAGCTCTTCCCACAGCGTTACAGTTTCGGGATTTTCGGCAGCGGACAGGGCCTTAAATTCTTTCACTTCCCGTAGTACTCCCGGTAGATATTCTAAAAGATTAATTTCTCTATCCACTTATATTCCCCCTTACTGGTATCGCATTAGCTTCGAGGGATAAATTTGATGTAACTCCGTTAATTGTAGTACCCGTGACGTCAAGAATCCCGGTCAGGTTAAGCAACCTTGATTCCAGTTGTGAAATACGTACAACCAAGCTGTCAGTATTATTAGCCCATGTCTTTCGCAGCTCCAAGAAGTATGTGTCTACCATGCTGTTTATATAGCTTTTAACATCTTCGAATGAATATCCCTGCTGGTATGTTATAGTAAATGCTATATTTATAAGCGTTTCCGTTACGGTGTCTACTGTAACGACGTGCCCAATAGGTGCAAGGCCGTCCCCGGTCCCCTGGTTAATAGTCGGGTCAATGGCAGTTTGTACGCTGTCTATCAAAGCAGCAGATGCCTTGGCATATTCTGAATTGATAATAACCAGTTTAACAGTGCCGCCACCATTCCAGACCGGATACACCTTTACACCACCTACACCGGATATTTCGTTGACCTTTTCTACATAATCGGCTTTATTCCCTCCGAAACTCTTAGTCGATAAGGTAGCATAATACCTGGTTCGAAAATCTTCTGTTTCTTCTTCATCCTCACCTGGTATTAATACCTCGGTTAGTTTCGCCGTTTCCAGCCCATCTATGTAATCAATTGGTATTAGGACACCTAAATTACCATTGGGGGTGCTGCCGGATGTTTCACAGGTCAGCTTCCAGTTCCCAGTTGATATCTTTTCTGTAGCAGTATAATTGTAATCACCACAATTAAACCTGTCCCCCTTGGACACGTCAATATTAAATACACCCTTGGATACCGCATAGGTTGCAGCCGAGGGTTTCAATCCTCTTTCGGCAGCACGCTTAATTAAATATCCCCTTGAAGCCGTATCTGCAAAGGATTCATTTAATATAACGTCCATTTCTATATATGCCTGGGCCAACTCAACAGCTACCGGGGCCAAGGCATCAAAAATAATGCTTCCTTCTCTTTTGTCCAGTGTGTCCGGTATTTTTTCCAACATCCGTGCTAAAACAGCATCAAAGGTCTGTGCTTCGTACATCAGACATTCACCTCCAAATCGTCCTCAATGTCACCCAATACAGTATGTACGGTAAAGGATGCCGTTATAGTCCCCTTATCCTCTGTAAAATAAAAAGCATCCACGCTTAGGATTCTTTCATCCTGCAGGAGAGCTTCAATAATCCTACCTTGTAAGGTAGGAAGCACATAGCTATCAGGTTCACCGTATAAATCCTCCAGCTGTATACCATAATCGGGACCATAAATAAGATGTTCCTCTCTTTCGGTATTAAGCCGGAGATAAATAGCCTGCTTGATAGCTTCTAATGCGTCAATTTTACCCAGCATTTTGTTATTGGCTGTATCCAACCTGTAGGTCTTACTGGGCTGTTCTACGACTTCAACTTCGGTATATTCCAAATCAGCCATCGGACACCACCTTATCAACTATAATGTATTTCTGACCACCCTGCATTCTGATCATAACAACGGTATCCCCAACAACCAAGTTCTTTGCCTTATCACAAACAACCAGAAAACCCTTTGTTATCGTACGCTTTTGCTCTAAATATACAGAGAGGGGATTTATACTGCTTACAGTACCAAATAAAACCACTGTCGGCTTACTTGCTTCTACGGCTTCCAGCGCAACCTTTTTAAGCAACGGAATTAGTCCCTCAGTTGCCATAAATACCACCTCCGATTAGTTCCAAATCCATAAAGTGTGTGTCTTTGCTATATGTATGGGTTGCTTTATTTATCAGCATATAATTTTTCAGCAAAATATCTCCTAGATTCATATACACGTAGACGCTTGTTCCAGCTCTTGCTTTTGTATCACCAAACAGGCTTTTAAATGACAGGCTTCTTGTTACATGGTTGTAATTTTTCAACATAACTTTTGCCATCATTTTAGCCTTGGCTCTTATTTCTTCTATGTTGCTTTTCGAATCAGCGTTGACAGATGAATAATATTGAAGTACTCCCCACTTATTCATATTTTCGCCACTTTGATCAACAAATACCTCTCTTTTCCCGGCCTTTTCATTGTCATATGACAGTTTAATTTTATTATATGTGTTAGTGTCTATGGAGGAAGTGTAATCAAAATCCTCACCACTCTCATCACAAATAAGCAGGTCCAAAGTCATATTTTTCATATTTTTAAGTGATAATTTGCCATAGTCATCATAAAGGGTATAGAGTTTACCTGTAGTATCAAAGGTTATGTCAAGCGCTTTATAAATAATATCGAACAAAGTTTGATTGTCTTCATCCCGGCTGGGAATAACATAACCGGTATCTTCTATCGTTCCTGCCTGGAGTTTAAAATCCGCGGCCAACATCTTTATTACTTCGCTTGCCTTCTTATTCATGTACATGCATGTGTCTTTATTCTTCAGATAACGGAGCTGATCATAGGCAGTGACTTCAATAACATTTTCCTTTGTACGTTTCTTAGTGAATATGAATCCATAAAACACATTGTCACCATCATACTGAAAAGCTACATGATCACCTTCCTCAAATGCTATTTTTTCATCCTTTATGACTGAAAAATTCAGAATGCCGGGTGAGCCTTTCCGTTCAGTAGTCCACTTGACTTCATCTAGGACAGAAGGAAAGTATAATTTCTTATTGTGTTCTATATATAATTGCACTATGGCCCTCCTTTTCTAAAATCCTCGACTTCCACCGCTGTGGGAATGCCCACCTTTTGAAATGCCACCCCCTCCGCTACTTCTTCCTTTCCCTTCGTAAAACTTTGATAAAGTGTTTCTAACTTGTACTCCGTTTGAGCCAGCAAACAAAAATGCGCTCTTGGGTATCTTCGAGGTTTTTTTAGCGGCAGCAGGAGTAACGGTTTTTACAGTTTTAATCGTGCTTCCACTAGAAGCATTGCTCTTGGCAGATGCGGGGGCAGTTGAAGCCTTAACATCCTGTATTTTTAGTACTTGTCCAACGGTAAGCCTATTTGGGTTACTGATTTCATTAAGCTTTGCAAGGTTCCAGCACTTCGCCCCGTCACCCAAAAGTTTTTTAGCAATAATCCATAAGGTGTCACCTTTTTTCACAGTATAAGTATTCGGAATTTTCTTTCGGGAAGTACCTAATACCTTACTGCTTTTAACAGTGTTGGTCTTTGGATCCAAATCCTTCACTATTGTTTCATATTTCACATACTCCTTCAGCTCGATCGAGACCTCAATGTCGGGGGCGCTATCGGTTGATTCCGTTATGGTATAGCTCTCCAGAATTACCTCCATTCGCGTCTTTATCATATTAGCCTTGGATTTTAATTGCGGATCATATTTATAGCGGTTTATAACAAAAAAGAAAGGTGCCCTGCTATTTTTAAGTTTTTTAAAATAGTCCAGGAAATAACTTGCATGTAAAAATTCCTTATTATTGTACATAGCAAAAGGATAATAAGTATTAAGCGGCAGAAGGATATCGAACTTAAATGTAGTTAACCCCGGGGCTTTAACAACATTCACTTCCCCCTCATTCATGAGGTTTATGGTTTTATTTTGGTTATTTACCGTAGTCTGTATTTTGGACGGAGGTATTGGAAGTAATACCTTACCCATATAAAAATAGTACATCTTTAAGATACCCCCTCTGCCGACCGGCTCATCTGCTCCTCAACTTCATTTCGTAGGTATTCGACTATACCATCAATATCTCTGGTTCCATTTATGTTGTTATGGTTTGTCATATCCACCTTTATCTCTGCCGTAGTAAACCGGTTGATTGCTTCTCTTTCCGCTACATCGTGTAGATATTTAAGGTCCTCATCACTGATTTTTACTGATTTAGCCATTTTCCCGGTGTTATCCGCTGTTTTGCCTACATCGTTATATAGCTTACTCCAATCATTTTTGTCATCCTTTTTATTACTCTCATCGTCCTGGGACTTCAGCAAGTTTTTTAAAGAGTTATCAACTCCCTTTCCCCAGTCATTACCCTTTTTCCACGCATCCCCATAATCAAATCGCTGCTCTATGCCAGGTGCGTTACGATCTATTGTTATGGCTTTGTCATTTTTCCCCCATGCTAAAACTTTATCTTGCAGGGATTCAAGGCCACCCGTCCAGTCCGTACCAAAGATAGCATCAATAATTTTGGTAACTACCTTACCGAGAGATAAAAACCAAGATATTATCTGTCCGATTAGATTTGCTACAGCCCCGCCAAAACTGTCAAACCCGCCATTGGTTACATTAAGCACCCACTCTATGATTCCGAGAAATGGTTCTACAAAAATTGACCATATTGCTTGTATTAAACTATTCAAAAGCCCGATCACGGTATTTCCTATAACGGAAACCAGAACTAAAAAAGCCCCTGCAATTACTCCTGTTGCACTTGTAGAGGTCCCTTCAAGCTTATTTATAACTCCTATAACTATATAGACTGCCGTTATTAGTAGAATAATTCCTCCTACTATCCATGTTAGTGGACACGCCATTAGTGCGGCATTCAGACCGACTTGTGCGCCTGAAGCTGTTTTAGTAGCCGCCGCTTGGAAAAGAGTACTTCCGGCATGAATAGCTGTTCTGGCTGCCGCTATAGCTTCTAGCGTATTTTTTGCTGTTAATACAGTATTACTAATGAGTAGAGCAGCATTATATAGTGTCATTGCCCCTACTACCCCCAAAATCGCGGGCCTGATAATTCCCCAATTATCTGAAAAGAAATTCACTATATTTACGATAGCATCAAACACATCCATCGCAGCATTTGAAATCGCATTAAAAGCAGAAATTACATTGGCCTTAAAAGCTTTCATTTTATCGCTGTTGGCAATATCGCTTAGTCTGGTTAAGATGGGCTGAAATGCCATTAATGCGTTGTTTTTAATACTTGTAGCTATATTTGCCCAAGTTATGGGAATATCATTTAACCTTTTCTCTATCTCATCAGCAGTTTTAAATAGAGCCGCCTTTATAACATTGGATGTCAATAAGCCTTTTGAAGACCAATCTTTCATAGTGCCTTTCGCTTTTTGCACATTTCTCATATAATCCTCAATAGACTTTGCAAGCAAAGGAGCGTTTTCTATAATCGAAACATACTCATCACCCTGAAGTCTTCCGGATGACATAGCCTGCGTGAGCTGATACATAGCAGATGCCTGTTCCGTTGCACTGGCTCCTCCGACAATGAAATTTTTATTCATTAGCTCAGTAAAGGCTATTATCTCATCATTATTCTTAAAGGCTTTACCCGCCAGTAAGCCCAGCTTTGCAACAGCCGCGGCCGTATCTGTGTAACTCGCTCTTGACCTCTCAGAGGCGTTAAAAATATCATTCTGAAAACCGGCGATAGTTTGAGTCTCGTCTTTTATTAGGTTTAACCTAGCTGTGGTCTGCGACAATTCATCGGAAGCATTTAAAACATTCTTAGCAGCTTGTAAGCCAAGGTATGTTGCCGCAATAGTCTTTATCTTGCCAAGCAGATTGTTCCCGGCATTACCACCGGCATTGAGGCTGGAATTAAATTTTTCCTGCTGTGTGGTAGATTGCTTTATACCATCGCTTACCCCTTTCACAGCATTATCAATTGATTTCATCCGGGAAAGCATCTCATTTTCGGCCGCAGCGCTTTTATTAACCTGCTGAGTAAAGGCCTGCTGATTAGTGGTGCTACGGTCGATATTGTTTTCAATTTTATTAATCAGGATATTGATAGTATTAAATCCATTTTTCGCAGAATTGAAAGCCCCTTCGTCAAAAGCGCCATCAAAATGGTCGTTCATATCATCGAACCGCTGGACGGTTCTGGAAACTGCATTCGTAATTTTCTGCAACGTTCCCGATGCTCCATCATAAAGTTGTATGGATGTATTAACTGACCCCATATCTCACCTACTTTCTTTTTGCCTTTCGCTCAGCTTCTCTGTCTGCTTTTATTTTCTTTTCAACCGATGCAATTACAAAAGCTTTTTCTCTATCTGTTAAATTCATGTATTCCCATGGCTTCCAGTGTAGCTTTAGGATACAATAATAAAGAATACTTGCCTCCCCATCGGTCTCAATTAGTTTTTTGCTTCGTCTACCTGCTCATCCATATCGGTATCAAAACCGTTAATTTCCTGGACCTTTACAATCAAATCCGAGTATTCGCCACTCTTTAGCATAGCCTTAAGAAGATTGTCTGATCCCATTACACCATAAGAATTCTGAAGCGCGACATCGTTCAGGTTAGGGAAAACTACACAACGCGCGGCCAACTTGCCGAGGTATAGATTTCCGTCTGTTTCAGAATTATATTGTCCTTTTCTACCAGGGACCGGTACCTTTTTAGTACAGGATCTGCGAATGTCTTCATCTTCCTTACTTGATATGCAGCACAACTCCCATTCTACTGCTTTTTTGTCCTTATTTAAGAATCTTTTCGATGCAGCATACTTCACATTCTCTTCTTTAACTGCATTTTCCGCAAAAAACATACTTAAATCACTCATGATTTATCCTCCAATTTTAAAAAGATGGCTTACCATCCATTAAGATAGTAAGCCTATGATTTACTGCAACATTCCTGTTAATAATTTAAACTGCTCAGGCATTTCCCAATCTTCAAAAGTAAAATCCATATCCTCATCCAGGTACTCCGCATCTGCATCAAATTTAGCCAGGATTCCACCATTAATATTACAATCAATTAGTTTAATGGTTTGACTTCCTACTGTAGATGTTGGATCCTCATTCGTAACCATCATATCAAAATAAATATCCTGTCCGGTCTTTTTATACAGAAATAACAATTCACGAAAAATGGATGTATTATAATGAAAGGTTGCAGATCCGGTACCTTTCCAGCCTGTAGTTTTATTTCCTTTGCCTGTCTTCCCCAGAATAGGTATTTCAGACTTTGTCTTTTCCATTTTGGCTTCCAAATTAATGGCCTGCATAAAATTATACCGATTACCATTTATAGTGACAAAGCACTCCCCAAGAGAACCACTAATCGCATCTTCAGCGTTCATATATGTCATATGCTATTTGCCTCCTTCCTTAGTTGACGTTAACAACCATATACAGTTTTTTCATAGCGGATACTGGCGTTATTGGGCACTCCACAACAACGCTATCTTTTGCATTTCCGGCAGAAACAGTAATATCTCCCGTGTCATACTCCTCAATTGCTCCCAGATTAACCAATTCATTAAGATAAGTTACAATATCCCCCCAGAGTGACAATCTACCGGCTTTATTATTCTGGATGTTACCCAGGTATTTAACGTTGAACACCGCTGCAATGTCATTCCCCACCTGATCCAGCACTCTAATTACCTGGTTGCTGGAAAAATCTTTGCTCTTCTCCCCCGTAACGGTAGTAAAAGAATTGATATCATTTAGAATCCGGACTGTGTCCCCAACTTTATGAAATATTAGCTCGCCCGCATTAATACCGGCAATAAGGGACAGCTGACTGTAATTCGTATCAACTGTAAACTCCCCATCATAAATCTTGTTGGTTAGGTCCTTGTTGACCGCGCAGGCAGCTTCTCTTCCGGCCAGCCAATATATCAGGGACTGTGCAGGGAAATCTTCCGTTACATCGGTAATCGCATTCTTAAGATTAATTACTCCTTCGAAGTCAGCTGCAGTACGGTAAATTATCGTCTGGAATTTTACCCCGACCTCATCCCTCATACGTTTGGTAAAAGCCACAAACAGCGCAATAACCTCTGCAGTAGAGGAGAGGCAGGCCAGAATATTGAAGGAGTAACTCTCAATCTTGGTAAGGAAAGTTTGATAATCGGTACCGGTTACTGCTTCGCCATTTGTACCACCGGCGAGAGGAGTTCCTGCCGTTACGGCAAGCGTAGCTGTCTTAATAGGGTCTACATAGTCATTGGAAGCCAGTTCCGCTGCTGTTGCCACTGTCTGGGCATCCACCAGCGTGGTATCCAAATACGTAGCCACATCAAACTTAGTGTTGTCATCTGCATTGACCGCGATAACTGTTTTTAAGTTGTTTCCGCGAACTCCTTTATACTTAGCTGTTACAAAAGTATTCGCCGCCTTGACCCCGCCATTAAGTTTATAAAAATAGCAGGTCTGGGCGTATTTAAATAGATCCCTTAAGCCTTTCAGCTTATTGCTTGTGTAAGGATATCCGAATATCTTAAGGGAATTCTTCTGGAAGTCCTCCTGCGTTACTGTAAATACTTCCCCGTCTTTCCCCCAATCCAATATCAAGGGGAACGCTACAAACCCTCTATCAGAAAGAGTCGCAGATGCACTGGCAGCACTTACAAAATTGATGTAAGCACCAGGAAGGACCTTATTCTGTGTTACAAAGGTGCCACCACCTAACATTAAACCACCTTACCTTTCAGGAAACCGTCCAGGATTTCCTCTACTTCTGCCATAGAATAAGACCTGTCATCTACCAGGAGGGCATTGATCAGGTCTTTCTTTTCGGCATACTTTTTACTTTTTAATAACTGTTGTTTCGTGAATGTCACCGGGGAATCCCCTTCATTCACTGTAGGCTTTTCTTTCGCCATACTATCCTCCTATTCCATTATGTACAGACAATGTCTGCATCTTTTCAGCCTCTTCTTTACTTAAGTAGACATAATAATTGTAATCAATTAAATAATGCAGCACACCATCAATTACCTGATAATTTATCTTTGTACCTCTGATTAGGTTTCCATCGGAGGTTATATACTCCAAGGCTGAAAGCTTGGAAGCAGTCTCAAACATTTCAAAGTTCTTATCAGCAGTACCAGGGAAGTAATGAATATCAAAGGAGTGCTGTAGGTAATATCGGTTATTTAGTATTTGTTTCTGATTAGCGCTAAGAAGCTTCACATAAAAACAGGGCTCCTGAAAGTCTTGTTCAATGTTCTCTGTATAAATAACAGAATCATTACCAAAGAGTGAATCAATCTTTATAACAATACCATTAATGATGTCATTTACCATCTAACACCCCTTTCAGGAAAGCTGCAAGCCTTCTATCAATGATTGCAGGTCCCTGGACTTCCAACTCCTTCTCAGAAATCGTCATCATAAATCGCCCAGGCACCCAACCGGCATGGTTAACTGTTCTATGACCGAATTCCACGTAAGAGGCATAATCTGTACTGTTGATAATCTCAACCTCGTACAAGTCACCTTTCTTGATAACTTCACCCACTGACCAATTTCTTCGTAAAGTTCCACCCTGCTTACCGCTGCTGGCTGGGTATTCACCTACTGGAGTCCGGTCTATTATCTTAGCAAGTGCAATTTCCGCTAATTCCCTAACCATCTGCTCTGTAAATCTCTGCATGGCACCTGCATCTAACTGCTTCAGACTCTGTTCGTACTCCTTCAGGCCAGATGCATCAACCTTTAATCGTGTGGCCACTATGCCCACCCCTTAAAGAGCTCCAAGACAATCTCCTGGTGTGTATCATAGACCGCCGGGACACCGCTATTCTTATATTCCGTTGTCTTACCCCGGCCTGTAATAATCAGCTTAGAACCGGCCTTGATATCAAGTTCCGGGGCTATGAAAACCTTGATTATCTGTGTAACAGCATTGGCCGATTCCGTTTGATCAGCATTCTTACCGCTTGAGTATGACAGCCGGCAGGCCTTATCCGGATAGATCGGGACCTCCTTACTAACTGTTTTCTTTGTCACAGGGTCCTTTTCCTGTCTGTACTCAATTACTGTGCAGGTAGAATCATACAAGCTTTCTATGGCCTTCCTGGCCTGCTTAGTAACTGCTTCATTAATCATTAAAACACCAGCTTTCTATACCGGTTTAATTGGGCTTTGTAATTCTTTAGAAGATGGTCTTTAAACTCAGTTGTTGGATTTTTAAAACTAGTTGTCGTATCACCTGCGCTAATTGAAGAAACTGTCCCTAGAGGAGTTGATTCCTCCCCCGGGGCTTCATTCCTATACAAATCAATAGCCATCCGGTATGCTGTAGTTTCAAGAGCCTTGGGCAGCTCTTCAAGATGGCAATAATTCAATATAGTATCCTGCGTATCGTCCAAGGCAAACTGCAAAGGTATATCCTTAGTTATATCGGTGACATCTAATCCCAACAGTTTCTTGAACTTTGTCAATTCCAGCATAAAATCACATCCTTATGCAATCTTGTGTTTGAAAGCTACAATCCTAATCTGCTTCGGTTCATATACAGGCTGCCAATTTTCAGCGTTCTGCAGCTCAGCCCTGGAAGGTCCCTCGGTCTTAGCCACTTTAGCATTAGTGAACTTAATGCCACGAGGATGTAAGATAGAGGTTTTTCTGTTGATTAAATAATCTACACCAGAGCCCTTCTTCTTATTTCTGTCCATTTCTGTAGATACAAAGCCAACCGGCGAACCATTCCCCAATGCGATAGCCCCTTCTCCAAAGAGATAAGTTGTATATGTACCACTGGTTACCGGGCACCCATCATCTACAATAACCCTCTTGCCCTGATATGCATCAAAGGATACATCAACGGAAGGATGTTCTGTTGTAAGCAGATTTTGCTTTTTAAGGTAAGACCATGTAGCACTGTGCATCATAACACCGGTAAGCTGTGCCTGTGCATCTCCAAGGAGCTGCTGTGCATCAATAAAAGCACTGGCGCTAATTATCTTCGCTGCCGCAGCTGTCAATCCGGTGATATCCAGCAGGTTGCTACTTAATGGGGTTGTAGCGGAACCGCCAGAAGGGGTATACGTACCAAAGATACCGCTCAGAATAGCGACAAGCTCTTTCTGCATATCTCTCTGCCAAAAGCTTGCCACAAGACTTGCGATAGCCGCCATCGGGTCACTTCCGGCCATAGCAGCACTTAAATCTGTTGCTCCCCACATCTTAGCGCGCCTGATAATGGCAGCCACATCCTTGTTGGATGCAATCTTATTGTCTTCCAGATCAGCATCCTCAATAATCTGCTCGGATTCTCCTGTCAAATCCTCAAAAAATGGCATGTTTACAAGAGGGCTGGCCTGTGATGCCAATCCATCAAAAACGCTGCTATTTGTTATAATTCCACTTTGAACTAAAGCGGAAAGTTCCATTGTCCGGTTAATCACATAAGGATTAAATAATTCCGGTACAATTACATCACTTAATCTTGTTGCAGGCATTAATATTCACCTTTACCTTTCTTAAATTGTTACTCCAGCAGCCGCGGCCAACTCTTTGGCCTGTGCCGGATTCTCTTTTAATAGTTCCCCCTGCTTTGTGAGGTTGAAAGTTTCCTTCGCAAAAGGATTCTTACCAGTATAATTACCGCCGCCGGCAGGATTGTATTCTGTACCGCTTTTACCAGATTGAAAGAGGTGGGACTGCGTTTTATCTTCCTTCATCGGCTTAAGCATATCTTCAATACCAATGGGCTTGCCCTCTTTATCGAAGTTAAACTTCTCAAGTCCACCCTGCTTGTAAATCAAGTAGTCCGGATCCAAGACTCCCGATTTACTTAACTGCTCCTTTAAGGCATATGTCTTTGAGGTATTGCTGGCATCATCCTGAAGCTTTTGAATGGTCTGTTCATGCTGCTTGATAGTGTTCTGCAGCGTTTCATTGTCACCATTGCTCTTTTTAAGGGTGTCAATAGTCGCATTGGCTGTTTTGAGCTGCTCTTTTGCTTCGTTAAATTCAGTCTTCGGTACCGCATTTTTAGGGAATTCAGCACTTATCTGTTTCATAAGGTCATCCATATCAATGCTTCCGTCCTCATTCTTTTTGGCACCTTCGATTAACTTCTTTAACCATTCCATAAATAATTCCTCCATAGATTTTTATTCCCGCTCTCCGGGTATTGGGATTCTGCCGTTATTCTCCGGCGGAGTAGTAGTTTTACGTCATTGCGGACATAAAAATAAGACCGTAACCCTGGCCTTGAGGGAGATTAACGGACCACCTGTCCTTTCGTATATTCTACCGGTATATCTATAACAATATTGTTAAGACGGACATTATCCAGTCTAAGCTACTCATTTTCTCTAATAATATGCCTGTACTCATCCAAACTGATTGTAATATCATAAGACTTTGCATCCATTATATTTACATCACCAAATCTAGATTTATAAATATCAAGACTTTTATTTGAATTATCCAAATTCCATTTTAAATCATTTACCTGCTTTTCTAATTGACTTATTTTCTTCTCTTGCTCTAATTCCTTTAATATATCACTCATCTACCTTACCGCCTCCTATTCATGTATTGCATATTTCTTCCTTTTCTCCTATAATTAAGTTACCGGATACCAGCCGGAATACATAGGAAAGAAGTTAGTGGTTACTATGCAGGATTTTAATAAAACTCTCGGACTGTCAATGATTCACTCAATTGGTCTTTCTGATGAATTAATTGCCTCAATCAATAAACGCCAGGAACAAATGAAGTCGTTTTGCGCCCCAATTCAAAATATGCAAAAGCAAATTAATTTAATGACTTCACCATTAAGGGAATCTATTGAAAGATTTAATGAGGTTTCCGCTACATACAATGATTTTTATAATCGCATGAATGAATGTTTTCGTCCTTTACGAGAATTTGCTATTTCATATAATTTGCAAATCCAAGACAGCATACAGCGCCAATCTAAAATTCTTGAATCTTTATCAGAAAATAATTTTGATACTCCTTTATCATCAGAATCATCGAAAGAATTTTCTGAAATTTCAGTTGATATTGTTAACGAACTTAATGATAGCAATATGGTTCAATTTCAAGATGCACCCATGGAAACTGAAACTGTTTTATCAAATCAAACTAATAAACTGACTTGGCAAGAAGTATTTATGATAATAGGTTTCATAATTTCGGTACTGTCTTTTATTCAAAGCAGCTTACCTGACAAACAAATAAGCAACATAGAAAAACATTTCGAACAGTTAATTGATATACAAAATAAAGAATTGGAACTCATGCAAAAATCACCTGAGTAACCTTGTCCAATATATGTATAATTTCTGACGTCTTCACTTGAATAGCTATTACATTTAAAATCAATACAACTACTGTAATGACACAAAGAGTAATTATTCTTTGGTGCTGTCGGACTTTCTTTTCGAGAGCACCTATTTTTTGCATCATTTCTTCTTTTTCAGACACTCTCTTCCCCTCCTTCCGGACATAATAAAACCACCTACCTTTGTGATAGATGGTTCTTACATGGCTGTTATTAATTTGTTTGCTTCCTCTTCGGTAATCTCACTATAAGAGCCATAATAAGGACTTTCATCATTGAAATATTTCATCATCACTCCACTTTCGACCCATCCCTTATCCGGAAAGTATCTTTGTTGGCTTCTTCCTTCAGTTCTAACTATAGTCCCTCTATTTTCATTATCTTCCAATCTATAATATTTCATATCACTTAACCCTTTCTACGCCATCCGGCACGGTAAGTTTATCAGATAATTCAAACATTTGATTTTTTAAAGAAAGAAACTCCGCTGACTCCTCATCGGTGATTAACCTCTGTTTCTCATACAGCTCATGGAGCTTTCCGTTCTTTAAATCAAAGCTTTCTTGTGTGTGATACTGCAGCTCAAATTTCTGGCCATTAGGAGCTTGGATTATGGTGTTAATACCATTATAAGGATTATTGTTATCTAACCAGCTATTCTTTATCTTAACTGTATTATAACCTAAGGCAGAATACTTATCAATGCTTTCAAGTGTTTTGGGTGAAAGGTTCTTTACATCGGAACCATATGTATAACGCAAGATATCGTTTATTTCATACTCGTTACCATCTGGTTTATAATTGGTTCTTATTTTCCGTAAGTATGAATCCTTTCCTTTTATTCTAAACTCAAGACCCAATGTATCCATGCCTGTTGTTTCAGCCATGCTCTTAATCTGGCTTGTTATCTCTGGTTCATTCAGTACTGCCTTATCATAATAGGACATACCTTTTACCTGGGCCTTTAAGATACCATACTCTGTTGTGTCGGCGGCATACTTGATATCCTGGAACTTATCAAGAGATTTGGGAAGATTCTCGGCTCCAAGTTTCTGTTTATAATCATTGTACTGACTCTGATCCGCGCCGGCATTCTTGATTTTCTTCTCATTAAGCTCTGCCTGCGGATTCCCCTTAACATACTTCTCATGCCACTGGGGATATGTCATGTTATCATCCACATATACTGTCTTGCCGGTTATCGGGTCCCTGGCAGCTCTCTGGCCGCTTAAAATATCCTCTAATTCCTCAATTACGGGTGCTGTTGTAGTTCTGCAGTAAACATGGAAAGGCGGAGCTGTCACGCTCACTTCATACTCACTTACAGCAAAGGTTTTTCCGTCAAGGCTTCGACATATGTCAGAGGTCTTTAAATCCAGCGTGGCAACGATTTTATAGCTCTTAGCCCCAAGAGCTTTATAACTATCCAGTCGAGACTGAGAACTAAAGTAAGCCGATTCGGTCATGACAAGTCGGCCTGCTTGCCTTTTGCTGACGTTAAACTTATCCGCTATGGTCTTGATAAGCTTGTCCGGAGCTTCCCCCCTGATAACACTCTGTGTAAGCTCCTTATTGAGAGTATCAATCAGCTGTTCTTTATTGTTCCATATTCTATCAGAGAAGGTCTTTTTATCCACTGTCCAAGGCTTTGACATAACCTTTTCAATCGTGGGGGCGTCCAGCTTTTTAATATCCCAGCCAGTATTGAGCCCCTTCTGAACTTCATAGGCTGTTTGGTAATACCCTTCGCTGTAGATCTCCTGCAGTAGTTCGGGCAGCTTTACTTCCATGTTACCGCCCAGAGCTTCTACTTGCTGCTGAATTTCAATCTGCATGGCTTCCAGTTTAGAAATATGAGCCCGGGCAGATGCATTTTCCAGCTCTTTTACCCATTGCTGATTAATGGCATTTTCTTTACCATACCGGATATATTCTTCCAGGGACCATTTAAATTCCTTTAGTTCCTGATTAGATAGCATCTGCTTGGCACGGGCCAGTGTTACCTCATTGTTATCTGCCAGACGGAGGTACCAAACTAATATCTTGTCCTGAATGTTCCTGGAAGCCTTCTCATATTGTTTTATCAGTTCGGCATAATATTCATCCCCTTTATTAAGCAGTGCCTCCTGAAGGATTTCAAAGCGTTTCTGCCAGTATTCATCACTTTTCTTTGCCATCGTTATTCACATCCTGTCCAAATGTATCTTTGTACTGGTCTGCTTCGTCTTCGGCCGCTTGCTGTTCTTTCTTAATCTGCTTTTCTTCCTGGTCTGCATCTTCTACCCATGGATGATTTTTAAGGATAGTCTTATCAGATACAACCCCTTTGCTCTGTGCGGCTATCGTGGCAAGCTCTGTATCATTGGTAATGGCGGTACGGGTCCAGGTTTGAATAATAGATTTACATTCTACATTTAGGTACTTGCATATGGCTCTAACGAATTCTCCAAAGGCAAGTTTAAACTCAGTTTCCATAAGCCCCGCCTTTAACTCCAGGAGGGAATACAGATATTTAAGGGCTACACCAGAAGCATTTCCGTAAGCTTCCGGCTGCGGGTCAACTCCCTGGCCCTGCTCAAAGATTGCCTTCCGGGTGATATCCAGCAACTTCTCCCGGGCTTCCACCGGGATATCTATTGTCAACGTACTCAAGCCGGGCTTTTCCTCTGTCTCATCCAGCTTAACCGTTTTATATTTTTTAAGGTCATGAAGGAACTCTGAAAGCTCGGTACCACCGTAACCGGATAATACAAATATAATCTCCTGGATGTCTTCCAGGTCATTGACAAAGCCACTAAATACTTTGTCATACACATCAATCAGGGCCTTAATGTTATCCAGGTCACTGGTAGTTATATTATTGTTAAAGAATGGTATAAACGGTACCCTACCATAGTCATGGGTGTATGTATTCTGCAATGAGGCTTCATTGTCCACAAAGGTGCTGAACATTGCATATGATTGCAATCCCTCATCCAAACTATCAGCTGATTTCTTCCTGAAGGCCTGGCACTGCGTATTATTCCAATACTGGTATATGGTGTAAAGTTCACCGTCTGTATCATCCAGCTCATCATATACCCTTAAAACTCCACTGAGCTGCTTATTTAGGTCAGCCGTCCAGACCGGTATAATCTGCTTGGAATCCACAACCCCGTACTGAAACCCCCCGTCTTTATCAACCCAGTAATGCAGCCAGGCAACAGAACAGTTGGAAGCATTTACACACAGG
Source organism: Bacillota bacterium (assembly GCA_023410275.1). GTDB lineage: Bacteria > Bacillota > Clostridia > Lachnospirales > Lachnospiraceae > Anaerocolumna. Next base: position 20,210 of record JAEYPZ010000150.1, read on the forward strand.
TCCTTTGCAGTCTTTGCATATCTATCCCCCAATACCTTAGTAATCCGTTTATTAGGTTCCTGGCTGCCTATATCAAATAGCGGCGGTGCAGTGAACATGTAGGCTGCTTTCTGGTTAACCAGGAGCCCATGAAAGTTACGTGGAATCCGGTTGTCTGCATTCCTTAGAGGGTTTTCTGTATCTTCCTCTTGTGCCTTCGACTTGGTTTTTAGGATATCATTCTTATTCCGGTAATACCTCTCTGCCGTGGTAGCATTAGTAATAAAATCCGCATGCCCAGTAGTATATCTCTTTATAACCTTTTTGATTGTTTCTAAATCCATGTTTGTTCTCACCTGCCTTTATTTTAAAACTGACACACCACCATGCTGCTTAAGGTCAGAAACTTCATAATCATCCAGTCCATACCAAATAGCAGACAAAGTATGAGGGTCAATATTAAATTCATCCTCAATAATTTCTCCGTCTTTGTCGACTGCATATGTCAAGTCTTCTAACTCATCTATAGTGTTAGTACAATTATCAAGTACATAAATATGCCTAAATCTCTTAACTTTTTTTGTATAGACCTCTCGTGACCCCTGGAACTTTTTACAGGGTTTCATACGAAATCCACTTTCTTTAAAATACCTGATTGCTTTTGGCTCTGCACAATCAGCCTTTATTACTTCCTGAGTCTCTTTGAACTCTTTGATATCTTCGGCAATCTCATTATCCGTTTTGCCTCTGGTGTAGTACTCCCAAAATATATATAAATCTTTGTTTTCGTGATCAATAACCATTCTAAGCAATGCATTATACGAAGTAACAAAGCCGAAATCCATACCGTTTTTTCTTAATGGAGTCTTAATTGCCTTTATCATCTTCATACCTTGTTCATAAGGGACTTTGACTAATTGCGGAAAGACTCTAATGCCATTTACCCCGAACTTCCCTTGTCGTGCTATACGATAAAGATCTGGGTCGTGGGTTTTTAAATCATCAAGTTGTTCAATATAACTTTGTGGCACATAGAAGTTATCATCAACGGTACTAAAATGATAATAGGTGTTGTTAAGCATGATGATTCTTTTTTTATACAGTACCTCATCGTCAAGTACTAACACCCCGTTCTTCTTGTCCATGAAAAAGAACTTATAATACCAGTTTGATTTTGATACCGGATTACTCGACAATATTATGTGATTGCTCATTTTAGGATGCCTCAGACGTCCTAAAATTTCTTTGAAGCCCGAATACTTAACTTCTGAGCATTCTTCTATCCAGACAATTGAAACACCGTTTATAGATTTCAATTTAGCAGGCTTATCCATCCCCTTAAATATAATCATGCTGCCATTGCTAAACTTAACCCGCATAGGTGATTGCGTGAAGGTAACATAATCCGTTACGTCCATAGCCTCTGCGACCTCTTCAAGTAGCGAGTAGCATGAATCTCTTAAGGTATCAAATACCTCTCTTACCACTAATGCCTTGCGCTTCTCTTGCAATAATTTTGTAATGAGCTTAACCGCTACATGGTAGCTCTTTGAAGAACCATATCCACCTGTGAGAAGATAAAATTTATAACTCCAGTCGTCTATGAAATCCATAAAGGCATCATTAACACCAAATTCAACTGTCTTAATTTCTTCCATGCTGCTCACTCGCCTTCACAAACTGTATACGAATTGGTTTGTCTATATCTTTGTCCTTTGCCACATCGGCTTTTAGTTTTTCAATACGGGCCACCTGTTCCGCCGTGGCAAGATCCCAGTTCTTGTGTAATAGTTCATCATACTGCTTAAGCATACCATTGAGCGTAGTCTGTGCCCTGGCCTGAGCCTGTAAAAAGTTAGCCTGTTTATCCCAGGCAAATTGCAATTCGTATTCTTTCTCCCAGCTATCAGACTTCTCACCAGAGGATTCTTTCTGACGTTTTAATTCTTTCGTAAGATCGTCCTTATCCTTCACATGCATGATCTGTTGTGCCCTAACAATAGCTGCATAAGCAATCTGAATGTTCTCCCAAAGGATATCCAACGGATCCTTTTGCTGAATTTCCTGGATAATAGAAAAGGTCTCTTCCGGAAGATACTTCGAGAAGAAACCATGCTTTTCTGCGTTCTTATTTTCAGGTGGCCCAGTAGCATTTTTATTACCAGGTTGACCACCTTTATTCTTATGCGAACGTTCGCTTTTCTTATCCGAGCGTTCGCTATCCCACTTATGAGTGCTCTTCCACCGGCGAACCGTGCCTTCTGGAAGATTTAGTTGACTTGCAATCTCAACTAATTTCAAACCCTGTTTAAACAGGTCATACGCTTTATCATATCGTTCATCCGGCGCCCTTGCCAAGCTTCATCGTAAGCGCCCTACAATAAAGTGCCTTATATTATGTGAACATCCATGAGATAATTGCTCCAAATATCAAGTTAAAGTTTTTCAAGTTTTTCAACTTGAAAAACTTGAGTAAGGAGTTGTGAAATCAT
>JAEYPZ010000042.1:0-2536 GCA_023410275.1 Bacillota bacterium
CCTATTATATCACCATTGTTTTCTATAATAAAGACTTCAAAAGAAATGGTTTATAGCAGATCCTGTAGATTTTTTTGAGCAGAATAGATGGACTTGTTATCGTTAAATACATAAGCCACGCAGCATATCAGTAAAAAATACGGCACATAAGAATATCCAAAAACCTCTGCTCCTATAAAGACAGGAGCCAAAAGAGTATTGGTAGCACTTCCGAAAACTGCCGTATATCCCAATGCTGCAGCAAACTCAACGGGCATGCCAAGTATAACCGCCAGGGCAGCTCCAAGACTTGATCCAATGGAAAACAGAGGAGTAACTTCTCCTCCCTGAAATCCGGCTGCCAATGTAATAATTGTTAAAATAAATTTTAAAATCCAGTCCCACTGGTATATCTTATCTCCATGAAAGCTTGCAAAAATCAAGTTTGTACCAAGCCCGGAATACCGTCCCATTCCTGACAGAATGAGTAAAATCACCAGAAATGTTCCTACTATGGCTATTTTTCTGACTGGACTCTTAAACCGGTTATTTAATTTATCCTTCACCAGTTTTAAGCCATGGGCAAACATTGCACCCACTAAGCCAAAAATAATCCCTGATAAGATTATTTTTATAAGGAAAACAGGATCCAGCTGTATCTGTGTCTGAAGATTATAATGAAATTTTTCCAGACCCAGGCTGCCGGAAACCCAATTTGCCACAAAGGCTGCAATTACTGCTGGAAATAGAGCCGTATACTGCAAAGAGCCCGCGATTAAAACTTCAAGTGCAAAGAAGCTCGCGGCAATGGGTGTCTGGAACAATCCGGAGAATCCAGCTGCCATACCTGTTACAAGAAATACCTTTGGATCGGAAACCATATTAAGTCTACGTCCAACCCAGTGAGAAACGGTTGCACCAATCTGTACCGCCACACCTTCACGTCCGGCGCTGCCACCAAAAAGATGGGTCAGCCAGGTACCGATTACCGTGAGAGGAATCAGCCGCAGCGGAATTACATCCTCTTCTCCATGACCTACCTGAAAAATCAGCCCCATTCCTTTTACACATTTTCCCCCAAACAAAGAATATGCTTTTGCTATGATTACCCCTGCTGCCGGTAAAAATAATATAAGGGGAAAAGAATAGCGTTCCCGGACACCCGTTAAATAAATCAACATTTTACCAAAGCCTGTATCAAGTGCTCCTGCTACAGCTCCAATTATTACTGCGCATATCCCAAATATAAAAAGTTGCCTTATATTTTCCAACTTTTCTTCAAACATAGTAATTTTACTCCTTAACAAAAAAATAACTGATCACTTCCGTATATTCAGCATAAATATACAGAAGCCATCAGCAAAGTGCGGTTTGGATATAGCCATCCAGGGAGAGCCTCATTCCCAATACAATAATAGTACTAAGTCTACTTTTTTTTTCAAACCTTGTCAAGTACACTCCTGTAAATAACTGTATAAAAACGGTAGAATCCTGTTTGTAAATGTGATATGCTCTCATAAAGTAAAAATGAAACCGCCTGAGGATAAAGGAGAATAAAATTAATGATTTTTGAGATAACTGACACCATAAATGAATCCGATGAAAAATATATTTTCGATGGCTTGCTGGAGTATAATTTAGAAAGAATCGAAGACAAAAATCCCAGCGCTATTACTTTACCAAAACTCTTTAAATAACAATGGTGGTGCAGAAAATCCCGGGGCATACAGCACCCGGGATTGCTTGTACTATTTCTCTATTTGTAGTTTCTAATCACTCCCAGATCCCAATTAATCATCTGATAAGGACCTGATAAGTTGTTTGTACCCTGGATAAGAAAATCAACACGATCAATATTATTGATCTCCATCTTCTGATTATATCCGGCACGGATGAATTCACCGTGAGACACGTTGGTGGTCCACCGGTCAGCTTTATATTGTAAATTTCCTCTCCATGCCCATTTTTCAGCCACTTTACTCCACGGACCTCCGGCGCTGCCTGACTGCCATAATTCATAATACCGGCCATCTTTTTGATCTTCAATAGTGAGATAGTATTTACCATCTGACAGAGACTTATAGACATTTGCACCTTCGAACGTGTCTGATATGGCTACGGATGGAGATCCCCAGCCTGACGGGAAATTAGAAAGTGAAGTTCTTCGTACATATAATTTACCGGAACCATCACTTGGGGTATTATACATATAAGCATAGGAGTTATCACAAATCACAAAATAATCCCACCCCATGTTTCCGGAAATGCCAAAGGATTTAGGCCCAGACCAGGATTTTGGATCAGCGATATTTGTTGTTGTTGCGTATGCTGCTCCATGGGTTCCATCCTGATAAACCAGAAACCATAGCTTCTTTGGTTCAAAGTAAAATACCTGAGGTGCACAAAAATAGTTTTCTCCAATGGAACTCATATAGGTTCGTGCAGCATTTTTAAGACCTGAAATCGTAGAGGCTGATGTATAAAGCATCTGCCATCCACCGCCCTGATTGGCACCGGTATAAAATACATGATACTTTCCACCATAATAAACAATGGT
>JAEYPZ010000163.1:0-3001 GCA_023410275.1 Bacillota bacterium
TGATCCGTTATTCTTTAATTAAAAGTTCCACCGGACAGTGGTCAGAGCCTGTCACCTGGGTATGAATATCTGCACTTACCAGCCTGTCCTCCAGACTTTGTGATACACAGAAATAATCAATACGCCACCCTGCATTCTTTTCTCTTGCCTTAAAGCGGTAGGACCACCAGGAGTATATCTCTTCCTGTTGCGGATAGAAATACCGGTAGGTATCTATAAATCCGCTCTCTACGAGGAGGGTAAACTTTTCTCTTTCTTCATCGGTAAACCCTGCATTTTTCCGGTTGGTCTTGGGATTCTTCAAATCAATTTCCTTGTGAGCCACATTTAAATCTCCACAGAAAATAACAGGCTTATTCTCCTCCAGCCCTTTTAAATAGGCCAGAAACGCCTCCTCCCAGGTCATGCGGTAGGGAAGGCGTGCCAGTTCATTCTGGGAATTTGGAGTATAGCAGGTTACCACATAATAATCAGGAAACTCTGCCGTAATGATTCGCCCTTCTTTATCGTGTTCTTCTATTCCCATGCCATAAGTCACCGATAGAGGCTCTTCTTTCGTAAACAGGGCGGTACCTGAATATCCTTTCTTTTGCGCGTAATTCCAATATTGATAATAGCCTGGAAGAGAAAGGTCAATCTGGCCTTCCTGCAGCTTGCTTTCCTGAATGCAGAACACATCTGCATCTACCTCATTAAAATAATCCAGAAAGCCTTTCTCCACACAGGCACGAAGTCCATTTACATTCCATGAAATCATTTTTTTCATCGCATTCACCTCCGTCAAAAAGATAGTGTTAGTATACCATTTTAAACAGCATTCGAAAAGGGCGTGTTGCAAAACTAATTGTTTGTTTCACCGGAATATTTGTTTCAATTCGCCGAAATTATTAATGAGAAAGGTGGGGCTTTGCGCTTTCAGTTCTTCATAAGAATTGTTTCCATAGGTTACTCCACAGGTGTGACAGCCTGCGCTCCGCCCCATCTGAAGGTCAAATATTGTATCCCCTACCACCAATGCCTCTTCCGGCTCACAGTTTTCCTGTTCCAATATTAATCGTGCCATGTCCGGAGCCGGCTTTTTATTTTCTACGTCCTGTTCGCCGTAAATACGGGAAATAAAAGGACTCACCTCTAAATGATCCAGCAGCAGATGAAGAGCCTCTTTGCCCTTACTTGAGGCAACCGCAATAACGATTCCCTTTTGTGACAGGTACTCTATGGTACTCTTTACATCTGGAAACAATGTAACACTTTCCATGCAGATATCCTGGTATTTTCTGCGGTATATATCAATGGCATTATCTATCTCGCTGTCTGGTATTTTTAATACGGAGGTAAAGGTATCCTTTAGCGGGAGTCCTATTTTTTCCTGTATGTCCTTCTCCCTGGCAACTCCATAGCCCAGCTGTTTTCCCGTGGCCTGTATTGTATTTACAATGCTGCTCTTTGTATCTGCTATTGTTCCGTCAAAGTCTAATATTAAAAGTTTCATAATTCATACCCCCTCATCATACCCAATATTATATCATTTGCTTTTTGCGAAAAATATGAGTTTTATTACATAAATCTGGAATTTAGGAAAGTTTTATAGTAAGATAAATTATAAAAAAGAGTTAGAAAGAGATTTGTCTATGAATGTGAAAAAGGCAGACGAAATTATTCCCTCATATGTCACTAATATCTTTTCCTTTGATATTACTCCATATGTTAAATGGAAAGAATTTCGAAAAAATGAGTTAATATGCAGAGAAGGCGATGATTTATCAGATCTGGTATTTCTTATAAAGGGAAATGCCAAGCTTTTCCTGACACATGAAAACGGAAAGGTTACCATCATTGATTTTTTTAAATCTCCATCCTTATTTGGTGAGATGGAATTCATGGGTGCGCAGAAATATACCAATGGAATCATTGCTTTGGATAATTGCGTCTGTATCCTGCTGCCTCTAAGGGAAGTCAGCCATCTTTTAAAAAATGATACCAAATTTTTAAATTATCTGTGCCTGTTTTTATGCCGGAAGGCCCTTCGCAATACCTCAAATTATGCGACCAATCAGAATTATCCTCTTGTAAACCGTCTGGCTAATTTTATACTATTATCTGCAGACGGGGAAATCTATAACAGGAAACACACTGAGGTTGCGGAATATCTGGGTGTCAGCTACCGTCACCTGCTCCATGTTTTTTCGGTCTTATGTGAGGCGGATATATTGCAGCATATGGACAAAAAAAGATATAGAATTAAGGATTTTTCATCTCTTGCGGCGATGGCTGTCAATGAGAACAGTTTATGACAATAAAAAAGAAAGCCGATTAGATATATAATGATATCTGAACCAGCTCTTTTTCTGTGTCTAACTACACATTTTAATCATTATGACTGTTTATCCTGCCATTTTTTCCGTTCCACCAGTCTTCCCATAAAAAATGCGATGACTCCCACTCCGATTCCCGTCTGAAGGCAGAACAAAAGGCTTTCTATTTCCCCGGGAAGCTCTCCGCCTATGGCAGCTTCCAAAACAGGGGTAAACCATGGTTCATATTCCGTACCACGGATTTCTGTGATCATCTGGCTTCCTGCATCATCAGAGCCCCCGAACTCTGCTCCCTTTAATGCAAACAAAGGAATGACAGCAATCAGACATACGAGAATCAGCAGCACCCCGATTGTCTGTTTTCTTTTCCTGCTCATATTATTTTACCTCCTTTATAAATCCAATGGATTTTAACTCCGGAAGAGCATAAGTCTCAAGAGTCATAACGATGACTGTAGTGAGAATTCCCTCAATCACTGCAAGGGGCAGCTGGGTCGGTGCAAATACCCCAAGGAATTTAACAGCAGAAGCACCAACGCCTCCTATTTCAGAAGGATAGGCTATGGCAAGCTGTAAACTGGTTACACAGTATGTAAATAAATCGCCTAACGTTGCAGCAAGAAAAACCGCCACCATTTTGTTTACTTTTAATACCTTACAAAGTTTATATATTCCAAAAGACACGA
>JAEYPZ010000007.1:0-179394 GCA_023410275.1 Bacillota bacterium
GGGTTTCTTGCCAATACCCAGATGATTTTGGCTTACCTTTCGTAATTTTCTATTGAGGAGTTCCCTAATGACACTTAAATGGCAGCAGCTGTTCCTAGGTAAAATTATACCACTGTCTGAGCTCACAACTCCACACTGAAACAACCTTCCAGCGAGTTTGGTATAATTTCACCTGCCAGGAACAGCTGTCGGCATTTTAGTGGAATTTGGAACCCCGAACGAGAAAATTACGAAAGGTAAGCCAAAATCATCGTCCGTTTCCAATCCCCCCTGGATTGAGATAATTGAAGATTGGTAAAGATTCATGCGTACGTCGTACATATTAGCAGATTCAGCTTGCAATAAATAGATTAATATACTACAATTACTAGGAAATTCTTTGAGAACGAATGAAAACACATAAAAAGAAGGAGGAACTAAAGTGAATAAGATAGGTTTTATTGGAGCCGGAAATATGGGACTCCCGATGATAGCAGGAGCTTCCAGAGTATTTGGTACAGAAGCCATTCTTTTTACCAGTAAGAGCGATGAGAGAAAAGAAGCTGTGCACCAGAAGACAGGAGTAATCTACACAGAGGACAATAAATCCCTGGCAGAAGCCTGTAAATATATTGTACTGGCCGTAAAGCCCCAGTTTTTTGGAGAGGTCTATCAGGATATTAGGGGAAGCCTGACAAAGGAGCATATTATCATATCCGTTGCTGCCGGAATTACCATCGATTCTATAAAACAGGCACTTGGGGAGCAGGTCAGGGTCATAAGATCCATGCCGAATACCCCTGCCCTGGTAGGCGAAGGAATGTCAGCCCTATGCTTTTCAAAGGATGAATACACTACGGTAGAAAAAGAATTGATTGACATGTTTTTCCTGTCCTTCGGCAAATATGAAATAGTGGATGAAAACCTTATGAATTCCATTGTGTGTGCCAGCGGAAGTTCACCGGCATATGTCTATATGTTCATTGAAGCTCTGGCGGACAGTGCGGTAAAATACGGTATTCCAAGGGATAAAGCCTATAAGCTCACGGCGCAGGCGGTGCTTGGAGCAGCCAGGATGGTGCTGGAAACGGGCGAACATCCGGGAAGCTTAAAGGATAAAGTATGCTCTCCGGGCGGAACTACCATAGCTGCGGTGGAAGCCTTGGAGGAATACGGTTTCCGTAATGCGATTATGAAGGCTACGGATGCCTGTTATGAAAAAGCAGTATCTTTAAATAAATAAGGGCAGCATAAGACAAAGGGAGTTACAGATGCAGAAGGAGAGAAGTTTATGGAGAATAAGGAATATAAGCGGCTAAAGAGAACACCGGTACACAAAGGACACATCATAGATTTTTATACGGATACCATGGAACTGCCAAGCGGAAAAACGGCTGATTGGGATTTTATCGGGCATAAGGGAGCAGCAGCCATCGTTCCCGTGACGGAAGACGGAAAAATTATAATGGTAAGGCAGTACCGGAATGCTGTTGAAAAATATACCCTTGAGATTCCGGCCGGAGGACTTAACAGCGGCGAGGATATGAAAACCTGTGCAGGAAGGGAATTGGAAGAAGAAACAGGATACAGAGCGGAAGAAATCGGGCATTTAATTGACCTTTATACCACGGTGGCCTTCTGTAACGAAAAAATCGGTATCTATTATACGGAGCACTTGATTCCCTCCAGGCAGCATCTGGATGAGGATGAGTTTGTATCCATTGAGTGTTATACCCTTGAGGAGCTGGTTGATTTTATTTTTACAGGGCAGATTGACGATGCAAAAACCATTGCAGCTATTTTAGCTTATAAGACAAAAAAAGAGAGGGAATAAACTTTAGATATGCCGGCCTGGATGCCGGCATTATTTTTATCATGGCATCATATGCTATCATATAGACGAAAGTATCAGGTGCTGTTATGAACTTTTTTAAGCAACGACTCCGCAGATTTGGTGAAGTAAAGGCCGGGCTATTTCTGGTAGCTTTCGGGGTGATATTAGGGATACTGTTTGCCAGGGCATTTAAGGGCTTCTACTGGGGGAATATTCATATCCTGGATTCCACTTATCTTTATCAGATAAAGACAACCCCCATAGATTATTCTGTTTTATTAAAATATGTATACTGGGATATTTTTAAGAATTTTATTCTGTTATGGATGGTCTGTGCAACCTCCTTTGGCATCCCTTTCATTGCATTGTGCCTTACCTATATAGGATTTCAAGGAAGCTTTTTCATTACGGTCATTCTGATGAAATATAAATTAAAAGGGATACTTCTGATTATCGGGTATACCTTTCCCCAGTATCTGATCTATATACCGGTAATCTTTATCAGTATCCGTATGGCCTTTTGGATGAATAAAAGCCTGCATTATGATATTACAGGAAAGAAGGGGAGAAGGGAGAAGATAAGCAGGTATCTGGCCATGGCGCTCCTGTTGGGAGTGGTGCTGGCGGTGGGAGGACTGTCAGAAGCCTATATCGGTTCCTTCATTTTAAGAAAAATCCTGCACTTTTTCTAGAAAAATATTATTTTTGATTTGCAATTCCCAAATTGAACATTTATAATTATCTTAAGTAATGATAGAATCAAAGGAGAATTGCTGTATGAAGGCTGTACTGCAGGAATTTATTACATATATGACAGAAGTGAAAAAGGCAAGTGTAAACACCTGCCTGTCCTACCGGAATGATTTGACGAAGCTTTTGAATTACATGTATAAGCATAATATAACCGAAGAGGATAAATTAAATGAAACCAGCCTGAATTCCTATGTGCTGACACTGGAAAAGGAGGGAATGTCTCCTGCCACGGTTTCCAGGAATATAGCCTCTATCAAGGCGTTTGTGCTGTATCTGATTAAGAAGGGGAAGCTGAGCCATGACCCTACCGAACGGATGAAATCACCTAAAATCGAGAAAAAGCCTCATACCTCCCTGTCACAGGAGGAAGTGAGCGGACTTTTGGAGCAGCCAAATCCCGATACGGTCAAGGGAATGAGGGACAAGGCTATGCTGGAGCTTTTGTATGCTACCGGTATCAGAGTCACCGAGCTGATTTCCATAAAGCTGGAAGACCTGAATCTTAAGAACAGGTTCCTTCGCTGCTACAGCAGCAAGAAGGAAAGGTTGATCCCTTTTGGAAATATGGCAAAGCATGCTTTGGAGAATTATTTTAATATGGGAAGGCCCGCTTTAGTAGGAGATGTCAAAACAGATTTTCTGTTCACGAACCTTTCCGGAGAGCCCATGAGCAGACAGGGCTTTTGGAAGATTATAAAGGCTTATGGAAGAAATGCAGGGATAGCAATGGAAATCACGCCCCAGATGCTAAGAAATTCCTTTGCCGCACATATGTTAGCAAACGGAGCGGATTTAAGAAGTCTCCAGGAATTTCTGGGTCATGCGGATATCACAACAACCCAGTATTATGTTCAGGGTACGGACAAAAATCTTGCGAAGGTATATGCGGACACCCATCCAAGAGCATAGCGGTAAGCTTTTGTAATGGTTATTTATTCAAAAAGTCATGTTTCCTAAGGAAGGCAATAGGTTTTATGGTTGATAAGGAATTTATAATAACGTTTTGGGAGTATGTTGCCGTTCAGGATAGAGATAACCTGCGGAAATTCTTCTGCCCGGATGCCCGTATAAACTGGCATTGTACCAATGAGAGGTTTACGGTGGAAGAATATATAGAAGCAAACTGTGAATATCCAGGCAAGTGGAAGGGCATGGTGGAGCGGTTTGAACAAATGGGGAATAGCATAATAACAGTCACACGGGTCTGGAATGAGGATATTTCAGTTCATGCATGCTCCTTCTTTGAGATAGAGGATGGAAAGATTAAGGCGCTGGATGAATATTGGGGTGATGACGGTGAGGCTCCGGAATGGAGACGCACTATGAATATTGGAAAACCAATCAATTAGATTTCATTCGGTATTAAAATGTGTGAAGCAATGAGCTTAAGTGTAAAATAAATTGAGAAAGAACCCTGTATAGTGAACAGCCTCTGTCAGGCGGCAGGAGGGCTGTTCATAGAAGAGAAATTGACTTCTGTTATACAGGGTTCTTGTATTAGGGGCTGTTTGATGTATTTTACAGCACTTTCTTGTTTCATTGTATTAAATATGCTCGGCAATGGTATAAATGAGCTTCTCGGATTCCGCCCAGCCAAGGCAGGCATCGGTTATGGATTTTCCATAGGTATGTTCGGATACTTTTTGATTACCTGGCTCTATATAGCTTTCAATCATGACGCCCTTAACAAGTCTTTCGATATCCGGATTAACGGACCTGCTGTGAAGAATTTCCTTAATAATACGGGGCTGCTCATAATACAGCTTATTGGAGTTGGCATGGTTGGCATCTATGATGGCTGCCGGATAGGATAAATCTCTTTCATTATACATTTCCAGAAGGCGGATTAAATCCTCATAATGGTAGTTGGGAATAGCCTGTCCGTGCTTGTTGACGGCGCCTCGAAGGATGCAGTGGGCCAGTGGGTTTCCGGAAGTTTTTACTTCATAGGCACGGTACAAAAAAGTATGGGAGCCTTGTGCCGCAACACAGGAATTAAGCATAACGGACAAATCACCGCTGGTCGGATTCTTCATGCCTGCCGGGCAGTCGATACCGCTTATGGTAAGGCGGTGCTGCTGATTCTCAACGGAACGGGCACCTACGGCAACATAGGAGAGGATATCCGCAACATAGGGCCAGTTCTCAGGATAAAGCATTTCATCGGCTGCAGTAAGGCCGGTTTCCTTAATTGCCCGTAAGTGAATCTTTCTCATGGCAATAAGGCCTTCCTGCAAATCCGGCTTCTTTTCAGGGTCCGGCTGATGGGCGATTCCTTTATAGCCTTCTCCGGTGGTTCGGGGTTTGTTGGTGTAGATACGGGGAATCAGGATTAATTTATCCTTGACCTTATCCTGTACCTTGGCAAGCCTGTTAATGTAGTCACAGACAGAATCTTCGTTGTCCGCTGAGCATGGGCCTATAATAACCAGGAATTTATTGGATTTCTCCATAAAAACATCTTTGATCTCATTATCTCTTTCTGCTTTTGCCAGACTTTCTTTTTCTGTCAGAGAATAAGTACTCAGTAGTTCGGCAGGAGATATAACTTCTTTTCGGTAATCGAAACTCATAACAATACTCCTTTGCTTCATATAATCACTTTTGGTTTAAATGCATTGTAGCTGTTTTTCAAAATGAAGTCAATATTTTTATAATTATGCAGCATGGGCTTTTCCGACACGTAAACGCATGATGGAAGTTTATGGAAACGGACGATGACCAAGGGGGGTGTTTTGGAGTATTGTTGAGCGAGAACCCTTATTCCACTAAAGCGGCAGAAAACGTGACTGGCAGGTAAATCAATGCCAAACTCGCTGTAACAACTATGGCTGTGTTAGATATCGAGCTCAAACAGTGGCATTGTTTTACCTAGTCACGTTTCCTGCCGCTTAAGTGTCATAAGGAACCTCTTGAGACAAAACTCCAAAACAACCCCCTTGGTCATCTGTGTATATCTATTATTTGGTCTCGTTTGTTTGCCATGGCTTTTCCGAAGGTTAAAGTTGAAGAATTGAATATAAAAGAATATAATGAAGAGGTAAGTTTTGAATGAAAATCTGGAATTTGTGATATATGTATATGGTATTGCTACAAGGGAGGGGTTAGATTTTTAAAAGTATTTTTTTAATTAACCGCCCGAGGGAAGGAGAAATAAAATGGGAGAAAGAACATTACCGACAGCAGGACAGCTATTTTTAGACAGAGGAAAGAATCTGGTACAGTTTATCGCAATTGCCATCTATAAGAGAATGGAAGGCGAGATAGCCGTATATCAGGCTTTATCGGGAGATTATAAAATATATGCTATGCCCTATGCCGATTTTATAATGGAAATGGTGCCTTATACACCCCAAAAGGAAATACCTTTTACGGAAGACAGCAGTCAGGCAGAAGAAGCAGGGAACTCCTTAAGGAGGCCGAATCCAGCGGAAGCAGTGGATAACTCCTTCAGGAAGCCGAATCCAGCGGAAGCAGTGGATAACTCCTTCAGGAGGCCGAACCCAACGGAATCAGCGGATAATTCCTACAGGGGGTCAAAACAGGAAGTAGAAACAGATAATTCTAACAGAAGGGTGAACCTGGCAGATGAAGCACGGAACTCCTTCATAAGACCAAGCTCCATGGAAGTATCAGATAAAACGTTCAGCAGGCCAAAACAAGCGGAAGCATCAGATAATTCTTTCAGGAGACCAAGACTGGAAGAAGCAGCTGAGCCAGTGGAAAGAGGCGGCGGAGATGGTGGCAATAGGGAGGAGTCCGAAGCAGTAAACCCTGTGCTTTTAGCTTTCCTGGATGCTGATACCTATGAAGAAAAGCTTAATGTATTGACGGGAAGCCGCAAATATCTGGATGACAGGTTATTGACCCATATGGCCATATCTGTTGATTGCGTTATCGGTGAGGGAGATGCAGAGGAAAAAATAAATAATTTGATTTTCTGCTTAAAAACCCGTGCCAGATTTGAGAATAACAGGCTCCGGTAAAGGGGGGAAAGAACCCTTTCCGGTAAGCTGCATATGATACATTTAGGCATGATTGCAAATAGGATGGTGTCTTTAAGGAGTTGAGCAGCTTGGGCTATATAAAAATAGAAATGAAAAAGAGCAATTCCCAATATAAGAATCATGTACATGAGGTACAGGGTTATCTGAAGATGGCGGAAGATAAGCATTATCACCGGTTTTCTTTTGTGACCGGAGAAGCCATATTTAATGGGAAGGGTGACCACTGTCATGAAATTGTTTTCAAAACGGAAAATACCGACGGTCATTTCCATGAATTTAAGGGCAGGACCTGCGGTGCCATTCCCATGGGAGACAGGCATGTCCATTATCTGGAAGGATATACGACGGAGGGGAATGGTCATACCCATGGCTTTCGTTTGGTTACGCTCATGGATAACCCAACAGATATTTAATAGATTATTTTTGTATCCTTTGTTAAGAATACAAAGATTGCATGCCGGTTCGGATATTAAAGAACCGGCATTTTGAATATATGACTGTTGCTTTTATTCAGGCAAATTCGTTCCTATTATCTCAAAGCAAATAATGGCAGTAATTCGGACCGATTTCATGATATTCCAGTCAAAGCAGGGCTCCTTATTTCTATCATCTTCAAGCTCATATTTTATCTGCTCCATGGGTGTTTTTGTATAATTTTACATTGGACTATAATGGATACGGACATTGATATGCTGATTATAATTTCCGAAATTACGTCCATAGATAGTCAGTCCGCTGGTATGTTCAGCCTCTTCGTTTATGGTAAAACGGAATTTAATCGTGCTCTTGTAATCCAGCATAAAATCCTTTAAGGAAACAGAGGATATTTTTAAACCATCCAGAAAGGTACCGGCTTGATTAATTGTAATTGTTTTAAGCATACCATGCTGATTCCAGTTCCCATACCACCAGTCGGGAGTGAAAATACCGGCTTGGTCCCCGAAATCACCGGGACTTATCCAGCTGCCGATGGCGGTATCGTTTAAAACAAATGTAATATTGGCAGGATTAACAGTATCGGTACCCGGCGCATTTGGTCCAAGCTCCGCACAGATGGATAATTGGTCGATCTTTTGGTAGGCAGGAACAAAGTTGGGAATTACGTATTCCACGTATCCTTTATCAAACCATAAAATTTCCGCATCCACCCTGTCCGGATGAGCAAAATACCTGGGGTCATCCACTTCGCCGATAAAACGGGAAGCAGTTGCCAGGCCGCAGATGGGATAAATCTGGAAGTTGGTATAATGACCGATACGGATTTCAGTTTCACAGATATTTTTCTGGCTTTCCACCGTATCGAAATCAATCAGTACCTTATCCAGCCAGACCATGCACATTTTTGAATTACCGTGTGCAGCCGGTTCGTTTACGATGGTTACAATACCGCAGTCCTCTAATTTCTTAATATGGCCTGTCAGAGCACCGTTGGTAATATTAAGGCAAGAAGCAAGTTCGTTCATGCTCATTCCATTATTCTTCAGAAGCAGTCTGATAATAGCAATCCGGATATCAGAGCCCAAGGCTTTAAAGACATCGAGGCCTTCCTCCAAGGTCTTTATATGAAGCATTTATTAATCCTCCCCAAGTAAAATGTAATTTATTATATAGTCATATTTAAAATAAATCAAGCACACTGTTCCAGAACCTTTTATTCCACAAAAGCTGAAAAAACGCAGCTGACAGTCAAAACAGCGCCAAACTCACTACGCTCAGTTTCTTGCAGCTTAAGTGGCATAAAGAACCTCTCAATGCAAACTCCAAACCAATCCTTGGTACTGCAAGGCAGCACCAGTCCTCTGGGTATCCATAAATTGGTTTCATGCATTTGCCACGAAATGCCAGGGTGGGGCTTAAAGCTTCCTGCCGCATTTGGGGCAATAGTCAAAATCATAACTGGTGATATACCCGCAGGAAGGGCATCTTGAAGCTTCCCTTCGTCCGTCCTGGCGGCCGGTTGGATACAGGTCCTCCTCCTTCAAGGTGACATCCTCACCCCTTTGTATCCGTTTCCCCAGGGATTTATCGATGGAATAGACAGTGCCGCAGCAGGTGGAAGTAACAAAATACTCTACATTCCATCGAAACAGGGGAATAAAGAACAGGGAAAAATATGTATAAGTCATATAAGCCTCCAGGCGTCCGAATTTACCGCAGAGGGAGCAGACCATAGTATGAACAAAATCAAGCTTCTTTTTGCCCTGGGAAATACCCATAATAAAAAACATACGAAAAATCCTTTCTAATAATTTATGCCATTTAGTATACCATAACTTATAGAAAAATACTAATAAAGAACCTCTCGATTCGAACTACAAACCTATTTCTGCTACTGCAAGGCAGTACCAGTCCTCTGATATACATATTAGAGAGATTCACGGCAAACTCATGGAACCCAATAATGGATATACACAGATGACGAAGGAGGTTGTTTTGGAGTTTTGTCTCAAGAGGTTCCTTATGACACTTAAGCGGCAGGAAAAGTGACTAGGTAAAACAGCGCCACTGTTTGAGCTCGATAACAAACACAGCCATATCTGTTACAGCGAGTTTGGCGCTGGTTTGCCTGCCAGTCACGTTTCCTGCCGCTTTAGTGGAATAAGGGTTCTCGCGTAACAAAACTCCAAAACAACCTCCTTCGTCATCGTCCGTTTCCATAACCTTCCCTCCTGTGTTTGCCGTGCAGGGAGCATTCCCTTTCATTGACAAGGTATGCCCGGTGTTATATAATGAACAAAAGCATGGGTAATACAGTTGGGAATGAAGCCCACCCGGGGAAGCCCGGATGGGCTTCTCTTTTTCAGCCATTATCCCAAGAATGGAATATGAGTAATAGGCTATCATATATTATATGGGAGGTTTTATATGCTGCTAGGTGAATTATTGGAAAAAATGAAATATACGGTAGTGAAAGGAACCTTGGACACAAATATCCTTCATCTGGTATACGATTCCAGAAAGGTGACGGAAGGTTCCGTTTTTGTATGTATCAAAGGCTTTAAAATAAACGGGCATGATTATGCCAAGGAAGTAGTAAAAAAGGGGGCAAAGGCTCTAATTATATCCGAGGATGTAGAGGTGGACGGAGAAGTTACCCTGATTAAAGTGGAGGACACCCGCCATGCCCTGGCCGGTATGTCCGCTGCTTTCTTTGGATATCCGGCGGAAAAACTGAAAACCATCGGGATTACCGGGACAAAGGGGAAGACCACCACTTCCTATATGGTACGCTCCATGCTGGAAAACGCAGGGATAAAGACAGGGCTGATCGGTACCATAGAAGTCATCATCGGAGATCAGGTGATTCCTGCTGCCAATACCACGCCGGAATCCTATCAGATACAGGAGTATTTTGCTAAAATGGTAGAAGAAGGCTGTAATTGTGTGGTAATGGAAGTATCTTCCCAGGGTCTCAAGCTTCACAGGGTAGCCGGATTTACCTTTGATTACGGTATTTTCACCAATATCGAACCGGATCATATCGGACCGGATGAACATAAGGACTTTGAAGAATATATGGAATGCAAGGGCATGCTGTTTAAAAATTGTGTGGTAGGTATTGCCAATGGGGACGATTCCCATATGACAGAGGTATTAAAGGGGCATACCTGCAGCCTTGAGACCTACGGAATCGAAAAGGAAGCAGACTTAATGGCCTGCAGCGTCAACCTGCACAGCAAGGATGGAAGCCTTGGGGTTACCTATCAGCTAAAGGGGCTTTTAAATTACGGGGTATATGTAAATCTTCCCGGAAAATTCAATGTTTACAATTCCTTAACGGCCATTGCCATTTGCAGGCATTTTGGCATCCGGGAGGAGGAAGTAAAGAAGGCACTTGCCCAGGTTAAGGTAAAGGGAAGAGTGGAGCCTGTAAACATTTCCTCCAAATTCTCCATGATGATTGATTATGCCCACAATGCCATGAGTCTGAAAAGTCTTTTAACTACCATGAAGGAATATGAACCGAAAAGGCTTGTATGCATATTTGGCTGCGGAGGCAACCGCTCGAAGCTAAGAAGATATGAAATGGGTGAAATATCCTCCAATCTGGCAGACCTTACGGTTGTGACCTCGGATAATCCCAGATTTGAGGAGCCGGAGGATATTCTGAAGGATATCATAATTGGTGTTAAAAAGGGCAGGGGAGAATATATCGCAATTATTGACAGAAAAGAAGCAATCAAATACTGCATCGAGAATGCCAGGGAGGGCGATGTAATTGTTCTCGCCGGTAAGGGCCATGAGGATTACCAGGAAATCAAGGGCGTAAAACATAAGATGGATGAAAGAGAGCTTATCAGCCAGGCAGTAGAGGAAATTAAGGCAGAGGGCAAGACGATAATCTAAGTTTAACATAAAAGGCAGGAAAGTATAATGGAAGCGTTAACAATAAAGGAAATTGCAGAGGCAGTTGAGGGAAGTATTATCTGGGGAGATGAAAATGCTGAAATAGAAGAGGTCCTGACCAATTCGAAAAATGTGACGGCAGGCTCTCTCTTTGTACCCATTGCAGGAGAAAGAGTCGACGGTCATGATTTTATAAAAAATGCTTTTGCAGGAGGTGCCGCAGCCTGCCTGTCACAAAGAAGAATAGAAGAAGCAGAAGGAAAAGCCTGCATATTGGTGGAGGATACTTTAAAGGCCTTACAGGCACTGGGTGCCTATTACCGGAATAAATTCTCCCTGCCGGTTATAGGAATTACGGGAAGCGTGGGAAAGACGACCACCAAAGAGATGATAGCCGCTGCCCTCAGCACAGCCCGCCGTGTGCTGAAGACCGAGGGAAATATGAACAGCCAGGTCGGCCTTCCTTTAATGATGTTCAAGCTTTTAAGAGAGCACGAAATGGGTGTTATTGAAATGGGCATGAGTGAAGAAGGCGAGATGGCAAGACTGTGTAATATCGCCCGGCCGGAGGCTGCTGTCATGACAAACATCGGGATATCCCACATTGCCCAGCTAAAGACCAGGGAAAATATCCGAAAGGAAAAAATGAATATTATCAATGCCTTTCAGAATGGCGGATGCCTGGTATTAAACGGAGACGATGATTTGCTCCGTGAAGCGGCACAGTGCATTAAGAATGGCAATATTACAATAGATTTATCAGAAGCAACAAAGGAAAAGCTGAAAAACAGCCGGATAATTACCTACGGAACCGGAGAAGACTGCGATTTCAGGGCTTCGGATATAAGAACTGTGGCAGAGGAGACGGCCTTTACCCTGACCTATCCAGGGGACAGGGACGGCTTAAGCCGGAGTACCTTTAACAGAGGCAATTCGGATACGGAGAAGGATACCTTAACGGAAGAGATTCAGTTAAAGGTTCCCGGAATCCACAATGTCTACAATGCCCTGGCAGCCCTTGCCCTTGCCTGGTTCTATCAGATACCGGTAAGTACGGCAAAGGAAGGCTTAAGGGAATACCGTCCAATAGCAATGAGAGGACAGATACTGACTGCCCGGGGAATTAAAATAATCGATGATTCCTACAATGCCAGTCCCGATTCCATGAAGAGCGGAATCCGGGTGCTAAAGGAGCTGGATAATGTCAGCCGGCATATTGCAGTACTGGCAGATGTAAAGGAACTGGGAGAAATATCAAAGCAGAGCCACTATGAGGTAGGACAGTTTATCGCAGGTGAGAACCTGGCCTGTGTGGTTACCATAGGGGAAGAGGCTTATTATATAGCAAAAGCGGTAAAGGACAGCGGCGTACCGACAGAAACCCGCTCCTTTATGGACAATAAAGAGGCGGCAGCCTTTCTGCAAGCCTATTTAAAGAGCGGTGACGGCGTTCTTATAAAGGGTTCCAGAGGCATGAAGACCGACGAGATAGTAAAGGAACTGATCTAAAAAACAGTGATTGATAAAATGTATTGAAGCATAAAATATAAAATTTTTGCATCCTGATAGAAACAGCATTTCATCAGCAGATGAAATACCATGGATGCTTACAAAAGTAAAACACAGGAAGGCGGAATGAAGGTAATGAAATATGCGGATATCATAGTTGACATTTCCCATGAAGACCTGGATAGATCCTATCAATACCTGATTCCGGAGGAGTTAAAGGAAAGGGCGCTGCTTGGTGTACAGGTACTGGTTCCCTTTGGAAAGGGAAACCGGCAGATTAAAGGGTATATTATCGGGCTGTCAGACCTTCCGAAATGGAAAGAGGAGGCTATCAAGCCTATCACTGCCATAGCAGAGGACACCTTAATGATAGAAAGCCAGCTTATCAGTCTGGCCGGCTGGATGAAGGACAACTTTGGCTCGACCATGAATGAAGCGCTTAAGACCGTACTCCCTGTAAAAAAGACTGTAAAACAGAAAGAAAACAGAGTAATCAAGTCAGCTCTGTCCGGGGAAGAGCTTCAGGCTGTTTTAGAAGGGGAGAAAAAGAAAAATAATAAGGGAAGAGTCCGTTTGCTGGAAGAGCTTCTGAAAAATCCCTCCCTGGATTATGAATGGGTCAAAAATACTTTGAACATTTCCTTATCCACTATGAAGGATTTGGAAAAATTGGGGATAATACACAGAGAAGCAAGCGTTCTTTACCGCAATCCGGTAAAGCAGCCTTCTGCCGCTGCTAAATCCGTTATCCTAAGTCCCTCCCAGCAGGAGATTGCGGATGATTTCTTAAGGGATTACCACGAGGGAATCAGAAAGACATACCTGCTACATGGAGTAACCGGAAGCGGTAAGACGGAAGTTTATATTAAAATTATTGAAGAAATGATAAGAGAAGGCAAGCAGGTAATTGTCCTGATACCGGAAATCTCCCTTACCTATCAGACCGTAATGCGTTTTTACCAGAAATTCGGAGACCGGGTATCTATCATGAATTCCAAGCTCTCCCAGGGTGAGAAGTATGACCAGTATGTCAGGGCGAAAAATGGGGATATTGATATTATGATAGGGCCAAGGTCCGCACTGTTTACTCCCTTTCAGGACCTGGGACTTATTATTATGGACGAGGAGCATGAGGGCAGCTATAAAAGTGAGAATCCTCCCAAATACCATGCCAGAGAAACCGCCATTGAACGGGCAAGGCTCTGCGGAGCCAGCGTTATTTTAGGTTCTGCCACACCTTCCCTGGAGTCTTATAAGAAGGCACTGGAAGGGGAATATACCCTTTACCGGCTCTCTGAAAGAGAGGGCGAGCGGAAGATGCCTGTTATCTGGACGGTGGACTTAAGAGAAGAATTAAAGGCAAGGAATAAGTCCATATTCAGCAGGAAGCTTCAAGCTCTCATGGAGGAGAGGCTTAAGAGAAAGGAGCAGATAATGCTCTTTATCAACCGCAGAGGCTATGCGGGGTTTGTCTCCTGCCGAAGCTGCGGGCTGGTATTAAAATGCCCCCATTGTGATATATCCCTGACCTCCCACAATAATGGAAAGCTTGTCTGCCATTACTGCGGATACGAAGAAGAATTTCCCGATAAATGCCCTTCCTGCGGCTCCAAGTATATAGCATCCTTTGGCACCGGTACTCAAAAGGTGGAGGAAATGGCGAAAAAGGAGTTCCCCCATGCCAGAATACTTCGTATGGATATGGATACGACGAAGAAAAAGGGCGGACATGAAGAGATACTTTCGGCCTTTGCAAATGGACAGGCTGATATCCTTGTAGGGACTCAGATGATAGTAAAAGGCCATGATTTTCCCAGGGTTACCCTTGTTGGCATACTGGCAGCGGATTTATCTCTTTATGCGGCGGACTTTCGTGCTTCCGAGAGGACCTTCCAGCTGCTTACCCAGGCTTCCGGAAGGGCCGGCAGGGCAGAGCTTTCCGGAGAGGTAGTCATACAGACCTACCAGCCGGAGCATCACAGCATTGTATATGCGGGTAAGGGTGATTATGAGGAATTTTATAAGCAGGAAATGCTGTACCGGAAATTGATGTCCTATCCGCCGGCTTCTCATATAATGGCAGTTCTTGTTGCATCAAAGGAGGAAGAAAAGGCCTCCAAGGCCTCGGAGCTTTTGACAAAAGCCCTGAAGCAGTGGGAGGAAAAAGAGGAATTGATGGAATACCGTGTGATTGGACCTGCACCTGCCAGGCTTTCAAAGGCCAATGATATATTCCGCTTTTGCTTTTATATCAAGGAGGATGACTACCAAAGACTGATGGCGGCAAAGGATTTTCTGGATGGTTTTTACCGCTTCAGTGATGAATTTCAAGGGATTACAGTCCAATTTGACTTCGATCCCATGAACAGTTATTGATTTTCAGTCTGAAAATGGGTAAAATAAAGTATGGTTCTATAGTTTAGCAGAGAGGATAATAAGATGGCAATTCGAAATATAAGAACAATCGGAGATTCCATATTGACAAAGAGGGCAAAGGAAATAACGGAAATGACTCCGAAGATAAAGACTTTAATACAGGATATGTTAGATACCATGTATGATGCCTACGGGGTCGGGCTTGCAGCTCCCCAGGTAGGCATTTTAAAACGACTTGTAGTAATTGATGTATCAGAAGAAAATGATTCTCCCATCATTCTTATAAACCCGGAAATCCTTGAGACGGACGGTGAACAGATTGGTGAGGAGGGCTGCCTCAGCGTACCGGGAAAATCCGGTGTCGTAAAGAGGCCGAATTACGCAAAGGTTAAGGCTCTTAATGAAAATATGGAAGAGATTACCGTGGAGGGAACAGAGCTTTTAGCCAGAGCCCTTTGCCATGAAATAGACCACCTGAATGGTGAGCTCTATGTCGATAAGGTAATCGGAGAGCTTCATTCAAACAGCGAAGAATAAAGGAGTACCGATTTATGAATATTGTTTATATGGGAACACCGGAGATAGCAGCGGTAATCTTAAAAGCACTGCATGCTGCCGGGCATCATATGATAGCAGCAGTGACACAGCAGGATAAACCCAAGGGAAGAGGCAATCAGGTTCAATTTTCCCCCGTTAAGGAGCTTGCTTTAAGCCTTGATATTCCTGTATATCAGCCAAGGCGTGCCAGGGAGCCTGAATTTATAGAGGTGTTAAAGGAATTAAATCCGGAGGTAATCGTAGTGGCTGCCTACGGACAGATTCTACCCAAAGGGATACTGGAGCTGCCAAAGTATGGCTGCATTAATGTGCATGCGTCCCTGCTTCCGAAATACAGGGGAGCAGCACCCATTCAGTGGAGCATTATCGAGGGAGAGGAAAAGACCGGCATTACCATTATGCATATGGATGAAGGAGTGGATACCGGCGATATGATAAGAAAGCAGGAGATTGCCATAGCTCCCAAAGAAACCTTTGGAAGTCTTAGTGATAAGCTGGCAGAGGCAGCCGGTCCCTTGCTGCTGCAGGCCCTTTCCGATATAGAGGCCGGCAGGGCGGAGAGAATAAAGCAAAAGGATGAGGACTCCTCCTATGTAAAAATTCTGGATAAAACCATGGGGCATATTGATTTTAACCAGCCGGCAAGAAAAATCGAAAGATTGATCAGGGGCTTAAATCCCTGGCCCAGTGCTTATACGACCTTAGAGGGAAAAATGTTAAAAATCTGGGATGCAGATGTAATAGAAGAAAACGGGGAGGCACTTTCCGGTGAAGGACTTTCCGGGAATCCCTTTTTAAAGGACGCTCGTCCGGGAGAAGCGGCTGCCCTTAAGAAGGATGCCCTGTTGATACGGACAGCAGAGGGAATATTAGCGGTAAAGGAATTGCAGTTAGAGGGAAAGAAAAGAATGACTGCCGAGAATTTCCTGAGGGGATACGATTTGAAACCTAAAACCTTGCTTCAGTAAGAAAGGATGATTTTTATGTATCCATATTTTTATGGCTTTGATCCTACCTATATGTTAATTATAATCGGTGCCGTTCTATCCCTTGGTGCATCTGCGGTTGTCAATTCCACCTTCCGCAAATACTCCCGGGTCAGAAGCTTATCCGGTATGACCGGCGCCCAGGCAGCACAGAAAATATTGAATGCGGCAGGTATCTATGATGTTTCTGTTCAGCATATCAGCGGTAACTTAACGGACCATTATGATCCGGGCGCAAAGGTGTTAAGGCTTTCCGACAGTGTATACGGAGAAACCTCCGTGGCTGCCATCGGTGTTGCGGCCCATGAATGCGGGCACGCCATCCAGCACCAGCACAGTTATGTGCCCTTACGCCTGCGCACCGCTATCTTTCCCGTGGCCAGCTTCGGCTCCAAGATAGCCTGGCCGTTGATTTTGCTTGGGATTATCCTTAGTATGTCCCAGACGTTGATTTATGCGGGAATATTTTTATTTTCCTTTGCTGTGCTGTTTCAGCTGGTAACTCTTCCGGTGGAATTTAATGCTTCCAGAAGAGCAGTAAAGATTCTGGATGATTCCGGAATCCTTTACGGAGATGAGGTGGGTATTACAAAAAAGGTTCTCGGTGCAGCAGCCCTGACCTATGTGGCAGGAGCCGCAGCAGCCATACTTCAGCTTTTAAGGCTGCTAATCCTGTTTGGAGGACGGAATCGTGACTGATAGAAAAGCTGCCGGAAAAGCCGTGGAAGTGAAAGAAACGGTTGACAGGAATTTAAATAAAACCTCCAGAGAGATTGCTCTGGATATTCTGATTGAGATACTGGAAAAGGGCGATTTCAGCCATACACAGCTGAACAGAACCCTGAAAGCGCAGACTGCTCTGACAAAGCAGGATAGAAGCTTTATTACCAGACTGGTGGAAGGCACCCTGGAGAGGCTTATAACCCTTGATTATATCCTGAATGGTTATTCCAAGGTGAAGGTTGAGAAAATGAAGCCTTTTATAAGAAACCTTCTCCGCATGTCCCTTTACCAGCTGAAATACATGGACCAGGTGCCTGACAGCGCTGTCTGCAATGAAGCGGTAAAGCTGGCAGGAAAGAGAGGCCTTAAAAGCCTTTCCGGATTTGTAAACGGAGTTTTAAGAAATATTGCAAGAAATTCCAAGGGCAGTGTACTTCCTTTGGAAGAAAAGGATAGAGAAGAATATTTAAGTATCCTCTATTCCACACCCAGGTGGATGATTGAAAAATGGCTTAAGGATTATGACTACGAAACAGTTAAGAATATGCTGGCAGCTCAGTTTGAGGAAAAGAAATATACGACCGTACGTGTAAATCTGGCTAAAAATACGGTGGAAGAGCTTACGGAAAGATTAAAAGAGGAAAATGTTGAGACAATAGAGGGAAATTACCTTTCCTGTGCCCTTAAAATACAAGGCTTTGAAAATATGGATTCCATAAAAGCCTTTGCAGAAGGAAGATTTACAGTGCAGGATGAGAGTTCCATGCTGATTGGACTCATTGCAGGAATACAGAAGAAGGATTTTATCATAGATGTATGCGGTGCGCCGGGAGGAAAGGCGCTTCATGCGGCGGAGCTGCTAAATGGCACCGGTATGGTAGAAACCAGGGATGTTACAGATTACAAGGTAGCCCTGATTCAGGAAAATATCCGGAGAATGGGCTTGCCTAATATTAAAGCGGTAAAAAAGGATGCCACCCTAAAGGACGAGGACAGTATCCTGAAAGCGGACATTGTTCTCGCTGACCTGCCCTGCTCCGGCCTGGGCGTTATCGGGAAAAAGCCCGATATCAAATACAATATGACAAGGGAAAAGCAGCAGGAGCTGGTTAAGCTCCAAAGAGAAATTCTTTCCGTTGTAAGCGGCTATGTAAAGACAGGCGGCATTTTGATATACAGCACCTGTACGGTAAACAGGGAAGAGAACCTTGAAAATGTGGAATGGTTTACCGAAAATTATCCCTTCCAGCTGGAAAGTCTGGAAGGCCGTCTTCCGGAGAAGCTTCCCTGTGAAACAAAGGAAAAGGGGTATCTTCAGCTGATACCGGGAATTCATGAAACGGATGGCTTCTTTATGGCAAGACTTAGAAAGAATACTTAAATTTGAAACAAAGCTTTGGTATTTATGAAAGGGGCAAAATGAGTAAAACGGATATAAAATCCTTGAATCTGCAGGGATTAAGGGAATATCTGGTCAGCATAGACGAAAAGCCCTTCAGGGCGGCACAAATTTATGAGTGGCTTCATGTGAAGCTTATCCAGGACTATGAAGAAATGACCAATATTCCCAAGAACCTCAGGGTTTTTCTGGCGGAAAATACCGACCTTAAAAATCTGAAGCTGATTCAAACCCTCACATCAAAAACGGGAGAGACACAAAAATTTTTATTTCAGCTGGAGGATGGGAATCTGCTGGAATGTGTACTTATGAAATACCATCACGGAAACAGCGTATGTATTTCCTCCCAGGTAGGCTGTAAGATGGGCTGCCGTTTCTGCGCCTCTACCCTGAATGGCTTTGAGCGGAATCTGACAGCCTCCGAGATGCTGAACCAGATATATCTGGTACAACGGCTTACGGGAGAGAGGGTTTCCAATGTGGTGGTAATGGGTACGGGAGAGCCCCTTGATAATTATGATAATCTTGTAACCTTTATCAGACTGTTATCGGATGAGAAGGGACTTCATATCAGCCAGAGAAACATAACGGTATCCACCTGCGGCCTTGCCGATCAAATCAGGAAGCTGGCAGAGGAAAAATTTCAGATAACTCTGGCACTTTCCCTTCATGCCTCCAATGACGCTGTCAGAAAAGAACTTATGCCCATTGCCAACCGGTATTCCATTGAGGAGGTCCTTCATGCCTGTGATGATTATTTCAGTCAGACCGGCAGAAGAATGACGTTTGAATACAGTTTAATAGCCGGAGAAAATGACAGCCATGAACAGGCAAGGGAGCTGGCTGCTCTTCTGAAAGGCAAAAATGCACATATAAACCTTATTCCTGTAAACCCCATAAAAGAGCGTGATTACAGGCAATCCAAGGGTGATAGTGTTCAAAAATTCAAATTAATACTTGAAAAATACGGAATAAATGTTACTATAAGAAGAGAAATGGGAACAGACATTAATGCTGCCTGCGGACAATTAAGAAAAAGTTACATGGAAGAGACTTCCGGTGTGTAAATTGTAGGGAAGTTTAGGAGGTACAGACATGAAATCATTTTCTATAACAGATACAGGAAAAACCAGGCTTGTTAATCAGGATTATGTGTTTGCCACAGAAGAAAAGATTGGGAAATTAGAGAATCTGTTCATAGTGGCCGATGGTATGGGAGGACACAACGCCGGAGATTATGCTTCCAGATTCTGTGTAGAAGTTTTTACAAAAATAATAAAAGAACCTGGCACAGAAGGCCTGCCGGTCAGTATTTTGTCCCACGCACTTGCCGTTACAAATCAGGAACTGCTGGAGGAAGCAAGAAGCAGGGAAGAGCTTAATGGAATGGGTACGACCTTTGTGATAGCCACTATTTTAAATGACATCCTGTATGTTGCCAATATAGGTGACAGCAGGCTCTATCTGGTCAGGAACGGTGAAATAAAGCAAGTGACCGAAGACCATTCCCTGGTAGAGGAAATGGTGAAGAATGGTGAGATTGAAAGGGAGCAGATGCGCTTTCATCCGAATAAGAATATCATAACCAGGGCACTTGGTGCCAGTGAGACGGTGGTGCCCGATTACTTCGAGGTGGAACTTAGGAAGGATGATCTGATATTAATGTGCTCTGACGGGCTCAGCAACATGATGGATGATAAGGATATACTTGAAATAACAGATAAATTTCAGGATGATTTGGAGAATGCCTGTAGGAAACTGGCAGCAAGAGCCAATGACAACGGTGGAAAAGATAATATTTCAATCGTTATGATTAGAATGTAAGAAGAGGTGAGAACATGTTAAAACCGGGTATGTACATCAGCGACCGTTACGAAATAATTGACAAGGTTGGTTCCGGCGGAATGGCGGATGTCTATAAGGCAAAATGCCACAGACTGAACCGCTATGTAGCAATCAAGGTACTGAAACCAGAGTTCAGCGATGATACGAACTTTGTAAAGAAGTTCAGAGGAGAAGCACAGTCAGCAGCAGGTTTATCCCACCCCAATATTGTTAGTGTATATGATGTAGGAGATGACAACGGTCTTCACTATATTGTTATGGAATTAGTTGAGGGCATCACTTTAAAGCACTTTATCGAGAGAAAAGGCAAGCTGGAAGTGAAGGAAGCGGTAGGCATTGCCATACAGATAGCCATGGGTATGGAAGCTGCTCACAACAATCATATCATTCACAGAGATATCAAGCCTCAGAACATAATCATTTCCAAGGAAGGAAAAGTCAAGGTTACGGATTTTGGAATTGCAAAGGCTACAAGCTCCAATACCATAACTTCCAATGCCATGGGTTCCGTGCATTATCTTTCTCCTGAACAGGCAAGGGGCGGATACAGCGATGAAAAGAGCGATATCTATTCCCTTGGTATAACAATGTATGAAATGTTATCCGGCCAGGTGCCCTTTGAAGGAGATAATACAGTATCCGTTGCGCTTTTGCATATTCAGGGAGAAGCAATCCCTCTCAGGGAAATTGACCCTTCCATTCCGCCCAGCGTTGAGAAAATAGTCCAGAAATGTATGCAGAAAAAGCCGGAAAGACGTTATCTTTCTGCTTCAGAGCTTATTGCGGATTTAAAACGCTCTATTTCCAATCCCAATGGGGATTTTGTTGTGATACCGGCAGCTACCGTTACGGATTCTCCGACCATAACAATTTCAGATGATGAAGTCAGCCATATTAAAAATGCATCCACCTATTCCGGAAGAAATGCCGGCTCTTTTGATCCGGTAAAAGGAAATACCAATCCCGATTTAAGAAATACCAATACCAATTTAAGAAATACCAATACCAATCCAAATCTGAATAAAAAGGGTAAAGAGGATGAGGAAGATATTGACCAGGTAGACCCCCGTGTGGAGAAGATCATATTGATTGGTTCCATTGCGGCAGGTATCATTCTGGTGGCTTTAATTATTTTCTTTACTATCAATATACTCCATCTGTTCCCAAGCAATAAGGGGGATGGGAATAAAGATCAGGTAGAGACGACGGTTACACCTACTGCCACACCCACAGAGGACACAGCAGAGCCAATTAGCATGCCTCAGGTAATTGGCTATACACTGGCCGATGCCGAAAAAATGCTGGCGGAGAAATCCGAAGACCTGCAGATCGTAAAGGATGAACAGACGTCCGATACCTATGAGAAGGGTTATGTCATGGATCAATACCCTAAAAAGGGAGCAGACCTTGAAAAGGACAGTGAAATAAAGCTGGTAATAAGTCTTGGACCTGCCAGTTTTGAACTGCCAGATGTGTATAAGAGCAGTCAAAAAGAAGCAGAAGCTGCCTTAACAGGTAAAGGATTTAAGGTAACTGCGGAAGAGGAATTTAATGACACGGTAAAAGAAGGCGATGTTATTTCCACCGAGCCTGTCAGAGGCAGTATGGTAAAAGCCGGAGACAACATTATCTTAATTGTAAGCAAGGGTCCCGAAAAGACAGATACCTTAGTGCCCGATGTGCGTAATAACAGCAAGACAGCAGCTGTAAAAAAACTAAAGGATAATGGATTGGTTGCAGGAACCGTAACAAAAGGCTATTCCGACACCTATGCCAAGGGAACGGTTATGGAACAGAGCCCCACAGGCGGAACTGAGGTGGAAAAGGGTACGGCGGTAGATCTGGTAATCAGCCAGGGACCTCAGGGAAATGACAATCCTTCTTCTTATACCGGCTCAGTTACCATTGATGAAAATCCTTTTGATTATCCGGGAGACAGCGGTATCGTAAAGGTTCAGATGGTACAGGACGGCAAGACTACCACTCTGCTAAAGCAGCAGATGGATTATGACAGCTTTCCT
The DNA here is from genome assembly GCA_023410275.1 of Bacillota bacterium. Taxonomy (GTDB): domain Bacteria; phylum Bacillota; class Clostridia; order Lachnospirales; family Lachnospiraceae; genus Anaerocolumna. The sequence continues at coordinate 22,338 of JAEYPZ010000007.1, forward strand.
TTCAGCATTCCGATTACCAGCAAAAGCGGTTCCAATGCAACGGTATCCATGTTTATCGGAAGAGAAGCAAGTGAAGGAGATCCGGGAGCTGTGAAGGAGAACGGTACCTGGGTAGTATACGGGGAATATGGTACTTCCTGGGATGTACCCTTTACTCCGGAGCGCTAATGTGAAAATTAAAAAACGATTTTCACTTTCTATTTTGGCAGTTTCGCAAGTGAACTTGCGAAATACAAGGGTGTAAATATGAAAGGTAAGATAATAAAAGGTATTGGTGGTTTCTATTATGTCTTTGCAGAGAAGGAAGAAGTCTATGAATGCAAGGCGAAGGGAATATTCCGTAATCAGAATATCAAGCCGTTAGTCGGCGATGATGTTCTGATGGATGTCCTGGATGAAGAGACGAAAAAGGGAAATATAACGGATATTCTGGAAAGAAAGAATGAACTTATAAGGCCGGCTGTAGCAAATGTCAATCAGGCGCTGATTATATTTGCTGCAGCTAAGCCTGCCCCGAATCTTAACCTTCTTGACCGCTTTCTCATATTGATGTTAAGGCAGCAGGTAGAAACCATAATTTGTTTTAATAAAAAGGATGTTGTAACGGAAAAGGAAATCGGGCTGTTGGAAGAGACCTACCGGAATTGCGGATATCACACCCTGTTTACCAGCACCTATACGGAAGAGGGAGTTGCCTCCTTAAAGGAAATGCTGGCTCATAAAACAACGGTTCTGGCAGGGCCTTCCGGTGTTGGAAAATCTTCCCTGGTCAATCTCCTTTCCCCGGAAGCTAATACGAAAACAGGTGAAATCAGCGAGAAGATACAAAGGGGCAAGCATACCACAAGACATTCGGAGCTTATTTCCATTGGCGGGGATGGATTTGTAATGGATACCCCGGGCTTTAGTTCCCTGTATTTAAGTGATATGGAAAAGGATGAGCTGAAGGATTTCTTTCCGGAGTTTGCCGACTATGCCTCAGAGTGCAGATTCTTAGGCTGTATGCATTTAAATGAACCTGACTGCAAGGTAAAGGAAGCACTGCAGAAAGGAAAAATCAGCCGTATTCGGTATAAGAATTATAAGGATTTATATGAAGAGTTAAATCAGAAGAAAAAAAAGTATTAGGTACAGTATGTTTGAAAATGAAAGGCATGGTTATTAGTATGTACAAATTGGCACCCTCAATCCTCGCCGCCGATTTTTGGCGTCTGGGAGAATATATAAAAGAAGCGGAAGAGGCAGGAGCAGATTACCTTCACATTGATGTAATGGACGGAGCTTTTGTACCCAGTATTTCTTTTGGAACACCTGTTATGAAGTCCATAAGAAAAGAGTCAAAGCTGGTATTTGATGTACATCTGATGGTGGAGGAACCTATTCGTTACCTGGAGGACTTTAAGGAAGCAGGTGCCGATATTATTACGGTCCATGAGGAAGCCTGCAGGCATCTTCACCGTACGGTGTCCGGAATCAGGGAACTTGGCTTAAAGGCAGGTGTTTCCTTAAATCCCGCCACTCCCCTTGCAAATCTGGAATATGTTTACCCGGACATTGACATGGTGCTTATTATGAGTGTTAATCCTGGATTTGGAGGCCAGTCCTTTCTGCCTCTTGCTCTTAATAAAATAGCAGCACTGAGAGAAATCATACAGCAGAAGCACCTGGATATTGACATAGAAGTTGACGGCGGTGTGAACCTTACAAATGTGAAGGAAATCATTGAAGCCGGCGCTAATGTGATTGTAGCCGGAACCGCTGTATTTAACGGTAATATAAAGGAAAATGTAGCAGCCTTTAAATATGCCTTTCAGCAAAGGGAGGCAGGTAAATGAGTGGATTAAAGGTACTGATTGTAACAGGAGGAGAGATTTCTCTTCCCTTTATAAAGGAGTACCTTACAGGAAGGGACTTTGATAAAATCATCGCGGTGGATAAGGGGCTTGAAGCCGTTCAGGCACTTGCTCTGAAGCCCGATTATATAATCGGGGATTTTGATTCCGTATCAAAGGATGTAATTTCCTATTACAAGACCCTGGAAGGTGTTCAGGTGGCGGAATATGATCCTATGAAGGATGCCACGGATACGGAGCTTGCCATTCTTGCTGCAATGGAGCTTGAACCGGAGGAAATTGTAATTCTTGGGGCAACAGGGACCAGAGCGGACCACATGATGTCCAATGTTTCACTGTTGTATTTACCCTTAAGGGAGAATATCAGGACTTCCCTGGTGGATAAGCATAATAAAATATATATCATAAATCGTGACACGGTCATATACCGGAACGAGCTTCACGGGCCTTATGTGTCCCTGCTGCCCTTTACGGAAATAGTGGAAGGGGTTACCCTAAAAGGTTTTTTATATCCTCTGGAGGACAAGACTCTTACCATGGGAAGCAGCTTATGCATAAGCAATGAGGTGACGGAAGAAAAAGCGGAGATTCTGATGGGCGCAGGAATTCTGTTAGTAATTGAAGCCAGAGACTGAAAGGAAGAAACATATGAAATTAGGTATAGTAGGTCTACCCAATGTAGGCAAGAGCACATTATTTAACTCACTCACAAAGGCAGGAGCGGAATCAGCAAATTATCCCTTTTGTACCATAGACCCCAATATTGGAATTGTACCGGTGCCGGATGAACGTTTGAAGGTATTAGGTGACCTTTATCACACAGAAAAAATCGTTCCGGCCGCCATTGAATTTGTGGATATCGCCGGCCTTGTAAAGGGGGCTTCCAAGGGAGAAGGGCTTGGCAACCAGTTCCTCTCCAATATCAGAGAGGTGGACGCGATCGTACATGTGGTACGCTGCTTTGAAGACAGCAATGTCATTCATGTGGATGGCAGTGTGGACCCATTAAGGGATATTGAAACCATAAACCTGGAATTAATCTTCTCAGATATGGAGATAATTGAGAGAAGGATTGCAAGAACAGCTAAGGGAGCGAAGAATGATAAAGCGCTTGCCAAGGAATTAGAGCTCCTGGAAAGACTGAAACTGCATCTGGAGGAAGGAAAGCCGGCAAAGAGCTTTGCTCTGTCTGATGAAGAAGAGGAGGCGCTGCTCCTGACTTATAACCTGCTTACCTGCAAACCGGTAATCTACGCCGCCAATGTAAAGGAAGAGGACCTGGCAGATGATGGTGCAAAGAATGAAAAGGTTGCACAGGTAAGGAAATTTGCCAAGGAGGAAGGCTCCGAGGTATTCGTAATATGTGCCCAGATAGAGCAGGAGATTGCAGAGCTTGAGGAAGAGGAAAAGAAAATGTTCCTTGAAGAGCTGGGACTGACAGAGTCAGGGCTTGAAAAGCTCATTGCAGCCAGCTATCATATTCTGGGGCTTATCAGCTATCTTACGGCAGGTCCGAAGGAAACGAAGGCTTGGACGATTAAGAGAGGAACCAAGGCTCCCCAGGCAGCCGGTAAAATCCATACTGATTTTGAAAGAGGCTTTATCAGGGCAGAAATCGTAAGCTATGATAATTTGATTGATTGTGGAAACTTTAACCAGGCAAAAGAGAAAGGACTGGTTCGGTCTGAAGGAAAGGAATATGTCGTTCAGGACGGTGACGTAGTTCTTTTCCGGTTCAATGTCTAAGAAAGCGGTGGTGAAGGATGCTGTTAATTGCAGGTACAAATATTAATTTTCCTAATCTGGGTATCGAACTGAAAGATGTCGGGTCTAACATTCATGTATTTGGATTTTCCATTGCCTATTATGGTATGATAATAGCCCTGGGAATGGTCGTAGGATATCTGGTAGCAGAATGGCAGGCGAAAAGAACGGGGCAGAACCCCGATTTGTACCTGGATTTTGCGTTGTATGCCATCATACTTTCTGTAATTGGCGCAAGAGTATATTATGTAGTATTCAACTGGAGTGAATATAAGAATTCACCTCTTGAAGTATTTGATATCCGAAATGGCGGACTTGCCATATACGGAGGGGTCATTACCGCAATAGTGGTGGCTCTTGTTTATTCCAGGATAAAGAAAATATCCTTTGGGCTGTTAGCCGATACGGGCTGTCTTGGACTAATATCGGGGCAGATTATCGGAAGGTGGGGTAATTTCTTTAACCGGGAAGCCTTTGGCGAATATACCAACGGATTATTTGCCATGCAGCTTAATATCAATGATGTGAGCAGTGATTATACCATGCCCCTGGCAAATCTGGCACAGAAATTTGCGGGAAAGGAGCAGGCTTATCATAAGATTTTAGAGATACGGAATCATACCGTAAATCTTGGCGGTGCTACGTATATACAGGTACAGCCGACCTTCCTTTACGAATCGGTGTGGAATCTGATGGTGCTCATTCTTCTGGTTATCTACTCAAAGCATAAGAGGTTTGACGGAGAGCTCATTCTTCTTTATTTATTTGGCTATGGACTGGGAAGGGTCTGGATAGAAGGATTTCGAACAGATCAGCTGTTTTTATTTAATACCCCGGTAGCAGTTTCCCAATTACTTTCGGGAATACTGGTTCTAACAGCCGCTGTTATCATATTTATAAAGAGGCGTCAGCTGAAAAAGAAAACTGCATAAACATACAGGAACCGGAAAGAAGGTAGGACTAAAATCCTACCTTCTTTTTTTGTCGTTTTTTGCGGCAAATCATGGAAGAAAAAATATTTCTAATACTATATATGGTGGAAGGAAAAAAGCACAGCACAAAATTCCTAAAATATGTAAAAATTGGAACGTAAATTTATTCAGAAAAGCTTGCCATATTAAATAAAGTGGTATAAAATAGCTGTATAAGTGGTGCAAAGTGGTGGAAAGTGGTTCTAAGTGGTGGATAGGTGGTGAGATTCATGTTCATGGGAGAGTATATCCATACAATCGATACTAAGGGAAGAATTATAATGCCCTCCAAATTCAGAGAAGAATTGGGGGATGATTTTGTAATTACCCTGGGATTAGATGGATGTCTTTTTGTGTATCCTAATGAAGAATGGATGAATTTCGTAAACCAGCTAAAGACCCTTCCCGGTAACAAGGAAGCAAGGCAGCTCCAGAGATACTTTATGGCAGGTGCCGCTAACTGCGAAGTGGACAAGCAGGGAAGAGTGCTGATTCCGTCAAAGCTTAGAGAAACCGCAGCCCTGGAGAAGGATATTGTTTTTGTAGGAGTACTTAGCAAAATCGAAATCTGGTCCAAGGAAAGATGGGATAGTAACAATAATTATGAGAACATGGACCAGATTGCTGAACATATGGCAGATTTTGGTTTGAGTTTTTAACCCAGGAGATGAAAATATGGAGATAGAAATAAAAAACTTGGACTTCAACCACATATCAGTATTGCTTCATGAAACCATAGATCAGCTGAATATCCGCCCCGAGGGTATCTATGTTGATGGAACCCTGGGAGGGGGAGGACATTCCCTTGAAATTTGCAAAAGGCTGAAGGGCGAAGGAAGATTAATAGGGATAGACCAGGATGAGGCCGCTATTGAGGCAGCAGGAGCAAGGCTGAAGGACTTTGCAGGCATGGTTACGATTATCAGAAGCAATTATGTCAATATGAAAGAAGTGTTAAAGGAACAAAAGATAGATAAGGTAGACGGTATTTTATTGGACCTTGGCGTATCCTCCTACCAGCTTGACACCATAGAAAGAGGCTTTTCCTATAGAGAAGATGCACCCCTTGATATGAGGATGGATACCCGAATGGATATCACGGCAAAGGATATTGTAAACGGATACAGTGAATATGATTTATACCGCATAATCAGAGACTACGGTGAAGATAAATTTGCAAAGAATATTGCGAAGCATATTTTAAGAGTAAGGGCGGTAAGCCCCATTGAAACAACAGGGCAGCTGGCAGAGGTCATAAAAGCAGCGATTCCTGCCAAGCTGCGTGTCAATGGACATCCGGCTAAGAAAACCTTTCAGGCAATACGGATAGAGCTTAATAAGGAGCTGGAAGTACTAAGCAGTGTTCTGGAAGATATGGTAGAGCTTCTAAATGACGGAGGAAGGCTTTGCATCATAACCTTTCATTCTCTGGAAGACAGGATTGTAAAGTCATTTTTTAGAAACAAAGAAAATCCCTGTATCTGCCCGCCCAGCTTTCCGGTGTGCGTATGCGGGAAGAAACCACTTGGAACTGTAATAACCAGAAAAGCAATTTTACCGTCAGAAGAGGAAATTCTGAATAACAAAAGATCTAAAAGCGCCAAATTGAGAGTATTTGAGCGCCATTTATAAAAGGGCCGAAGAGATTGACTTAAAAAGGGAGGAGAAGCATGGAGGAGAATTCAGGAAGGTACAGGCAACAGAATAATTATTACGATGGTAATGCCGTAAGAAAATTAGGAGAGCTTCCGGAGGAGGAAGATTATCCTTCCTACGGGCAGCCGGAAAGGGAACTGCCTCAGAGAGAAAGGCGAAGAGAGGAAAACATACCTGGGGTTAAGAGAAATCCTGAGGTTCGCAGAAAAACCAGAAAGAAGCAGCAGACATTGGATATCTTTTCTGTCTTTGTTCTGACAATGGCAATCTGTGTGACCCTCTATACCTGTGTCGGTTATCTGAAGGTACAGACGGAGATAACAAGAAAGAATAATACAGTTGCGGAGCTGGAGAGGAAGCTGGCAAAAATGGAAAATGACAATGACGCCAGTCTTGCCAGAATAGATACCTCCGTTGATTTGAACTATATCTATAAATATGCAACGAAAGAGCTCGGAATGGTATATCCGGATGATAAACAGGTTATTCCCTATAAGAGAAATGTAAGTGACTATGTAAAGCAATACGCTGATATCCCCCAGGCAGACGAGAAATCTCTTCTTGATAAGATCAAGAAGCAGAATTAAGAGAAATGAGGCACTCAATGGAAAATCGAGGAGTAACCAGAAGGAAAGCAAAGTCAATTAAAAAATTTACAAACCGTATGAGTGCACGACTTATGTTTGTTTTTGCTATTGTTCTTGCCCTTATGTCCGTATTGATAGTCAGGCTTGTAAAGCTTAACAATACGGATGGTGTAAGATATGAGAAAAGAGTGCTGTCTCAGCAGACCTATACCAGCACGGCAGTTCCTTTTCAGAGAGGAAGCATACTTGACCGGAACGGTACCGTGCTTGCTTATAGTGAAAAGATCTACAATGTAATTTTAGATGTATATTATGCTCTTTCCGATGAGAAGTACAGCGGACCGACGAAAAAGGCGCTGACGGACAGCTTTAAAGATATCACGGAAAAAGATATTGATACCCTTTATAAAAATAAACCAAACAGCAGATATAGCATTATTAAAAAGGGTATATCCTATGAGGACATGGAAAAGTTCAAAGCACTGGTAAAAAAGGATGAAAATATCAAGGGTGTATGGTTTGAAGAGGACTATAACAGAAAATACCCTTATAAGACCCTTGCCTGTGATGTTTTAGGCTTTACCACCAGCGGCAACATCGGTAACTGGGGGATAGAGCAGTATTACAATGATACATTAAACGGTACCAATGGCGTGGAGTTTGGTTATATCGATTCGGATTTAAAGCTGGAGAGAGATGTAAAACCGGCCGTTAATGGGAACACAGTTGTTTCCACCATTGATGCCAATGTCCAAAAGATAGTACAGAAACATATAAAATCCTTTAATAAAGAATATGGCAGTGCTAACATGGGCGTAATCGTTATGAATCCCAATAATGGTGAAATTATTGCCATGGCTTCCAATGAGGAATATGATTTAAACAAACCGACGGATCTTACACCCTTTTATACCCAGGAAAAAATCGATAAGATGAGCGAAAAGAAAAAGATGAATATCCTGAATAAAATCTGGCGGAATTATACCATAAGCAATTCCTATGAACCTGGCTCTACCTTTAAACCCTTTACCATTGCAGCTGCACTGGAAGAGAATGTTATTAAAACAAACTCTACTTTTTATTGTGACGGAGGAGAGCAATTCCCGGGTGTTTATGTGGGTTGCTCAAACCGGGCTGGTCATGGTGAGATTACTCTTACCCAGGCACTTATGTTTTCCTGTAATGATGCCTTGATGCATATCGGATTAAAAGAGGGTGGTAATTTATTTGTGGATTACCAGAAGTTTTTTGGATTTGGTTCGAAAACAGGCATTGACCTTCCGGGGGAAGGGGCTGGTATTCTGATGGCTAAAGATAAACTTACCAAGTTGGATCTGGCTATCAGCAGCTTTGGCCAGACTTTTACGACAACTATGGTACAAATGGCTGCTGGTTTTTCTTCTCTGGTGAACGGAGGATATTACTATGAGCCCCATGTTGTGAAGGAAGTGCTCAATTCCAGCGGCGGTATTGTATCCACCTATGATAAGAAACTGATAAAGCTGAGTGTTTCCAGTTCGACTTCAGAGTTTTTGAAAAAGGCTTTATATGAGACTGTGGAAAATGGTACCGCTAACGGGGCCCAGGTGAAGGGATATAAAATAGGCGGTAAAACCGGTACAGCACAAAAATATCCCAGAGCAGATAAAAAGCATTTAGTATCCTTTCTCGGATGTGTTCCTTCAGACAATCCTCAGGCAGTTATATACGTCGTTATAGATGATCCTCAGAAGGTTGCAGTACAAAGCAGTCACCTTGCAACAGAAAAAGCCGGAGCCATATTAAAAGATATAATGCCTTTACTGGAAATTTACCCTACGGCTCAGTCTAAAACCGGTAATAAAGCGGCAAATACGAAAAAGGCAAACGCTAATACCGCTAATACAAGCGGTGATGTAAAGAAAAATACGGAAAATCAAAATAATAATACCGGAACACAAAAGACAGGAGAGGAACCTTCTAATGGAAACGAAGGGAACGCCTGGAATTATGAAGAAAATTTGGATGCACTGCCTGTGGAAGACGATACCTCCGGTGATAATCCAAGCGGAGAAAACACACCTGAAAATAATGCCAATCAGGGAGAAACACCTGCCGGGGAAGGAAATTAACAGGATTCCATTCTATTATACATAACCAATAAAGGATTGTCATAAAATGAAACAATCAGATAAATGAGGCATCCTTTATGGCAAGAAATAAGACTTTCAACCGCAGGAATGTATTAATCGTAGTATCGGTGATTATAATAGCAGCTGTACTGTTGACCGGAAGGCTCGCTTATTTAATGATAGTGAAATCAGCTGATTATGCAAAACGGGCGGAGGAACTTCATGAAAGGGAGCGGGCAATTAAGGCAGAAAGAGGAATCATTTATGACAGAAATGGAGTAGTATTGGCGGACAATAAGCCTGTCAGTACCATTTCCGTTATACATAGCCAGATTACTGACCCGGAGAAAGTAATAAAGCTTTTGTCCGAGACATTGGGCCTTAGTGAAGCCAAAGTGAGAAAAAGAGTAGAGAAAAATTCTTCTATTGAAAGAGTGAAATCCAATGTAGATAAAGCTGTAGCAGATTCCATAAGGGAATTAAATCTGGATGGAGTCATGGTGGATGAAGATTATAAGAGGTATTATCCCTATGGTGACCTGGCTTCCAAGGTCATAGGATTTACCGGAAGTGATAACCAGGGAATCATTGGCTTGGAAGTGGAATATGACAAATACCTGAAGGGAACGGATGGTACCATCCTTACCCTTACAACAGCCAATGGTGTCGAGATTGAAAATGCAGCAGAAGATAGAATTGAGCCGGTCGCCGGCAAAGATTTAGTTACCAGCCTGGATGTTAATATCCAGAAATACGCAGAACAGGCAGCTTTAAAGGTAATGGAAGCAAAAAATGCAAAGAATGTAAAAATGATTCTGATGAATCCCCAGGACGGTACGATTTATGCCTGTGTCAATGTACCGGAGTTTAATTTAAATGAACCCTATACCCTTACGGATTCTGCTTTAAACGGACTGGACCCTTCCACCCTTACCGATAAGCAAAAGAATGATTTACTGAATAATATGTGGCGTAATGCCAGTATCAGCGATACCTATGAGCCCGGCTCAACCTTTAAGGTCGTAACAGCAACTGCAGCCTTGGAGGAAAAAGTGGTTAAATTAACGGACAGATTTTTTTGTCCGGGTTATAAGATTGTGGAAGACCGGAGAATCCGCTGCCATAAAGCAGGCGGACACGGAAGTGAAGATTTTATTGATGGTATTAAGAATTCCTGCAACCCTGTCTTTATTGAAGTTGGAGCAAGGGTTGGAGTTACCAATATGTATAAATATTATAGCAGGCTGGGTTTGATGAGGAAGACCGGAGTAGACCTTCCGGGAGAAGCAAGATCCATTATGCATAAAACGGAGAATGTCGGTGCGGTTGAACTTGCCACCATGTCCTTCGGGCAGTCCTTTCAGATTACGCCTTTGCAGCTGTTAGTTGCGGCAAGTGCCGTTGTAAATGGCGGTAAACTTGTTACACCCCATTTTGGAGTGGAAATTAAGAATAAAGACGGCTCTATAGCAAAAACTCTGAAATATAAGGAGGAATCAGGAGCCGTTACAAAGGAAACCTCTGATTTAATGAAGCAGTTATTGGAGATGGTAGTATCCGAGGGCAGCGGTAAGAGAGCCTATCTTGCCGGTTACCATATTGGAGGAAAAACTGCTACTTCCGAAAAGCTTCCAAGAAGCAGCAACAAATATATATCCTCATTTTTGGGCTTTGCTCCTGCTGATAATCCGCAGATTATCGGCATTGTACTGATAGATGAGCCGGTAGGCATTTACTACGGAGGAACCATAGCGGCTCCGGTCATTGCCGAGGTTTATGAAGATGCACTTCCTTATTTGGGTATTCAACCCACCTATACGGAAGAGGAAATTAAGAAAAATAATATCGGTACCATGAGGATGCCGGATTTGGCCGGTATGAGCAAAGCAGAAGTAAAGAAGATGTTAAAGGATTATACATTTAAGGAGGTTTATTACGACGGAGAAGGGGATAAGGTCAAGAGCCAGTTCCCGCTGTCAGGCGAAGAAATTAACAATAACAGCAATTTGATTTTATATATGGAATAAAGTGAAGGCTTACAGTGATTATTCACGATTTATTCAGGCAGTGCCGCAAGCAGGCTTGCGCTAACCATGGGAATGGCATATAATAATCCGTGGCGTACAGAAGACAACTTACAAAAGACAACATACAAAAGAATGAATAGGCATTTTTACGGAGGAAACAGGAAATGAATTCTAGGATACTAATGCCGGTTGTCATAGCTTTTGTAATAAGCTTAACATTGTGCCCCATAATGATTCCTTTTTTAAAGAAAATTAAGTGCGGGCAATATGTGCGCAGCAACGGCCCTAAAAGCCATTTTAAGAAATCAGGCACCCCGACTATGGGCGGAATTGTGATTCTCTTAAGTATAACACTTACTTCGGTTATGTATTTAAAAGCCGGCAGGGATATGATTCCTGTGCTGTTTGCTACAGTAGGCTTTGGCTTAATTGGATTTTTAGATGATTATCTTAAGATTGTTATGAAAAGGTCCATGGGCTTGAAGGTATGGCAGAAGCTCTTGGGGCAGATACTGGTATCGGCGGTATTTATCAATTATTTTATCCGCTATACCAATGTGGGTACCTCAATGCTGATACCCTTTACCGGAGGATTCAGGGATGGTAAATTCTTAGATCTCGGCATTTGGTTTATTCCCTTTATGCTCATATGCTTGCTTGGTATGGTAAACGGTGCTAATTTTACCGATGGGCTTGATGGGCTTGCAGCCAGTGTGACCCTGCTTATTACAACGTTTTTTTCAGTGGCGGCTATGGTGCAGTACAGCAGTATCTTTCCTATCACCAATGCAGCGGCCGGGAGTCTGCTGGGATTTTTGGTGTTTAATATCTATCCTGCCAGAGTCTTTATGGGGGATACCGGTTCCTTAGCCCTGGGGGGCTTTGTTGCGGCTTCGGCTTTTATGCTTAAAATGCCATTGTTTTTAATCATTGTAGGCATGGTATACCTGATCGAGGTAATTTCGGTGGTGCTGCAGATAGTATATTTTAAACTGACAAAGGGAAAACGGATTTTTAAGATGGCCCCCATACATCATCATTTTGAATTATGCGGCTGGTCGGAGATGAAAGTGGTATCCGTATTTTCCATTGTTACGGCAGTTTGCTGCATTATAGCGTTACTTGGAATATAAGAAAACTATAAGGATAGTGTCAGTTTCGCAAGTGAACTTGCGAAACGCATGGGGATTAGAACGGAAGGAAGAAGTTCCTGCCTGTATGATAAAAATTGAAAAAATACTGGAAAAGTCAGAAAGATGGATAGGCAGCATGCATACATAAGTGTTAAGCTGGTACAGCTGCATATTCAGGAATATCAATAACTTGATATTCGCGAAAGGAGTAAAGATGAAACTGGATAATAAAACGGTGCTGATATTCGGAACAGGCTTAAGCGGTATATCTGCCGTTGGTTTTTTACAGGGCATTACGGAAAGCATCATTATATATGATACCAATGAAAAGCTGGAGGCAGCCGCTGTAAGGGAGAAGCTGCCCCAGAACTTTTCCGGTGAGATTATACTGGGAGATTTACCGGAAGAATACTTCAGTAAAATAGAGCTGGCTGTACTCAGCCCCGGAGTACCGACAGACCTTCCTGTTGTAAACCGGATGAGAGACAGGAATATTCCTATTTGGGGTGAGATAGAGCTGGCCTATTATAAGGCCCAGGGCAGAATAGCCGCAATTACAGGAACAAATGGAAAGACTACTACGACCTCCTTAGTAGGAGACATCATAAAGACCTTCTATCAGGAAGTCTTTGTTGTGGGAAATATCGGAATTCCTTATACGGATATTTCCGGAAAGACAACAAAAGATTCTGTCACAGTAATAGAAATGAGCAGCTTTCAGCTTGAAACAATCGTTGATTTTAAGCCTCAGGTAAGTGCAATTCTGAATATTACACCGGATCATCTGAACCGTCATCATACCATGGAAAATTATATAGCAGCTAAGCTTGCTATCACAAAGAACCAGAAGGAAGAGGATATCTGCATACTCAATTATGAGGATGAGGTATTGAGGGAAGCAGGAAAGACCTTAAAGACAAATGTAATGTATTTTAGCAGCCTGCGAAAGCTTGATAAGGGTATTTACCTGGAGGGTGATACTATCGTATACAATGACGGAAGTGCTCCCCGGACGATTGTGGATGTAACGCAGATGAATATTTTCGGAAGGCATAATTACGAAAATACCATGGCAGCTATTGGTATAGCAATTTCCCTTCAGGTTCCCATCGAATGCATCAACAAGGCTGTCAGGGATTTTGTTGCGGTAGAACACAGAATAGAGTTTGTAACTACCAAAAATGGTGTGAAATATTATAATGACTCCAAGGGAACCAACCCGGATGCTTCCATTAAAGCAATTGAATCCATGCCTTCTTCCACCTGCCTGATTGCAGGAGGGTATGACAAAGGCTCAGAATATGATGAGTGGGTGGAGGCCTTTGGAGGAAAGATTAAAGCCCTTGTATTAATCGGACAGACAAAGGAAAAAATTGCGGAAACCGCGGAAAAGCACGGGTTCACGAAGGTTTACAGAGCAGAGACCTTAAAAGAAGCTGTTGAAGTCTGTTACAGGCTGTCACAGGAAGGCGATTGTGTTCTGTTATCACCGGCCTGCGCAAGCTGGGATATGTTCCCTAACTACGAGGAAAGAGGACACCTCTTTAAAGAATACGTAAGAAACCTATAAGGACATGAATAAGAGAGGTCGGCATGACAAGGGAAGAAAGAGAAAGAGGAAAACCCAAAAAACTGCATAGCTACTATGACTATAACCTGCTGTTTCTGACTATCTTTCTGGTATGCTTTGGATTGGTAATGGTTTACAGCACCAGCTCATACAATGCAGCCAGAGATTATAGTAATCCGGCGTATTATCTTGAGAAACAGGGAGCATTTGCGGTGTTCGGTGTTATAGTAATGCTCATAGTATCAAAAATAGATTACCGGATTTATAAAGCAAAATTTCCTGTAATAAAAGTAAGACCCGTAGTAGTTTTATATTTTCTCTGTATACTCTTACAGATAGCTGTTTTGATGTTTGGTAAAGAGATAAACGGCTCCAAGCGGTGGCTTCCCATGGGACCCCTCGGAAGATTCCAGCCTTCGGAGCTTTCCAAGGTCGGTATCATCCTGTTTACAGCTTATATAGTCAGCCTGGCCCCTAAGCGGCTGGACAAATTTACAGGGTTTTTAAAAATTGCGGCACTGGTCGTTCCGCTTATTGGACTGGTACTGTCCCAGAACTTCAGTACCGCTTTGGTAATGGGACTTATCATGGTTGCCTTATGTTTTGTAGCCAGCAGGAAGAAGCTCTATTTTATTGTATCCGGTGGTATGATGGGAGCAATCGGCTTCATATTCATCAAATTTGTAAGCTACCGAAACGAAAGAATTGAGGTCTGGCAACACGTTGAAACTCATCCCAAGGGATACCAGATACTTCAGGGCTTATATGCCATAGCCTCCGGGCGGATATTCGGAAAAGGGCTTGGAGAGAGTATGCAGAAGCTGGGATTTATCCCGGAATCCCATAACGATATGATTTTTGCAGTCATATGTGAGGAGCTTGGCTTATTCGGTGCAGTTGCGGTAATTCTGCTCTTTGTATTGATAATCTGGCGGCTCTTTGTAATTGCGGTCAATGCCCCGGATCTTTTTGGAGGCTTGATTGCAACAGGTGTATTGACACATATAGCAGCACAGGTACTTATTAATATCGCAGTTGTAACAAATACCATTCCCTCGACCGGAATTCCACTCCCCTTCATATCCTATGGAGGTACTTCGTTGTTGGTATTATTGGCGGAAATGGGAATTGTACTGAGTGTTTCCAATCAGATAAAATATGAAAGATAGGTATATTCTTCACCATTAGCGAAGATTTGGCAGCAGCTGAATCTGTAAGGCACAAATATAAAAAAAATACATATAGTAATATTATATTAGGTTTGAGGTGCACCATGACATATATTGAAATTATGGGTGGTAAAAAGCTAAGCGGTGAGGTTAACATACAAGGTTCTAAAAATACGGTTTTACCCATATTAGCAGCAACATTACTGATAAATGGAATTACAAAGCTGAATCATTGTCCTAAGATACTGGATGTCGAGCACATGATTGAAATTCTGGTAGATATAGGCTGTACCGTTACCTGGGAGGATTCCTCCATTCTTGTGGATACCAGAGGATTATCAACGGATGTCGTACCTACCGAATTGATAAAGAAAATGCGTTCCTCCATTATTCTTTTGGGAGCACTTCTTGGCAGATGCCATAGCGCAGTCGTAACTTACCCGGGTGGTTGTACCATCGGAGCCAGACCAATCAATTTTCATCTTGATGCCTTTAAGAAAATGAATGTTGCTCTGGAAGAAGAGGACGGGCTGATTAAGTGTGTTACAAATGGGATAAAAGGAGCGGATATCTATTTTCCCTCTCCCAGTGTCGGAGCAACGGAAAATGTGATTCTTGCAGGTACTTTGGGCTTTGGAAAAACCAGAATATTTAATGCGGCCAGAGAACCGGAAATATTGGAACTGTGCAAGTTTCTAAATTCAGCAGGTGCTAAAATATATGGAGCAGGTACCAGCAGAATAGAAATTGAAGGGGTAGCCTCCCTGTATCAGACGGAATATACAGCACCGTCGGATCGAATTGTGGCAGGTACTTATCTGGCAGCAGCAGCGGGCACAGGTGGAGAGGTTACCTTAAAAGGCATTGGCTGTGGAAGTCTGTATGCAGTAATACAGACCTTAAGAGAAATGGGAAGTCATATTGTATGCCTTCAGGATGCCATTACCATCCATTCTGACGCTGCCATAAAAGCTGTTCCGGAAATTAAGACGGCTCCTTATCCGGGATTTCCGACGGATATGCAGTCGCAGATTATGTCAGTGCTTATGAAGGCGTCTGGCAGCAGTAAAATTATAGAAGAAATTTTTGAAGGCAGATATCAGAATGTACCGGAGCAGGCCAGGTTTGGAGCACAGATTTGTTTACAGGACAGAGAGGCTTTTATTACCGGTGTTCCTGTTCTAAAAGCTTCTGAGGTATCCGCAGGTGAATTAAGGGGGGGAGCGGCATTAGTGATAGCGGGTCTTATGGCAGAGGGGAGGACCATTGTAAAGAATCCTTATCATATCCAGAGGGGTTATGAGGATATATGCAGAGACTTAAGAGCTTTGGGAGCACAGATTGAATATAAAGAGAATTAGATTAAGTGGTGGTAAACTTCGTTAAGAAAGGATAGGAAGCCTTGAAAACACAACAGGATAAATACAGAAAAATAATCATGCTGTTTGTTCTTTTTGTTTTACTTGCGGGTTTCCTGCTTTATACGACCTGTAGCCTGAAGACGGTAAGCATAACCGGCAGCAGCCATTACAGTGAAAAAGAATTAAAGCAGGAAATACTGTCAAGTAAAACAGATGGAAATACAATTCTTTTCTATCTTAGAATGAAGTACGGCAGGAAAACGTCAATTCCCTTTGTGGAAGATATTACAGTAAACCTTGTTGACAGACATTCGATAAAACTTCACGTATATGAAAAGCCTGTTATCGGCTGTATACAGTATATGGGAAGCTATATGTATTTTGATAAAGACGGTATTATGGTTGAGAGCTCTGAAAAAAAACTGAAGGGAGTGCCTTTTGTCTCAGGACTTGATTTTAACAGCTTTGTACTTCACAGTAAGATGGATACAAGTCAGAATGAACTGTTTCCGGTTATCCTGGATCTGACCAGGTTAATTCAGAAATTCAGCCTTAAGGTAGATACCATACGGTTTGGTTCGGATTCAGAGGTACTCTTAAAAAGCGGTGAAAATGAAGTTCTTCTGGGAAAAAGAGATACTTACGATGAACAGATGGCTGAGTTAAAAAATCTTTTGCCCAGCTCACCTGCAACAGATGGTAAAAAGCTCCTTATCAATATGAAGGATTTTGTGGAAGGGCAGGAAAAAATTGTTGCCAGACCCATTGAATAAAAAGTAAAAAAAGGTTGATTATTTGCTGGATTAAAGATATGATATTTATTAGAATATCTAGCCTTATATTACTAGACAGCGATATTGAATATGTTGGCGGAATCGTATATAATTAATATAATTTTTGGTGTATAGTGAAGGAGGAAGTACCTTGCTTGAAATAAGAACGAGTGAAGCAGAATCTACTGCAAAAATACTAGTAATCGGAGTAGGAGGTGCAGGAAATAATGCTGTAAATAGAATGATTGAGCAAAATATCATAGGAGTTGAGTTTGTCTGTGTCAATACGGACAAGCAGCATTTAAAGACCTGCAAGGCTCCTCAGTGCGTTCAGATTGGAGAAAAGCTTACAAAAGGACTTGGAGCAGGAGCACAGCCGGAAATCGGAGCACAGGCTGCGGAAGAGAGCAAGGAAGAACTGACAGAGCTGATAAAAGGCTCTGATATGGTGTTTGTAACCTGCGGCATGGGCGGCGGAACCGGAACAGGAGCTGCTCCCGTAGTAGCCCAGATAGCAAAGGACATGGGTATTCTTACGGTAGGAATTGTAACCAAGCCCTTCAAATTTGAAGCCAAAGCCCGAATGAATAATGCCCTTGGCGGAATTGAGCGTTTAAAAGAACATGTGGATACCTTAATTGTAATTCCCAACGATAAACTGCTGGAGATAGTGGACAGGCGTACCACAATGCCCGATGCTTTAAAGAAAGCGGATGAGGTATTGCAGCAGGGCGTTCAGGGCATTACGGACTTAATAAATGTACCGGGACTCATCAATCTGGACTTTGCAGATGTCCAGACTGTTATGAAGGATAAAGGAGTTGCCCATATCGGTATCGGTATCGGAAAAGGGGATGACAAGTGTATCAGCGCAGTGAATCAGGCAATTACAAGTCCTCTTCTTGAGACGACCATCCAGGGAGCTTCCCATGTTATCATCAATATATCCGGTGATATCAGCCTTATTGAAGCCAATGAAGCAGCGACCATGGTACAGGAGCTGTCAGGGGAATCGGCCAATATTATCTTTGGTGCCATGTATGACGAGACCACACCGGACTATGTTACCATCACTGTCATTGCTACAGGCCTTGAAGGAGCAGCAGGCTCCGGAAGAGCAGAAGCAAAGGGACCGAGTTTCTTAAAACAGCCCATGAGCAGGCCGGATTATAAGTTTAACAGCCAGCCGCCGGTATCACCCTATGAGAAAGCACAGTCCCAGGTGGCAGCAACAAATAATACCCCTCCTTCCTCCTTTGGCAGCAGTCTTAACCACCATCCAAGGGAAAATAATGATGCGGGAAGTATAAAGATACCGGAATTTTTGCAGAAGAACCGTAATCATAAATAATATTATACATAACAATAATATGAAACAAAATAATATGTAACGATAATAATAATAATAAACAGTAGTAAATAGTAATAAGTAATGAAGGACCTGTATCAGGCGTAAAATCCTGGCACAGGTCTTTTTTTATTTACAAATAACCAAATATTTACATATTGAATGGTTTTCTAACAGGAAATCATATTATATCGTTGAATAGGAGGGGATATTGTAGGTGAAGGTAAATGAAAACTTAAGATTAAATACCAGTTTTTGACAAATTAAATAAAGGGGAACAGCTATAATAGGATTTATTATAAAAGAAACGAGGGGGTGGCATTGTATTTAGAGGTCTATGTTGATGTCATTTTTATCATAAATTTCATCATGGATTTTCTTCTTTTAATTACGGTAAAAAAAATATTGAGGTATGCAAGCTCTCTCTTAAGGTTATGCTTAGGAGCTGTAACAGGAGCAACCGGGGCCTGTTTGTTTGCAGTGACACCTGAAGTGAACCGTCTGGTACGGTTCCTGCTGGCCTATCTTCTGCTCAGTTACCTTATGATTATTGTTACATTCGGAAAAAGGTTCTGGAGAGAGAGGGTAAAAGCATTGGTGCTGCTTTACATTTCAACCTTTTTTTTAGGAGGTCTGCTTAATAGTCTTTACAGCTATACCAGTTTTGGCTTTTATCTTATAAAGAATCAAAGCTATTTATACCTGTTGTTCATTTTTGTTTCAGCGCTGACGGCCATGATTATATTTATAAGATTCTTAAGAAAACTGAAAAGGAAGGAATCAGAGTTTTATCAAACAGAACTTATATTTAACGGAAAGACGGTTAGGGCAGTGGGATTTATGGATACCGGCAATTGTTTGAGAGATCCTTATTTTGGGAAGCCGGTAATTGTAACGGAATATACGGTGATTGAACCCTTATTGACGAATTCTCAGAATACTATGTTGCGTAAATTACTCGATGATTTTGAAAGCGGCAGTTCACCTTTTGATGGGTTAAAAGGGGAAGAGCTTAGGAGAAGTAATTTCCAGGAGAATGTTTCAGGGAGTATCCCGGAAGAATTTCTTCCAATACGGCTGATTCCTTTTCATTCAGTTGGGAAGAACGGAATTCTGCCTGCCTTTGAATTGGATAAAATTATCCTGTGGGAAGAAAGAGAAGAAACTGTCAGGGAAAAGGTTCTGGCTGCTGTCAGCAGAGAGAAATTATCCGTCCGTAAGGATTATCAGATCATTTTACATAAGGAGGTTATGTGAAAATTGACGGAAAATTGATGGGAAATTTTCACTTGAAAATTAAAGAGAAATTATCACTTGGAAATTAAAGAGAAATTTTCTCTTTTTATTCAGATAGTACCGCAGGCAGGGCTGCGGTACGCAAGGGGCATTTTGTGTTGGAAAGGGAGGAAAGAGATTCATGCTGTTAAAAATAACAATTCCGAATAAGTTTACTTTTCGGTTGATACCTGACTTTAGAAGCATTTTGTTTAACGGACGCGGTGAGATTCATTATATCGGCGGAGCGGAAGTTCTTCCTGCACCTCTTGACGCTGTCCGGGAAGCGGAAGAGATAGCCCGTCTTGGTACAGAGGAGGATACCGAGGCAAAATCAATACTGGTAGAGCATAATCTCAGGCTGGTTGTATACATAGCTAAAAAATTTGATAATACAGGTGTTGGCGTGGAGGATTTAATATCCATTGGAACAATAGGACTGATCAAAGCCATCAATACCTATAATCCGGATAAAAATATAAAGCTTGCCACTTATGCTTCCCGGTGCATCGAGAATGAAATTCTCATGTATTTAAGGAGAAATAATAAAACAAAACTGGAGGTATCCATTGATGAACCTCTTAATGTAGACTGGGATGGGAATGAGCTTTTGTTATCCGATATTCTTGGAACAGAAGAAGATGTTATCTATCGCAACATAGAAGAAGAAGTGGATAGAAAGCTTCTGGGAAAAGCACTGTCAAAGCTCAGTGAAAGAGAGCGGATTATTGTTCAGTTAAGGTTTGGAATCAATACGGAAGATGGCAATGAGAGGACTCAAAAGGAGGTTGCGGACCTTCTTGGCATATCCCAATCCTACATATCCCGGCTGGAAAAGAAAATTATTAAAAGGCTGAAAAAAGAAATGCTTCGCTTGGAATAATAAAAATGTAGGTTTAATAAAAAAGGAAATTATTACATCTAAATATATCGTATAAAGATGACCAGAATAGTAAATCATTTACTTATGCAATGAGTGGAAGAAATGTTTACAGCCACTACGATACATGACGAAAAAATGATTTGGAGGTTTTCATATGGCTCTTTATAAGGTAGAAATATGTGGTGTAAATACATCGAAATTGCCATTACTGAACAATAGTGAAAAGGAAGAATTGTTTAAACGCATTTTAGAAGGAGATAAAGAGGCAAGAGAATTGTATATAAAGGGTAATTTGCGTCTTGTACTTAGTATAATCCAAAGGTTTTCAGGCAGTAATGAGAATGTCGATGATTTATTTCAGATAGGCTGCATTGGTCTTATGAAGGCAATCGATAATTTCGATATCACCCAGAATGTAAAATTCTCCACATATGCAGTTCCTATGATTATTGGAGAAATAAGAAGATATCTCAGGGATAATAACAGCATAAGGGTAAGCAGATCATTGCGGGATACTGCCTATAAAGCCATATATACCAAAGAAGCATTATTAAAGAAAAATGATAAGGAGCCTACGGTCTGCGAGATAGCACAGGAAATCGGAATATCCAAAGAAGATGTGGTATATGCACTGGATGCCATCCAAAGCCCGGTTTCTTTATATGAGCCCGTATATTCTGAAGGCGGCGATACTCTCTATATCATGGACCAGGTCAGTGATAAAAAGAATAAAGAGGAGAACTGGGTAGAGGAAATAGCATTAAAGGAAGCACTATCCAAGCTGTCAGAAAGAGAAAGAGGAATCATAGAGCTGCGTTTTTACGAAGGAAAGACCCAGATGGAGGTTGCCAAAGAAATCTGTATTTCCCAGGCACAGGTATCAAGACTTGAAAAATCAGCTCTTAAAAATATGAAGAATTATCTTAGTCAATAAATTATAAAACAACTAAATAATTTAGGTCAATCAATAAAATGGAAATCATAAAATTAATTAAAGTCAAGCAATGAGATAGAAATAATATAAAATGGCCACGATAAACGCATAAAGGAAGTTTTGGGAACCGGACGATGAGCAAGGGGGTTGTATTGACCTTTTGTTACGCGAGAACCCTTATTCCACTAAAGTGCCAGAAAACGTGACTGGCAGGCAAATCAATGCCAAACTCGCTGTGACAACTATGGCTGTGATAGTTATCGAGCTCAAACAGTGGCATCGCTTTACCTAGTCACGTTTCCTGCCGCTTAAGTGTCATAAGGAACCTCTTGAGACAAAATGCCAATACAACCCCCTTGCTCATCTGTGCTATCCATTATTGGGTCTTATGTATTTGCTGTGCCCAATACCCTAAAAGCTCCAACAATACAACAACTGTCCAAGGTTTTCTTGCCAATCCGCAGATGATTTTGGCTTACCTTTTGTAATTTTCTATTGAGGAGTTCCCTAATGACACTGAAAGGGCGGCAGCTGTTCCTAGGTAAAATTATACCACTGTCTGAGCTCACAGCTCCACACTGAAATAACCTTCCAGCGAGTTTGGTATAATTTCACCTGCCAGGAACAGCTGCCGGCATTTTAGTGGAATTCGGAACCCCGAACGAGAAAATCACGAAAGGTAAGCCAAAATTATCGTCCGTTCCCAATCCCCCCCTGGATTGAGATAATTGTCACCAGGCGAAAGCTAGGCACTGTTTAAAGGATATACTGGTGATAGCTCTATTTGCTACCCTGGCAAATGCAGATAATTGGGAAGAAATACTCATGCGTATGTCGTGCAGGGGTGCTTTTTTGTGTTGATTTTTTAACCAACCTTTAGTAAGCTATAAAAGCATTGTAAAAGCATTGCTTTAACAAAGGATGGTAAAATAATGAATAACGCAGATAAGTACTGTAAATTTAAGAGGTTTTTAAAGCTATTTTCCCTGGTATTTCTATTTCTTGCTTTAAGCGGATGTACCGTTCAGGAAACCAATACGGTTACCGATATCGGCCTTCTGAAGGTAATGTACCTGGATGTCGGGCAAGGGGATTCTATCCTGATAGAATCCGAAGGCGAGGCTATGCTGATTGATGCAGGCGAAGCGGAGGAAGGGGATACTGTAGCAGATGCAATTGCAAGTGAGCATATAAAGAAATTAAAATACATCATAGGTACCCATCCCCACAGCGACCATATTGGGGGAATTGCGAAGTTGATACAGTCTTGCAATACCGATGAGGTATTCTTAAGTGATTTTGATTACAGTTCCGCGACTTATGATAATTTGCTGCATGTAATCAGCAGAAAGAAAATAAAAAAGACATATCCCACTGCTGGTGACAGCTACACCCTGGGAGATGCATCCTTTACTTTTGTTACACCTCTTGGTAAAGACTATGGGGATAATGCAAATAATTACTCTTTGGGAATCAGGCTTACTAACGGAAAGAATTCCTTTCTCTTTACCGGAGATATGGAGGAAGAGGCGGAAAAGGATCTTGTTGCAAGCGGAAGAACCATAGAAGCAGATGTCTTAAAGGTGAACCACCACGGATCTTCCTCCAGCAGCTGTACCGAATTCTTAAAAGCAGTCGACCCAACCTATGCAGTAATATCCGTAGGCAAAGGCAATACCTATGGACACCCTGCAAGCGCGACTCTTGCAAGCCTGGAAGAGGAAGACGTGCAAACCTACCGCACAGATAAACAGGGAACCATAATCATTACCAGTGACGGTAAAAATTTATCCGTAAAAACTCAAAATACATATAAAAATAAGGATGCCGATAACAGCGGCAGGCTTGTATATGTTACAGAAAAGGGAAATAAGTACCATAGAAAGGAATGTAAGTATCTAAAAGGAAATTACAGGTCCTTTTCCCTTAAAAAAGCAAAAGAAGAAGGGTATGAGCCCTGCAGCGTTTGTAAGCCCTAAGGCTGTATAAAATCTAAATATAGGCAGATTTAATCAGAACCTTCTCGGCATCGATATCAACCAGAATAACATCGGCTCCAATCTGCTTAATGCAGTTATAGCCAATGATATACTCCTGGTCCCTGCCTATAATACCCCATATTTTACAGGGGCCAGGAACAATAATATGGGTAATTATACCTGTATTCACATCAAATTCCAGATCGCAGACATAGCCAAGCCTTTCTCCGTCCCTACAGTTAATAACTTCCTTTTGCTTTAAATCACACAGTCTCATACGGCAGCCCTCCTATGTCTTAAAATGCCATTATTATTAAATATATGTGCCCTGAAACAATAAAATATCTTGACCGATGGAATAACTTTCAATATAATCAATTTAAAATAGCTTAATAATTTATTAGATCAGTTTTGAGGGAAGGATAAGGTATATGGTATGAGATGCCCTTTTTGCGGTGATGAAAATACAAGAGTAATAGACTCAAGGCCGGCGGATGACGGAAGCTCCATTAGAAGAAGGCGGCAGTGCGATGAGTGCTCTAAACGGTTTACGACTTATGAAAAGGTAGAGGCTATCCCCCTGGTAGTTATCAAAAAGGATAATAACAGAGAGCCCTATGACAGGTCCAAAATTGAAGCAGGAGTTTTTCGTTCCTGCCATAAAAGGCCTATATCCGTTGACCAGATGAAGTCACTGGTCGATGAAGTGGAAACGATTATATTTAATATGGAAGAAAAGGAAATTAAAAGCT
The DNA here is from genome assembly GCA_023410275.1 of Bacillota bacterium. Lineage (GTDB taxonomy): Bacteria > Bacillota > Clostridia > Lachnospirales > Lachnospiraceae > Anaerocolumna. The sequence continues at coordinate 46,484 of JAEYPZ010000007.1, forward strand.
CTGTAATCGGGGAAATCGTAATGGATAAGCTAAAGGATCTGGATGCGGTGGCTTATGTGAGATTTGCTTCGGTTTATAGGGAGTTTAAGGATGTGAATACCTTTATGGATGAATTGAAAAAGATATTGGATACTAAGAAATAGATGGGGATTTTAGGTTGTGGAAACGGACGATGAATTGGGCTTTCTGTTTAGGCGTTTTGTTTTCAAGGTTCCTTATTCCACTAGAAACGCCGGCAGCTATTCCTGGCAGGCAAAGCAGCTCCAAACTCGCTGGAAGGATGAGAAGTACGGAATATGTATTGTGCTCAGACAGTGGAGCTGCTTTACCTAGTCATAGCTGCCGGCGTTTAAGTGTCATGAAGGAACCTCTCAAGACAAAACGCCTAATCAGAAAGCCCAATTCATCTGGGTATTTCAAGTGTAAATTTTTTTACTGTGTTATTTTTGAAGTAAAAAATGCTGCTTTATAAGCGGTATCCTATAATGATTTGCTTACCCTTATGCTGCTATTTCCCTGAGATATCTTTTTATTTTTCAAATAATCATAGCAACTGCATAAGCGGAGAATTATATAATCCAGGTGATATCAAAATTATCGATTGCTTTATTAGTCCAATGAACCTAAGTGAAATAAATCATCAACATACTCATTACTAACTGAAAATCTTTGGATTATGCTAAGTACAAGACGTAAATTGCCCTTTAAATAAAATTCTCTTATCTTTAATCTCCTTCTAAAATGTATTTAAATAATTTTTCTTTTTATTGTTCAGTTATGGTTTTAACTATACAATATAAGACTTACAATATGCAGGCCTTACCTCAGCACGCAAGCATGCATTCTTTAATCTTTCATAATTTACAATACACATAATGCATTTAGATCCCAATTGCAATACCCAGATAATTAGGGCTGTATTCCTTCGGGTTTCTATTGAAGGACTCCCTAATGACACTTAAATGGCATAAACTATGACTAGAGAAAATGATACCACTGTTCGAAGCTCTCAACAGTACACTTCCAAGACAGCTGCCGCGAGTTTGGTATCATTTTCTCTTCCCAGGAATAGTTTCTGCCATTTTAGTGGAATTTGGAGTCCTGAACGAGAAACCCGAAGGAATACAGCCCTAATTATCGTCCGTTTCCCAATCCCCCCCCAAAGTCACACTTGTAAATCCCCCCCAGTTTTGTTATACTCATCATGGATGATGCTCCCTTTTAAGAGTTATGGAAAGGAGCACAATGTTTAGTAAAGTCTTTAGCGGAGCAGTTCACGGAATCGAAAGCAGGATTGTCACGGTAGAAGCAGATATCAGTGACGGTTTGCCTGTGTTTGACCTGGTAGGCTATCTTGGCTCGGAGGTACGGGAGGCCAGGGAACGGGTCCGCATTTCTTTGAAGAATTCCGGTTATCGTTTACCGGCAAAACGAATAACCATCAATCTTTCGCCGGCAGATATGCGCAAGGAGGGCACGGCTTTTGATTTGCCCATTGCAGTTTCGGTTCTTGTTTCTCTGGGATTTCTCACAGAGGAAAGTCTTGAAGGTACCCTGTTTATTGGTGAATTGAGTTTAAACGGAGAAATCAAGAAGGTCAATGGCGTCCTGCCCATTGTGTACATGGCCTATGAACAGGGCTTTAAGAGGTGTATTGTGCCTGCCTGCAACGTAAGGGAAGGTGCTGTGGTTCAGGGCATTGAGGTATATGGAGCTGAAAACCTGGTACAGCTGGCAGGCTTCCTGAAGGGAAGTCTGATGATAGAGCCCTGTGTATTAAAGGATGATGAGCTGAAACCGGGGAAAGAACCCTATGAGGTTGATTTTTCCGATATCGTCGGACAGGAATTAGCCAAACGGGCCATAGAAATTGCGGCCTGCGGAATGCACAATATCTTATTGATTGGTCCTCCCGGTTCCGGGAAAACCATGCTTGCAAGAAGAATACCCACCATTCTTCCGGAGCTTTCCTTTGAGGAGAGCTTGGAAATCTCAAAAATATACAGTGTTTCCGGTCTTCTTGACAATAACCAGTCTTTAATTCGCAACAGACCCTTTCGGTCACCCCATCATACAATCACAACAACAGCTTTAACGGGCGGCGGAAGATTTCCAATGCCCGGTGAAATCAGTCTTTCCCATCTGGGAGTCCTGTTTCTGGATGAATTTCCGGAATTTAACCGTAATACAATAGAAATTCTTAGACAGCCCCTGGAAGAGAATGAAATAACAATCACAAGGCTTAACGGAACCTACCGGTATCCGGCGAATCTAATGCTCTGCGCCGCCATGAACCCCTGTAACTGCGGGTATTACCCGGACAGGAATAAATGCAGGTGCTCCCTTTCCCAGGTAAGGCATTATCTTGGGAAAATCAGCCGGCCCCTCCTGGACAGAATTGATATCAGTATCGAAGTACCTCAGACAGACTACCGGGAATTAAAGAAGCAGGGGGAGGGTGAGACTTCCGCTTCCATAAGAGAGCGTATCAGGCTGGCAAGAGAGCTGCAGTATGCCCGGTATGAAAAGGAAAACATCCAATTTAACTCCCAGCTAAGCGCCAAAATGCTGGACGTTTACTGTAAATTGGAAAAGGAAGAAGAAAAGATCATGGAGGAGGCGTATAACAGACTTCATTTAAGTGCCAGAGCTTATCACAGGATCTTAAAGGTAGCAAGAACAATTGCAGATCTGGAAGGGGAAGAAAGAATCAGTACAAAGCATTTAACGGAAGCAGTCTGCTACCGCAGCATGGATAAAAAATACTGGGAGTAGTTTCTACCCGTAACAAATAAAGAAAATATAAGAAAGGGGCAGGCATGACAGAAAAAGAATACTGGTATTGGCTTTGTGCAATATTAGAATTAGGGCAAAAGAAAAAGGAAGCTATTCTTTCCTTTTTCTCTTCACCGGAGGCAGCCTTTAAAGAAAAGATAGAGAATTATTCCAGCATTTTGATGCTTACTGAAAAGGATATTGAACGGATAAAAATAAGCCGAATGGCTGGCTGTGTAGAGGAAAGCTATGCTAAACTAGCGGATAAAGGCATATATTTTGTAACGATAGAGGACGGGGAGTATCCGGAAAAGTTAAAAAATATATATGAACCGCCATTAGGGATATTCTATAAAGGAAAGCTGCCGGAAGAAGACAGAATTAACATAGCGGTAATCGGAGCAAGAAACTGTTCCGATTATGGATTGGAAACGGCAAGGAGCTTTGCAAAGGAATTGGCAAAGGCGGGTGCAGGGGTAATCAGCGGAATGGCGGCAGGTATTGACGGAGCGGCTCATGAAGGGGCATTAATGGGAAAAGGAGATACTTTCGCTGTTCTTGGCTGTGGTGTGGATGTTTGTTATCCTGTTGAGAATTTCAACCTTTATTTGAAAATCGGTAATGGAGGAGGGATTTTGTCGGAGTATGGGCCTATGATTCAGCCGCGGGCATATCATTTTCCAATGAGAAACCGGATTATAAGCGGACTCTCCGACGGGATACTGGTAGTAGAGGCCAGGGAAAAAAGCGGCTCCTTAATCACTGTGGACTATGGGCTGGAGCAGGGGAAAAATATCTATGCCATACCGGGAAGGCCCGGGGATGTGCTAAGTGACGGCTGTAATAATATCCTTAAAATGGGTGCCAAACTGTGTACAAACCCGCAAGATATCCTGGAAGATTACATTCAAATTTGTAAAAAAATTACTAAAGATGATAAAAAAAATGATAAATTACTTGAAGCAAATGAAAAAATAGTGTATGCTTGTTTAAGTCGTATCCCGAAACACTTAAACGACATTGCAAAAGAAGCTGATTTGTCCATCGGAGCATTAGCTTCGGTATTATTTCAATTAGAATATAAGAATTATATAAAACAAACCAGAGCAAATTATTATGTGACTGATATATAAGGAAGGGAGAGGATGCTTCTCTCCTTCCGGCAGAATAAGAAACAGGAAATTCAGATAGGGGAGTGCGCATGAATCTAGTTATTGTGGAATCACCGGCAAAAGCAAAAACCATTAAGAAGTTTTTAGGTGCAAACTATGAAGTAGTGGCTTCAAACGGACATGTCAGAGATTTGCCGAAGAGTCAGCTTGGCATTGATATAGAAAATGATTTTGAACCAAAATATATAACCATCAGAGGAAAGGGAGACCTACTTGCAAAGCTGCGGAAAGAAGTAAAAAAAGCAGATAAGATATATCTGGCAACTGACCCTGACCGCGAAGGGGAGGCAATATCCTGGCATTTGACAAAAACCTTAAAGCTGGATGGGAAAACCAGCAGCAGGATAACCTTCAATGAAATTACAAAAAATGCTGTTAAATCCTCCATAAAACAGGCAAGGGATATTGATATGGACCTGGTGGATTCCCAGCAGACCAGAAGAATGCTTGACCGTATGGTAGGTTACAGCATCAGCCCTTTGCTGTGGGCAAAGGTCAAGAGGGGATTAAGTGCCGGACGTGTCCAGTCCGTTGCCCTTCGTATTATTTGTGACAGGGAAGATGAAATCAATGCCTTCGTACCGGAGGAATATTGGACCCTGGAGGGAAGCTTTCAGGTAGAAGGGGAGAAAAAGCCCCTGGTGGCAAAATTCATGACCGGCTCTTCCGATAAGAAGAATATATCATCGGAAGAAGAATTAAATACGATTGTCAAAGAGCTTGAAAATGCAGAATTTAAAATCTCAGAAATAAAAAGGGGAGAGAGGCAGAAGAAGCCCCCGCTGCCCTTCACCACCAGTACCTTGCAGCAGGAAGCAGCCAAGACCCTGAACTTTTCAACCTCTAAGACCATGCGGCTGGCACAGCAGCTGTATGAAGGTATTGATATTAAGGGACATGGTACAATAGGTCTGATTACCTATTTAAGAACAGATTCCATCAGAATTTCTGAAGAAGCGGATGCCTTTGCCAGAGACTTTATAGAGAAAACCTATGGCAGCAATTATAAATCGGAAGTAGAAGAAAAAAAGACAAACGGAAAGAAAATCCAGGATGCCCATGAAGCTATCCGGCCCACTTATACGGACCTTACACCTGTGATAGTAAAGGAATCCTTAAGCCGTGATTTGTTCCGTTTATACCAGCTTATCTGGAAGCGTTTTGTAGGAAGCCGGATGACACCGGCAAGGTATGAGACGATTAATGTAAAAATAGAGGCAAAAGGATATAAATTCAGTGCCTCTGCTTCTAAAATGGTCTTTGACGGATATTTAAGCGTTTATTCCGAAGAGGAAGAAAACGAAAGCAATGCGATGTTAAAGGATATTACGGAAGCTTCCGCCGTCAAGCTTTTGGAATTCAATCCATCCCAGCATTTTACACAGGCACCGCCCCATTATACAGAGGCTTCTCTGGTAAAGACACTGGAGGAACTGGGCATCGGCAGGCCAAGTACCTATTCGCCCACAATCACCACCATACTGGCCAGAAGGTATGTTGTAAAAGAGAATAAGAATCTATATGTAACAGAACTTGGCGAAGTAGTGAATAAGATTATGAAAGAGGCATTTTCAAGTATTGTTGATGTGAATTTCACAGCAAACCTGGAATCTCTTTTGGACAAAGTAGAAGACGGCAGCGTCGGCTGGAAGACAGTTGTGCGTAATTTCTACCCGGATCTTGAGGAGGCAGTCACAAATGCAAAAGACAGCCTGGAAGAAATCAAGATTGAAGATGAAAAAACCGATATCATATGTGAAGAATGCGGCAGGAACATGGTAATCAAGTATGGCCCTCACGGGAAATTCTTAGCCTGTCCCGGTTTTCCGGAATGCCGCAATACAAAGCCCTATCTTGAAAAGATTGGTGTTGCCTGTCCCCTGTGCGGAAAGGACGTTGTAATCCGCAAGACGAAAAAAGGCCGGAAGTATTATGGCTGTGAGGATAATCCGGAATGTGAATTTATGTCCTGGCAGAAACCCACGGATCAGAAATGCCCCAAATGCGGTAAAGTATTGATAGAAAAAGGAAATAGCCTGGTATGTTCCGATGATAAATGTGGGTTTATTGTTGCGAATAAATGAGAAATATAAGAAAAACAGATAAATTTAATTAAAATGTGCGTCAAAAACAAGAAATAACTATTGTTTTTATGAAAAGGGTATGTTAATATTTATCTAATGCTAATATAAATGACCGGTATCTTATCTTTTGTGAAATAATTACTGGTTATTTTGAAAAATCAGGTAAAAAAGCGGGGGTACTGGGAGGTTATTTTATGAGTGTACAATTGCTGGATAAGACGAGAAAGATTAATAAGCTATTACACAATAACAATTCTCATAAGGTAGTCTTTAACGATATCTGTGAGGTGTTAAGCGAGATTCTGGAGTCCAATATTCTGGTAATCAGTAAAAAAGGCAAAGTTTTAGGAATAAAGAACAGGGACGACATTGTGGAAATCAAGGAACTGATTAAGGATGCCGTTGGCGGATACATTGATCAGATGTTAAATGAAAGACTTTTAAACATCCTTTCCACCAAAGAAAACGTCAATCTGTTGACCCTTGGTTTTGAACTGGATACGGATATTAACTATCAGGCAATTATCATTCCCATTGATATTGCAGGGGAACGCCTTGGGACCTTGTTCCTGTATAAGAGCGTGAAACCATATGATTTAGATGATATTATACTCAGTGAATACGGAACAACAGTTGTAGGGCTTGAAATGATGCGTTCCGTGAATGAAGAGAATGCGGAAGAAAACCGTAAAGTTCAGATTGTAAAATCTGCAATCAGCACCTTATCTTTTTCTGAATTGGAAGCGATTATCCACATATTCGAGGAGCTGGAAGGAAATGAAGGAATTCTGGTCGCAAGTAAGATTGCTGACAGAGTAGGAATCACCAGATCCGTGATTGTCAATGCTCTTCGCAAATTTGAAAGTGCCGGTGTTATCGAATCCCGTTCTTCCGGTATGAAGGGAACCTATATCAAGGTTCTGAATGATGTTGTATTTGATGAATTGAAAAAATTAAATAAATAAGGGTCTGATTTTTCCATTGATATTGCCCTTAAAGTTGTTGGAATTGAACTTGCAAATTAAAATAATTTGCAAGTTCTTTTTGTTTTTGTAAAGGATTTATGATGCATGTTAAATGTCGAATGATAAATGCCTGAAAAAGTCGTATTTTCTCAAAATATATAAAAGATTTTATGCAGAATATCGTACATTTGCGCTGATATTCGAATAATTTACATTATATGATATAATAGTACTAATTTCAAAAAATTAGCTTGTTTTTTTGTCGTAATATATTTATAATTGAATCTAGTTATGAAAGGAGTGTAAGTATGATTAATTCAGATGTGTTTAACTATGTAAACATACTAAATAAAGCAGCAGATGCTACTTGGACTAGAGGTAAGTTATTGGCTAACAATCTTGCCAATGTCAGTACTCCGGGGTTTAAAAGACAGGATATTGAATTTCAGACATATTTAGCGGATGCTTTGAAACAGGGCCACGGAACGCTGGACCAAAAAGTTGCAGGAGTGAATTTACAGTCAATAGAGCCTACCATTTATAAAGATAACACATCTTTAAGCTACAGACTTGACGGTAATAATGTTGATGTAGATACCGAATCAGCAAATATGGGAGAAAACATAATTAATAATAATGCCATACTGGAATCTATTACACATGAATTCAGCAGAATAAGATTAGCATTATCCAATAATTAGGAGGAGAATAATAAATGTCCGTTATTGATGCAATGAATATAAGCGCAAGCGGTATGACAGCACAAAGGCTTCGAATGGATGTTATATCACAGAACATTGCCAATGTGAATACGACCAGAGATGAAAATGGAAATCCATATAAGCGCAAGATTCTGGTTTTTGAAGAGAGAAATACAACGCCCTTTGCACAAGTCCTTGGAGGGAAGATGAGTGAAAAGGCCGGCTCGGGAGTTAAGGTAACAGAAATTAAAGCCGATGACAAAACTCCTATGAAGGTAGTTTATGATCCTTCCCATCCCGATGCAAATGAAGAAGGTTATGTAACTTATCCAAATGTAAATACTGTTACTGAAATGGCAAATATGATTGATGCATCCAGGGCATATGAAGCGAATATAACAGCTTTTAATTCCATCAAGAGCATGGCGTTAAAAGGTCTTGAAATCGGCAAATAGTGGGGGAATAATTAATGGATATTACACTTCTTAATGGGATATCAGGTTTAAATGCATATAGTACTGAAAATACGGGAGTAGAAAAGACCGGAAGAAACAATACCTTTGATAGTATGTTTAAGTCTGCTCTTTCTATGTTAAATGAAACGAATGACTTGTCTAATGCTGCAAAAGAAGCAGAAGTATCCTATGCATTAGGACTGTCAGATAATACTTATGACCTTCAGGTTGCGCAGGAAAAAGCCAATGCGTCACTGCAGTATACTGTTCAGGTGAGGAATAAGGTATTAGATGCTTACAAAGAGATTATGAATCTCCAATTCTAACAATGGAACTTAAGGAGCAGTATTATGGTTGACAGACTAAAGCAGATACCAGTTCAGTTACTGAATCAGTGGAATAAATACACCAGTAAGCAAAAGACAATTATAATTGCGGTTGTTGCAACAATATTTCTTGCGCTGGTCATATTGGTTACTGTAATGAACAGGACGGAATATAAACAATTAATGAAGGGCGAGACTACAAAAGATGTCAGTACCGTTGCCAGTCTGTTAAAGGATGAGGGAATCGCCTATAAGTTAAGCGGTGACGGAATGACACTCAGTGTCGATAAGAAAAAGTTCTCCGATGCGCTGCTGGCAGTTTACGGCAGTGATGTACCTACAAGCGGAATGACACTGAACCAGTTGGTGAAAAATGATTTAAGTACCACCAACAGTGACCGTAATTTGAAAAATAATTTATACGTACAGACAGAGATCAGAAATTATCTGATTAAAATGAAGGGCATTAAAGATGCTCAGGTTACATATGTTCCGGAAGAAGCAACCTACAGCGTTCTTGCGGAAAAACAGGATTTGCCGGCTAGTGTGGCACTTACCATTACGGATGATTTTAAGGCGGCTAATGCCTCTGCGGTAGCGGAATATGTAGCGGCTGCAATTGGAAATGAAACGACGGATAAGATTAAAATTATTGATCAGAACGGTAATCTTTTATTTGGCGGAAAAGATGACCTCTATACAGGGAGTGCCAATTCCGTACTGGAGTATAAGGAAAAGCTCCAGAATACCTATAACAACAATATTTATATGCTGATGCTCAAGCTTGGATATACAGATGTCCAGCCGATGTTTAACTGGAAGCTTAATATGGATAAAGTAACCCAGCTATATAATGAAAAAATCCCGGCGGACGGACAGGATCAGGGCTTATATGGTGAATATTACACATATGATACAAAGAATTCCAGTGCTACAAGCGGCGGAACACCGGGAACGGATTCCAATGATGAAGCATCATATGATACCAGCAACGGTACGGAAAATGGTTCCTCTTCTTCTACAGTACAAATCAAATATTTGCCCAATGAGCGTGTTACAAATACGGAATATGAAGTTGGAGCGGTGTTGCCGGAGCAATCCTCGGGCAGTATTATCTGTACCAAAGTTGTGACTTATACGGAAGAAGAATTAAAGCTTAACGGCTCATTAAAAAATACGACCTTTGCCAAATATGCTTTAGCAAATAAGAATCCGAAACAAATAAAGGTCGGTAATGACGTATATAATGCAGTATCCCTTGCAACCGGTATTCCTGCGGATAAAATCTCGATTTTAGCCTATGAGCAGCCGGTATTTGTTCCGGCTGAAAAAACGCAGAGAGACTGGTCCTTCTATCTGCAGATTCTCCTGGCAGCGGCAATTGTCGGCCTTTTAGTATTTGTAGTATTTAAGGGAACGTCACCTGTCGAGGTTACAGAGCTTGAGCCGGAGCTGTCGGTTGAACAGCTGCTGGCAACTACAAAGGAAAATCAGACATTAGAAGATATTGAGTTCAGCGAGAAGTCGGAAGCAAAGAAGATGATAGAAAAATTTGTGGACGAGAACCCGGATGCCGTTGCCCAGCTGCTTCGAAACTGGCTGAACGACGAGTGGGGTTGATAAGGAGGATAATATGGCAAAGAACACAGAAATATCAGGAGTACAAAAAGCTGCTGTTCTCTTAATATCCTTAGGGCCCGAGAAATCAGCAAGTATTTTTAAGCATTTAAAGGAAGATGAGATAGAACAGCTGACTTTGGAAATAGCCAATACAAGAAGTATTTCACCGGCTACCAAAGAGCAGGTGCTGGATGAATTTTATGAAATCTGTCTGGCTCAGCAGTATATCGCAGAAGGCGGTATTGCTTATGCAAAAGAACTATTGGAGAAGGCTCTCGGAGAAGAAAAGGCAAAGGATGTTATTGGAAAACTGACAGCTTCCTTACAGGTTCGTCCTTTTGAATTTGTCAGAAAGGCTGATGCCAGCCAGATGCTGAACTTTATCCAGGATGAGCATCCTCAGACCATTGCCCTTATTCTTTCCTACCTGTCCTCCGGTCAGGCATCTGCCATTATATCGGCTCTTGGTCCGGATAAACAGGCAGATGTGGCAAAACGTATTGCGCAGATGGACCGTACCTCTCCGGATGTTATCAAAGAGGTTGAACGGGTATTGGAACGCAAATTATCCTCCCTTGTTAATCAGGATTACACCATTGTCGGCGGTGTGGATTCTATCGTATCCATCCTGAATACTGTAGACAGAGGAACAGAAAAGCATATTATGGAAACTCTTGAAATTGAAGAGCCAGAGCTTGCAGATGAGATCAGAAGGAAGATGTTCGTATTTGAAGATATTCTTACACTGGATGACCGTTCCATACAGAGAGTACTGCGTGAGGTTGATAATAATGAATTAGCGGTGGCATTGAAGGCTTCCAATGAAGAAGTGCAGAATGTTATCTTTAACAACCTGTCCAAGCGTCTTGCTGCTATGATTAAGGAAGATATGGAATTTATGGGTCCTGTTCGTTTGAAGGATGTTGAAGAAGCACAACAGAAGATTGTTAATATTATTAGAAAATTAGAGGATTCCGCTGAGATTATCATTTCCAGAGGTGGAGGTGATGAGATTATTGTCTAATCTTATTAAATCCAGGTACATAACAAGAGAAAAGGAAGACAGGTTCGTTATCGACTCCAATGAAAGAAGCGAGGAATTCCGGCTTATTAATTTTGCAAACAAGCCCAAGGTACATATTTCCAATAAGGAAGAAACGGCTTCTTCCGAAGGCTTTAAATTAGGTATAGAGGCGCCTGTCATTGAACCTGAAGAAGAAATGGAAAGCGAAGAAGAGCTGAGGGACCGCCTGGAAGATATGATTGCAAAGGCGGAAGAAGAAGCTGCTCTTATACGAAAGATAGCAGACGAAGAAAGCAAGGCAAACAGCAGAAAGCTATATGAGGATTCCACTAAGAAGGGCTATGACGACGGCTTTGCAAAAGGAATGGAAGAAGCCCTGAAAAAGCAAAAAGAGTATGAAGAGCTGGAAGCAAGACTTAAGCAGGAATATGAAGAAAAAATAATAGATTTGGAGCCTGAATTTGCAGGTATCATGGCGGCGCTGATAGAAAAGGTCGCCGGAGTAGCCGTGGAAGAGAAAAAGGGTGTGATAGCCCATCTTCTTCACAGGGCCATACTTCACGGCGATAACAGTAAATTTTATCACATAAAGGTGTCGAAGGAGGATTATGAGGAAGTTCTGGCTTATAAACCAAAGCTTATGGAAATTCTCAATGAATCCATAGAGCTGGACATTGCCCTGGACAAAAATCTTGCAAAAAACCAGTGTATTATTGATATGGAGACCGGAATAGTCGATTGCAGTCTTGATACACAATTGGAAAATCTAAAGAAAGATATTATGCTTCTTTCCATGGATAATCTGTAATTTGGATAAGCAAAGGCAGGTAGATATGAAAATGGCTGATCTGGAAAAATATGATATTCTGCTGGACAGAACCTATGAAAAGCATTTAGGGAAAGTAGTAAAGGTGGTCGGACTGACCATAGAATCCATAGGGCCTAAGGCGAACCTCAATGACTTGTGTGTCATAGTTTCTTCTGATAAATCACAGACTATAATGGCTGAGGTGGTAGGCTTCCGGGAAAACCGGATACTGTTAATGCCATATGATAATATCGAAGGTGTGGGTGTCGGCAGCACGGTGGAAACAACGGGAAGGCCTTTAAGCGTTTCCGTGGGTGATGACCTTCTTGGAAAAACCCTGGATGGACTGGGTAGACCTCTTGATGATACGGAGCTTAAAATGAAAGCGGAATATTCCGTTGAAGCACAGCCTCCGGACCCAATGAAAAGGAAGCTGATAGATGAAGTGCTGCCCTTGGGAGTAAGAGCTGTTGATGGTATGATAACCGTTGGTAAGGGTCAGAGAATCGGCATATTTGCGGGAAGCGGCGTTGGTAAAAGTACTCTTCTCGGTATGTTTGCCAGAAACACAAAGGCGGATATCAATGTCATTGGCTTAATTGGTGAGCGTGGCAGGGAAGTTAGAGAGTTCCTGGAAAGAGATTTGGGCGAGGAAGGTATGAAGCGGTCGGTAGTAGTGGTAGCTACATCCGATAAGCCTGCTCTTATTCGAAAAAAAGCGGCGAAAACAGCTACGGCCATAGCGGAGTATTTCAGAGATCAGGGGAAAGATGTCCTTTTGATGATGGATTCCCTTACACGTTTTTCCATGGCTCAAAGAGAAATCGGTCTTGCTTCCGGTGAACCACCTGTTTCCAGAGGTTACCCGCCCAGTGTATATTCTGAAATGCCAAAGCTCCTGGAAAGAGCGGGCAATTCGGAAAAAGGTTCCATTACCGGTCTTTATACGGTATTGGTGGATGGAGATGATTTTAACGAACCCATAACAGATACGGCAAGAGGTATACTTGATGGACATATTATGCTGACACGTAAGATGGCAAATAAGAATCATTATCCGGCAATCGATGTGCTGCAGAGTATATCCCGTGTTATGTCTTCCATTGTAACGGCAGAGCATAAGAATGCAGCCGGAAAATTAAAGAATGTTTTGGCTACTTATATGGAAGCAGAAGATTTGATAAATATAGGTGCTTATAAAAACGGCTCTAACAAAAATATTGATTATGCAATATCAAAAATTGAAGCTGTCAATGGATTTTTACGCCAGAATGTGGATGAAAAAGTAGATTTTGACCTGATAGTGAATGACCTGGCAAATTTATTTGAAGATTGAGCCTGATTTTTGCAGGCAGGTTTCAGTATACATAGTCGTTAGGCAAGAAACGAGGGCATATGGCTAAGTTTATTTATAAGATGGAAAATATTTTAGGAATAAAATATAAATTGGAAGACCAGGCGAAAACTTCTTATGGAATAGCCCGAAAAAAGCTTATGAAGGAAGAGGAAAGACTTTCTGAACTGATTACCAGGCTGGAAGAATATCAGGATAAGGGCAAGGAACTTAGAATGCAAAAGCTTGATATCATGAAGCTGAAGGAGTATACGGAAGCCTCTGAAATCGTAAAGGAAGAGATTAAGCTGCAGGAACTGGCTGTAAAGAAAGCAGAGCAGCAGGTGGAACTTGCAAGAGAGCGGTTGAACGCTGCAATGCTGGAGCGGAAAACCCATGAGAAATTAAAAGAGAATGCTAGAGAAGTATTTTTCCTGGAGGTAGCTTCGGGAGAAAGAAAAGAAATAGATGAATTGGTAAGCTTTAGATATAATAATCCTACTAATTAGGAGGAAAGAAAATGGCAAAGAAGAACAAAGAGGCAGAAGGTTCTGAGAATGAGAAAAGTATCGGCAGCAAAATAACGGTAGCAGTAATAGTGCTGGTAGTCATTCTGATTTGGCTTGTGGTATTTGCTCTTTTAGTTAAATTGGATGTAAACGGACTTGGCTCATCTGTATTAAGACCATTGATTAAGGATATTCCCGTAGTGAACAGGATTCTTCCGGATGTATCGGAAAAGCAGTTGGCCTATGAAAACGACTATCCCTACGATAACCTGGAAGAAGCAATTAAGAAAATCAAGGAATTGGAAGTGGAAAACGATGCTCTGACCAAAACGAAGGACAGTAATACAAAAACGGTAAAAGAGCAGAAGGCAGAGATTGCAAGGCTTAAAGTTTACGAAAAGGATCAAAAGGCTTTTGAAGAAAAAGTCAAGGAATTTGATGAAAAAGTAGTATTTGCAGATCAGGCTCCCAGTATTGACGAGTATAAAAAATACTATGAAAGCATTGATCCCACCAATGCCGAAGAAATATACAGACAGGTCGTGGAACAGCTCCAGTATTCGAATGCCATAAAGGAAAAAGCTGATATATACAGAAAGATGAAGGCGGATGCGGCTGCGAAGATATTAGAGACAATGACAGCGGATATTGATACGGTAGCACAGATGCTTCTCAGCATGAACCCATCGGAAAGCTCAGGAATATTAGCAGCCATGGACCCGACAGCAGCGGCTAAAATCACCAAGAAGATGATTGATATGGATTCACAGCTTGTAAAGGATAAATAGGCTTAAGGTAAGGATAACTTTTCAGATTCAAAGGGAAGTTATAATTACTTAAGTATAAATACAAAAGAAGAAAGGAGGAAAAGGAATGATGCAAAGTGTAAAAGCCGGTTTTATCGAAAATTATACCGCTTCTGCAGGCGGAACGCAGTCAAAAGGGGCGGTAAAGAGCAGCAAAGGTTCTTTTGAGGATATTATTACAGGCAGCCTGAAAGCAAATAAAAATGACGCGGCGGATAATTCCAATGCAGCCAAGGCTGTTCCGAATAAAGCTTCCTATGAAGCTCCCCAGGGTGTTAATACAAGCCAGGACAATTCACAGGTAAAACCTGATGACGCAGCAAGCGGGAAGGCAGATAATACAAATACCCAGGATAATGCCAGCCAGCCCGTTGACCAGTTGCAGGATGTGAGTGTACCAAGCGTACCCCAGGAACAAAATGTTCCCGCAGAATTGCCGGTAATTAAGCCGGATGACAGCGGTAATGCCGGTATTCAGGAGCTTTTGAATACAATCAAGGACAGTATAAAACAAAAGCTGGGTATTTCTGAGGAAGATTTTAATAAGGCATTGGAAGCTCTTGGATTAACACCTCTAAATCTGCTGGATGTAAACAATCTGAAACAATTTCTTCTAAAGGTAAGCAATAACGATGATATGTCGGCTTTTTTAACCAATGAAGATTTAGGAAATTCTTTGAAAGAGCTGATGAATGTCTGCAATACCATTCAGGAACAATTCCCTGCATTAAAAGAACAGCTCCCTGTTTTGAACCAGCCGGCAGTGATGACTGAGGAGAATAAAGCTCCCCGGGAATTACAGACAGAGACGGACACCAAGAATGTGGCAGAACCGGAAGAGAAAATTGATATAACGGTTGTAAGATCAGGAAAGCAGGCAGACACCCGCTCAGGTGAAGATAACAAGGCTGACAGTCAAAAGACAGGGCAGAATTTATCGGCAACAGAGCTTCTGATTCATAATCTGGCAGTAAATACGGGCAGCGAGCAGGCTATCTTTACAGACCAGCTTACCAAAGTACAGCAGATAAGAGAAATAACAACTCAGATACTGGATGCCGTCCGCATTAATATCAAGCCTGACCAGACATCCATGGAGCTTCAGTTAAATCCTGAAAATCTGGGAAAAATCAATTTGACGGTTGTTTCAAAGGAAGGCGTACTTACGGCAAAGTTCGTAACCGGTACGGAAACTGCAAAAGAAGCCATTGAAAGCCAGCTTCAGGTATTCAAGGAGAATTTGAATAACCAGGGATTAAAGGTTGAAAATGTAGAAGTTACCGTATCTTATTCTGCTTTTGACCAGAAGGAACAAGGGTTTCAGGGTGAAGGCGGCAAAGAAAGCAAGGAAAGATCCGGAAACAGGGCGTTCAGAGGCCTGGATGAGATCAATGAAGCTCTGGCAGATACGGTAGTGGAAGAGAATGCAAGCCTTGGAGGCTTGGACGAAAGTACTAGCAGTGTAGACTATACTGTATAGTAAGAAAGGAGGAAACATGAGCGTTTTACCGGTTAAAGATGGAAAGGTCGTTGAAAATACAGACTCATCAAGCAAAAAAACAAAGACAACAGGAACAGGATCACTTGATAAAACTGCCTTCTTACAGCTTTTAGTTGCGCAAATGAAATACCAGGATCCTTTAAATCCCAGTACGGATACTCAGTTCGTTCAACAGTATGCGACTTTTGCCCAATTGGAACAGATGCAGAATTTAAATAAGACAACTTCAAATAATCAGGCATTTGGACTTGTGGGTATGGAAGTGGAAATTAGTACTACGGATTCCGCCGGAAAATCAGTCACAAGCAGCGGACGTGTTGATTATGTGACTATGAGTAATGGTGAGGCAAAGGTTTCTGTAAATGGCAATCTTTATACATTGGATCAGGTGTCTTCGGTAATTGACAGTACATTTTTATTGGAACAGGGGCTTCCTTCTATCACAAGCAAAGTAGAAGCGACTTTTGACAGGGATAAGCAGGAGGATATCAGCTTTACCGTCAACTTAGGTTCCGGAAAGACTGTTGCAACAGATGTTGCGGTGGTTATTAATAATAAGGTTGTGGAATCCAAGTATGTGAAATTGGATGGTACAAAGGTAACCATCAGCAAGGAAGCGCTGGCGGGTCTTGCTAACGGTACCTATAAACCCACCATTATGTTTAATGATGCAAATTATACGGTGGTTGGAAATCAGATTGTTATTACGGTTAAGGGAACTGAACCCCCTAAAGAAACTCCTAAGGATTCAGAAACTCCGGCTGATACAGATACAAGCGGAGGAGATGGAAGCGGCAATGGAACGGAATCCTAAGCTGATAAGATCTATGATTGAATTGACTCACAAATTTTTCTTCCATAATGTTCACAAGGAAGTGGGCATAGAAAGA
This sequence comes from Bacillota bacterium, assembly GCA_023410275.1. Classification (GTDB taxonomy): domain Bacteria; phylum Bacillota; class Clostridia; order Lachnospirales; family Lachnospiraceae; genus Anaerocolumna. The sequence goes on from JAEYPZ010000007.1 coordinate 63,453, forward strand.
GGCTGATATGAATCATATTTCTCAGACAAAATACTCTACCATAGAGCAAATGACCGGTCAGCTGTTAAAGGGAAGAGCGGTACAGACAAAACAGGTCAAGACGGAAAATTCCTTCCAGAGTATTCTGGAAAGTCAATGTGCCAAACAGGACAGTGTACTGAAGTTTTCAAAGCATGCCAATGAAAGGCTTCAAAGCAGGAATATTGATTTGTCGGAGGAACAGCTTGAAAAGCTGTCGACAGGAACGAAAAAAGCCCAGGAAAAGGGAATATCAGAGTCACTTGTTATGGTCGACAATATTGCTTTTATCGTTAATGTAAAGAACAGTACTGTTATTACAGCTCTTGAAGAGGGTGAAGACAAAATTTTTACAAATATTGATGGTGCCGTAATTATGTAAAATGCCGGACCTTAGGGAGGCATTAAGGTTCTTGACTGACAGAGAGGACAACTTTTGGCACAAAAGAAGGAGGTCATTCATTATGATGCGTTCATTATACTCCGGTATTTCCGGATTAAGTGTTAACCAGACTAAAATGGATGTAATTGGTAATAATATAGCAAATGTTAATACAGTTGGTTTTAAGGCCAGCAGGGCAGCTTTTGCCGATGTATTTTATCAGACGATTCAAAGTGCTTCAGGCCCCAATGAATCCACCGGAGCAGCGGGTCAGAATGCCATGCAGATAGGTCTTGGAAGTAAATTGTCATCTATCGTGTCATCGCCCACAAAGACAGGTGGTTCTCAGAGAACGGATAACCCTTTTGACCTTATGATAAGCGGAGATTCTTTCTTTATCGTTAACCAGGGCGGAACAAACTATTTTTCAAAAGCTGGAGATTTTAAGGTTGATGGTGACGGAACCCTTTGCACTTCCAGCGGCGGAACCGTTATGGGCTGGCAGGTGGATCCTAAGGATCCCACCAGGACCGTAGCAGATATGGTGTCGCCCCTGAAGCTTATGGCGCCCCAAAATCTGTATTCCGATCCCGAGGCTACCACCAAGGCTTATCTTGCCGGTAATATTGATCAAAAGGATACGCAGCTTGCATTAAACGGATCAGGGAAAATGGTAACAGTATCTTTTTATGATAAGCTTGGGCAGCCCTATACTGCAACCTTTAAAATATTACATGCTGCAGACTCCAGTACTCCTCCGGTGGCTATTGATAACCAGTATTCCGTACAGTTGGTGGATGTAGTGGATTCACAGAAAAATTCTATTTTAGTTACCAAAAAAGTGGATGCTGCAGGAACGGTAACCTACAGCAAGAGCGGATTAGGTACGATTAAGGTTGGAGCGGTGGATTTAAGTGGATACACAGTGGATGCTACTACCGGAGCTATAACTTATCCGACCGGAACGCCGAACTTATTGACCTTTAATGGTGCTACAGGTAAGTTTGTCGGAATCGGAGATGCAACATCAACGAATAAAAGTATTTCCCTGCAGTTGGGAGCGACTGCTGCAACAAATCACTTTAGTGATGTATCCATGGACTTTTCTTCTCTTACACAGTTTGGCGGCAGCGGCAGTACTACTGCAGCCGGCAATATAGGAGGTGTGGACGGCTCCGGTAAAGGCCGTAAAGCAGGTAAAATGGAAGGCCTCAGTGTTGATACCAACGGTAAAATTTATGGCTCCTATGATAACGGGGATAACAGGTTATTAGGACAGATAGCGGTAGCATCCTTCTCTAATCCTGCCGGACTGGAAGCAAAGGGCGGAAATCTCTATGCAGAGACCCAGAACTCCGGAAAATTCGATGGAATTGGCCATGATGTTTCCAGTGACGGCGGAAAATTCATGCCAGGTGTCCTGGAGATGTCCAATGTAGACCTGGCATCTGAATTTACCGAAATGATCACAACACAAAGAGGCTTTCAGGCAAGCTCAAGAATTATAACTACTTCTGATACTTTACTGGAAGAACTCATTAATCTGAAACGATAAATAAATCAATGGCGGCGTGAACCGCCGCCATCTTTTATTGCAGCATAGCAGAGGGGCATGGAATTCAGAAGAGTCATCTTTCAATACATATTTAATCTTAGAAAGAGGCAGGGATGATAAATTTAACGAAATTGAGCGGTGTTGAAATAACACTTAACTGTGACTTAATTGAAACAGTGGAAGAAGTACCTGAAACGGTAATTACCCTTTCCAATGGGAAAAAAATACTGGTAAAAGAGAGTAGACAAGAGATTATAAATCTTGTAAAATGTTACAAAAAAGAACTTTATTCTGTTGGTATACCTAAATTATGACACACTGCAAACCTTAACCTACAGGGAGGGAAGAAAGGTGTTAAGAAAAGAAAGTCATACAAAATAATTAATACAGAAGGGACGTGCCTTTGGAAGGCAGATGGGAAATAGTATGAAAAAGAGCTTCTTAACGGTCATTATCCTGGCTTTAGGAATAGTTAACATGATTCTGACGGCGGTTATTGTATTTGCCGTAGTACCGACAACTATGAGGACAAACGAGCTGATTTCCAAAGTAGCTTCTACCATTGATTTGGAAATTAACGGTTCGCCGGAGAATAAAAAGCTGAGCATTGAGGATATTGAAGAGTATAAATTAAGCAAGGATCTTACAATCAATTTGAAAAAGAGTGCTGATAATACAGATCATTATGCATTGGTTACAGCTTCCTTATCCATTAATAAGAAGTCGGAGGATTATGCTAAGCTTCAGCCCCTGGTAGCGACCAATGAAAGTAAGATCAATGAAATAATCCAGAATGAATTTGCAAAATACACCATGGATGAGCTTTATGACAAAAAAGATGTTATTAAGGGCAATATATTAGCTGCCGTACAGGAATACTTTGGTTCCGATTTTATTATCGGCATTACGATTGAATATACGGCTGGCTCATAAAAGTATCTTGATGATTTTAGTAGAAATTTATGATATGATAGTATAGTATGAAGTAATCACCCGGGAGGTAGTGGCAATGGGCGACGTCTTGTCTCAAAATGAGATTGACAATCTGCTTAAAGCATTAAGCAGTGGGGAATTGGATGCAGAAGAGTTTAAAGGCAGTGGCGAAAAGCAAGTTAAAAACTATGATTTTGCAAGACCCTCCAAGTTTTCAAAGGAACATCTTAGGACATTGGAAATAATATTTGAACATTATGGGAGATTGCTTTCTACAAATTTACCGGCTTATTTTCGGAAAAATGTCCAAATAGAAGTAGTAAGTTCGGAAGCAGTTGCTTATTCTGAATTTACAAATGCCCTTTCAAATCCCGTTTTACTGGGGATAGTTGATTTTTCTCCTTTGGAGGGCAACATAATTATCGAAATTGCGGACAATCTAGGTTATGCAATGGTAGACCGTATGTTAGGCGGAACGGGGGTACCACTGGAGAAAGCAAGAGATTTCACAGAAATTGAATTAATTATTATGGAAAGGATATTCAATGTCTGTACGAATCTGCTGAGTGAACCTTGGGAAACAGTAGTACATTTGGAGCCGAGGCTTATAAGAATAGAAACGAATTCGCAGTTTGCACAAATCATTGCACCCAGTGAAATGATTTCCATCATTACCATGAATATAAAGATAGGTAATGTGGAAGGTATGATGAATGTATGTTTGCCATATGCTTGTCTAGAGAGTGTTATAGATAAATTAAATACCAAGTATTGGTTTTCAACAATGCAGGTTAAAGATGATGAGTCTTACCAGGAGCTTATTGAGATGGCCATTGCCAAAGCAAAGATACCAATTAAGGCAATACTTGGCAGAAGCTCCATTTCAGTTAATGATTTCCTTGGGCTTCAGCCGGGAGATATCATTAAACTAAACACAAAGATAGATGATGAGTTAGAGGTTTATGTAGGTAATTTAGATAAATTTAAAGCATTGCCGGGTGCATCTTCGGATGCCTATGCAGTGAGAATCACATCAATAATTAGGGAGGAGTAATAATATGGATGGTATGTTATCTCAAGAGGAGATTAACGCGCTTCTAAGCGGGATGAATTCGGATACAAGCAATGCAGGTTCTGATACAATGAACGATGTACTGTCAGATGCCGAAAAAGACGCGATTGGTGAAATTTCCAATATTAGTATGGGGACTGCAGCCACGACCCTTTCATCTTTAGTTAATCAAAAAGTTGTCATAACAACTCCGGTTGTTTCCTATGCAACATGGACCGATTTATCAGAATCTTATGACAGACCCTGTGTTTTTATACAGATTTATTATAAGGATGGTTTGGACGGTAACAATATTCTGATATTAAAAGAGTCCGATGTCAAGATAATCACGGATTTAATGATGGGCGGCGACGGTACAAATATGGAAGGTCAATTATCGGAGCTTCATTTAAGCGCTATCAGTGAAGCAATGAATCAGATGATGGGTTCGGCATCAACTTCTATTTCAGCAATGCTTGAAAAGAGGGTCGATATTACCCCTCCCATATCAACAGTGGTGGATATGAATGAAACCATTGACGGTTCCGATATTGCACCTTTCCTGAAAGGGAAATTTGTTAAAGTTGCCTTCAAGATGGAAATAGGAACCTTAGTTGACAGTGAGCTGATGCAATTGTATCCCTTCGAGCTGGCAAGGGAGCTTTACAGTAACTTTATAAAGGGTGAGCAGAAAACAGAGCAGGCACCGGAAAAAGCAGAGAAACCCGTGCAGCCCAAGGCACCGGAAGTTCCGGTACAAGCAGCTCCCCAGATGCAGGCACCTGCATATCAAATGCCATATACTGCACCTGATATTAATGTATCACCTGCACAATTCCAAAGCTTTACCGTTTCTCAGCAGGTAACACCCCAGCCTGAGAACATAAACCTGATTATGGATGTTCCCTTGGAGGTTACGGTAGAACTTGGAAGAACAAACAAATCCATAAAGGAAATACTGGATTTTACTCCGGGTACAATTATTGAACTTAATAAATTAGCAGGAGAACCGATTGATGTTCTTGTAAATGGTAAATTTGTTGCAAAAGGTGAGGTTGTAGTAATTGAAGAATCCTTTGGTATCAGAGTAACAGAAATTATTAAGTAGCAGTTGGTTAACCATGAATCATGTGATGTAACCTACAAGCATGAAAATAAACATAATAATTGATTCTAAGAGGGTTCTTTAAACTAAGGGTGAATAGTAATCTTATTAATTATAAAATACAACACATGATAGGAGAATAAAAATGGGTAAAAGTATTTTAATTTGTGATGATGCTGCTTTTATGAGGATGATGATTAAGGACATTTTAAGTAAGAATGGCTATACGATTGTCGGCGAAGCTGAAAATGGCGCTAAAGCGATAGAAAAATACAATGAAACAAAGCCTGACTTAGTAATGATGGATATTACAATGCCGGAAATGGATGGTATTCAGGCTCTTAAGAAAATCAAATCTGCAGATCCTTCTGCCAATATTATAATGTGCTCCGCAATGGGCCAGCAGGCAATGGTCATTGAATCCATTCAGTCAGGAGCAAAGGATTTTATTGTAAAACCTTTTCAGGCTGACAGAGTATTGGAAGCTGTTAAGAAGGCTGTGGGTTAATGAACATTTTTGCAGCAAGGCTGACATCAGGAGATAATTTCCTTCAGCTTCTTGGTGTTTTAATCCTTTTTATTGTGGTATTAGTCATAACATATCTGACAACAAAATTTGTCGGCGGTGTCAAAATGGGTGCCTTAAGAGAAAGTAATTTTAAGGTCATCGATACATATAAGCTTACTCAGAATAAGTATTTACAGATTGTAAAGGTTGGTACCAGATATTTTGTCATAGCAGTGGGAAAAGATGATATAAGACTGCTTACAGAGCTGAAAGAAGAAGAAATCACGGTAAAGGATAGAAGTACCAGGCAAAATAATAACTTTCAGGATATTTTAAAAACCTTAAAGAAACAAATTGAGAAAGAAGATAAAAGTGGTGATTTATTTGCAAATCAGTCTGAAGAGACTGAGCTGACAGAGAAAGAGGATCATCACTAGGGTTGGTATGCATGGAGAGAAGGAATAAAAGGATATTAAAAAAGCTGGTATGTGTTATCTGTATTTTATTCATTACCGGTATATTAACCAATAAGACAACTATTTTTGTTTATGCGTCACAAACCGGCAGTACAACTACAGCAGGTACTGTTAATGGCGGCCAGACACAAAATGACAATACCGGTAAAGCAGCTACGGGTTCCAGCAGTACATCGAACAATAATTTAAGCGGCCAGATTGGGCCGTTTAAATTTAATCTGGACACGGATGCCAACGGTGGCGGCATGACATCCACCTTGCAGATGATGCTGGTGATTACCTTGATTTCACTGGCACCGTCAATTTTAATCATGGTTACATCCTTTACCAGGATTATCATTGTATTACACTTTGTAAGGTCGGCTTTGGGAACTCAGTCCACACCGCCTAATCAGGTACTTGTAGGCTTGGCATTATTCCTGACGTTTTTTATAATGACACCGGTGTTCACGCAAATCAATAATGATGCGGTAAAGCCTTTATCAAAAGGTGAGATAACCCAGGAAGAAGCTTTTAAGGCAGGAGTAAAGCCCCTAAGGGAGTTTATGCTGAAAGAGATAAACCGGCCCCAGGACCTTAAGCTGTTTATGGATATAGCTGAGATAGGCCCGGTAAAAGATTATAGTGAAATACCTATCACAGTCATCATACCGTCCTTTATAATCAGTGAGCTGCGGACTGCGTTTATTATAGGCTTTGTAATATATATACCCTTCATCATTATTGATATGGTAGTTGCATCTACTCTAATGTCAATGGGTATGATGATGCTTCCGCCAACTACGATATCCATGCCGTTCAAAATTCTTTTGTTTATTCTTGCAGACGGATGGAATCTGGTCATTGGAGAATTGGTCAAGACCTTTTACAAGTAGAAAGCTGGTAGAGTATGAATGAAAATATTGTAATTGATATTATCAGAGAAGCCCTTTGGATCATAATAAAGGTATCGGCACCTATGCTGCTGATATCCCTGATAGTAGGCCTTGTAATAAGCATACTGCAGACTATAACCTCTATACAGGAGCAAACCCTCACATTTGTTCCGAAGTTTATAGCTATCTTTCTGGTTATTATGCTTTTTGGAAGTTGGATAATGTCTGAGACCAAAGATTTCTTTGTGGAGCTTCTCAACAATCTCCCGTATTATATAAGAAGTGTATGACATTTACAATTGATGGCTTTGATGGTTTTTTATTAATTCTTGTGAGGATATCGGCTTTTGTTTTTGTAGCCCCGTTCTTCAGTATTCCCAATGTTCCTCAAAGAGTAAAGGCAGGATTTTCACTTATATTTGCGCTGATTCTTTTTCAGATTACGCCTGTTGATATACAATATGGCACAGTAATCGAATTTGCTGCTCTTATGCTGAAGGAAGCACTGACCGGGCTGATAATTGGTTTCTTTACGAATTTAAGTTATTATATCCTGAATTTTTCAGGTCAGATAATGGATATGGAAATAGGTTTTTCCATGGTCAACGAGCTGGATCCGGTAGCCCATGTGGAATCCACCATAACCAGTAATCTGTATTCTTATTCGGTTATTCTAATGCTTTTAGTAACAGATATGCACCTTTATATCATAAAAGCGTTTGCTGATACATTTAAGGTAATCCCATTGGGACAGGCTCATTTAAATCCTAATATTTACCTTCTGATGATGGATTTTATCAGAGATTATTTTATAATTGGTTTTCGCATCGTATTGCCGGTTTTTGCGGCTATGTTGATTATAAACACAATACTTGCAATATTAGCGAAGGTAGCCCCTCAAATGAATATGTTTGTTATTGGTTTTCAGCTAAAAATCATAACCGGCTTACTGATTCTGTTTTTACTTGTAAGGTTTTTACCTACCGTATCCGGTTTCATTTTCAATGAGATGATTGATATGATGAAGTCAGCCGTTCAAATATTAAAATAGTTGATAGAGGGGATTAGATTTAAAAATGCGATGCATTTTTAAACTTACAATTTGGGCAGTATTGCAAGCAAGCTTGTGATATTCATGGGGATTAGAATGGAAAGGTTATTGACCTATAACCTGCAATTTTTTGCAGGGGGAGGCGGGGGCGAAAAGACAGAAGAGCCCACCGCAAAAAAGTTAAGTGATGCAAGAGACGAAGGGCAGGTTGCAAGAAGTACCGATTTGATTACGGCCGCTGCCTTGGTTGCCTTATTTGTTACACTAAAAGTATTTGTAGCAAGGATGGGGAATCAATTCATCAATGCTTTTTATGAGTTTTACAGCAATATTGTTAAAGTAGCATCGGATGATTTTAATGTCGCAACGGCATCGGCAATTTTAAAGGAATGTTTTTTCAGTATTATTCAAATTGTAATACCGATATTCCTGATTGCGGTAATGGCAGTAATTATAATTAATGTATTCCAGGTAAAATGGAAGCTGACAGCAAAGCCGCTTAAGCCGAAATTCAATAAGTTTAATCCGATTACAGGCTTTAAAAAGATATTTTCCAAAGACAAATTGGTGGACACCTTTAAGGAAGTCCTTAAAATAATTGCCATAATATATATTGCTTACAATACTTTAATGAATTATGGAGCCAATCTTCAAAGGCTTTATGATATGGAACTGATTCAGGCCATCCAGTTTATAGGTAATATAGTAATAAAGCTGGGGTTGAATATTAGTGTCGTTTTCCTTATTATTGGAGTAGCAGATTATATTTATCAAAAATTGAAGTTCAGAAAAGACATGAGGATGTCAAAGCAGGAAGTCAAGGATGAATACAAGCAATCAGAAGGAGATCCTCATATAAAAGGAAAAATCCGTTCAAAAATGCGTGAAGTATCTCAAAGAAGGATGATGCAGATGCTTCCTAAGGCAGATGTGGTCATAACAAACCCTACTCACTTTGCTGCTGCTATCCAGTATGACAAGGACAACAGCGAAGCGCCGGTACTTGTTGCGAAGGGCGCAGATTATTTGGCTCAGAAGATTAAAGAAGCTGCGAAAGAGAACAATATTGAAATTGTAGAAAATAAGCCACTCGCCAGAATGCTTTACTACAATGTTGATGTTGGGAATGAAATTCCGCCGGAGCTGTATCAGATGACAGCGGAAGTTTTAGCTTATGTTTATAATTTGAAAAATAAGACATAATTACTTTGTAAATTCAGGGGGCATTGTTAATGAAAAAGACGGACATGGTTGTAGGAATTTATTTGCTGGCAGCAATTATATTTCTGATTGTACCCATACCAAGTGTTTTATTGGATATATTACTGGCACTGAATATATCTGTGGCATTGATTGTTCTGTTCAATGCCTTGTTTTCAAAAGAAGTTTTAAGTATGTCAGCATTTCCGACAATTCTATTATTCACGACTATTTTCCGAATTTCATTAAATGTATCTTCCATGAGATTGATTTTAAGAGACGGCTTTGCCGGCGGAGTAATCCAGACCTTTGGTAATTTCGTAGGCGGCGGTGATGCAATCATTGGTATCATAGTATTTATTATCCTGATTTTAGTACAGTTTATCGTTATTAATAAAGGTTCAGAGCGTGTTGCGGAAGTAACGGCAAGATTTACCCTGGACGCTATGCCTGGTAAGCAGATGGCAATTGATGCGGATTTGAATACCGGAGCAATTAATGATGTGCAGGCAAAGGAAAGAAGAGAGAAAATCCAGGAGGAAGCCAGCTTCTTCGGTGCCATGGACGGTGCTACCAAGTATGTAAAAGGTGATGCCATTGCAGGACTTATTATTGTAATTATCAATTTTGTCGGCGGTATTGCCATTGGAGCTTTTCGTGGCGGAATGTCAGTCAATGAAGCTTTTGATAAATATACCTTACTTACCATCGGTGAAGGACTTGTAAGCCAGATACCATCACTATTGATATCCTTATCCACCGGAATTGTGGTAACAAAGGCAACGAAGGAAGCGGATATCGGAGATATCCTTCTAAAACAACTGTTCTCTATTCCAAAGGTACTCTATATTGTCGGCGGAGCACTGATATTCTTAGGTATTGCAACGCCTCTTAATACCCTTGTATTCTGTACATATGGTGTTGTGTTCATAATCTGCGGAAGAACGATTGCCGGCAGAATAGAGGTGGAGGATATTGAAAGTGCTGCTGCAATGGAAGAAAGCGGCGGAGATGAGATACGTAAACCCGAAAATGTAGTAACTCTATTACAGGTAGATCCTATTGAGCTGGAATTTGGCTATGGTATTATTCCACTTGCTGATGTCAATCAGGGAGGCGATTTACTTGACAGAGTTGTTCTGATTAGAAGGCAGATAGCTTTGGAATTAGGCTGTGTAGTGCCTATTATAAGATTAAGGGATAATATTCAGTTAAATCCCAACCAGTACCTGATTAAGATAAAGGGAGTCCCCATCAGTGAGGGAGAAATTCTCTTTGACCATTATATGGCCATGAATCCAGGCTATGTGGAGGAGGAGATTACAGGTATTCCTACCTTTGAACCTTCCTTCCATTTACCGGCAATCTGGATAACGGAAAGCCAGAGGGAAAGAGCGGAGTCCCTGGGGTATACGGTAGTTGATCCTCCGTCTATTATCGCAACACATCTGACGGAAGTTATCAGGAGCCATATTTATGAACTGCTTACAAGACAGGATGTGCAGAACCTTATCACTAATATTCAGGAAGCTAACGGAACCCTTGTTCAGGAGCTCGTTCCTAAGCTCTTAAGCGTTGGTGAGATACAGAAGGTATTACAGAATCTATTAAAAGAAGGAATATCCATCAGAGACCTGATTACGATATTTGAAACCCTTGCAGATTATGCATCTACTACAAGAGATACGGATGTCCTTACCGAATATGCCCGGCAAAGTCTTAAGAGAGCCATCAGCAATAAATATTTTCCTGTGGAAGAGGTTACAAGTGTGGTAACCCTGGACCCGAAGGTCGAACAGGATATTATGAACAGTGTAAAACAGACGGAGCAGGGGGCTTATTTAACACTTGACCCGGAAAAGACCAGAAGTATTATGAGTTCAGTGGAGGAAGAAGTTCAAAAGTTGGAGAATATAGGGAAGAGTCCCATTGTTATAACCTCTCCAATTGTCAGAATGTATTTTAAAAAGCTGACACAGGATTATTTTAAGGATTTAATTGTTATATCCTATAATGAAATTGAATCCAATGTTGAATTACAATCGGTAGGGATGGTGACGGTATAGTGATAATCAAAAAATATCAGGCAAATACAGAAACAGAGGCGATTCTTCTTGCAAAGAATGAACTTGGCAAGGATGCTATCGTAATGAATATAAAGACTATTTCACCTAAAGGTGTTTATCGCCTTTTCCGGAAGCCTACCGTTGAAATAACGGCTGCTGTTGATGATACGGGTGCTTTAGCAGGAGGAAAGAAGGAGGCGGAAGAGGGAAAATCAAAGCCTTCTTTCTTTACCAATACCCTGTCGGCAGCCTATGATGGAGAGGATAAAGCTTCTGCCTATGTAAGGCCGAAAGAAATCAATCAGCCCAATGAGGATGCTTCAGCCATTGAAAAGAAGCTTAACAGTCTGCAGGAATTGCTTGAAAAGCAGCTTCAGGAGCGTCAGGAGGTTAAAAAGGCGGAAGAAGCACCAAAGCAAAAGGACCCGGAAGAGCAGAAAAGGGAAGCCTGCATGAAGCTGGTATATGATCAGCTGCTAAGAAATGAAGTGGATGAAAAATACGTGGAACAGCTGATAAGTGAGATAGAAGGTAAAGTCACAAGGGATATTACAATCGATAATATTTTATCCCACGTATATCAGAAGATAATCCTGAAGCTTGGACAGCCCAAAATAATTGAGGTCATAGAGAATAAATGTAAATTTATTTTCTTCATAGGACCCACCGGCGTAGGTAAGACAACAACCATTGCAAAGATAGCTTCAGATTTAAAACTGAATAAAAAGTTAAAGGTCGCAATGCTGACTTCCGATACTTACCGGATTGCTGCTGTGGAGCAGTTAAGGACCTATGCCAATATCCTTGGCATCCCCATGAAGGTAATCTACACCGAGGAGGAAATGCTGCAGGCAAAGGAAGAATTATCGGATTATGATGTTGTTCTGGTGGACACAGCCGGACGCTCTCATAAGAACAGGGAGCAGAGAGACGATGTTGAAAGGCTTCTTGGTACGGTAGAAGAGGAACAGAAGGAAATATACCTTGTATTAAGTGCTACAACAAAATATAAGGATTTAATCCGGATTACGGAAAACTATTCTGAAATAACAAATTATCGTATTATATTTACCAAATTAGACGAAACCATATCAGTAGGGAATATTTTAAATATTAAAATGTATACCAATGCTGAGTTATCCTATGCTACCTACGGGCAGAACGTCCCGGATGACATCGGCAAGCTTGACACACAGGAAACGGCTAAAAAGCTGTTGGGAGGGTTTGATTGATGGATCAGGCGGAGCAGCTTCGTAATATCATAAAAAGACAAAGTATGCCTGACCAGCTCGCCAGAGTTATAACTGTTACCAGCGGAAAGGGTGGAGTTGGCAAATCAAATCTTTCTGTAAACCTGGGAATCCAGCTGAGCAGAATGGGAAAAAGAGTAGTTATACTTGATGCCGATTTTGGCCTTGCCAATGTAGAGGTCATGCTGGGTATCAGACCTAAGTACAATCTGGCTGACATCATATACGGCAATAAGAATCTGCAGGAAATCATAACCAAGGGACCCGAAAATCTGATGTTCATATCAGGGGGTTCCGGTATTCAGGAATTATCCAATATTACAAAGTATCAAATAGATTTTTTGAACCAGAAGCTTTATGAGTTAGATGAAATTGCCGATATAATTATAATTGATACCGGAGCTGGAATAACGGACAGCGTACTGGAATTTGTAATGGCAAGCGCCGAAGTATTATTGGTGATAACACCGGAGCCTACCTCCATAACAGATGCCTACGCACTGCTGAAGGTACTCAATAAAAGAGTGGATTTTAACTCTGATATGACATCCATTAAAATGATATCCAACAGGATTGATTCGGAAGAGGAAGGACGCAGCCTGTATAATAAAATGAACCTTGTAGTACAAAAGTTCCTGACGGTTAAGCTGGAATATCTGGGAGGAATACCGCAGGATTCTAATGTTACGAAAGCAGTTATGCAGCAAAAACCCTATTCCGTATTATATCCTAATTCACCTTCTTCAAGAGCCGTGTCTGCTCTGGCAGCCGCTTTATGTAATGATATTCCGGTTAAAAACCCGGGGCAGAGAGGAATTGCTCATTTCTTTTCAAGCCTTCTTCATCGTGCGACAAGTAAATAACGGAGGTAACAAGACATGGTACGGGATGTTGTAGCCATTGGAGATAAAGTAGAACTTAAGTTAATGGACAAAAATGAAGATGCAGTAAAAAAAATCTACAAAAGTAAGGTTCTGGACTTTAAGGATTATGCTTCTGTCATTATAGCGATGCCAATTATCAAGGGAAGGGTGATACCTCTTTCAGTTGGAGATAAATACAGCCTGCGTTTCTTTACACAAACCGGGCTTTATGAATGTAAAGGTTTAATTACGGACAGAGCCAACGATGATAAAATATACATATTGACCGTGGAACTTACATCGGCCTTGGAAAAATATCAGAGGCGGCAGTTTTTCAGATTGTCCTGTGTACTGGATGCGGATTATTATATCGCTACGGAAGCCGAGCTTACACTTCGGTATAAACTGAAACAGAACATATTCAAGAGCCCGGAAGACAAACAGGCTTGTATTGATGCTCTGGAGCAGTGCAGGAAAGAATGGCAGCCGGGAATTGTAGTGGACTTAAGCGGCGGCGGTGCCAGGCTGATGTCGGAGAATATCCATGAGGTCGGAAGTACCATGCAGATGCAGATACATTTTAACAGCAAGGTGAGCATGAAGTCCGACTGCTTAATGGGAGTGATTATATCCACGGATAAAATGACGAACCGAGTGGGTTTTTATGAATACCGTGTGCAGTTCCTGGAACTGCATAAGGAAGACAGGGAATCGATCATTAAGTACATATTCGATGAAGAAATCAAGCAGCGTACAAAGGATAAAAACAATTTGTAACCATGTACATCTAATTCTGGCAGATATATAAAACCTAATAGTCAGTACAGCACATGAAAAAAGTCTGATTTTAGATTGAATATACGGAAAAGAGGTAAATATGCAGAAAAAAGTTTTAATAGTTGATGACTCTGCACTCATGAGAAGGGTACTCTCTGATATAATTAATTCAGATTCCAGGTTTCAGGTTTCAAAAGTTGCTGTTAACGGGCTTGAGGCATTTCTATTATTGACGCAGCAAAAGGAAACATACGATGCGATTATTTTAGATATCAATATGCCTCAAATGAGCGGAATCGAGCTATTAGAACAGTTGGAGCAAAAAAAGATCAAAGCGACCATCATCATTGTCAGCACTTTGGCAAAGGAAGGTGCCAGGGAAACCATACGTGCCCTGGAGCTGGGAGCTTTTGATTTTGTTACCAAACCGGAGAGCTTTTTCGAGGTCAAAAGTGATAAGTTCAAGAACAAGATTATTGCCTGCCTTGAAACAGCAACAAAGCTGTATAAACTAAATACAAGAGAGGTAACGGAGCCTGTAGCCCAGGCGCCTCTTGCAATGGCTGGCGGTTACACGGTGACCAGGGAAGCCGCTGCAAGAAGTATTCTGAATCCCGCAGCTGACAGGGCGGCTCTGTCAAGGAGCGGTGCCAGTACGGCCACGGACGTAACAATCCCTGCCAAGAGTGGAACCGGACCAACCAGGGGCTGGACTGGAAAGAAGCTGGTGGCGATTGCCTGTTCAACGGGGGGCCCGAAGGCTTTACAGCAGGTAGTGCCAAAGCTCAGCGCTTCTTTAGGATGCAGTGTATTGATTGTCCAGCATATGCCGGAGGGCTTTACGGCATCCTTAGCCGGCCGTTTGAATGAAATAAGCATGGTAAGGGTAAAAGAGGCAGAGCACCTGGAAGGCTTGGCAGAAGGAACGGTCTATATTGCAAAAGGCGGGTATCAGATGCGGCTTGGATGTTCGGAGCAGGGAAAAGAGGTCCTGACAATTACTCAGGAAGCTGCTAAGAATGGCTTAAAACCCTGTGCTGATTATATGTTTGAATCATTGGCGGAATCAGGCTTTACAGAAATAGTCTGTGTGGTATTGACCGGTATGGGCGGCGACGGAACCTATGGAATCAAGAAACTCAAAGAGAAAAAAAATATATATGTAATTGCACAGGATGAAGCGACCAGTACTGTTTATGGCATGCCAAAGGTTGTAAGAGATGCCGGATTGGTCGACGAGGTTGTTCCGTTAGAGCAAATAGCCGGTGCAATACATAGAAGTCTGGGGGTACAATAAGATGGATGTCAGTCAATATCTTGAAATTTTTATTGATGAAACCAAGGAACATTTACAGAGTTTAAACCAGCAGTTATTGATATTGGAAACGGAGCCTGAGAACAGCGAGACAATCAACGAGATTTTCAGAGCTGCCCATTCCCTGAAGGGGATGGCTGGAACAATGGGCTTTAAAAGAATGCAGAGATTGACCCATGATATGGAAAATGTATTTTCCGAAATCCGGAATGGAAAGATGGGTGTTACGGCAGAGCTGGTAGACGTACTATTTAAGGGACTGGACGCACTGGAAGGCTATTTAAGCAATATTCAGGAAAGTGCGGATGAAGGAACGGAAGATTACGAAGATATCATTGACCAGCTCAATAATATTTTAAATGTAGGTCTTGGAAAAGCAGCAGGCAATGAGGATGCAAAAGCACAGGTACAGACAGCCGGCGTTGCTGAGGCTGAAACATCAGCCACTGAAACTTCAGCCACTACAGCTTCCGGTGCCGCTAATAAATACAAGGAGCTGCCCCTTGCTGATTACGAAAAAAATGCAATCCTAAAAGCAGAAAAGATGAGTGTCAATGCTTTTGGAATAACTGTTTATATACAGGATTACTGTATATTAAAGGCAGCAAGAGCATTTCTGGTATTCAAGGCATTAGAGGGCATGGGCGATGTTATTAAGTCAAAGCCGGAAGTGCAGGATATTGAGGATGAGAAGTTTGATCTGGATTTTAGCGTAGTTCTTCTGACAAAGAATGATATGGAAGATGTCAGAAAAACAATTCTGAATGTTTCAGAAATCAAGGAAGTATACATAGAGCCAATCAGTGTAAATGAAAATGAAGTATCCGAGGAAAAAGAAGAGACCGCTGCTACGACGGAAGAAGCCGGATTGAGAAATAATGTTCAAAGTAAGGCGGTTGCCCAAAGCGCTGCCAAACAGCAGACATCAAAGCCGGTAGTAAACCGTTCCGTACGTGTTGATATCGAAAAACTGGATGTACTTATGAATCTTGTAAGTGAGCTGATTATTGCCAAGAATGGCCTTGTATCTATGAGTACAAGCGAAAAAGGCACAAAGACAGAGTCCGGGTTTAATGAGCAGATAGAATATCTTGAAAGAGTTACCACAAATCTTCATGAATCTGTCATGAAGGTAAGGATGGTGCCGATTGAAAGTGTTCTTAACCGTTTCCCCCGTATGATAAGAGACCTGTCAAAGTCCTTAAATAAAAAGATGGAACTTTATATGACCGGCGAAGAAACAGAGCTTGACAGGACTGTAATTGATGAAATCGGCGATCCTCTTATGCATTTATTGCGTAATGCGGCTGACCACGGTTTGGAGAGTAATGAAGAGCGTGCGGCAAAGGGTAAGCCTGCGGTAGGGTCTATCTTCCTTGATGCTTATCAGGATGGAAATAACGTAGTGATTGAAGTCAGGGATGACGGTGCCGGCATCAATGTGGAAAAGGTCAAGAAAAAGGCCATTGAGAAGGGAACCATAACATCCGAACAGGCTGAGGTAATGAGTGATAAAGAGGTTATTGACCTACTGTTCAAGCCAAGCTTTTCCACAGCGGAAGTCATAACGGATGTATCCGGCAGAGGCGTTGGACTTGATGTTGTTAAGACAAAGATTGAAGCCTTGGGCGGAGATATTGAGGCTAAGACAAAGTTAGGTGCAGGCAGTAATTTCATTATCCGCCTTCCTCTTACTCTTGCTATCATACAGGCCTTAATGGTAGAGCTTGGAACAGAGAAATATGCCATACCTCTTGGAAGCATTCAGACCATCGAAGATGTTGCCGCTTCCGATATTAAATACGTGCATTCCAAGGAAGTGATTAATTTACGGGGTAATGTCATACCTTTACTTCGTTTAAATGAAATCCTGGATGTCCCGGGAGAAAAAGCAGACCAGGAAAATCTCATTGTGGTTATTATATCCAAGGGAGACAGGCTGGCCGGACTGGTTGTAGATAATCTGATCGGACAGCAGGAAATTGTAATAAAGTCCATTGGTAAATTTATAAACAACAATAAGATCATTGGCGGAGCTACCATACTTGGTGACGGTGAGGTTGCCCTGATTCTTGATGTAAACACACTGGTCTAGAGGAGGGTTCATATGGAAAACGCAGTAAATGACGGAAAACAGTACATAGTTGTAAAGATAGGCATTGAGCAGTATGGCATAGATATCAAATATATCGATAATATTGTAAGAATGCAGAGTATAACCAGAGTACCCAAGGCACAGCACTTTTTTAAGGGAGTAATCAACTTAAGAGGTGAAATCATACCGGTAATGAGTCTCCGCTTAAAATTTGGCCTTGAGGAAGACGTGGTCAGCAATGCTACCAGAATCATTATCATAAAATTTGATTCCCAATCTGCTGTGGGAATTATCGTGGATGAAGTGAAGGAAGTAGTGACTCTGGATGAAAATATGATTGAAAAGGTTACCAACAGCGCAGTAGAAGATAAGAACGGGTATCTTTCAGGAATCGGTAAACATAATGACAGCCTGATATCTCTGTTAAATATTAACGGAGTTATCATGGAAAAAGAAACAGTTTAAGGAGTGTTATCATTGCCAAATATCAATTTAGACAATATAGACAATATGCAGTTTGATGTTTTAAAAGAAATCGGTAATATTGGAGCAGGCAATGCTACGACGGCTTTATCAACTATGATTAACAGCAAGGTTGATATGAATGTTCCCAAGGTAGACCTGCTTGAGCTGAAAGAGTTACCGGATATGCTCGGTGGAGCGGAAGAGATTGTTGTAGGTATTCTCATAACCCTTGAGGGTGAAATAAACGGCATGATGATGTTTATGATGGATCAGGTCTCAGCATGCCGGATTGTAAATATTCTTATGGGAAAAGATTCAGTCCTGGAAGAATTTACGGAAATGGAATATTCAGCACTCAGAGAAATCGGTAATATTATAGCCGGAGCTTATCTTTCCTCCTTGTCAACCTTAACCGGAATTAAAATTAATGCAAGTATACCATATATGTCTATCGATATGGCAGGAGCAATCCTAAGTGTACCGGCTATTGAATTCGGTAAAGTAGGAGATAAGGCACTCATTATAGAAACACAGTTTACGAAAGACGACTCAGATGTTAATGGCTATTTTATTTTAATACCCACATTGGAATCATATGATGTCATCTTAAAATCATTGGGATTATAGGTGGGTTTTATGAGCATAATGGTTAAAGTAGGAATGGCAGATTTGAATGTATGCAGCTCACCGGATGCACTGACGACCTTGGGGCTTGGCTCCTGTGTCGGAATATCACTTTATGATTCAGTTTCGAAAACGGCAGGCATGGTGCATGTTATGTTACCCGACAGCACTAAGATTAAGAACAACGAAAATATCGCCAAATTTGCGGACACGGGAATAGATGCCCTGATTGACAAAATGGTTTTACTGGGAGCAAACAGGCATCGCCTGGTGGCTAAAATTGCAGGCGGAGCCCAAATGTTTGCTTTCAGCTCCAACAATGATATGCTCCGCATTGGCGAAAGAAACGTGGAAGCAAGTAAAAGCAAGCTGGCTTCTCTTGGGATTAAGATACTTGCAGAGGATACAGGATTAAATTATGGCAGGACCATAGAATTCTATGCCGAAACCGGTGAACTCTATGTAAAATCGGTGGGTAAGCCGTTAAAAATAATTTGAGTGCTGGGAAGGTATGGTTATTAGCGTGAAAATTAGAAAGCAATTTTCACACACAAATTTGTGCCTGCGGCCCAAAGTCTGCAGGCTTTAAGAAAGGCTTGGTTATTTATATGAGGGACCGATATATAGCACCGGCAGTAATGCTTATAGCGGGTGTGGTTATGAGTATAATAAATATTATCAATCATGAATCGCTGTTAACAGGCCTTGAAAGACTGTTGCTTGTACTTGTCTGCTTTTATATTATCGGGAAAATAGCAGCAGCAATTATAAGAAAGGTCACAACGAAAACTGTTATAACGGAGACAGCGGATATAGGTATGACAGAGAATGTTGATGAGACGGAAAACGTTCAGGATGCCGAAACAGAGTAATCATGGAAGGCAGATGGCTATTGGAATTTGCTGTATTAAGCAGGGAGGCTGAGATTTTTAGGAATTTGGGGGTATACGGATGAATACAGAGTGTAAGGCCAAACTTTGGGAAGATTACAGTAAGCATAAATCTCCGGAAGGGCGGGAAAAACTCATAACAGAATACGCTGGATTAGTAAAGGTCGTAGCCGGAAGGCTTAGTATGTATCTGGGATACAATGTTGAGTATGAGGACCTGGTAGGATACGGAGTCTTCGGACTTATTGATGCGGTGGACAAGTTTGATTATTCAAAGGGGGTCAAATTTGAAACCTATGCAAGCTTTCGAATCAGAGGTGCAATTCTGGATGAAATCCGCAAAATGGACTGGATACCCAGAACATTAAGACAAAAGCAGCGTAAAATGGATGCAGCCTACCAGAAATTAGAGAGCCAGCTGGGCCGTGCTGCAACAGATGAGGAAATGGCCAAAGAGTTAGAGCTTTCCCCAAAGGAATTGGAGCTTTGGCAAAATCAAACGAATATTTCAAATTTATTTTCTCTGGATGAATATTTAGAGCAGGGCAGTGAAGGCAGCATGGAAGCAAACCTAAGTTCCCAATACGAAACACCGGAGCAGATTACGGAAAGAAATGAGCTGAAAACCATACTGACAGAGACTTTAAACATACTGACAGAAAAAGAAAAGAAGGTCATTGTATTATATTATTACGAAGAACTTACGCTAAAGGAAATCAGCAGCGTTCTTGAAGTATCCGAATCAAGAATTTCACAGTTACATACAAAGGCATTGCAGAAGATGAGACTTAAATTAGGAAATAATATTGAATTGTTGTTTACGATATAATAAGGGAGAAGAGTATGGATAATAGGAACGGTTATTTCCAACTTGATATGAAAGCAGATGGAACTTATATCAGATTGATTCCAGGCAGACCGGGTGGTAAAGCACTGGAGTTTGACGATTTGTCAAAATATTTAAGTAAGGTCAAAATTTATGACTATGATATTAATTCTCTTGCAAAAGCCTTGGCTGTGTCCAAAGAAAAGCCGGTCGAGTGTAAGCTTACGTTAGCAAAAATTCCAAATATTGACGAGATGCTGGAGGTAGCAATTTCAGCAGATAAGATGTATGCGGAGGGTATCTTTTACCCGCCTTCTGTGGGGGGAAGAAGGTTAAAGAAGGACGATATTGTTGATATAATGAGAAAGTCAGGAATTAAATACGGTATTATTGATGATATTATTGATGATTACATAAAAAACCCGATATACAATTATGTAATTATCATAGCCAGAGGGGCAAAACCGACTGAGGGAAAAGATGCTGAAATCATCTATTATTTTAATACGGACAAAACACTGAAGCCCAAGGAAAAGGATGACGGCACAGTGGATTTTCATCAGCTTGATATGATCAGCTCCATAAACAAAGGGGATTTGCTGGCGCAATTAATACCCGAGGTCAACGGTACCCCTGGTATGGATGTAATGGGTACAAGCATACTTCCCAAAAAAATAATGAGAAAAGTACTAAAGCACGGCAGGGACATCTATTTATCGGAAGACGGACTTAAGATGTTTTCAAGTGTCAGCGGCCATGCTGATTTGGTAAATGATAAAGTATTTGTTTCCAATACCTTTGAAGTCCTTGCAGATGTGGATTCTTCCACAGGTGATATTGAATACGAGGGTAATGTTACAGTAAAGGGTAATGTTACATCGGGATATTCCATACGGGCAAAGGGTGACATTATTGTTGACGGTGTTGTTGAAGGTGCCAGACTCTATGCAGGAGGCCAGATTGTTTTAAAACGAGGCATGCAGGGGATGAACAAAGGTACCATGGAGGCAGAGGGTAATATCATCACCAAATTTATAGAAAATGCTGTTGTAAAATCAGGAGGCTACATTACCACAGAGGCCATATTGCACAGTAAGGTCTCGGCCAGAGGAGATATTACCGTAGGCGGCAAAAAGGGCTTTATAACCGGCGGTGAGATCACATCCGGTACAGCCATTACCGTAAAGACAGCAGGCTCCACCATGGGAACCTATACCCTTCTGGAAGTCGGCATAGATCCTAAGAAGGTGGAAAATTACAAGGCTATGCAGAAACGGATAACCGGTATTGAAGCAGACCTTGATAAGCTGCTGCCTATTATTGATACCTATAAAAGAAAGATAAGCCAGGGAGAATTATTCTCCCAGGAAAAGTTAGATTACATACGAATAGCAACCAATAACTGCATTATGTTAAGAAAAGAATTGAAAGAATGCCAGAACCAGTTTGAGCAGCTTCGTGCAGAAATTGGGAATAATGACGAAGGGTGGATTAAAGTCGAAAATATTGCCTATCCTGGTGTGAAAATTGTGATATCCAACGTAATTTATTACATAAAGACAGAAGTACACTATTCTAAATTTATTCGTGATAGGGCTGATATTAAGATTGTTGGATTGTAAAGGAGGTAGTGATATGCCGATAACGCCAATTGAAGTTGCATCCATGGCACCTAAGTCACAGGAGGTTTCAAACTATAAGCATCAGGAAAGCCAGAAACCCATCAATGACCAAATTCTAATCCATGATAAGCTGAGCCATGAGGTGAAGCAGAACAGCCAGCAGGCTGTTAAAACAGCGAAGGGTGAGAACAAGGAATACCGTTATGACGCCAAGGAAAAGGGGAATAACAGCTATTCGGGTTCAGGCTCAAAGAAAAAGAAAAAAGAAGAGTCCAAGGAAGAGAAGAATAAGATGAAATCCGGCTCTATCGATATCAGGATATAATGCAGTAAAGTAAATACAGATATCATATTCTATCCGGAGGATATATTATGGGAACTATAGCAATTATCCTTATTATAATAGGAATTGCGATAATAATAATCAGTTGTTTTATGGTGGATAAGACCGATAAGAAGAGCGGCGATTTTGTTCTTGATACGGCACTGAACCAAAGTATGACTGATTTTAGCAGTGATTTAAAGCGGAAATTTGAAGAGGCATGCAACGAAACAACGGAGGGGTATTTATTGAAAGCGGATAATCAACTGAGTCAGCTTTCAAATGAGAAAATTATAGCAGTAAATGATTTTTCAGAGCAGATACTGGAAAAGATTAAGCACAACCACGAAGAGGTTGTATTTCTCTACAATATGCTCGGGGAAAAAGAAGATGACCTTAAAAGTCTTATGAAAAACGCAGACCGGCAGAAAAAGCTGCTGGAAGAAGCCGGTGCTCATCCTGTGGCGGCAGAGAATAAAGCTCCGCAGCCTAAGAAAAATACTTCTGCTAAAACGGAGGCTAAAGCAGTAAAGCCGGCAGATAACTTGGAAACCGGAGGAAATTCCAATCAGAAAATACTTGAATTGTATTCCAATGGATTTTCTATTGTGGATATTTCAAAGACCCTGGAAATCGGGCAGGGGGAAGTTAAACTGGTAGTTGATCTGTATAGGGAAAATGGTATGCAGCAGTAAAGTATTTAGATAAGAGAAAGAAGTGAAAGAAAATTGAAACATAGAAAGGATGCCGCTAACAGATTCTTTCACTCATATTTATTTGTGGCAATATTGCAGACTGGTCTGCTGGCAGGCCTGTGATATGCAATTGGTGTAAATATGAACTTAAAATATTATATCAGAGGGATAGGTGTCGGGATACTTTTTACAGCTGTTATAATGTCTGTAGCATTTCATTTAATGCCAGGCAAAGAACTTACAGATGCGCAGATTAAGGAAAGGGCAAAAAAATTGGGAATGGTTGAAAGTGAATCGCCAGACTCTTTAAAGGATCTGCTCAGTACACCCACGCCTACGGCTACTCCTACGCCAACAGAAACCCCTACTCCTACGGAAACTCCCACTCCCGAAGACACGTCAAAAGAAGGCAAGGGGCAGGATTCAAAAGAAACAAAAGGAGCTGCTGATACGAAAAAGGCAGAGGACTTAAAAGATTCAACAGATAAGGGAAAAGATGTTACGGCTTCCACGACCAAAGGTACATCTGCAGAAGATTCCGTTGAAGTAGATATAACCGGGGGAATGACTTCAGAGCAGGTGGCCAGGCTTTTAAAAGAGAAAGGCATTGTGGAAGATTCCGCTGCATTCAACCAGTATCTGGTAATCAATAACTATACCACAGACATAAAAGTCGGTAAATTTAAATTAAAGACCTATGCTGCTTATAAGGATATCGCGGATTTGATAATAGAAAAATGAAAATATCAGCCTAAGCTCATATGCAGCAATAAAAAATCTGCTTGTGGGCTTATATTATTATTTGGTAAAGGTCTATTTTGGTTGCAATGGAGACCAAAACGAAACATAATTTGTCTAAGAATGGCAAATCATAAGAAAAATACTTGATAATAATCGAAATATGTATATAATTGATAATAGGTCATTTTTACTATAGCTTTTATATAACTGTAAATTTAATACTGTAAGATAAAGGCAAACCTGTCGAAAGGCAGGGACGCAAAGCCACGGGTCTAAAGCGATTGCTAGGGCAGCCGGGCTACCATGTTAAGACTAGCCATGGCATTCAGGGCTGGTTTTTGTTTTTTATGGGACCTTTACTTGTTAAATATACGATGAAATAAGTATACAGATCGAGGAACAATTATGGTACATATTAAAATCAGAGACATTGCAGTAAGCCATGGATATTATATTTCCAATCAAATTAAAAACAGAAAAATTATTTCAGAAAAAATCAAAGGAAATATTGTGGTCGAGGAAGCGGCGGCCAATAAAAGAAGTGCAAGCAAGTATAACTGGCAGAATACAATTATGCTTTCCCTTGATGCTATTCAGGAATTGTTTTTTAAGAGCAACTTATCCGGGGCCGACATGGATATGATTGTATTATCCAGTCAGCTTCCTGAATATGTGGCACCTGCCACATCGGTAAAAATACATAATGTAATCGGCGGAAAAAAAGAATGTATCTGCTACGACGTCAATTCCAATGGCTGCGGTATGACAATGGCCTTTGACCAGATTTCAAAGTATATGTCGGTAAGCCCTCATATAAACCGCGCCCTTTTGGTTGGCTGCGATTATATGAACCTGGATAAAAATAATCTTGGAGATGCGGCCTGTGCCATTATACTCGAAAAGACGGAAGAAGACTGCGGAGTATGTGATACCTTAAGCCTTGTAGGGATGGACGATAATGATAGCAATCAGTTTCCCAATTACGGATTTTCCAATTTATTCATGATAAAAAAGGGAACTAATTTAAGATTTTCCATGGCAGTTAAAAAGCCAAACGGGATGAGGTCTGTGGAGGATTCCATTTCAACGATTCTCAGCCGCAATGGTCTGGTGAAGGAAGATGTTAATATGTATTGCTTTTCACAGAATAATAAAATGGGACTTGAGAGCATCCGGGAGAAATTGCATATAGATAAGGCCATCAGCCCCTATATCGGTGATATCTACGGCGATACAGGTACCAGCAGTACCTTTATTGCACTCTATGAAGCCTGGGAAAAGCAGTTAATCAAAAGAGGGGATTATTTTTTAATGTGTGCTTTTGGAAGAGGAGCCCAGACAATAACCTTACTCTGTAAATTTTAAGTGGTAGAAGCGAGGTTATGAACTTGCTGTATGCAAAATGTCATGACAAACGCATAAGACCAATAATGGATATGCACAGATGACCAAGGGGGTGTTTTGGAGTTTTGTCTGAAGAGGTTCCTTATGACACTTAAGCGGCAGGAAATGTGACCAGGTAAAGCAGTGCCACTGTTTGAGCTTGATAACTAACACAGCTAAGTTTGTTACAGCGAGTTTGGTACTGATTTACCTGCCAGTTACGTTTTCTGCCACTTTAGTGGAATAAGGGTTCTCGCGTAACAAAACTCCGAAACAACCCCTTGGTCATCGTCCGTTTCCATAAACTTCCTTGATGCTTTTGCCGCGTCCGGAATGTCAGTACTTCTTGATTTGCCAAGGATTTTGTGATACCATTAGCACGCATGGGTATGTAATAATCACGAAGGAGATGGCAGTATGGGATTAAATGAAACACCCTCCGCAGACAGGGTGCATATCGGCTTTTTTGGAAAGAGGAATGCAGGTAAATCTAGCCTTGTGAATAGGATTACAGGGCAGGAGCTATCTGTCGTATCGGAAATTAAGGGGACTACTACGGACCCTGTATATAAAGCGATGGAATTACTGCCCATGGGACCTGTTATGATAATAGATACTCCCGGTATCGATGATGAAGGCTCCCTGGGAGCGCTTAGAATCAGAAAGACCAGGCAGGTCTTAAATAAAACAGATATAGCAGTAATCATTATTGATGCTGTAACCGGGACAGGGGTTTCTGACGAAGAATTAATGAAGCTTTTTGAAGAAAAGAATATCCCCTGTCTGGTAGTATATAATAAAGCAGATTTATTGGAAGAAGAAAAGAAACCTCAAAAAGAAAATGAAATTTATGTGAGTGCGGTTACCGGGGAAAATATTGAAGCCTTAAAGGAAAAAATGGCAGCACTTGCTCCAACTGAGGATAGTAAGCTGCGCATTGTAGGAGATGTTATACACCCCTCCGACTTTGTCCTGCTGGTTGTACCCATTGATAAGGCGGCTCCAAAGGGCAGGCTTATCCTTCCGCAGCAGCAGACAATACGGGATATATTAGAGTCGGATGCAACAGCTATTGTAGTTAAGGAGTATGAATTAAAGGAGACTTTAGAGAACCTTGGAAAGAAACCAAGCCTTGTCATTACGGACAGCCAGGTATTTGCCAAGGTGTCCGCGGATACGCCAAGGGATATTCCCCTTACCTCCTTTTCCATCCTTTTTGCAAGATATAAGGGGCTTTTACAGGAGGCAGTAAAAGGAGTTGCTGCCCTTGAACAGCTGGAAGAGGGAGATACCATATTGATTTGTGAGGGATGTACCCATCACAGGCAATGTGATGATATCGGGACTGTAAAGCTGCCCAGGTGGATTAAGAATTATACCGGAAAGGAATTTCAATTCGCCTTTACCTCAGGCGGCCAGTTTCCGGAGGATTTAAGCCCTTATAAGCTTATTGTACATTGCGGAGGCTGCATGCTGACGGAAAGGGAAGTAAAATACCGCCAGAAGTGCAGTGTTGACCAAAAGATACCCATTACCAATTATGGTATTTTGATTGCTTATATGCAGGGAATATTAAAACGGAGCCTGGAAATATTTCCGGCCATTTTGGAGGAATTACAGGAAGAGGAGTAGTTCAAATATCTTAAAATCTGCATTGAATTGAGGATAAGCAAATGGATGATGCATATCAAATTTCTCCTCAGAAGGAAATACTCTATGGGGAAGAGAGCAGGAAAGCACTTGCAAATTTTGCACTGAATTATAAAGAGACGAACCTTAAGCTTATATATGCAATTGTAAAGGTGAAAAAAGCAGCGGCAAAAACCTATGTGAAGCTGGGAACCGGGAAAGCCGGTGTATATGAGTCTGTAGTCAGGGCCTGTGACAGGATACTTGCCGGGGAATATAAGGAACAGTTTGTAGTAGATGCCCTTCAGGGCGGGGCAGGTACCTCCGCCAACATGAACGTAAATGAAGTGGTTGCTGCTCTGGCAGGTAAGATTTGGAGGGAGGAAAAGAAGGAAGAGCTTCTTATCCATCCTCTTGATGATGTAAACCGTGGACAGTCAACCAATGATGTGTATCCGACAGCCCTGCGCATTGCCTCTATTGAGCTGCTGAGAGAATTAAGCGATGGCTGTGCTAAGCTGCAGCAGGCCCTTCAGTTAAAGGAAAGAGAATATGAGGGGATAAAAAAGCTTGGCAGGACAGAGCTTATGGATGCAATTCCTGTCACTCTGGGAGAAGAGTTCGGTGCATATTCCCAAGCCGTGGCAAGAGACCGTTGGAGACTTTACAAGGTAGAAGAAAGGCTGCGGCAGGTTAATCTGGGCGGTACCGCTGTGGGGAATTCCAGTAATGCGGACAGAAAGTACCGCTTTATGGTAATAGAAGAGCTCCGGGAAATCACCGGGATGGGCCTTGCAGCTGCGGAATACCCTATGGATATTACCCAGAATAACGATGTGTTTGTTGAGGTATCAGGGCTGTTAAAAGCTTTGGCAGTGAACCTCATGAAAATATCAGGTGATTTAAGGCTCATGAACTCCGGTCCCCATGGGGGAATCGGAGAGATACATCTAAAGCCCCTTCAGGCCGGGAGCACGATTATGCCGGGAAAGGTGAATCCGGTAATTCCGGAGATGGTGACACAGGTCGCTATGAAGGTAATGGCAAATGATTATGCCATTACCATGGCTGCTTCCCGGGGAGAATTTGAGCTGAATGCATTTCTGCCTTTGATTGCAGAAAGCCTCCTTGAAAGCCTTATGCTCCTTGAGAGGGCAGTGGAGCTGTTCAGAAGCAAATGTATCGAGCAGCTGGAGCCGGACAGGGAAAGATGTGAGGCCTTATTGGAAGGCTCCTATGCCTTTGCCACCTCCTATACCAGAGTATTGGGATATGACAGGGTCAGTGAGATAATAGAGCAGTATAAAGGGAATCCAGGTGCCGTTAAAAAAGCACTGGAGGATGAGATAAACAGTTAGTTAAAAAACTGCTTACCATATAATTTCAGGAAAGGATGGGAAAAAATATGAAGCTCTGTATTAGCGATGCTCCATGCAAGGTCTGATCGGACGAAGCTGCATGGAGAATAATTCATTCGTCCTAAGGACTTTGCATTTAATTTAAGGTGAAAATGAAAAAGTAATTTTCACGTTTATTCTAAGCAATATCATAAGTAAACTTATGATATTGTACGGGTATAAAAATTAAAGGAGCAAAGTCGTGATACAAAATTTTAAAACAACAGTAAAAGAACTTCATATATTTATAATTTTATGGATTACCCAGTCCTTTTCACAGCTGGGCAGTTCTATGACAAGCTTTGCATTAGTCGTATGGTCATATCAGGAGAAAGGGTCTGCGCTATCGACCTCACTGCTGGCAGTCTGCTCCTATATGCCATATGTTCTGCTTAGTATTTTTGCAGGTGCCTTAAGTGATAAATGGAATAAGAAAATAATTCTGCTGGTCTGTGACAGCCTGGCGGCGGTGGGTTCAGTGACAGTCCTCTTCCTTATAAAATCAGGGAATCTGGAAATCTGGCATTTGTATTTGATTAACACGATTAATGGATTGATGAATACTGTCCAGCAGCCGGCAGCTGATGTTACCATGAGTCTTCTGGTACCTCAAAAGCATTACCAGAAGACAAGCGGCATGCGCTACTTGTCCAATTCACTGGTTACTTTACTGGCACCTATACTGGCAAGTGCCCTTCTTGCATTGACAAGCATGGAAGCTGTAATCCTCTTTGACTTATTTACTTTTTTTGTGGCCTTTATTACGCTTTTGGGATTTGTTAAAATTCCGGAGATTTTGAATAGCGGTTCCGTGAAAAAGGAAACCCTGATTCAATCAGTAAGATGTGGTTTAAAGTATTTAAAAGATAACCGGGGAATACTGGATTTAATCCTGTTTCTTGCAGCAATTAATTATCTTGCATCCATATACAATGCAGCCCTACCCGCCATGCTGCTTTCAAGAAAGGGCGGGGGTGAAAATGTCCTTGGAATTGTAAATGCCTGCACAGGTCTCGCCACGCTTGCAGGCAGTATATTCATGACCTTTATGCCTGCGCCGAAGAACCGTGTACGGGTGATATTTAACTCCCTGCTTTTTTCCATGAGTACGGAAAACTTTATTCTGGCTCTCGGAAGAAACGGTGCTGTATGGTGCCTGGGAGCAATTGCAGGCTGGCTGTTCATTCCCGTAATGGGGGCTAATATGGACGTGATTTTCCGAACCAGGATCCCGGCTTCCATACAGGGAAGAGTATATGCCACACGCAATTCCCTGCAATTTTTTACGATTCCTCTGGGATACTTATCCGGCGGTATACTGGTTGACAGGGTATTCGAACCCTTTATGAAAACACAGTCTGGTAATAGTCTCTGGGTTACGTTGTTTAGCAGCGGAAAGGGTTCGGGAGCAGCCATGCTGTTCATGCTGATCGGAGCAGCCGGAGTGGTGGTGTGTTTACTTTTCAGGAGAGATAAGAATATCTGGAAATTGGAAAGTGCAGAGAAGCAGTAGAAAGAAGAGGGGCCTGACCCAGAATGCAGTCAGGCCCCTTTATGATAAGTTTTTACAAGTGAATTTAGCAGTCTCCAATAGTCCTGTTTTTATTTACAGAAAGGAACTGTATCAGCAGGGAAGGGTTATTTATCAGTTAATTTCTGGCAGGAAGGGCAGTAGTATATTGCCCCGCCCAGATAATTTTCTTTTACAATCGAGCCTTTGCATTGTGCGCATCCGGAGGTAATCGTATTTCTGGACAGTTTTGTCCGGTATCCGCCGGGCAGCCCCCAAATATCCTTTTCAGTATCACGTCCGCCTCCATCGGCCATATTATGCAAAACAGAAATTATAGTGAAAAGCAGCTTTTCCTGTTCGTCACTGTTTAGAGTACCGATTTTCCGTTTAGGATGGATATGGGCTGTCAGCAGGATATCCTGCAATGCACCATTTCCGATGCCGGGAAAACGCTGCTCGGTCGCCAGAAAAGCTTTTGCGCTAAGAGTGGCTTTGCTGCTCTTCAACAGGCCGTAGTAATAAGGTTTAAACTCGTCGGAAAAGGGAGAGATGGCCGATTTGCTCTTAACATAATATTCGTTATCATAATTTCCGTCATGAAGGATAATGCCACCATACATAGCTACGGTGAAGACCAAAGCCCTGCCGTCCTCAATGCCTATTAAAAGCTGATAGTTCCTGGGCACGCTATCCTTGTCCATAAGCCGCACATTGACACCATCATTGAAGCATATCCGCTTCCCATTGCTAAAGGACATTTCCACAAAGATTCCAAAACCTTCAACAGATTGAATGCTGCTGCCCCTTAGTGCGGCATCATATTCTTCCGGAGAACCGGCAAACCAGCAGAACTTGTGTACTTTTGTGGGAGGAAGAACATGGGAGATTCCTTTACCCTGCACCTGTTTTCTGAGCTGCCCGGCAATACTGATTACCTCTGGAAATTCCAGCATAAAAATACCTCCTGACTTTATTTGATTTCTATTTTACAATAAAAAATAAAAGAAGTCGATTGCTATTAATCGACTTCTTTTGACAAGATGCATTAATGCCGGTGGTGGGACTCGAACCCACACGCCCTTGCAGGCAACGGATTTTGAGTCCGTCTCGTCTGCCAATTCCAACACACCGGCTGATTATGATATTACTGCTGGTTTAATCAGTGTCTTGAACCAGCGAAATCCATTTTAACATAAACTTAAACAGAAAGCAAGAAAAATTTACATAAATTAATCTTAAGCATAAATTGAAAGTTTAGTTGAAACATTATAAAAAAAAGGGTAAAATAAATAATTAAACATATAAATTAATTCCCATGATATACACTGTATGCATCAGACCCCTTCAAAGAAGGAAAAGAGAAAGCATACAGCACCTGAAAGGGTTGAAAGAATATGAACTGCATGGAAGTTCAAAGGCTTATGATGCCTTTTATTGATAACAAACTTAGCATAGAGCAATTGGAAGAATTTATGGAGCATATCAAATCCTGCCCGGATTGCATGGAAGAACTGGAGGTCCATTACATTCTGTTGACCGGTATGAGACGTTTGGATGCGGATAAGGAAATAGCAGACAACTTTCATGAGGATTTTATTGAGCTACTGAACGAGAACGAGGATAAGATTATCCATTATAAGTTCTCCCATATAAGAAAGCGGATCATATTGATACTGGTAATTTCCATTGCGGCAATCGCCTCCAGTTTTCACATTGGCGAATACGTAGTACAGGATGTTTTAAAGGACGAGCCAAAGAGCAGCAGCTTTCTTACACAGGATTTGTTTTTTGTGGATTTTTCCGGTTACCGGGAAGAGGAGCTGCCCCATGTGCCGGGAGGGTTGTACTCTGCCAGGATTTTGTATCAATTGGATAGTATATACACCTATCTTTATGAAAAGGATGAAGAGGAGGCAAAGCTTTTACAGGAAAAATTCCCGGAGCATTTTGATAAATACAGCCCTTATCGTAGAAAATACTAGTACTGCTCTGCGTAAGACAGTACTGGTATTTTAAGGGAAGCAGATATAAAAAAGGGATACATTGTAAGAAAGTAAAAAAAGAAAGTAAAAAAGAAAGTAAAAAAGCAAGGAAAAAAAGCAAGGAAATGAGGTTCCCATGAGTAAAAAGATTGTATTGATTGACGGACATAGCATATTAAACAGAGCGTTCTATGCTCTTCCCGTACTGACGAATTCCGAAGGGCTGTATACAAACGGTGTGCTGGGCTTTTTAAATATCCTTTTTAAGATACTGGATGAAGAAAAGCCGGATTACCTGACCATTGCCTTTGATGTGCATCAACCGACCTTCCGCCATGAGATGTATGCAGAATATAAAGGCACCAGAAAAGGGATGCCGGAGGAGCTGAGAGAACAGGTACCCCTATTAAAGGAAGTCTTACAGGCAATGAAGATTTCCATTCTGGAAAAGGGAGGCTATGAAGCAGACGATATCCTTGGAACTCTGGCAGTGAGAGCGGAAAAGGAAGGTTATCAGGTGTCCCTGGTGTCAGGGGACAGGGATTTGCTCCAATTAGCGACGGAGGCTATCCGGATACGTATTCCGAAGACCAAAAAGGGCGGCACGGAGATCGAAAATTACAATACCGATGATGTGGTGGAAACCTACGGTGTAACACCGATAGAATTTATTGATATGAAAGCTCTTATGGGAGATACTTCCGATAACATACCGGGGGTACCGGGTATCGGAGAGAAAACAGCATCCAAGATTATATCCACCTTTGGCTCCATTGAAAATGCCTATGAGCATATTGAAGAGGTAATGCCCAACAAGGCCAGGGAATCTATGATAAATAACAGGGAGCAGGCTTACCTTAGCAAGGTCCTTGCCACGATAAAGACGGACTGTGAGCTTGATTACCGGATGGAAGAAGCGGACTATGAGGACATTTACAATGAAGAGGCTTATAATTATTTTAAAAGGCTGGAATTAAAAAGCCTGTTAAAACGCTTTGACGGAATGAGCCTGTCCAATACAAAGAGTTCGGAAAAGGATGAAACGAAATTTGAGGTCATCACAGAGAAAAAGAAAGCACAGGAGACCTTTGATGAGGCAGTCAGGACATCCTTGAAGGCTGCTGTAGGCTTTTATCTGATAACGGAGGGGGAGGTGCTGGGACTGGCCCTTTCTTACGGAGAAAATACCTGCCTTTTCCTCTGCGGAGAAGAATCAGAAGACTTAACTGCTCAGGATATAGCAGCCGGTCTTGGCAGGCTCTTTGGGGCAGGAAGCTCCTTTGCAACCATTCATTTAAAGGAACAGCTCCCCTATCTTCCTGAGGGGACTGAAGAAAAGATAGCAGATATGGCCATAGGCTCCTATCTGTTGAATCCGCTGCAGTCTTCTTATGAATGCGATGATATTGCCAGAGATTACCAAAAGCTTACACTGCCCTCACAGAGTGAGATTCTTGGGAAGGGCTCCTATAAGGAATTTTTGAAGTTTAAAAAAGAAGAAAGTACGGCTTTTTTCTGTAATCATGCCTGCACGGCATTAAAGGCAATGCCCCTGGTTCTGGAGGAATTAAAGCTGAAAGGGATGGAGTCCCTTTATAAGACCATTGAAATGCCCCTGGTATATACCTTATATGACATGGAGCAAAGAGGTATAAAGGTCAACAGGGAAGAATTAAAGGAATACGGAGATAAGCTGACAGTAGGTATTGACCGGCTGGAAAAGGAGATATATGAATTATCCGGAGAGGAATTCAATATCAATTCCCCGAAGCAGTTAGGGGTCATTCTGTTTGAGAAGCTGCATCTTCCTAACGGCAAGAAAACCAAGACAGGCTATTCTACCTCGGCAGATGTTTTGGAAAAGCTTCAGGCAGAGTATCCCATTGTAGGAAAGATACTGGAGTACCGGCAGCTGACCAAGCTAAAGTCCACTTATGCGGACGGACTGGCTGTTTATATAAGCACAGACGGCAGAATACACGGAAAATTCCATCAGACCATTGCTGCAACCGGACGTATCAGCAGCACGGAGCCAAACCTCCAGAATATTCCCATTCGTATGGAACTGGGAAGAGAAATCCGGAAGGTATTTATACCGGAAGAGGGTTATGTTTTCCTGGATGCGGATTATTCACAGATTGAACTGAGGGTACTGGCCCATATGTCAGGGGATGAGAGACTGATTGAAGCCTATAAGCAGAATGAGGACATTCACCGGATTACGGCATCGCTGGTATTCCATACTCCTTTTGAAGAAGTTACCTCGGAACAAAGGCGCAGTGCCAAGGCGGTTAATTTTGGTATTGTTTATGGAATCAGCTCCTTCGGCCTTGGGCAGGGGTTAAATATTTCCAAAAAAGAAGCGGAAGACTATATCAACAGATATTTTGACACCTATCCGGGGGTAAAGGCCTTTCTGGATGGCCTGGTAAGTGAAGGGAAAAAGGAAGGCTATGTAACTACTCTGTATGGCAGAAGAAGACCCATACCGGAGCTTACCTCCTCCAATTTTATGACCCGCTCCTTTGGTGAAAGGGTGGCAATGAATTCACCAATTCAGGGAACGGCGGCAGATATAATAAAGATTGCCATGATACGTGTAAATGAGAAGTTAAAAGCATTAAAGCTCCGCTCAAGGCTGTTACTGCAGATTCATGATGAACTCTTAATTGAAGCCAGCAAGGATGAAATAGAAGAGGTAAGGAAGCTGTTGCAGGAAGAAATGCAGCAGGCGGCGGACCTGCTTGTAGCCTTAGAGGTGGATGTCAATGAAGGACCTAACTGGTATGAAGCAAAATAATGGGATAAAAGTAATCGGCCTTACCGGCGGTATCGGGAGCGGAAAATCCGAAGCAGCAGAAATACTGGCAGGGACCTACGGAGCACTGTTATTGAACATGGACCGCATTGCCCATGAGCTTATGGCGGAAGGCGGTGTATCCTACAGGCTGATCGTGGAGTATTTCGGAAGGGATATCCTGGATGATGAAAAGAATATCGACAGAGGAAAGCTTGGAAAGGAAGTCTATCAGAATGCAGAGAAGTTAAGAATACTCAATTCCTTTACACATCCCTATGTGCTGGATTACGTGAGAAACAGGTTGAAAGAGGTAAAAGAGAAGAGTTCTTATCCCTTTATCTGTGTAGAAACAGCCCTTCCCAGGGAAGCAGAGCTCAAAGATTTTTGTGATGAAATATGGTATGTCAGCACAAAGAAGCAGGTAAGGGAAGAAAGACTGAAAAGCTCCCGGAATTTTAACAGGACGAAATTTGAGCAGGTACTTATAAACCAGCTCTCGGAAGAGGAATACGAAGCCGCAAGCACCCATATTCTTACCAACAACGGTACTTTAGAGGGGCTGAAGGCTCAGATAGAAAAATTATTAAATGGTGAGAATCGAAAGTAAGCAGCTACTTTACGGAGGACACAAAAGATGGTAAACAAAAGATACCCGGAACATCTGGTTTTTGGACTGGATATTGGAACCAGGAGCATAGTGGGCACAGTAGGCTATAAGGAGGACAGACAGTTCATCGTGGTAGCCCAATGCGTCAGGGAGCATGAAACCCGTGCCATGCTGGATGGTCAGATTCATGATATTTACAAGGTGGCAGAGACCATAGAGGATGTAAAAAAGGAACTGGAGGAGCAGGTGGGCAGACGGCTTACGGATGTCTGCATTGCCGCTGCGGGACGTGTACTCAAAACAGTGACGGTGGAAGCAGAGTATGAATTTTCCGGGGAAACCGTGGTAACGGAGGAGCATGTACATTCTCTGGACTTAATTGGTGTAGAAAAGGCCTATGATACCCTGCGGCAGGAGATGAAGGAGGAGAAAATCCACTTTTACTGCGTGGGTTATTCCGTTATCCAGTATTCCTTAAACGGCTATTCTATTGGTAAGCTGGAAGGGCATAAAGCCAACCGGATAGGAACGAATCTCATAGCGACTTTTCTTCCCGATGAGGTTATCGACAGCCTTTATGCTGCGGTGGAAAAGGCCGGTCTTTATGTTGCCAATCTGACACTGGAGCCCATTGCCGCTATCAATGTTGCCATTCCGGAGAAATTCCGTCTTTTAAATATTGCTATGATAGATGTCGGTGCAGGTACCTCCGATATTTCCATTACAAAGGATGGGAGCATTACCGCCTATGGAATGATTCCGAGAGCCGGGGATGAGATAACGGAAGCGGCTGCAAAAAGCTACCTGGTAGACTTTAAGACAGCGGAAACCATAAAGCAGGCCTGCCTGAAAAAGAAGAAGGTCAGCTACAAGGATATTATGGGCATGAGCCAGAAGATAACAACGGAAGAGGTTAAAGAAGAGCTGAGGCCCACCATAGAGAGCATTACTAAATGTGTTGCAGATAAGATTATTGAGTTAAATGGCGGAAAGTCCGTCAGTGCCGTATTTGTAGTAGGCGGCGGCGGAAAGGTGCCGGGCTTTACGGAAAACCTTGCAAAATACCTGAATCTGAATAAGGACAGGGTTGCCCTGAGGGGAGAAGAGGTACTTGGTGAGGTTACCTTCCTGCAGGAAAATATTAAAAAGGACCCTCTGCTGGTAACGCCTGTGGGAATCTGCCTTAACTTCTATGACCAGAAAAATAATTTTATTCTGGTGCAGGTAAACGGAGAAAGAGTAAAGCTATATGATAACAGCAAGCTTACAATTGCCGATACGGCTATTCAGATAGGACTTCCCAATGAAAGCCTCTTTCCCAGAAGGGGAAATCCGTTGAATTACACAGTAAATGGTGTGAAGCGCCTGCTAAGAGGAGAACTGGGGGAAGCGGCACAGATCAAATTAAATGGCGAAATTGTTGGTATCAGCCACAGTATTGAGCAGAATGATATCATAGAGATAACGGAATCCACAGTAGGCGCAGATGCCAGGATTACCGTGGGAGAGCTTCCGGAATACAAGAGCAGCATTACCTTTGTTTTAAATGGGACCAGAATTCTCTGCCCTAAATTTGCGGAGGTAAATAAGGGACTGGTAACAGAATTTTATGAGATAAAAGACGGGGATGCCGTTGAAATATTGAATTATTACACTCTGAAGCAGGTATTGAAATTTATGGATATCGAGTATACCGGAACCATCTATGTAAATAATATGCCTGCGGAAGAAGAGGAAAAGATATACGAAAATTTTACTGTAAAATGTGAAATATACGATTCTCTGGAGGCTATGAGGGCTGCAGAGAGGCTGAAGGAGGATTACTTCTTTGAAGCCGTAACAGAGGAAGCAGAGGAGTACCAGGTGGAATATACCGCAGAAACTTCAGGGGAGAGGAATTCTTCCGGGGGAGAATTCCAGGAACAATCACAGGAACAATCCCAAAAACAATCCCAGGAACAATCCGCGGGAGAGGACGGGAAGAAGGGAGAAGCCCTTCCTTCCGGGATGGGAATCCAGGGGCAGGGAAATACTTCGGCTGCCGCAGAAATCTATATTATCGTAAATAGAGAACCCATCAGATTAACCGGTAAGAAACAGTATATCTTTGTGGATGTATTTGACTTCTATCCCTTTGATTTGACAAAAGTAGGAGGCTCTGAACTGATTGTTACCCTGAACGGAGAAAAAACGGATTTCACGGCTCCCATAAAGGACAGTGACATAATAGAGCTTTATTGGAAGGAATAATTTTATTGACAAACCGGAAAGAATAAGGGATACTTTTCATGAGTTACATAATACGGTTGACAATAATGACATAAAAAGGGCCTGAAAGAAAGGCACTTACGTGACAGAAAAGGCAGAAGCTGTCTTAAGAGCAGAAAGCTTTATGCGGAAACAGTTAGTTTTGGCAGGAATGGAGAAAATTATGAAGTTATGCAGTCTGGCAAGCGGCAGCAGCGGCAATTGCACTTTTGTTGGCAGCAGCCATGCCAATATACTTGTTGATGCAGGAGTCAGCGGGAAAAAAATCGAATATGGATTAAGCTGTATTGATGTCAAACCGGCTGACCTGGAAGGAATTTTAATTACCCATGAGCATTCGGACCACATTCAGGGAATTGGAGTTTTAGCCAGGCGTTACCACACACCTATTTATGGCACGAAGGAAACCCTTCAGGCAATAAGCAGGATGAAAAATATGGGAGATATTCCGTCAGAACTCTTTCGCCCGGTATTACCGGATGAAGGTTTTTATATAAGCGATATATTAGTGGAACCCTTTAGTACCTCTCACGATGCGGTCAATCCGGTCTGCTACACCTTTACCTCGGAAGGACATAAAATCGGCATGGCTACGGATCTGGGTGTCTATGATGACTATATTATATCAAAGCTGTCCGGCTCGGAGATTCTTTTGATGGAGGCTAATCATGATGAGAATATGCTCCTGGCAGGTGCCTATCCTTATTATCTGAAGCAGAGGATACTGGGAGAGCGGGGACATTTATCCAATGAGAATTCCGGAAGGCTCATCGGCAGAATTCTTCACGATAAGATCTGCCACATTACACTTGCCCATTTAAGCAAGGAGAACAATTTTGAGGATCTGGCATATGAGACAGTAAGGCTTGAGCTGAATAAGGTGATTTCAGACAACGCCTACTCTTTAAAAACAGATTCCCTGTTAAGTGTTGCCAAAAGAGATGTTCCGTCGGAAATGCTCTGCACCGTTTAGTGTGGCAGCAGTATCCGGTCCAATTCAACTATTAATAAGAATATTAAAATATTCAGGAAAGAGGAAATTATGAAAAAAACAATCATATCCGTTGTGGGAAAAGACCAGGTTGGAATTATTGCAAAGGTTTGCACTTATCTTGCCGGGAATAAGATTAATATTATGGATATTTCACAGACAATTGTTCAGGGCTATTTTAATATGATGATGATTGTGGATGCCAATGAAGCGACGAAGAGCTTTGATGTCATTGCAACAGAGTTGGAGGAATTGGGAAAGGAAATCGGCGTTGTTATAAAAGCCCAGCATGAGGATATTTTTAATGTGATGCACAGACTCTAGTACTCAGCCCGGCTATTTGCAAAAGGATGTACTGGCAATGCGTGAAAAATATAACTACCACAGTGTATGCAATGGGAGCATGTGAAAGAAAAGCGCTTTCACAAGTATGCAACGGGAACATGTGAAAGAAAAGCGCTTTCACACTCTATTATCTATGGCAGTACCGCAGACAAGTCTGCGGTATGTAACGGGAACATGAGTGAAAGAAAATTCAGATACGAAAGGAAGCCACATACAGATTCTTTCACAGATTTTTATTTGTGGCAGTATTGCAGGAGATTCTGCAATATGCAATGGGTGTAAATATGATTGACATAAATGAGGTTATTGAAACCAATAAAATGATAGAGCAGGAAAACCTGGATGTCAGAACCATAACCCTTGGAATAAGCTTGCTGGATTGTGCTGATAATAACCTGGAAGTATTAAATAAAAAGATTTATGATAAAATAACAACGGTAGCAAAGGATCTGGTAGCAACAGGAAAAGCCATAGAAAGGGAATTAGGAATACCAATTGTCAATAAGAGGATTTCCGTAACTCCCATTGCGTTGGTTGGAAGCTGTGCCTGCAAGTCGCCGGAAGATTACGTTACCATAGCAAAAACCCTGGATAAGGCTGCCAAGGAAGTCGGTGTTAACTTCATAGGCGGTTATTCTGCCCTGGTATCCAAGGGAATGACCACAGGTGACCTTCACCTGATTCAGTCCATACCGGAAGCGCTCTCCGTTACCGAGCGGGTATGCTCCTCTGTTAATGTGGGCTCTACCAAGACCGGTATTGATATGGATGCTGTTAAGCTCTTGGGAGAAATTATTTTAAAAACAGCGGAATATACCAAAGACAGAGATTCAATCGGCTGTGCCAAGCTGGTGGTATTTTGCAATGCGCCCGATGACAATCCTTTTATGGCAGGTGCTTTTCATGGTGTAACAGAAGGAGATGCCGTAATAAATGTAGGTGTCAGCGGACCTGGCGTTGTAAAGAATGCCTTAAAGCGGGTAAAGGGTGCTGATTTTGAAACTCTTTGCGAAACAGTAAAGACAACAGCCTTTAAGATTACAAGAGTCGGCCAGCTGGTTGCAAGGGAAGCTTCCAAAAGATTAAATATCCCCTTTGGTATTATTGACCTTTCCCTGGCTCCGACTCCGGCGGTAGGGGACAGTATTGCGGAAATATTCCAGGAAATGGGACTTGAACAGGCAGGAGCACCGGGAACTACGGCAGCGCTGGCACTGCTCAACGACAATGTGAAAAAGGGCGGAGTTATGGCATCCTCTTATGTAGGAGGCTTAAGCGGTGCTTTTATACCTGTCAGTGAAGACAAAGGCATGATAGAAGCAGTTCAATTGGGAGCTTTGTCCCTTGAGAAACTGGAAGCCATGACCTGTGTCTGCTCCGTAGGACTTGATATGATAGCGATACCGGGAGATACCAAAGCGACTACCATTTCAGGAATTATCGCGGATGAAATGGCAATCGGCATGATAAACCAAAAGACAACAGCCGTCAGGCTCATACCTGTAATCGGAAAAAAAGTCGGTGATATGGTGGAATTTGGAGGACTTCTGGGGTATGCTCCGGTCATGCCGGTGAACCGTTTCTCCTGTGATGATTTCATTAACAGGGGAGGAAGAATTCCGGCTCCCATACACAGCTTTAAGAATTAATAGTTTGCAAGCGCAGATTAACGCAGAAAGGAAGGTATTATGAATCAGACATTGCAAGAACTTGATTATAAAAAGGTATTTCAATATTTTAGTGAGATTTCAGCAGTTCCAAGAGGCTCCGGGCACAATACGGCAATCAGTAACTATCTGGTAGAATATGCGGAAAAAAAGGGATTGTCCCACCGCCAGGATGAATACGAGAATGTGGTAATGATAAAGGAAGCTACACCGGGCTATGAAAATGCACCTGCCTTAATCCTCCAGGGACATATGGATATGGTGTGTGAAAAGACCAATGACTGTACCCACGATTTTGGAAAGGAAGGCATTGAGCTGTTTGTGGACGGGGACAACATCCACGCAGACCGCACCACCCTGGGAGGGGATGACGGAATAGCTCTGGCCTATATTCTGGCTCTTTTTGATGATGATACCTTACAGCATCCAAGGCTGGAAGCTGTTATAACTACCGATGAGGAGACCGGCATGGACGGAGCTATCGGACTTGACGTGTCAGACCTGAAGGCAAAAATTCTTTTAAATATTGACTCGGAGGAGGAAGGAATACTTCTTACCAGCTCCGCAGGAGGTCTGACAGCAACCTGTGAGCTGCCTGTAAAGAGAATGAAGGAAAATGGTCTTAAGGTCGTAATAGCCATATCGGATTTGAAGGGCGGACATTCCGGCGCGGAGATTCATAAGAACCATGTTAATGCAACCAAATTAATGGCAAGGCTTTTATTTGAGCTGAAGGAAGCCATGGATTTCCATCTGGCAGAGCTCAGCGGCGGCCTTAAGGATAATGCCATACCAAGAGACTCCAAGGCGGAAATCGTGATAGAAGAAGACGAATATGAGCGCTTTTCCGATATCATAGGCGGCTTGTCCAGAAAATATAAGAATGAGTATGTAACCAATGAACCGGACCTTACCATTGGAGTAATGAAAGGGGAAGAGGACGAATACAGGGTACTTCACCCAACCTCCTTTGAAAAGCTGCTGTTTATCTTATTGAATACACCAAACGGAGTACAGAATATGAGCAGTGATATTCCCGGACTGGTAGAAAGCTCTTTAAATCTTGGAATCTTCCATATGGAACAGGAAAAAGCGGTTATCTGTTTTTCAGTTCGAAGCTCTGTGAACAGCTACAAGGAATTTATAGCAAAGCAGCTTCGGTATATCTGTGAATTCATGGGCGGGGAATTTTTTATAAGAGGCCAGTATCCTGCCTGGGAATATAAAAAGGATTCCCTTTTAAGGGATTATCTTTCCAGGGTATACGAAGAGGAATATAAAAAAGAACCAAAATTAGAAGCAATCCATGCAGGGCTTGAGTGCAGCTTCTTCGCAGAAAAGGTGCCCGGTATCGACATGGTATCCCTGGGGCCTGATATGTGGGATATTCATACACCAAAGGAAAGACTAAGCATATCCTCTACTGTCAGAGTTTATAAATATCTTGAGAAAGTAATTGAGGGAATGAAGAATCTATGAGTAAACGCAAGATGTACGGTCTCCTGGCCTTTATTCTGTTTACCTTTGGCCTGTTGGCATTGGTAATCCGTTTCGAGATAAAGGGCTATCCATGGGACGGGGAAGGAAAAAACAATTCCATAGAGGGAGACCTGGCATCAGTGCCCGGGCAGGAGGAGGAAACAACTCCTGCGAAGGCGCAGGATAGTACGTCTGCGAAGGCGCAGGAAAATACGTCTGCGAAGGCGCAGGAAAATACGTCTGCGCCGGATGGGGCAGCGCAAAATCCGGCGGAAGGTACGAAAAGCGGAGATTCAGACACCTCTAAGGATGGTTCGGATCAATCAGGGAATGATAATAAGCCTGGGGAGGAAGAAGATAAGGATATTCATTTATTCTTTGGCGGGGATATCTATCTGTCTGACGCGGTAGCAGGTATCTATAAAAAGAAGGGAATTACAGGAATTTTAGATGACAGTCTTTTAAATGCTATGAAAACTGCCGATATTGCCATGGTAAACCAGGAATTTACCTTCAGTACCGGGGGAAAGGCGGCAGAGGACAAGCAGTATACTTTCCGGGTGAATCCGGATTACGTTTCAGCTTTTAAGGATATGGGCATTGATGTTGTAACCCTTGCCAATAACCATTCCATGGATTTTGGAACAGATGCTCTTAAGGACTCTTTTGACACCCTGAAAGCTGCCGGAATATCCTATGTAGGTGCCGGTAATAATCTCTCTGAAGCAAGAACAATCCATTATGTGCAGGAACATGGAAAGACCCTTGCCTTTCTGGCTGCTTCCAGAGTTATCCCGGTTCCTGAATGGAATGCCACGAAAGCAAAGGCAGGAATGCTGACTACCTATGACCCGGCGCTTTTGCTTGAGGATATTAAGACAGCAAAGGAAAACAGTGATTATGTAATTGTATATCTTCATTGGGGAGTTGA
This sequence comes from Bacillota bacterium, assembly GCA_023410275.1. Taxonomy (GTDB): domain Bacteria; phylum Bacillota; class Clostridia; order Lachnospirales; family Lachnospiraceae; genus Anaerocolumna. Next base: position 106,150 of record JAEYPZ010000007.1, read on the forward strand.
GAGGATGCAGACGCCGAAGGATTATCAAAGAAACCTTGCAAAGCAGTACATAGACGCAGGAGCTGACCTGGTAATCGGAAGCCATCCCCATGTTCTCCAGGGAGTGGAATACTATAAAGGCAAACCTATCATTTATAGTCTTGGCAATTACATTTTTTACAGTAATATAAAGAGTACGGCTGTGTTAAAGGTAACATTGGATAAGGAGCTGAACACTAAAATACAACTGCTTCCGGCATATGCTTACAATGGTAAGACGCAGCTTTTAAATGATTCTGAAAAGATTCGTGAGTTTTATGATTATATGAAAAGCATTTCCTTTGATGTGAATTTTGGAGAGTCGGGATATGCTTCAGCGACCCAGTAACTTTACATAACGTGAACAAATTGTAAAAAGATTTTACAACAAGGTGTCCCCATGTTATAATACTTTCTGCCAGGATATGGTAATCTATATTTAGGAGCTGTTTATGCAAATACCAGAGTCAGATACAGAGAAACAAGAAGATTCAATTACGGAAGAAACATACGGGGAGTCACCTGAGGAGCCCCTGGGAATGAAAATTTTGATCAGAGGACAGGAAGACGAGCTGTTAACTGATATTACAGAAAGCTTAAAGGAGCAGGTGACTGCTGAGATAGCTCCGGATATAAAAGAAGAACAGAGGACGGAAAGAAAGAAGAGGACGGGATTAAAGGTTTTCCTGGGAACCCTTGCTGCAATTTCTCTTGTTATAGTACTACTTTTGATTACACCTTACGGAAGAGGTATTCTATTTAATGCTATTTCGGGCTATGCCTATGGAAAGATGGTTCATGATGACAGCAGCAATACCCTGCAGGAGGGAAATATCAATCCTGTTTCTGTGGTAACTACGGTGCCGGCCCTGAGTCCGACCCCTGAGGTAAGTTCTGTGGCTCAGGAGGAGAAGGACACGGTAAATATTCTGTTACTGGGTGAAGAGGCAATTGATTCAGGCTCCGCCAAGGGCAGGACAGATATCATGATGATTGCCACACTGGATAAAAAGACCAACAGCATAAAGCTGACGTCCCTTATGAGAGATATGCTGGTACAGATACCGGGATTTCGGGATAATAAGTTAAATACGGCTTATGAATATGGAGGGGTGCCGCTTTTATATGAAACCCTTACTGCCAATTTTGGAATTCATCTGGATGGCTATATGCTGGTAGGATTTGAAGCCTTTGAGGATATTATTGACAGTCTTGGGGGAGTAACAATTAGTTTGACCCAAAAGGAAGCTGACTATCTAAATACTACTAACTATATTTCCAAAGAAGAATACCGCCATGTTGTGGCCGGTTCCCAGAAGCTGAACGGCAATCAGGCTCTTGGCTATTGCAGAGTCCGCTATGTAGCCACTGGGGATCATGAATTAAATGATTTTGGAAGAACTTCAAGGCAGAGAATTGTGCTGAATGCCATTTATGAAAAATATAAAACGAAAAGCCTGCCTGAGCTGGCTTTGATTGCTAATAGCATCCTGCCTGATATTACAACGGACTTAACGAAAGAGAAATTTACGGAATACTTAAAGGAAGTATCGGAGATTAAAGGAAAATCCCTGGAGACCTTAAGAATACCGGCAGATAATGCCTACGATGTGGGAACTGTCAGAGGAATGTCCGTCTTAATACCCGATATGAAAGAAAATAAAGAACTCCTTCAAAGTTTTATTAATGAAACGGAAGAGAAGAAATAATTGGGACAAATGTCAAAAGCCTTGCTTTTGGCATTTTTTCGTCCATGGTGTCATAGTTTTCATAGACAGGCATATAATGTTAAGGATATCTGGTAATAAAATGGTGCTATGAACAATAATCAAATAAAAAAACAACTTTACAGGATAAGCAGTAGAAATCAGAAAAAGGCTGGAAACCAGAAAATGACTGGAAACAAAAAAAAGGCTGAATACCAAATCAGGCCTTTGGCTTTAGAAAGCGTATATCCATGGAGGCTTCCTTCTATATGGAAGGAAAAACACATTCTGCGCAGCAGGCATAAAATCTGGATAGGGGCTCTTTTAATCCTGCTGGTCATTGCTTTAATTTGGATAGTAATCTGGCTGGACACCTATAATCTTAATAAAACCTCCCGAATTATCGTAAAAGAGGGCATTGATTATGATTATTTCCGGGAAATGCTGCTGCCGGAGGATATTTACAGGGATATTAATGTCTGCTATCAAAGCGGTGAGGAAAAAGAAAGTGAATGCAAGGCGGAATATGCGGCAATATATACCTTGCTGAAGCAGAATAAATTGATAAAAGGTGACAAAGTTTCCACAGGAAAATTTGATTACTTAAAGGAGCAGCTTCAGGAAAATAAGTCCTGTCAGGAATTAACGGGCTATTATGAATCGATTTTATCGGACATCAAACTGTTTCCGGTAAAGATTGAGGAGGCAGAAAAGATATCCTATGTTGATACCTGGAGCGAATTGAGAAATTACGGCGGTAATAGAAGGCATGAAGGAACGGATATCTTTCCAAAAGAAAATACCCGGGGCAAATATAAGGTGATCAGTGCTACGGACGGAGTAGTAGAAAGGCTTGGCTGGTTGGAAAAGGGAGGCTACAGAGTTGGAATAAGAGCTCCCCACGGAGCCTATTTTTATTATGCCCATCTGGATTCCTATGCAAAAGGCCTGGGAATCGACGATATTATAAAAGCGGGAGACCTTTTGGGGTATATGGGTGACAGCGGATACGGAAAGGAAGGAACCAGGGGAAAGTTTCCGGTACATCTGCATTTTGGCATCTATGCGGATACCGTTTTAGGGGAATTAAGTGTAAATCCCTACAGAAGTCTGCTTTATCTGGAAAAGAAGCATAGTGATTGAAAAGAGAATACATCCTGCACCTGTCTGAGTAAGACCTTTAATTTATTTCCACAGGAGGGAATTTGTGTTATAATAATCTTGAAATCAGGATAGTTATATTGGGAATGGCAGAAATATTTAATTCTTACAAAAGATAAGCTTTCATAATATAATATGCTATATAAAGGGATGCGAAAGTACTGTTCGTATTCGGAAAGAGGTTTACATGGAAATACAGTTGTGGAGAGAAATTCTGGATCCTTATGCTTTGGCGGTAGATGAACTGGTGGTTAAATTCAATCATATTATTGAAGAGTATAAGAAGAAAGGGGAATACTCACCGATAGAGCAGGTTAACGGCAGAGTCAAAACGATTTCAAGTATTCTGGAAAAGGCCCAGAAGAAGGGCATTCCTTTGCAGGATATTGAAGAAAAGATGGAGGATATTGCCGGTATCCGTGTTATCTGCCAGTTTGTTGAGGATATAGAGAGAGTGGTGGAAATCATAAAGATGCGTACGGACATGGAGGTAAAGAGTGAGAAGGATTACATTACCAACATGAAGCCAAGCGGCTACCGGAGCTATCATATGATTATCTATTACAAGGTGGAGACCTTAAACGGAACCAAGCAGGTACAGGCAGAGATACAGATTCGTACTCTGGCGATGAATTTCTGGGCGACCATCGAACATTCTCTTCAATATAAATATAAGGAAAATATGCCGGAGCAGATACGGGTAAGGCTTAGCAAGGCAGCCGACGCCATCATATCCTTAGACCAGGAAATGTCCTCCGTAAGGGATGAAATCATGGATGCTCAGAACTCCTTTAAGGTAAAGGCCAATATGGTGGCAGATATACTGACCAATATCCAGAACCTCTATAAGGTGGCAAATAAGAGAGAAGTCGTAAAAATACAGGATGAATTCTTTAATATATATGAGACCGGAGATTTGGAACAGCTGGAACGGTTTAATAAAGAACTGGATAAGATATCGGAAGGTTACCGGGCTCAAAGCCTCAGATAGCTGGCTAACAAGCTTCGTATAACAGCTCAAAGCCTTAGATAGCTGGCTAACAAGCTTCGTATAACAGTTCAAGGCCTCAGATAGCAGTTCCAAAGCTTCGTATAACAGCTCAGGCTTCAGATAGCAGAAAAGCCCCATATAACAAACCTTAGGGCACTTCATCTGACAGACCTTGGCCGAAGGATGATTATTTGCGGCTCAATGGATAGGAAAATACAGTCCCAGAATGTAAGAATGAATAGAAAATCGATGATTTACAAGGATAGAAAGAGGAAAGAATGAAATTACCACAGACTTTTGAAACACGCATGAGAGAATTATTGGGGGAGGAATACGGGGAGTATGAAAAGAGCCTGGAAGAGAAGCATAACAGCGGTATCAGGCTGAATACGCTAAAGATAACTCCGGAAGAATTCGAGAAGATAGCACCTTTTGGGATAACCCGGATTCCATGGATCAAGAATGGCTATTACTATGAGCAGAATGAACAGCCCGCAAGGCATCCTTATTACTTTGCAGGTCTTTATTATATACAGGAGCCCAGTGCCATGACTCCGGCAAGCCTGCTGCCTGTCACACCGGGGGACAAGGTCCTGGACCTTTGTGCCGCACCGGGTGGAAAGAGTACGGAATTAGGAGCAAGGCTTTGCGGAAAGGGTGTTCTGGTATCCAATGATATATCTAATTCCAGGGCAAAGGCGCTTCTAAAGAATATAGAGCTATTCGGAATCCGTAATCCCATAGTGGTCAGTGAAGCACCCGGCAAGCTGGTGGATTATTTTACCGGGTATTTTGATAAAATCCTGGTGGATGCTCCCTGTTCCGGTGAAGGGATGTTCCGTAAGAGTCCTGCCATTATGAAGAATTGGGAGCAGTACGGAGTTGACTATTATAATAAGCTGCAAAAGGAAATTATCGTACAGGCCGCTAAAATGCTAAAACCCGGCGGATATCTCTTATATTCCACCTGTACCTTTTCTCCGGAGGAAAACGAAGGCACCATCTCATATCTCCTGGAGCAGTTTCCGGAATTTCAGGTTGTAAATCCCCTTGCAGACAGCAGTGTTTCCTATGAGGGATTTTCCCACGGAAGACCCGAATGGGTAAAGGGCAGGGAAGAGCTTAAGAACTGTATCCGGTTATGGCCCCATAAGATAAAGGGGGAAGGGCATTTTATTGCTCTTTTACGAAAAGGAGCTTCGGAGGACTCCCTTAAGCAGACTGAGCAGCCGGAAAGCTGTCAGGGCAAGGCAAAGCTGTCAAAAGAAGCGGAGGAGTTCCTGTCAGAGCTTGTCATACCTTTTAAAGAAGAAAACCTTATGGTGAAAGAGGACAGGCTGTATCTTCTTCCTGAGGGGCTTCCATCCCTTAAGGGGCTTCGCCTTCTCCGCCAGGGACTTTTACTGGGAGAGATGAAGAAGGGGCGTTTCGAGCCAAGCCAGGCACTGGCATGTGCCTTATACAAAGGAGATTATAAAAAAACAATAGATTTCCCCGGAGACAGTCCGGAGGCCATAAAATATCTGAAATGTGAGACTGTTGAAGGAAAGAGCTCCTATGGAGACGGATATCACCTGATAACAGCGGATTCCTATTCCTTGGGCTGGGGAAAGCTTACGGGTACCGCCATTAAAAATAAATACCTCCCCGGCTGGAGATGGATGTAAGGACAGGAAGGATGCCTTTGAAAGGCAGATATTCATACATGTATTAATATAGATACAATCAGATCAGGGAAAAAGTAAGCTAATATTTATAAGTAGAAAAAAAAGTGAAAAGAACACCGGAAAGGATACCGAATTAGATGGGAGAATACCTTCGATTAGATAAATACCTTGCTGATATGGGAGCAGGTACCCGCAGCGAGGTGAAGGGATACATCAGAAAAGGCAGAGTGAAGGTAAACGGCCAGGTAGCGAAGCAGCCGGAGTGTAAAATTACCTCTGAGGACACGGTTACCTTTGATGAGAGGTGTATTTCTTATATAGAAACAGAATATTTTATGCTGAATAAACCGGCGGGAGTAGTATCTGCTACCAGAGATAAGCTTGCAGCTACTGTTGTAGACCTTATCGAAGAAGGGAAGCGAAAGGACTTATTTCCCGTTGGTAGACTGGACAAGGACACGGAAGGGCTTTTGCTGATTACAAATGACGGGGACCTTGCCCACAGGCTGCTCTCTCCGAAAAAGCATGTGAAGAAGCTTTATTTTGCCAAAGTGCAGGGAAGAGTAACCTTGGATGATGTTAAAAAATTCCGGGAAGGAATAAGCCTGGAAGAGGAGTTTACCACTCTTCCCGCAGAGCTTGAAATACTAAAAGCGGAAGAGGAGTCGGAGGTATTTGTTACTATCAGTGAGGGAAAGTTCCATCAGATAAAGCGTATGTTTGAGGCGGTAGGGAAAGAAGTCCTGTACTTAAAAAGGCTTAAGATGGGAGAGCTTGCCCTTGACGAAAGGCTTAGCCCCGGGGAATACAGAAAGCTTACCAGGGAAGAAATCGAACTTTTACAGAATCAACAAAGGAATGAAGAGATATGACATTAAAGGATGAATTATTTCAGGGAATAGAAGCGGTTTTGTTCGATTTGGACGGAACATTAGTTGACTCCATGTGGATGTGGGAGGATATAGACAGAGAGTATTTGGGACGGTTTGGCATTGAGCTGCCGGGAGACCTTCAGGACCTGGTGCAGGGGATGAGCTTTTCAGAAACAGCAGTGTATTTCAAAGAGCGTTTTTTAATCCCTCATTCTTTAGAGGATATCAAAGCAGAATGGAATAGAATGGCCTGGGATAAGTATTCCAATGAGGTGCCTTTAAAGGAAGGCGTTCTCCCTTTTCTGAAAAAGTTAAAGGAGAAGGGAATCTTAATGGGGATTGCCACCAGCAATTCCAAGGAGCTGGTGGAGCTTGTCATAACCAAATTGGGAGTAATGGATTACTTTGATTCCATCAGAACCTCCTGTGAAGTGGCAAAGGGAAAGCCCTCCCCGGATATTTACCTTCTGGTGGCAGAGGACCTGGGAGCAAAGTCAGCGAACTGTCTGGTATTTGAAGACATCATACAGGGAATTCAGGCGGGAAAGAATGCAGGAATGAAGGTATGCAGCGTTTACGACAGGAACTCAGAGGAAGACGACGATAAAAAGAAAGAGCTTTCCGACTACTATATCTACACTTATCTGGAATTAATAGAAAACGAAAATGAATAAGAAATTTTCATTTTCTATTCAGGCAGCTTTGCAAGTAACCTTGCGAATTGCATATACAGCTTCCAGGTATAAAAATTATATATTCCAGTTTTTTTACACCTGGAAAAGGATAAATTTATCCGGTAAAAAGAGACTGGTTCAAGAATATCAGCCCAAATAGGATATTTGCGAAAGAGGTAAGAAATGAAAACCATAATTGCAGGGAAAAATGAGGCGGGGCAAAGGCTTGATAAGCTGCTGTTTAAGCTGTTAAAAAAAGCTCCCAAAAGCTTTGTTTACAAGATGCTGCGCAAAAAGAATATAACCTTAAACGGAAAAAAGGCGGAAGGCTCCGAGATGGTACAGCCTGAGGATGAGATAAAGCTGTTTCTTTCCGATGAAACCATGGAAAAATTCTCGGAAAGCTATGTGAGTCCATTGGCGGGACAAAGGCCGGAGCTGAAGGAAAATAAGAAACCGGCCGCTATCCAGGTGGTATACGAGGACAGCAATGTTTTGGTCGTAAATAAGCCTGCCGGACTGCTGTCGCAAAAGGCAAAGGAGACGGACATTTCCCTGGTGGAATATCTGATTTCTTACCTTTTAGATACAAACAGCATAACCTTAAAGGAATTAGAGACCTTTAAACCGGGAATCTGCAACCGTCTTGACAGGAATACCAGCGGTCTTGTAGCGGCAGGGAAGACCTTGGCAGGGCTTAAGACTTTGTCGGAGCTTTTTCGGGAAAGGACCCTTTCCAAGTACTACCTGTGCCTTGTAAAAGGAGCTGTAAAGGAGAAGAAAAAGATAACCGGATATCTCCTGAAGGATGAAAAAACAAATCAGGTTACTATATTATCGAAACAAAAAGAAAATGCCGATTATATTGAAACAGAATACATCCCCTTAAAAGGAAATGAGGACTATACTCTTTTAAGGGTTAAGCTGATAACCGGAAAGACCCATCAGATAAGGGCCCACTTAAGCAGTATGGGATATCCGATCATTGGAGACAGCAAGTATGGCGACAGGGCTGTCAATGATAAATTCAAAAAGCAGTTTAAGCTTTCCCATCAATTGCTCCATTCCTATGAGATGATATTTCCTGAGGGCCTGGAAGGGGAACTGGCGAATCTGTCCGGAATGAAGCTTACGGCTGAACCGCCTGGGTATTTTGAAGACATCTTAAAGGCATGTATAGAAAGAAAAGGGAGGTAATGTAAATGCCCTCATGGAATTCAAGAGGTCTTAGAGGTTCCGCCCTGGAAGAACTGATCAATCTGACCAACACCAAGTACCGGGAAAGAAACCTGGCTCTCATACAGAAAATACCGACACCCATTACACCGATTACCATAGATAAAGAAAACCGCCATATTACGCTGGCTTATTTCGAAGAAAAGAGTACCGTCGACTATATCGGTACTGCCCAGGGAATACCGGTGTGCTTTGATGCCAAGGAATGTGCCAGCGATACCTTTTCCCTGCAGAATGTCCATGAGCACCAGGTGGAGTTCATGAAGGATTTTGAGAATCAGGGGGGGATTGCCTTTCTGTTAATCTATTATTCCAAAAGAAATCATTACCATTACCTTCCCCTCAAGGATTTCCTGGTATTCTGGAACCGGGCGAAAGAGGGAGGAAGAAAGAGCTTTCGTTTTGAAGAGCTGGATTCGGAAAATTCTATATCCTGTATGAACAGCATATACATACATTATCTGGTCAACCTTGCAAAAGATGCCGATGGCAGAGACACGGCAAACGCATGAAGGAATTAATTGTAATTAGAACCCTGAACAGGAAAATTCTTAAATGTAAGCCAAACTCATCGGAAGCTTCCATAATTATCCTTCATGCGTTTGCCGTGATGGCAGAGAAATAAATGGTTGACATGGCAGGGGCATTGTATTATAATTGTTTCACATCTATCTGCTAATGAATTATCACGTTACCATGATAAAGTAAACGGCTTCCTAACAATTTTCGAAAGATAATTGCAGCCTGTATAAAAGAGGAGCTGAGTTGGTAAAGCTGTACAAGGAGCTGCAGGCTCGTTGTATTGTGCAGAAAGATTCCGGTTGAAAGAAAATTCAGAGGAAAGAGTCGCCACAGGTTCCTTCTTTCAACTGTTCAGTGGCAGGGAATGAAAAGCAACTATTGAGGTAGGAGCAGTTGGATTTCCCAACAGGTATGGATATGAACGATAAATTGCTGCATACACCGGAAGGGGTCAGAGACATTTACAACCATGAATGTGAGAGGAAGCTTAAAATACAGAGTAAGCTCCATCATGTTATGGAACTTCATGGTTTTCGGGATATACAGACGCCAACCTTTGAATTCTTTGAAATCTTTAACCAGGAACGTGGTACGGTTCCCCAAAAGGACATGTACAAATTTGTTGACAGAGAAGGAAACACCCTGGTTTTAAGACCGGATATTACACCATCCATTGCACGGTGTGCCGCTAAATATTACAAAGAAGAAGAGCTTCCCATCCGTCTGTGTTACATGGGAAGTATTTTTATAAATAACACCAGCTATCAGGGGAAGCTGAAAGAATTTACCCAGCTGGGAGCAGAGCTTATCAATGACCCTTCCGTTAATGCAGATGCGGAAATGCTGGCATTGACCATAGAATGCCTCCTGGAAACCGGACTGAAGGAGTTTCAGGTGGAAATCGGCGAAGCCGGATTTTTCTATGGACTCACGAAGGAAGCCGGTTTTACAAAAGAGGAAGAGGCACAGCTTAGAAGCCTGATAGAAGAAAAGAATATGTTTGGGGTAGAAGAGCTCTTATCCGAAAAGGAAATCAGCGAAGAATTAAAGAAGGCCTTTCTTACACTGCCGGAGCTGTTCGGCTCTCCGGAACGCCTTTTAGAGGCCAAAAACCTTACAAAGAATGAAAAGGCCCTAAAGGCCATTGAAAGGCTGGAGGAGGTTTATGAGCTCCTGACCCTTTACGGACTGGAAAAATACATTACCTTTGATCTGGGGATGCTGAGCCAGTACAATTATTATACCGGGATTATCTTTCGGGCCTATACCTACGGCACAGGGGATATCATAGCCAGCGGAGGAAGATATGATAACCTGGTGGGGCAGTTTGGCAAGGCGGCACCGGCTATCGGAATCGCCATATTGGCAGACCAGCTTATGATGGCTCTTATGCGTCAGAAGATAGAGATAGAGACAAGGGAGGACAATACCCTGATATTATACCGGAAGGAATGGAGAAAGACCGCTATTGCGCTGGTAAACCGGTTCCGCAGCCAGGATATGAATGTGGAGCTTATAAATTATGAGGAAGAGCATTCATTGGAAGAATACAAAGAATATTGTAAACGGAACAGTGTAGGCGGTATTCTTTTCTTTGAAAAGGAAAATCTTGTTGAGGTGATTAACTGTCAGACAGGGGAGAGCAATACGGCAAGGCTTTCTGAATTTCTGAACTGATAAAAGACCTGTATATTTCATATTTGGAGAGTGTGTATAGATGAGATATTTAACATTTGCCTTAGCCAAAGGAAGGCTGGCCAAAAAGACAATGGAAATACTGGAACAGGTCGGATATACCTGTGAGGAGATGAAGGACCCGGATTCCAGAAAGCTGATATTTGTAAATGAAGAGCAGAAAATTAAGATATTCCTGGCAAAGGCCAATGATGTGCCGACCTATGTGGAATATGGAGCAGCCGACATCGGAGTGGTGGGAAAGGATACGATTCTGGAGGAAGGCAGAAAGCTCTATGAGGTCATAGATCTGGGCTTCGGAAAATGCAGGATGTGCGTAGCGGGCCCTATATCGGCAAAGGAACTGCTGCATCACGGAGAATTAATTCGGGTTGCCACCAAGTATCCCAACATAGCCAAGGATTATTTTTATAATAAGAAGCACCAGACAGTAGAAATCATTAAGCTTAACGGTTCCATCGAGCTTGCTCCTATTGTTGGATTATCAGAGGTTATAGTGGACATCGTAGAGACCGGCTCCACCTTAAGGGAGAATGGACTGGAAGTCCTGGAAGAAATCTGCGGTCTTTCTGCCAGAATGGTCGTAAACCAGGTAAGCATGAAGATGGAGCAGGAGAGAATCAACAAGCTGATAACTGATTTAAGGGAAGTACTTGCAAGAGCCAGGTAGTAAAATAAAGTTGGTGAAGAAGTAATTTTATTGCGATAATAAAAAGAATGGCAGAAGTGAAATAATCAGTGAGGCAGAAAAACTTAACTGTACGAAGGAATAAGGAATTCGTTTCCCTATTCGGAAAAGAGGTCATGATGAGGATAGCAAGGTTAGAAAAAGAGATAAAGGAAGATATTCTAAAGAACCTGTTAAAGAGAAGTCCAAACCAGTATGAAGCTTATGAAAAAGCAGTAGCTGAAATTATTGAAGGAGTTAAGACAGGAAAGGATTCAGCTCTTTTTGAATATACAAAACGCTTTGACAGGGCAGAGATTGATAAGGATACCATCCGTGTAACACCGGAAGAGATAGAGGAAGCCTACCGTGTGATAGACCCGGAGGTAGTGCAGGTTATCCGGAAATCCGCGGAAAACATCAGAGCCTATCATGAAAAACAAAAGCAGTACAGTTGGTTTGACAGTGAGCCGAGCGGTATTATACTGGGGCAGAAGGTAACCCCACTGGCTTCCGTGGGAGTATATGTGCCGGGAGGAAAGGCAGCTTATCCCTCCTCCGTTCTAATGAACGTCATACCGGCAAAGGTAGCAGGAGTGAAACGCATTGCCATGACCACACCTCCGGATAGTGAAGGAAAGATTTATGCCGGGACCCTGGTGGCTGCCAAGGAAGCAGGGGTCACGGAGATTTACAAGGCAGGAGGAGCACAGGCAATAGCAGCACTTGCCCATGGAACGGAATCTATAAAGAAGGTGGATAAGATTGTGGGGCCGGGTAATATCTATGTGGCACTGGCAAAGAAGGCCGTATACGGCCACGTAAGTATTGATTCCATTGCAGGTCCCAGTGAGATACTGGTCCTGGCCGATGAAACCGCCAATCCCAGATATGTGGCTGCCGACCTCTTATCCCAGGCAGAGCATGACGAGCTGGCAAGTGCCATCCTGATAACCACCAGTGAAAAATTGGCCAGTCAGGTATCGGAAGAAGTGGATAAATTTACGGCAGTATTATCCAGAAAGGAAATAATTAAAAAGTCCCTTGATAACTATGGCTATATCCTGATTGCTTCCAATATGGAGGAAGCAGTGGAGACAGCCAATGAGATAGCTTCCGAGCACCTTGAAATCCTCACCAGGGACCCTTTTGCCCTTATGACAAAGATACAGAATGCCGGAGCAATCTTTCTTGGAGAGTACAGCAGCGAACCCCTGGGGGACTATTATGCAGGACCCAATCACGTGCTTCCCACCAACGGAACCGCTAAATTCTTCTCCCCTTTAAGTGTGGATGATTATATAAAGAAATCCAGCATTATTTCCTATTCCAGAGAAGCCCTGGAGCCGGTTTACAAGGACATTGTACGGTTTGCCAGAGCGGAAGGTCTTACAGCCCATGCCAATTCAATTGCAGTACGTTTTGAAGAGGAGGAATAGGGATGGAAAGAAAAAGCACGATAGAGAGAAAAACAAGAGAAACGATTATCACGCTTTCCATCAATCTGGACGGAACCGGTGAAGCCAGGATCAAGACAGGTATCGGTTTCTTTGACCATATGCTGGAGGGCTTTGCCAAACACGGCTTTTTTGATTTGGAAATTACGGTAGAGGGTGACCTTCATGTGGACGGACACCATACGGTGGAAGATACCGGGATTGTATTAGGGCAGGCAATCCGCCAGGCGCTGGGAGAGAAAACAGGAATTAAGCGCTTTGGCAATTTTTTGCTTCCCATGGATGAAACCCTTGTATTATGTGCCGTGGATTTATCGGGACGGCCTTATCTGGTATGTGACCTTGGAAGCCTGGCTCCCATGGCAGGAGAGCTTGATACGGAGCTGATACAGGAATTCTTCTATGCTTTATCCTACAGTGCCGGTATGAACCTCCATATTAAAAAAATCCATGGCAGCAACACCCACCACATTATCGAGGCAGCTTTTAAGGCCTTTGCAAAGGCATTGGATGAAGCCGCTTCCTTTGACAGCAGAATAAAGGATGTTCTCTCTACAAAAGGAATGATAGAATAAAGATCGATAGGAGGCAGTCATGCAAAAGAAGCTTATACCGTGGATGGTTTACAATAGAGAAAATACCGAGGAATTCTTAACACAGGGGGCAGCCTATGAGGCTTATGGGGCCGACGAGCTGTATATAAGCTGTGATGCGAAAGACTATTCCTCCAGGGAAGAATTTTTAAAGGCTGCGGGAGAACTGGCGAAACAGGTTGATATCCCCATTGTAATAAGCTGTCATTTGGAGCGGTTTGAAGATGTGAAGAAGGCTCTTTATACCGGGGCCAAGGCCATGGCCGTTAATGCCTGTGATTTAAGAGGCGCATCAGGAAAGTGGGAGCTTACGGAGGAAGAAACTTCCGGGATGAAGGCGTTAAAAGAAGCTTCCGCCCGCTTTGGCAAAGAGAGGATTTATCTTGAGGTTAAGGAAGAAGAGGATAACAAAAGCCTGATAACATGGGCAGAAGAATATGTTTCGGCTCTTATCATAGAAAAGTGTGAAAGAAAAGCGCTTTCACACTCCATTATTTATGGCAGTACCGCAGACCTGTCTGCGGTATGCAATGGGAGCAAGTGTGAAAGAAAAGCACTTTCAAACGCTGCTATTCATGGCAGTACGCCAGAACTGTCTGCGGTATGCAATGAGAGCAAGTGTGAAACACAGACAGGGAACAAAAATTTGCTGGAAACCCAGCTTCCTCTCCTTATTAAGAGCAGCAGTTTAGAATGTCAGGAGAAGAAAGCAACATCCGGAGAACAGGAAGCTTGGCTTGGGGTAAAGGAGGAACTGTCAGAGGATAGGACGGAAGGAATTATAGCGGATTATGGTAAGGAAGAGAATTTATATACCATAAAGATGGCTTTGAAGAAAGAAAATATCCCTGTAAATACCTATGAGAGCAGTATTCCTTTTTCCCAGATGAAGAAAAACAACGATGGACTGTTACCCGTAGTGGTGCAGGATTATAAGACCAAGGAAGTCCTGATGGTTGCCTATATGAATGAGGAAGCCTATAATAAAACCGTTGAGACGGGCAGAATGACATATTACAGCAGAAGCCGCAGCAAGCTCTGGATAAAGGGAGAGACCTCGGGGCATTTCCAGTATGTAAAATCACTGACCATAGATTGTGATAAGGATACTTTGCTTGCCAGGGTCCGTCAGGTAGGACCTGCCTGCCATACGGGAAATCCCACCTGCTTTTTTGAGGAGACCTATAAAAAACCTTATGATGATACAAATCCCCTGACCGTGCTGGATGAGGTATATAGTGTAATTATGGACCGCAAGGAACATCCCAAGGAAGGCTCTTATACCAATTATCTTTTTGATAAGGGGATTGATAAGATATTAAAGAAATGCGGAGAAGAAGCGGCAGAAATCATAATAGCTGCAAAGAACCCCGATTCTTCCGAATTAAAGTATGAAATTTCTGATTTCTTGTATCATATGATGGTGCTGATGGCACAGTGCGGCTTGGATTGGAAAGATATTGTTAAGGAATTAGTCCATAGACGATGAGAAAATCAAGAATTTGGGAAATAATACTTGATTTCCATATGATATGATGCTATAATACTTAATTGAGAGTGTAAAAGTATTTGAAAGGAGTGGACGAAAGTCCACTCTTTGTATTTATAGAAAGGTTTAGGTGAAGATGACAAAAAAAGAAGAATATGAACTGAAGACAGAGCAGCTGCTGGAGCCAATCATATCCGAGCATCAGTTTGAATTAGTGGATGTGGAATATGTAAAGGAAGGAAGCAACTGGTATCTTAGGGCTTATATTGATAAAACGGGCGGTATTACCGTTGATGACTGTGAGTTAGTCAGCAGGGCATTAAGCGATTTATTGGATAAGCATGATTTTATACCGGATGCCTATATTTTAGAAGTCAGCTCACCGGGCCTTGGCAGACAGCTTAAGAAAGAAAAGGATTTTAAGAGAAGCCTTGGTGAAGAAGTGGATGTAAAGCTTTATAAGGCAATCGAGAAGCAAAAGCAATTTACAGGCATATTACAGGCTTACGACGAGCAGAAGATAACCCTGGAATTTGAAAAAGGCGAGACCATGGATATCCCAAGACAGAACATTTCCTTAATACGCCTTGCATTTGATTTTTAAGTATTCCCAAAAAGGTGAAAATCGTACTTTGATTTTCACATGTATAAAACCCTTTAGAAGGAGAAAAGAGGAGGATTCACAGAAAATGAACGGTAACAAAGAGTTAATTGACGCATTAAATCAGATAGAGAGAGAAAAAGATATCAGTAAGGAAATTCTGTTGGAAGCCATGGAAAACTCATTGGTAGCTGCCTGTAAGAACCATTTTGGCAAGGCGGATAATATCAAGGTTAATATAAACAGAGAAACAGGAGCTGTAAATGTCTACGCGGAAAGAGAAATCGTAGAAACCGTAGCGGACCCTGTTACCCAGATCAGTGTTGTGGAAGCAAGATTAAAGTTTCCCAGGAATGATATCGGCGACATCGTTAATGTGGAAGTAACTCCTAAGAATTTTGGACGTATTGCTGCCCAGAAGGCAAAGCAGGTAGTTGTACAAAAAATCCGGGAAGAAGAAAGAAAAGTATTGTATAACCAGTATTACAGTAAAGAAAAAGATGTGGTAACCGGTATCGTACAGCGCTATGTAGGAAATAATGTAAGTATTAACCTTGGAAAAGTGGATGCTGTCCTTACGGAAAATGAGCAGGTGAAGGGAGAACATTTCAGACCTACGGACCGTATCAAATTATATGTGCTGGAAGTAAAGGATACCACCAAGGGACCGAAGATAACCGTCTCCAGAACTCACCCGGAATTGGTTAAGAGGCTGTTTGAAGCTGAGGTTGCGGAAGTAAAGGACGGAACCGTAGAAATCAAGAGCATATCAAGAGAGGCCGGTTCCAGGACCAAAATAGCGGTCTACTCCAACAATCCGGATGTTGACCCTGTGGGAGCCTGTGTCGGTATCAACGGAGCCAGAGTAAATGCGATTGTAAATGAGCTCAGGGGAGAAAAAATCGATATCATTAACTGGAGCGAGGACCCTGCCATTCTCATAGAGAATGCTTTAAGCCCTGCCAAGGTAGTGGCTGTTTCCGTAGACGAGCCGGAAAAGAGTGCCCGTGTTATTGTACCGGATTACCAGCTTTCTCTGGCAATCGGCAAGGAAGGGCAGAATGCCCGCCTGGCTGCGAGATTAACCGGCTTTAAGATTGATATTAAGAGTGAGACCCAGGCTGACGAAATTGGATGGTAGAAGGAAATGGCAGCAGTAAAGAAAATTCCCCAGCGGCAGTGCATTGGCTGCGGAGAAATGAAAAATAAAAAAGAAATGATCCGTGTTATAAAAACACCGGAGGATATTATAATGCTTGATGCTACAGGCAAAAAGAACGGAAGAGGCGCATACCTTTGCAAATCGGAAGAATGTTTTGTAAAGGCAATGAAGAGCAAAGGTCTTGAAAGGTCCTTGAAAGTAAATATTCCCGGGGAGGTGTACGAGGAATTGAAGAAGGAGCTGAATGGACTTGGCATATGAAAACAATAGCACAACGACAGAACAGAATATTGAAAAAAAAGTATTTTCTTATATTGGCTTAGCAGCAAAAGCTGGAAGACTCTCAAGCGGTGAATTTATGACCGAAAAGGCCGTAAAGGAAGGAAAGGCAAAGCTTGTTTTGGTTTCCGCCGAAGCGTCGGATAATACAAAAAAGATGTTTACCAATATGTGTACTTACTATAAAGTGCCGATTTACTTTTTTGGTGATAAGACAAAACTCGGTCATGCTATTGGAAAAGAATTCAGGGCTTCCCTGGTTCTCTTAGACAAAGGTCTGGCTGATATGGTAGAAAAGCAACTGAACATGTTAAAGAATGACTCATGTGGCGAAAGCTCTGAGTCATGATAAGTGGAGGTAGTAAGTATGGCAAAAATCAAAATATATGAACTGGCAAAAGAATTTAATATACACAGCAAGGATATTGTAGGCTTTCTAAACGATAAAGGTGTGGATGTCAAAAGCCACATGAGCAGCATTGATGATAAGGAGATTAACATGGTAAAAGGGCATTTCGCTCCCCAGTCAGGTCAGACTGAGAAAAGCAGTTCCGTAGCAGCAACAGCATTGGCGGCGGAAAATAAAGAGAAGAAGGCGGAAACTGCACCGAGTAACCAGTTAAACAGATCTCAGACAGCTTCTGTGGATGGTGGACAGAACACACAAAGAACCGGTTTTACAGAGCATAATAATGGTACACAGGGTTCCCGTGGTTCCTATCAAGGACAGAGAAACGACAGAGATGGTTTTAACAACAGAAATAATCAGGGACAAAGACCGGACGGAAACCAGAGAAATTACAGCGATAACTCAGAAAGACGTCCCCATCAGCAGGGGGTAAGGCAAGACCAGGGACAAAGACCGGAAAGAGAAGGCTTTACCCGAGCTCAAGGAGCTCATGCACAGGGTGCTCATGCACAAGGAGCTCAAGCGCAAGGAGCTCATGCACAAGGACAGGGTGCTCATACACAGGGATCCGACAGACCTCCTTATCAGGGGCAGAGGACAGATAGAGAAGGCTTCACTCGAGCACAAGGTGCCCAAGGGCAGAATGCACCTTACCGCCAGGGAAATCAGAATAATCAGAACCGCTCTTATGGCGAAAATCGTTCACAGGGCCAATATGGCCAGCAAGGAAACAGCGGAAGACCTCAGAATGACAGAGGGGGCAGTAATCAAGGTTATTCAGCAGGTGGAGCAAACCGTTCTTACGGAAACAACTCCTATGGAAATAATAATCAGGGACAGTACAACAGAAACAATAACGGAGGTACCGGTCAGGGACAGTATAACAGAAACAATAACGGAGGTACCGGCCAGGGACAGTATAACAGAAACAATAACGGAGGTACCGGCCAGGGGCAGTATAACAGAAATAACAACGGAGGCACCGGCCAGGGACAGTATAACAGAAACAATAATGGAGGTACCGGTCAGGGGCAGTATAACAGAAACAGTTATGGAAGTACCGGTCAGGGATATAACAGGAACAATGATGGAAGCGGCCAGGGATATAACAGAAACAATGATTCTCAGAACAGGCCATCAGGAAACGGACAGGGAAGACCTTACTCAGGAGGAGGAAGGCCAGCAGGGAATGGCAATGGCTACCGTCCCTATAATGGAAACTCTTCTAACCGTAACAATGGCCAGTCCTCAGATAACAGAGGCTATGATAGATTTGGCGGCATGAATAAGGATAAAGATGACACCAATGATAACAGAAGGAGAAGTACTGGAAACAGAACGGATTCCACTAAGAAGTTCGATGGACCTATTGGAATGTCAAGAAGTGATTCTGTAAGCGTTAGAAACAGCAGAGTAAATAAAAATGCTAAAAATACAAAGAACAGCTATGAGAAGGATTTCCATAACGAGAACAATGACGAAATCAAGCTGCCTAAGAAGGGCCAGTTTATTAAGCCCAAGGCTGTTCAGCTGGAAAATAAGGAAGATGAGATTAAGACAATTATTCTCCCTGATGTTCTGACCATAAAGGAACTGGCAGATAAGATGAAAATGCCGGCAGCTACCCTTGTAAAGAAGCTGTTCCTTTCCGGCAAGATGGTCTCCATTAATCAGGAAATCACCTTTGAAGAGGCAGAAGAAATTGCCATTGAGTATGAAATCATTGCAGAGCATGAAGTAAAAGTGGATGTTATCAAAGAGCTTTTAAAGGAAGAAGAAGAGGATGCCAGCACACTTGTAAAGAGACCTCCTGTTGTCTGCGTAATGGGTCATGTTGACCATGGTAAGACTTCCCTTTTGGATGCTATCAGAGAGACAAATGTAACCTCCCATGAAGCCGGTGGTATCACCCAGCACATCGGAGCTTATGTAGTGGAAGTAAATGGTGAGAAGATAACCTTCCTGGATACACCCGGACATGAAGCCTTCACATCCATGAGAATGCGCGGTGCCCAGTCTACCGATATTGCAATTCTGGTAGTTGCGGCAGATGATGGTGTAATGCCTCAGACAATAGAGGCCATCAGCCATGCAAAAGCAGCCGGTATACAGATTATTGTTGCAATCAATAAAATTGATAAGCCCAGTGCCAATATTGAGCGTGTAAAGCAGGAATTAACAGAATATGAGCTGGTAGCAGAAGATTGGGGCGGTGATACCATTTTCGTTCCCGTGTCTGCACACACCAGGGAAGGCATTGAACAGCTTCTTGAAATGATTATCCTGACATCAGAGTTAATAGAATTAAAGGCTAATCCGGACAGAAATGCCAGAGGTATTGTAATTGAAGCAGAGCTTGATAAGGGAAGAGGTCCTGTTGCTACCGTTCTTGTTCAGAAGGGAACCCTTCATGTCGGAGATTCCATTGCAATCGGTTCTGCCTATGGTAAGGTAAGAGCGATGATGGATGATAAGGGAAGAAGAGTAAAGGATGCGGCTCCTTCCACTCCCGTAGAGATACTTGGGTTAAATGAAGTACCCGATGCAGGAGAAATCTTTATAGCAACGGATACCGAAAAAGAGGCAAGGGCCATTTCAGAGACCTATATTTCCCAGGGCAGAGAAAAGCTGTTGGAGGATACCAAAGCAAAGCTTTCCCTTGACGGATTATTTTCTCAGATTAAAGCCGGCAATATAAAAGAACTGAACATCATCATTAAAGCAGATGTTCAGGGTTCGGTAGAAGCTATGAAGCAAAGCTTGTTAAAGCTAAGCAACGAAGAAGTGGCAGTCAGGATTATACATGGTGGTGTTGGTGCTATCAATGAATCCGATGTTAACCTTGCCAGTGCTTCCAATGCCATTATCATAGGCTTTAATGTAAGGCCGGATAATGTGGCAAAGGATAAGGCTGAAAGTGAAAAAGTAGATTTAAGACTTTACCGTGTAATATACAATGCAATTGAAGATGTAGAATCCGCAATGAAGGGAATGTTAGAGCCTGTCTATGAAGAGAAAGTCATTGGCCATGCGGAAGTAAGGCAGGTATTTAAAGCCTCCGGTCTTGGTATAATAGCAGGTTCCTATTGCCTTGACGGTAAGATTCAAAGAGGCTGCTTTGCCAGAATATCCAGAGAAGGCGTGCAGATTTACGAAGGCAGCCTGGCTTCCTTGAAGCGCTTTAAGGATGATGTGAAAGAAGTAGCAGCAGGCTATGAATGCGGTCTGGTATTTGAAAAATTCAATGATATCAAAGAATTTGACCAGGTAGAGTTTTATATTATGGAAGAAGTTCCAAGAAAGTAATAAGGTAAAATACTGCGCCATGGGGAGATCAGAAAGAATAGAATCCTTATGGCGCAAGCCTTAAGAAAGAAAATAGGGCCATGATTTAATAAGAATTCGGATTTTATAAATGTAATAAGGAAGTATCCGGGCTGAAAGTGCATGGAGAAAGAAATAAAGGAAATAGTAATACTAGTACTACCTTAAAAGATTTATAAAATCATGGGAAATGACCTATAAATATTTTCAAGAGGCAAAATCCAAGAGAGAGGTTTATATGAGGAAAAACAGTATCAAAAATACAAGAATCAATGGTGAGGTTCAAAGAGAATTAAGCCAGTTAATAAGCAGAGAGATAAAGGATCCGAGAATTCAGCCTATGACCTCTGTGGTAGCGGTAGATGTGGCACCGGATCTAAAGCATGCCAAGGTATATATCAGTGTGCTTGGTGATGAACAGGCACAAAAGAATACACTGGCCGGTTTACGCAGTGCGGCTCCTTATATGAGAGGACAGCTGGCTAAAACAATTAATTTGAGAAATACCCCGGAATTAATCTTTATCATAGACCAATCTATCGAATATGGTGTCAATATGTCCCATCTGATAAATGAAGTTACAAAAGATTTACAGGAAGATGACAAAGAAAGTGACGATTCTATGACAGAATAGATGGCAATGGATAAAAGCAGGGAGGTATGGTGAATGGATTTATTAAAAGAAGTGGGGAATGTTAAAAGTATTGGAATAGCCGGGCATATGAGGCCGGATGGGGACTGTGCCGGTTCCTGTCTGGCCCTATACCGTTATTTGAGCCGGATTAAAAAAGAGGCACAGATTGACTTTTATCTGGAAGAGATACCGGAAAAGCTTCGGATAACGGAAGATTCGGACAGGGTATTACAAAGCAGTGATAATAGGAAAGAGTATGATGTTTTCATTTCACTTGACAGCGGAAGCTCCGACAGGCTGGGATTTGCGGAAGAATATTTTAAAAATGCAAAAAAGTCCATCAATATCGACCACCATATCAGTAATACTAATTTTGCTCAGGTAAATTATGTGGTGGCAGACGCCAGCTCAACCTGTGAGGTCCTTTATGAGCTTATGGATAAAAAATATATTGACCTTGCTATTGCAAAGGCCCTCTATATGGGTATCATACATGATACAGGCGTATTTAAGCACAGCAACACCACAAAGAGGACCATGGAGATAGCTGGAAGCCTGATTGAGCTTGGAGTTCCTTTTTCGGAAATGATTGATGAGACCTTCTACCGGAAGGATTATCATCAGAACCAGGTGTTAGGAAGATGTCTTTTAGAGAGCCTTCTTCTGCTTGACGGAAAATGTATTGTATCCTCAGTCAGCAATAAAACAATGGAATTTTATGAAGTGGAATCCTCAGACCTGGACGGAATTATTGACCAGCTTCGAATAACGAAGGGAGTAGAAGTGGCCATACTGATTTATGAAACGGATTTTCATGAATATAAGGTAAGTATGCGCTCCAACGGTGTGGTAGATGTCAGAAAGATTGCCGTATACTTCGGCGGCGGCGGACATATCATGGCAGCAGGCTGTACACTCCACGGTACCTTGCACGATGTTGTTAATAATCTTACGCCTCATATTGAATTTCAGCTAAAAAACAGTTAAGGAACAGGAGCATTTGGTTGATAAACGGAATTATTAATGTATACAAGGAAAAAGGTTATACCTCTCACGATGTTGTGGCAAAACTTCGGGGAATATTAAAGCAGAAGAAAATCGGACATACCGGAACCCTTGACCCTGATGCAGAAGGGGTCCTGCCGGTTTGCCTCGGCAGCGGAACAAAGCTGTGTGATATCTTAACGGATAAGAGCAAGACTTACCGGGCAGTATTGCTTCTTGGAACAACTACGGATACCCAGGATATTACCGGTAAGGTATTGGCAGAAAAACCGGTAGCGGCAGGAGAAGAAGAGATACTTCATGCCATTCATTCTTTTCAGGGCCCCTATGCCCAGATTCCGCCCATGTACTCTGCCCTTAAGATAGAGGGAAAGCGCCTTTATGAATTAGCCAGAGAAGGAAAGGAAGTTCCAAGGGAAGCCAGAAATGTTGAAATACATAGCATTACGGTGGAGGAATTAAATATGGAAACCAAGGAGGCAGTTATAGTAGTGGACTGTTCCAAGGGAACCTATATCAGAACCCTTTGCCATGATATTGGTGAGAAGCTTCTTTGCGGAGGCTGTATGAAAGAGCTGACAAGAATAAGGTCAGGAGAATTTGAGCTAAGCAAAAGCTTGAAATTAGAAGAGATAGAAGAGAAATTCAGAGAAGGTGTGCTGAGCGGACATATTATTCAAGTCCCGGATATGTTTCCCGATTATACAAAAGTATCGGTAAAGAAAGAATTTGAAAAGCAGCTTTATAATGGGAACTTCTTAAACATAGATCAACTTGAGCAGAAAATAATGGATTTATCAGATATGACAGATAAAGTCCGAATCTATGACGGAGAAAACAATTTTATCGGTATTTACAAATATTGTCCGGACGAAGGGATGATAAAACCCTATAAAATGTTTTTATAAAGCACGGATGGGAGCAATTATGGAATATATAGCAGGAAGAACAGATTTTCATCTGGAAAAAAGTGCGGTTACCCTGGGAAAGTTTGACGGGCTGCATTTAGGCCATCAGCTATTGCTGAATAAAATAACGGAGCAAAAGAAAAAGGGATTAAATGCAGTTGTATTTACCTTTCTCTATCATCCTGTAAACCTGCTTTCAGATAGAGAAATGGAATTAATCTATACGGAAGAGGAAAAACAGTATATACTTGAGGAATACGGAGTGGATGTTATGATATCCTTTCCGTTTACGGAAGAAACAAGGTCCATGGAGCCGGAAAAATTTATTGAAGATATCCTGATTCATAAAATGGATGCAAAATACATTGCAGTGGGCTCTGATTTCTGTTTTGGCAGGAATAGAAGAGGAAATACAAAGATGCTGGAAGAATACGCATCTGTATATGGCTATGAACTTGAAATCATAGAAAAGAAGAAGTATGAAAGAAAAGAGCTTACTACCGCTGACCAGTCTGCGGTATGCGATGGGAGCAAGTGTGAATCTAAAGAAATCAGCAGTTCCTGTATCAGAGAACAGATTGGGGAAGGAAACATGGAGAAGGTAATAAAGCTTCTTGGCAGGCCCTTTTCCGTTAGGGGAGAAGTTCTCCATGGAAGAAAAATCGGCAGAACAATAGGTTTTCCCACTACCAATCTGTTACCGGATAAGACGAAGCTGCTGCCGCCGGATGGAGTATATATTACCCTTACGAACATTGACGGGCAGGAGTACCCCGGCATTACCAATATCGGACATAATCCCACAGTAGGAGTGACTCCCGAGAAACGGGTGGAAACCTTCCTTTTTGATTATGACAACGATCTTTACGGGAAGTTTATTCAGGTATCCTTCTTAGAGAGAATGAGGGGAGAGGAAGTATTTCATTCCCTGGATGAACTGAAAGCCCAGATGGATAAGGATTTGGCTTATGGCAGGAAGTACTTTCAGAAAGAGGTATGAGATACCCCTTTATAGAAACTTCCTTTACACTGTTAAGAAATCTTTTAAGACCTCATATAAAGCAAGAGTTCCCTTTTTAATTTCTTCTTCTGATAAATTGGCATAGCCAAGAAGGATTCCCGGCAGGGTGCCGGTATTAGGTGTTATATAATGCCTGTTTAGGCCATAGAGCCTGATACCTTTGCCTGCGGCCAGGTCAAGCAGCTCTTTTTCCGTAAGGGAGGTCTTGAAATAAACCACCAGATGGAGGCCGGCATGTTCCCCTTCTATGATAATCCTGTCATGGAAGATTTTTAATGTCTGAAGCAGGAGGTCGTGTTTATTCTTATAAAGAGTGCGGATTTTATTAAGGTGCCGCTCAAAATATCCGTCTGACAGAAAGTGGGTTATGATATACTGGTCCACTCTGGAGACGGTTGAAGAGAACATACCCAGGTGTTTTTTATATAGTATTAGCAGCTCCTCGGGCAGTACCATGTATCCGACACGGATGGCAGGAGCAATTGCTCTTGAAAAAGTACCAAGATAGATAACCTTACCCAGGGAATCCATACCTTTAAGGGCAGGAATCGGCTTTCCCTTATAGCGGAATTCGCTGTCATGGTCGTCTTCAATGATGTAGCGTTCTCTTTTCAAGGAAGCCCAGGAGAGAAGCTCCTGCCTTCTCTTGACCGGCATTACCACACCAAGAGGGTACTGGTGGGAAGGTGTTACATAGACAATATCAGCCTTTGTTTTAAAAAGGCTGTCAACACAGATGCCACTCTGGTCCAGATCTATGGGAAATACCTCAAACTGCATTCCGGTAAATATCTCATAAGCTCTTTTATAGGTTGGGTTTTCCATTGCCATAAGGGCGGGAGCGGTATTTTCTGCTTCGAACTTTTGCCAGAAGAACAGCCTTGAGAGCAGGAGCAGAAGGTAATCTGTTCCTGCTCCCACTATAATCTGCTCCGGAGAGCAGATAACACCCCTTGAGCTGTAAAGATATCCGGCAATGGCAGTGCGCAGAGCCTCGTCTCCTTTGCTGTCGCCTAATAGAAAAAGCTCGTTGTTGTATTCGTTCATGCAGTCCTTTGACAGCTTTCTCCAGATATTATACGGGAAGCTGTTGATATCAATAGCAAAGGGAGAAAAATCGTAATGAAAGGATTTTTTCTCCTCTTTTTTTTCTTCCTTTCTGGTTACCGGCATAAGAGGAATAGAAGCCAGAGCAGAAATAGCAGCCACATAAAAGCCGCTTTTGGGAATCGCCTCGATATAACCCTCTGATACCAGCTGGGAATAGGCCATATCTACCGTATTGCGGCTGATATTTAAATGGGCAGCCAGGCTTCTGGCAGAGGGAAGCTTATAATGCTCGGAGAGTCTGCCGTCTTTGATTTCATTTTTTATATAGGAATATATCTGTTCGTACATGGGAACAGAGGATTCAATGTCTATGGGGATTGAGAGCATGGAGCGCCTCCTTGCAATATTTACGGCTGTTATACAGCATCCTGCTTATCACCGTCTATATGGAAAATTCCTATTTCTTTGTAATGATTGATTTTATAATTTACTGTGCTCAGGCTGTTCTGCAGTTCATTCATCTGCTGCAGAATGTGCTCCTTGTGCTCCAAAAGCATTTCTTTGCGGTTTTCTGCAGTTTCTTCCCCCTTAAGGCAGAGGTTCATAAATTTTTTTACATTATCAATAGACATTCCGGAATTCTTAAGACAGCAGATTAAACCGATCCAGGCTATATCGTTATCGGAAAATTTACGGATTCCCGAAGAAGTACGTTTTATTAACGGAAGGAGCCCTTCCTTGTCGTAGTAACGCAGGGTATAGATGGATAAGCCGGTCCTGTCCGAGACTTCTTTAATCGTGTACATAGGATTAATTCCTCCAGTTATTGTACTTACAAGAACATTTCCTTAACCATAACACAATCAGCAGGCAGTGTCAATCTGCTGCAATCTTGAAATTCCAATCGGAAGTATCTCAGAACGAGACTGCCAAGTTGGGGACATCCGCCATTATACGTAATATGACGCTGGTTCCAACCCCCACAGTGCTGGTATATGTTAAACCATATGTCTCTCCATAGTATAACTGAACTCTTTGGTGGACATTTTTAATGCCATATCCGTTACTTTCATTGGATAAAATATTTTGGCATTTTTCTTCCGACATACCACATCCGTTATCCATGACACGGAACACAAGGTCATCTTCTTCTCTATAAGCATACACAGTTAAAACCTTCTTATCAGAGGTAAGCTTGTAATCCAATCCATGTAATATGGCATTTTCAACAAGGGGTTGGATCAGGAGATTTGGCATCTTATAAGGTAAAACCCCATTATCAATTTCGTAAACAACTTCAAAAGAATCTGAGCGCATAATACGCTGGATATCTATATAGGAGTATATGTTATTCAGCTCATCCTTTACTGTGGTTAAACTATTTCCTTTATTAACCGTGGTTCGGTAGAATGTGGACAGCAGCTGTGCCATCCTGCTGATATCCTCCTGCCCGGCTAAAATGGCCTTACTGTTGATCAAGGATAAGGAGTTGTAAAAAAAGTGAGGATTGATTTGAGCCTGGAGAGCCTTAAATTCATAGTCCTGTTGGATAATACGTCCACGTAGTACCTCATTAATAAGGTATTTTAGCCGTTCCACCATGTGGGTAAATGTCTGTATCAGTATTCCGATTTCATCGGTGGAATCAGAAAATACGGTAATCTCTAAGTTATCCTGTTCAATGAGCTTCATATTATTAGAAAGCTCTTTAATGGGACGGAAGATAGCCGCAGAAAGAAGCAGACTGAAACCTACAATAATAATAGCAATAAGCACTACAGCTAAGATAACAAAGAAAGCTATCTGTTTTGCAGGGGCGGTCACTGCAGAGGTAGGGCGGTACAGGTACAGTGTCCATGGAACAGAGGTCAAAGACCGGGATTCTATTACATAATTCTCATAGAATGTTTTGGAATCTGTTTCCGGAGTATCTGCGATATTTAATTGGTTCTGGCTCTTACCCTTACCCTTGTCATAGCTAAAAAGCAGTGCTTGATCTTCCTGTTTTAACATCACGCCGTAAGAATCACTATAAAGGGATTCCAAGGAACCTAGAAGTGCCTGGGAATCAATGGTGAAGCAGATAAGATTGGTAAAGGAGCTGTCATAGTAAAAAATCTTATATATCAGGTATAATTTTTTATAATCGGCAGAAAAGGCAAAGGTTGGAGAGTTGAAGGAGCTGCTTGCTGAATACCATTCCTGTTTTTTAGCTTTCCAAAGAGGGAGTAAAATGTTGCCGTGGGGATTGAGGGATGTATCAGAATAAATGGTTATGGATTTTACTGTCTTATCAATGGAGGGTACTGATGTTACTATCGGATCAATAATGTCCCGGTATGCCAGATACATATCGAAAACGGCAGTATAATGACCGGATAAGACAGAGCGGACACCCTTATTCCAGGCGATCATCTGAATAGAGGAGAGATAGCTGTTCAGTCTGTTATCCATGCTCTGGATTTCCTGCTCTAATAGCTTGTTTAAGGAGGAGGTTTCCTTATCAATTGCCTGCTCATGCATAAAATAATAGGAAAAGGAGCCGATTAAAATAACCGGTATCAGTCCTATGAGCAGCAGAATCAAAAGAATCTTATATTTATAACTCATATTCTTTAACATGGTTCCATACCACCTCTGTTCAAACGGTATTTTTCCGGTGACTGTCCGCGTTCCTCTTGAAAGATCCTGCAAAAATAAGGAATATTGGAATACCCGATAGCTTTTCCAATATCTGAAATCTTCATGTTTGTGGTCAAAAGCAATTCCCTGGCCTTTTCAATACGTATATTCCGTATATAATGATTCAGGCTGGTTCCGGTAGTCTGGGAAAACATAGTGCTCAAATATTGAGGACTCAGATACACTTTATCTGCAAGGCAGCTTAAGCTTAAGTCTTCCATGTAATGGGTACGGATATATTGCTTAACTAACTGAACCGGTTGATTTGCGTTCTGGGAATCCTGCTGCATCTGCTCCAGCACTATTCGTAGATACTCTTCAATACAGTTCCTGATTTCACCAAAATTTCGAAAGGTATATATTTTTTCTGTGATTTCATGAAAATCCAATTCATTGGAAGAAAGATAACTTGTTAAGTATTGCAATATGGAGGTACATAAGTAACGGATATAAATATGGGAAATGCTGGTGGCATTCTGATATTTTTCTAATAAATGTGTAATACTTCCCTCTAAATTGTCTGGATCCTTTAATAAAATTGCCTGTTCAATATCGGTAAGAAGTTTGGAATCCTCCACGTCGCTTTCAGAAAAGTCAGGGGTTTCCGGCGGGTTTTGTATATAAAATTTTTCTTTTATGCTGTTCTCATAGGAAGCATATGGATTTTCCCTGTGTTCTAATTTTTCCATGACTTTTTCCAAGGTTTCCTTTAATTCCAAGGGATTGACAGGCTTTAATATATAATTTTCTGCGTGCAGGAAAAGTGCTTTTTTGGCATAATTGAAATCATCATGACCACTAAAGAAAATAATCTCAATGTCCGGATAGAGTTCTCTGGCCTTTGAAGCCAGTTCCAGACCATTCAAAAGCGGCATCTGAATATCGGTAAACAGGATATCGATTGGTTGGCTTTTTAGAATGGTATATGCCTCCATACCGTCACTTGCGGAAAGCATTGTAAGATTGATATTGAATTTTTTCAACAGAAAAAGGATGACTTTCCGTTCATCCTTTTCATCATCCACGATTAAAATATGGTACATTGTTACCTCCTGAAATTTTATGAGCCGATAGCAGCTTCATTAACCATAGTATAGCATAGGAAAGTTTAAAATCTCAACTTCAATTCATAAGTGAAGAAGATAATGCAATAAATCTGAAAATATTAATATTGTTCAAATTTAGGGTAACCGCTATACTTAAATGCAAAGAAATGATCATTTCGGGGGAGCAGTAAAACAAAAAATTGGAGGAAATGTATGAGAAAAAGAGGATTAAGAAGCAAGTTACTAAGCATTCTGCTAGCTGGCTGTATGGTAGTATCCTTGGCAGCATGCAGTAGTCAAAGTAATCAGAAGAATGATTCATCAAAGAAGGAAGGAACAGAAAGCGCAGCAAACAGCAAAGCGGATAAATACGAAGTTACTTTGGGAAGAATGACAACTGCAAACCCAAAACTGCCGGATGGAGATACTTATGAGGATAATGCATATACTCGTTGGGCAGAAGAAGTTTTGAACGTTGACCTTAAAGATGCGTTTGAAGCAAATGGTACAGATTATGATACACAGATTTCCCTTGCATTATCCTCGGGAGAACTACCGGATATGATGACAATAAGAAATCAAGCGGTATTAGAAGAGATGGTAGACAATGATTTAATTGCTGATTTGACAGAGGTGTGGGATAAGTATGCCAGCGATACTTTAAAGGAAGCAGTTGATTCCTTTGATGGAAGAGCATTAGACAGAATTACTTTTGACGGTAAAATCATGATGCTTCCGGCTACAGATCCGGATCCAGGACCAACAGAAGCATGGATTAGAAGTGACTGGTTACAGGAATTGGGCATTAAAGTGGACGCAGATCATAATCATATTTTAACATTAGATGAACTTAAGATGATTGCAAAAGAGTTCTTAGAAAAAAATCCTGGAAAGGCTCAGAATCCGGTAGGAATGGCATTTACACCCAATTTAACCGGTGATGACCCTTCAAGCGCAAATTCTATAAATGCGATTACATCTGCCTTTGGTGCATATCCAAGAACATGGATGAATGACAATGGACAGGTGTCATATGGTTCTACTTTAGAGCCAATGAAGAGTGCACTTTCCTTGGCGGCCGATTGGTTTAAGGAAGGTATCATTGATCCCCAGCTTGGTACAAGAACGTGGGATGACATCACATCTTTACTTACCAATGGACAAATAGGTATTGTATTTGGACCGTGGCATATGCCGGACTGGCTGCTGAATAATGTTCGTGAATTGGATAAAAATGCCACCTTCGAGGCTTATGCCATTGAAGATGAAAAGGGCAGGGTAAATACGAAGCATATTAACCCTGTGGTTGGAGGTGTTGTTGTAAGAAAAGGCTTTAAGCATCCGGAAATTGCAATACAGATTGCCAATTTGTTCTATGATACAATGAAATATAAACCGGAAGAAGTAGCAAAGTATCCGGAAGTAGAAAATTACATCAACAATGCAGTAGATGGAACAGCGCGTCCATTTAATATAGAGATGAGCTCTTCAACCTCTTTGCTGGACGATTATGCGGATATCGAAAAAGGCGTAAAAGACGAAATCAAGATCGAAGACGCAAGAACGGTAGAATCCCAAAATGTAATCAAAAGTGTAAAGGCCTATTTGGCCGATTCTGCAAATGCTGCTACTGCGGACTGGGCAAGATATCATTCTCGTATGAAGGGAATTGGATTAATACAATCTCTGACGGAGTCAAATACGATTAACTTTATCACACCGGTTTTTCCTGTGGAAACAGACACTATGAAAACCAATATGGCCAATTTGAATAAACTGGAGGAGGAGACTTTTCTTAAGATAGTGACAGGAGCCACTCCTGTAGATTCCGGATTCCAGGATTTTGTGTCACAATGGAACAAGCAAGGCGGAGAACAGATTATAAAAGAAATACAGGACCAAATTAAATAGTGAAATTCATATGGGGCTGTTGTAAAAGGAAGCTCTGCAACAGCCCCTTAAAATCAGGTTGTATGATTTTACCTTAGAAGCAGGAGGAAGACATGAAAAAGAAAAGCAGATTAAGCTTTACAGGAAGAAGCTATCACTTAATGATGATTCCGGGAATGGTTTTCTTAATTATATTTAGTTATATCCCTATGATTGGAATCATTATGGCTTTTCAGGATTTTATTCCGGCAAAGGGACTTTTTCATTCGAAGTTTGTAGGATTAAAGCATTTTACCTATATGTTTCAGCTGCCGGATATCTGGAAAATTGTAAGAAATACGGTGGGTATTGCCCTGGGTAAAATTATTCTGGGAACCATTGTTGCTATTGCATTCTCTATTCTTTTGAATGAAATCCGTATAAAGTCCTTTAAAAAGACAGTTCAGACAATAGTATACCTTCCTCACTTCCTATCCTGGGTAGTTCTTGCCAGTGTAGTTGTCAATATGTTTAATCTGGATGGCAGTATTAATCAGATTTTAGCTGGCTTTGGAATGGAAAAGGTTAATTTTTTGGGAAGCAATAAGATATTCCCGGGACTTATTGTGGGAACTGATGTCTGGAAGGAATTTGGTTATAGCTCTGTTATATACCTTGCTGCTATTACGGCTATTGATCCGGGCCTGCATGAAGCGGCAGCTATTGACGGTGCCTCTTGGTGGAAGAGAGTGTGGCATGTTACCCTCCCCGGTATGATGCCCATTATCCTATTGATGGCTGCAATGAGCCTTACCAGTATCTTAAGTGCAGGATTTGACCAGATTTTCAATCTTTATTCTCCTATGGTGTATGAAACAGGTGATGTTTTGGACACCTATGTTTACCGGATTGGTCTGGTGGGAAGACAGTACAGCTTTGGATCTGCAGTTGGTTTGCTGCGTTCTCTGGTTGGCATGATATTACTTCTGAGTGCAAATGGTCTGACACAGAAATTTACTGACAGGAAGATATTTTAGGAGGTATATCCGGATGGATAACAGAAGCTTTTCATCGAAGGTTCGAAATATTATAATTTATGGGATTGTGTTTCTTTTGGGAGTAATGTGTTTGCTTCCCTTGTGGAATATCGTCGCCATATCCTTTAGTAGTGGTGCAGCAGTATCTGCCAATAAAGTAGGTTTACTGCCAATTGATTTTACTTTGGCAGCCTATAAGAAAATAATAGGTGACAATCAATTCTGGCGTTCCTTTGGAATCTCCGTAATAAGGGTTTTCTTTGGAGTGTTGTTAAATGTTTCCCTATGTGTTCTAATGGCATATCCCCTTACGAAAACTAAAAGGGAGTTTAAGGCTCGCAATGTTTATATGAATTTATTGATTTTTGCCATGTTATTTAACGGTGGTATGATTCCCAGCTTTATTTTAGTGAAAAATCTTGGATTGCTAAATTCCATATGGGCACTTATTTTACCTGGAGCATTACCTATATTTAACGTAATTCTTGTTATGAACTTCTTCCTAGGAATACCAAAATCCTTAGAGGAAGCAGCTGTTATTGACGGTTCCACACCAATCCAGGTACTTACAAAAATTTTGGTTCCCTGTGCGAAACCCAGTATTGCAACGATTGCTCTGTTTAGTATAGTTGGAAACTGGAATGATTTTTTTTCCGGATTAATTTATATACAAAAAGTAAAAAATTATCCGATTATGACCTACATACAATCCTTACGTGTTGACATGCAGGAACTGCTAAGACAAAGTACTTCCAGCGCAGCATTGGGCAATGCCGCTGAATTATCCAATAAGAACTTGAATGCTGCCAAGATTATGGTAGCAATTATACCATTATTGCTGATTTATCCGTTTTTACAGAAATATCTTATCACAGGTATGGTAATGGGGTCAGTCAAAGAGTAGAAGGAGAGCTTGTTGTATGTGCATTACCATTTGGAACGAGAAAGAAAATTCGTGGTGGAAAGAAGCATCACAAATACAATAAAAAACTGCCGGATAAATGAGCTTTAAAATTTATCCGGCAGACAGAACAGATATCAGTACGAGTATAGAACTAACTTCACTAGGAAAGGCAAAGGGCAATTAAATCATCGACATCAGCGATTGCCAGACATTCCACCGTGTCCGAAGCACCGTAATAAATTTTGACCTCACCGTTTTCCTCTAAGATCATACCTCCCGGAAATATAACATTTGTCCGGTAACCTTCCTCGGTTTCATATCGGGTTTCCGGTGCTATTAAAGGCTTTTTGTACAAGCCGATTATTTTAGTGGGATCATTCAGATCCAACAGCATGATTCCTGCACAATACCGTTTCTGCCATTTTTCTTCCCAGCCGTTTTTCCCTCTTGTCCTGTCAATATCCACGGAATGGAATAAGGTAAGCCATCCGGCTTTTGTCCTGATTGGAGGTGCTCCCGGACCGGTTTTATCATTGGCATAGGGAACGTCCTCAACTGCTAATAAGAGCCTTGTGCCGCCCCAGTAACGAAGATCCGGTGAGAAGGAAATCCAGGTATCAAAGCGGTCAATTCCGCCTCTTGAATAAACGGGGAAAGGACGTTCTAAGCGTACATATTTTCCGTTGATTTTTTCCGGAAAGAGAACCATATTCCGGTTATCCGGAGCAGTTAAGGACAGCACTTCAATACTTTTAAAGTCTTTCGTAACAGCAATTCCTCCCCGGACACCATGTCTGGTATCTACGGCAAAGCAAAGATAGCACAAATCTTCAATTATGGTCAGCCTGGGATCATAAACTCTGGTCACATCCGGGTCATGGATATCTGCCGCGGTTAAAAAGGGTTCCTTGTTAACTTCCCATTTTATACCGTCATCACTGAAGGCCAATCCGATAAAGCATTTATGAAATCCGCCTTTCCCGTTATAATCATAATCATTGCGGAATGCCATAACATACTTATTTTTGTATTTTACTGCTCCCGCATTAAAGATGCACTCAGCCTCATATGGCATATCCTTGGCACTTAAAACTGGTTCACCGGCGTTTACTCGTGTTATTACTGAGCTGGATTTTAGTTCTGGTAACAATATACTCATTGTAATTCACCCGACGGGCGGCTGCCCGCATCGCCAAAAAGTGAAGTCTGAATTCCTTCCTTTATGGCAATCCTTTCTTTTTTATACTGTATTTTATGTGTATGGAATCCGGCTATATCATCCTTTTACAGAACCCACTAATAATCCCTTGGTAAAGTAACGCTGCATAAAAGGGTAGATACATAATATTGGAAGCACGCAGACAATAATGGTAGCCATTTTTAAGGTATAGGGATTGGTCAGGGAATCCGCTGCGGTGGATTGATTGACCAGTGCCATACCGTCATCCACTACCATTTCACGTAAAACCAGCATTAAAGGCCATAAGCTTCGCTTTGAGGTATATATGATTGCATTAAAGTAGGAGTTCCACTGGCTTACAACATGGAATATTACAAAGGTTGCAATGGCCGGCTTGGACAGGGGAACAATAATTCTCCATAACACCTGAAACTCGTTGGCCCCGTCTATATAAGCCGACTCTTCCAGACTGGCAGGGATACCGGATATAAAGTTCTTCATTAAGATCAGATTATAGGCTCCAAGACATCCGGGCAGAATTAACGCCCATATGGTATCATATAAATGAAGACTGCGGATAATATAAAAATTCGGTATCAAGCCTCCGTTAAAAAACATGGTAAAGGTAATCAGAGCTAAGATAACATTTCTGCCTTTTAAATCTTTTCTAGACAGGGGATATGCTGTTATGCACAGCAATATGATATTCAAAAGGGTTCCGGCTGCAGTAATGAATATGGTTACCCGGTAACCGGAATAGATTAAGGGTAAATGCAGCAATTTATGATAGGCTGATAAATCGAGTTTACCGGGTATTAATTTAAGCGGGTTTTCCAGATATTCCGCATAGGGAGTAATGGAAATGGCAAATACATATAATATGGGATATAAACAGATAAGGGCGAAAACGGTCACTGTAACATAAACAAAGATCTGGTATAGAATATCTATGAGAGTCATGTTTTTCAGCCGAACTGCAAAATTACGTTTCTTTTTAATATGTATTGTTTCTTTTTTCATAAATAAAAGCCTTCCTTTTCTTTTTCGATATGTTAAATAGACGAATCTCCCTTACCAGATTCCTTCTTCTCCCATTTTACCTGCGATTTTGTTACTTGCTAACAGGAAGATGATACCGATAACGGAAGTAAACAAGCCTACCGTTGTGGCAAAGGAATATCTTCCGCCAAGGAGTCCAAGGCGGTAGGTATAGGTTTCAAATACTTCGGACACGCCAAGATTCTTGGAATTCTGAAGAATAAAGATCTGTTCAAAGCCATTATTCATAATGCTCCCCAGCCTTAAGATCAGCATAATTACTACGGTAGATTTAATACAGGGCAGTGTAATATATCTCAGGCATTTTAGCTTATTGGCCCCGTCAATTCTCGCTGCTTCATATAAATCACTGGAAATTCCGGTAATTGCCGCAAGATAAATAATGGTGCCCCAGCCGGAATCTTTCCATATACTTGTTAGTATGACAATGGGTTTGAAATATTTATCCTCCGCCAGGAAGAAAATTGGCTCACCGCCTAAGGATTGTATTAGAATATTGATAATACCGCTGACCGGCGATAAGAAATTGATCAGAATACCGCCAATGACCACCCAGGAAACAAAATGAGGAAGGTAGAACAGAGTCTGCATCACCTTCTGGTATTTTGAACTTTTTATGTCGTTGAGCAGTAAAGCCAAAAGTACCGGTATGGGGAAGGTAAATAAAATTCTTAATAAGCTTAACAGAATGGAATTCGTAAATACCGAATAAAAATTATCCAATTGAAACATATATCTGAAATTCTCTAAGCCGATCCAATCACTGCCCCAAATCCCCTTCTTAAAACTAAAATCCTTAAAGGCAATCAGGATTCCATACATTGGTGCATAATTAAATATTAAAAAATAAATGGAAGCTGGTATCAACATAAGATAAAGATACCGTTTCCTCAAAATATAATTCCATAGACTTCGATTTTTCGAGGCTATGGAAATTTGACTCGTTATAGGAACAGAGTCTGCAGTTTTTTTAAACATACCCATAAGTCATCCTTTCTGAATTACAATTTTGTCATCATTATAGGCGGGTAAAAAAGTCTGGTAAATAGAAATAATGCTTGCAAATAACATAATCTTAAGGTACAGGCAGCGGTTTCATAATAATGAAAGATCTCTAATCTGAAATAAAACTGCTATGCAAAAGTGTTATGGATTTTTTTTATGTTATTGAATAATATTTTAACCACTTTTATACTCAAGGTAGTATCAATTACCGGAAGAGTCAGCGCGCCGGCATTGGGGGCTGGAGGAGATGTTTATGGAAAAAAGAATACGGAAGTATTTCATTATTTTAATTACGGGGATTTTACTGGTTATATTAATAACAGGAGTTATCCTGTTTAACAGTACTATGCGAAAGGTTTATATAAAGCAGGTGGAGCAGACCAATAAAAATCTGACCGGGCAGATCAGCTCTTCCTTTGAATTAATCACACAGCAGATCTCGGAGCAGATGAATAAGCTTGCAATTTATGACAGCGATTTTGGGGATTTAGTACAGCAGCGAAACTTGAAAATTTCCAATTATCTTGATTTATATGATGAATTAAAACAAATCGTAATGGGAAATCAATACATACATTCCGTTTATTTATATTCGGAAGAAGAGGGAATCTTTTTTGATTCCAAGCGGGGAAATTGCTTTACGAAAGAAAAATTTTTCGATCAGGAGGTTGCGGAAGCGGCCGCATCCAAATATCTGACCACAGTTCCGCCCCATTTAATTAAAGGAGATGTATTAGTGTATTCCCTCATAGTACCATTAAAGCCCCATTATACCAATGCCAGATATGTGTTAAGTGTCAATATTGACATGGGTATGCTGTATAAAGATGTCATGAGGCGGAATACCGGGGATAAGGAGATTCAGCTTTATGTTTACGATGAGAATAATTCCATAATAATCTCGAAAGATTTCAGAGACTTAAAGAAGAATATAACGGAAAAGCAGGAAGAAATCAGCAAGGCTTTTCCGAACCGGAATATCTGGTCTGTTTTGAACGAGAAGGTTGGAATTATGGATGCGGTAACCTATTCCTCCTCACTAAACAGTTATTTTTATGTGCAGGTGCCTTTCTCCTTTAATTTTAACAAAATGTTTAATAACTACTTTTTCTTAGTTGTTATACTCCTGTTATTTGGTGCTGCAATCATCATCGCGTATATTGTAATGTGCTATACGACAAAACCGATCAAAGAAGTCCTGACCGATTATAACGATAAATTAATGAGGGATTTCTTAACCGGCGCCTGTCATGAAATGAATAAGCCGCTTCAAATGGCATCGATTATGGAGAAATATTTTAAACATGATAATTACAGCCTTTTATTAATTGATGTCAACGATAACCAGCTGGAGATATACAGAACGGTGTCGGCAATTATGGAAGAATTACAGGTATCTGCAGGAAATTTAATGTGGAAGCACATATCCATCTTTGGCAGCCGGGTTGCCGTAATTGTCAATTATAATAATATTTCTGCAATGGAGCAGTTTACAAATGGCTATGTACGTCAGCTTTACCAAAAGCTGAATGATAAATATTACCAGCAGGTATATATTGCTGTCAGTTCCGGAATAACAGATCCTGCGCTGCTATCCATTGCCTATATGGAATGTGATGAAATACAGCAGTACAAGCTGTCCATGACAGATCATATTATTCATTACCGGCAGTTTCAGGAAAAGAAAACGCCCATTATTTATCCCGTTGAATTAGAGAAACAGTTAATCAATAATCTTCTGGTTGAAAATTCGGAAGGCTGTATCTTCTATACCAGAAAATTCTTAAAACATATCTTAGAGGATGAAGGCTTGCTAACAGATATTCAGATAAAAAATTACGTATACCAATTGCAGAATGAAATACTGACCCGTATTTCCTCGCTGCCGATTTCAATTAAAACTACCGGCTCTTCCGATATGAAAAATATTCATAACAGGAGCCAGATACATGATATTTTGCTGAATTTTATCCAATCCATCTGTTCTGAGATTGCCAAGAAGAACACAAACAATGCGAGTATCATAAATGAAGCCATAATCGAGTATATCGATGCTAATTTAACGGAAAATGATTTTAACCTGAACTCCATATCCTATCAGTTCAATATGAACCGGAACTACCTGGCAAAATTAATTAAAGAAGAAACCTCCTATAGTTTTAATGACTATGTCAATATGAAAAAAATCTCCCTGGCCAAAGAGTTATTAGCTGCTACCGTGTTGACAGTGGAAGAAGTCGCCCACCGCGCCGGATTCACTTATGCCCACTATTTTATAAAGGTCTTTAAGAATCTGGAAGGAATCACACCCGGCCAGTTTAGAGAAATGCAAAATAATAGCAATAATGCATAAGTGTACTGTATGCGGATTGTTTTGTTATGAGGCATCATCATTGTCATTTACTTTAAATGCCCGGGAAAATATAATTTGGCATGTGAAAGAAAACGGGGTAAACATTAAAAGACGGTGGGTGTATTTTAACAGCGCTGTAAAAAAACTATGGAGGTATTAACTATGAAAAAGGGTTGGTTTAAAAAATTGACAGCAGCAGTCTGCATTATGGCAATGACCTTAGCCATGTTTACAGGATGCCAGAAATCAGATACGGTAAAAGAAACGGATGCCGTATCAAGGGATGAGAACAAAGAGCAGGGCAATCAGAAGGAAAAACCAGGTAAGCCTGTAAAGATTCATATCCTGAACAGAGTAAATGCAGAGGTCATCGTTGAAGACAATCCCATTATTAAAGAATTGGAAAATAAACTGAATGTAGATATTGAATATGAAGCACCTCCCATCAATAATTACAATGAAAAACTCCAGATAGCCATGGCAGCCGGTAATTTACCGGATATCATATATAACTGGGGAGGAGCAGATACGAACTATGAACAATGGGCAGGAGACGGGTTATTAGCGGAACTGGATGATAAAATCCAGAATTATCCTAATATTATGGCTACTGTGCCGGAAGACTACTGGCCTGCGATACAATCTACCAAAACGGGTAAAATTCACGCGATTCCCAAATGCAATGTTGACAATTACTGGGGATTCATTATTAATCAGCAGTGGCTTGATAATTTAGGGCTAAAGGCGCCTGCTAATCTGCAGGAATTGAAAGAGGTAGCACACCAATTTACTTATAATGATCCTGATCAAAACGGTAAAAAAGATACCTATGGACTTACTTATACATCAGCAGATATTTTCCCGCTTAAGTACACTTTTGGAGTAACTGATGCTGTAAAAGACACGGACGGACAATATAAGATCCAGCAGAAGAAGAGTGGATACATTCCTTATTTGACCTATTTACGTGAGCTTTATGCCGATGGATCCTTTGATCCTGAATTTTTCACTAATGAATATAAAGTAGATGTAGAGAAATTAGTTGCAAATACGGTTGGAATGACCGTTTCACATCAGGTCGGAGTATTGGGATGCTTAAAGGATGCGCCGGATGCGATTGATAGATTTACCTATATCGGTGCTCCTGCAAATGATAAAGGGGAGAGAAACTGCTATATAACTCCGTCTATGTGGGGGGCGTGGATGATATCGGCAGATGCGGATGTAGATAAATGCTTAGAGCTGATTGATTACGCGATGTCAGAAGAAGGATTTGCATTAATGTCATTAGGAAAGCAGGGAGAACACTATAATTCTTATGACTATAAAACCAGAATGGTAGAAAGGACCGATGAACAGACAGCAGCCTTAAACAGCATTACAAGTTCCTATTTTACATTTACCTATGCTAAGGATGGCGCTTCCGCAGTTGTGGAAAATGCCACAACAAAAGAGCGTCTGGACAAATACTATACTGATTTTAATGCAATGCAGGCATCCGTAACCACGAATAGAATTCCAAACATTAAAGCACCGCTGGTGACTACTTTTGCTGCTGATAATCCGGATTTGGTATCAAAATTATCTGAACTTGAAGTTCAATATATTGTTGGTGAAATTGAGCTTGCCACTTTTGAAAAATATCTGAACGATACTTATTTTCCGGCAGCGGAGGCGATGAATGCGGAATATGTTAAGTGGATGGAAGATTATGATGCTGCAAATAATCAATAGTTCCTGTTAATTATACAGCTAACAGAATCTATAGTTTACCCTCTCTTTTACTTTACTTTCATCAGAATTTGGTAAGTTGGAAGAAATATAGAATAAAGGAAACGCGTCTGCCCCATCTTCCAATTAATAGTTGGCAGATTACATGAAAAAAATGTAAGTGCAATGGAATTTAACATGGTTCAATTTAATAAAACAGGAATCGTAATGCGACCTCTGAAAGATCAATTAGGGTGTTTTGCCCGGTTTAATCCCGGCGTATATTTTAAGGACGGAATCGTACATATGTTGTACAGAGCCACCAATAGCGACATTAAAGATGGTGCAAACTATATCTCTTCGATTGGATATGCAAAGCTTGATTCAAACAATAATATTTTATATGATTCAAATAAAAAAGTGATTTTTCCTACACTGCCTGAGGAAGTAAAAGGTTGTGAAGATCCAAGAATTGTTGAATTTGAAGGCTGTTACTATATTTTTTATACAGCCTATGATGGAGTAAAGGCAAGAGTTGCCGTTGCTGAAACAACAGATTTCATTCAATATAATAAGCTAGGTGTTATCGATCATTTTGATTATGACAAGGATGCATTTATTTTTCCTGAAAGAATAAATGGAAAAATTGCTTATATGCATCGAATTTCACCTAATATCCAATTGGATTATTTCAAGAGCTTTGATGAATTAATATCAAAAGATGCATGGACCGGTTACGAGGATAGAATCGATAGTTCAATTATTATGAAGAGTGAGTATGACTGGGAAAAGAGAAAGATTGGTGGAAGTGCACCTCCGATAAAAACCGATAAGGGATGGCTGCTGTTATATCATGCAGTCGATGATAAGGGTGTATACCGGGGAGGAGCGGCTCTTCTTGATTTTGAAAAGCCGTCTATTATTACCGCACGCTTACCTTATCCGATTCTGGAGTCTGGGGAAGAATATGAACTTTTCGGTGATGTAAATAATGTTGTTTTCCCGGAAGGCGCTTTTGTTTATAAGGGCCAGCTGAATGTATATTATGGTGCTGGTGATAAATATATAGCCGCAGCCCATATTGATATGGACGAATTACTTACAGAGATAATCAAGTATCCGGTGTAAAATGTGAGGCAGATATATCTATAATGTAATTAATAATTTAATAACCAAATTGTCATATAATAATTATAATAATCGCCAGTCTAAGAGTATTTTATCTTATCTGGCGATTATTGTTTTTTGTGTGGTAGAAAGAAGTTTCTGGTTGTACCTATTTATTTGACATAACGACCGCCTATTTCTATAAGAATCCACGACAAAGACAGAACAACAGAAAGTCGTGCAGAACTAAATTCATGTGAGAAGAATTTACTCTTTCAATATGAATTTGCAATTTAGGTCCAAGAAAACGTCCGCACCCCCTTTAGTCTTGCAATGTAGAATTTACTTTAGCATTTAACTCTACCATAACCATAAAATTTATAATGGAGTAAAAAACATTTGACCTAGAGTTAACTCTATGAGGTATACTTAATATAATTGATAAATTTTATTAAAAACAGGGGGTTTTACAATGAATTACAGAAAATTCGGTAATACTGGTTCTATGATATCAGCTTTAGGCTTTGGGTGCATGAGGCTGCCAGAGTACGAAAAGGATGGTAAATGGTATATTGATGATGACAAAGCCATTCCCATGCTTTTAAAGGCTCATGAAGAAGGGGTGAACTATTTTGATACTGCTCCTTATTATTGCCACAATAACAGTGAAATTACGGTGGGGAAAGCCCTTAAGGAAATCAGGGACAAGGTTATGGTTTCCACAAAGATACCGGTGGATAAGTGTAAGGAAGCGGGAGATTACAGAAGATTTTTAGAACAGAGTTTAAAAAAGCTGGATACCCCTTATATAGACTTTTACCATTTTTGGGGCCTTAGCAGAGAAGAATACGACAAGGGAGTACTTGGACTTAACCTCCTGGAAGAAGCACAGAAAGCAAAGGAGGAAGGTTTAATAAAGCATATTTCCTTTTCCTTCCATGATAAAGCAGAGCATATCAAGTACATTATTGATAAAGCCGAAGAGAGGGGTATCCCCATGGAGACCATGCTGGTTCAATACAATCTTTTGGACCGGAGCAATGAGGAAATGATACAATACGCAGCTTCAAAGGGCCTTGGTGTAGTAGCAATGGGACCGGTAGGAGGCGGCAGGCTTGCAGCTCCCACGGATCTTTATACGAAGCTTACCGGCAAGCCCTCCATATCAACCTATGAGCTGGCCTTTAAATTTGTATTGGGAAATCCTTATATGAGCTGTGCACTTTCCGGTATGGGAACTGAGGATATGGTAGAAAAAAATGTGGTCATTGCCAGCAGCAAGGAAGGCTTAACTGAGGAGGAATGGGTGCAGCTTGGTGAATCAGCCGAGAATTTAAAGAAATTCAGTGAGCTTTACTGTACAGGCTGTGCATACTGCCAGCCATGTCCGGCAGGCATTGATATTCCTAAAATATTTAATTTATATACCTATCATAATGTCTATGGCCTTACGGATTATGCGAAAAATGAAATGGAAAGCTATAAGAAGAATGCCGGTAAGACATTTGCGGACTGTAAAGATTGCGGTCTATGCGAAGACAGATGTCCCCAGAGCTTAAAAATAAGAAACGAATTGAAGAGAGTGGATAATATACTAACAGGAAAGTAAGTACAGCTTTATAAGATAAAATTATTCGGACTATTAATCTTACAAGGAGGAAGCGATGAAAGTTTTATTTATTGGAGGAACAGGCACCATAAGTACCGCCATCTCAAAGAAACTGACAGAGGATGGACATGATTTGTATTTACTTAACAGAGGCAGCAGGAACAATATCTTTGGCGGTCAGGTAAAGGAGCTGATAGCCGATATCAGCGAGGAAGAGAAAGCAGCGGAGCTGATAAAGGACCTTGATTTTGATGTGGTAGCGGATTTTATAGCTTTTGTACCGGAACAGCTTAAGAGGGACTTCCGTTTGTTTAAGGGAAAGACAAGGCAGTTTATCTTCATCAGCTCAGCATCTGCCTACCAGAAACCCTTATCGGATTTCCGTATAACCGAGGGAACTCCCTTGGCGAACCCTTATTGGGAATACTCCAGAAATAAGATTGCCTGTGAGGATTATCTGATGAAGCTTTACAGAGAAGAGGGCTTCCCGGTAACCATTGTAAGACCCAGCCATACCTATGATGAGAAAAATGTTCCCTTAGGTGTTCATGGTGCAAATGGAAGCTATCAGGTGGTTAAGAGAATGCTGGAGGGGAAGAAGGTTCTGATACAGGGTGACGGCACTTCTCTCTGGACAATGACCCATAACAGTGACTTTGCAAAGGGCTTTATTGGTTTAATGGGAA
The DNA here is from genome assembly GCA_023410275.1 of Bacillota bacterium. Classification (GTDB taxonomy): domain Bacteria; phylum Bacillota; class Clostridia; order Lachnospirales; family Lachnospiraceae; genus Anaerocolumna. Next base: position 149,538 of record JAEYPZ010000007.1, read on the forward strand.
ATATCCATGCAATTGGAGAGGCCGTTCAGATTACATCCGATGAGACACTTACCTGGAATCAGATATATAAAGCAATTGCCGATGCACTGGGAGTTGAGTTAAAGCCATGCTATGTTTCCTCGGAGTTTTTGGATGCCGCAAGTACAGAGGATTTTAAAGGAGCACTCATAGGGGATAAAGCCAATTCTGTCGTATTTGATAATTCCAAAATCAAAAGGCTGGTTCCGGGCTTTACCTGTACCAAGCGGTTTGACCAGCAGGTAAAGGAAACAGTAAATTATGTACTAAGCCATCCGGAATGCCAGAAAGAGGATAAAGAATTTGACAAATGGTGTGATAAGGTAATTGAGGCGCTGGATAATGCGGTAAAAGCAATAAAAGGTTAATCGTCAAAAGGCAAAAAGCTGTAAAATGTCAGGAAAGCATTGAAAGTGGGAATAGTAATAAAAAATAATTAGTAAAAGCAGAAAGATGAGAAGGAAGGATTGTGACTTATCAGTCTTTCTGCTTTTTTTAATCGAAGTGCCAAAATATAGTAAATATATACCATATATTAACAGAATACATTTACAGAAAATTCTAATTAGTGTATAATAATCCTTGTGTGGAGGGTAATATCAGTAAAAAGCCTGAAAAATACCTATTTCCCCGAATTATTGGATTTCAGGGCCATGATCGCGCGGCGTGGTCTGAAATAATAAATGAGAAGGAGATGTAATTATGTTAAGAAAAGGGAAATTATTAAGTATTTTATTGGTTTTGGCTCTTGTTATTTCCTGGCTGCCTTCTGTGAAACCAGAGGCTGCAGCCAATTGGTCTTTGGTCTGGAGCGATGAGTTTAACGGAAGCAGTCTGGATACCTCCAAATGGACGGCTGAAACCGGGACAGGCAGTGGCGGCTGGGGGAATAATGAATTGGAATACTATACCAATCGGTCACAAAATGTATCAGTTTCCGGCGGAAATCTTGCTATAACGGCCAGGAAAGAAGCTTACGGGGGAATGAACTACACCTCCGCAAGAATAAAGACCCAGGGAATGAAGAGCTTTACCTATGGCAGGATTGAAGCAAGGATTAAGCTTCCTTCCGGACAGGGGCTATGGCCTGCTTTCTGGATGCTGGGCAATAATATTACCTCTGTCGGCTGGCCGAAATGCGGCGAAATCGACATTATGGAGCGTGTTAATAACAATTCATATGTAAACGGCACAGTTCACTGGGATTCCAATGGGCAGGCGGATTATGGGCAGATATCAGGCTCAATTGATTTCTCCCAATTCCATACCTATGCTATTGAATGGGATGCAAATTATATCAGATGGTTCGTTGACGGTGTGCAGTTTAATGAATTCTACATCCAGAATAATACAGGAGGAACGGAAGAATTCCAAAAACCTTTCTTCATTCTGTTAAATTTGGCAGTGGGCGGTAATTGGCCGGGAAGCCCGAACGGTCAGACAGCTTTCCCGGCACAGATGCTTGTAGATTATGTCAGAGTATATAAAGCAGAGACAACCACACCGGCTATTGTCAGTGGGGGAATCTATACACTGACAGCCAAGTGCAGCGGGAAAGTACTGGATGTCAAAGAAGTTTCCTATGACGACGGAGCAAAGATGCACCAGTGGACCAATGTCAATGGCAACAACCAGAAGTTCCGCATTGATGATATGGGAGGCGGATATTATAAGCTGACAGCAGTACACAGCGGCAAGGCTCTTGATGTTCCATACGGGGCAGCTACCGTAGGCCTGCAGCTACAACAGTGCACGGACAATGGAAACGATGCCCAACGGTGGAGGATTGTTGGTGTAGGCGGCGGTTATTACAAGCTGGTATCAAAGGCCACCGGATTAGTGATGGACGTGTCCGATGCTTCCACTGCAGACGGTGCGGCCGTACAGCAATATACGGATAATAATACGGATGCCCAGAAATGGTATCTTACAAGAGTTCAATAACCTTTCAGTGAGAAAAGCCTGGAGCTGCAGGGGAGCTTGCAGCCCAGGCTTTCTTTATATGGGAAAGTTGTATAAAATAGTTGGAAAATGCTTTAATAAATAGCAATTACCCCTATTACCCCGGCTTTTAAAAGGGACTGATAACAACGGGCTGAAGCTGTTTGCCTTCCAGGGCGCTTTCCAGGGTTAAGGTTAGCAGATGAGTATGAGCAATCATGGATTTGGGTTTTCCGTTAGGGCTATCCTGGCCAAAAGGAACAAAATAGATATTTTTTTGATTTAAGAGATTTCCGATATTCTTTAAATTGTTACCAAGAGCATCATTGGTAGCAATAGAGATAACCAAAGGCTTATTGTTGCGGATATGAGCTTTTGCGGCCATTAAGACAGGTGTATCGGTTATACCGGCAGCCATCTTGGCAAGTGTATTGCCGGTACAGGGAATAATTGCCAGAATATCAAACATTTCCTTTGGACCCACAGGTTCCGCATCTTCTATTGTAGTAATGGGGGTATGGCCTGTAAGCTCCGTCAGTCTGCGATGGAAATCCTCTGCCTTACCGAAGCGGGAATCAATTTTCTGGGCGTTGAAGGAAAGTATAGGATAAACATTAGCATCTTCTCTTAATAATTTTTCAACTTCTTCAAAGGTTTTATCATAGGTACAAAAGGAACCGGTTAATGCAATTCCGATGTTTTTATTGTGCAATGACATAAATACCTCACTTCCGGAGAAACAAAGGACTGTAATTATACAAGACAGGACGGTTGTTCTCCTAAACTGCTTAATAGATATCTGGTTAAAAAGGCTGCGCTTGCTTTGGGTGCATATTTACCTGGCAGACCAAGACAAAGCTTGGCGTTACGGGATAACTCCCTTGCGGCAATGAAGTCGACACCGCCGGGGGCGGAAGCAATATCAATGATAACCACATCCTGCTTGGTATTTTCTAAAAGCTCTCTGTCCAGTACCAGGGCAGGAATGGTGTTAAAAATGTAGTCATATTCAGATATTGTTTCTGTAAGCTCTGAAAGAGATATAGCGCCGAAGGAAGAAGTTTTAGCCTGAGCAATAGCAAGAGGAGATCTGGCGGCAACAGTAAGCTGCCCGCACAGACCTTTTAATTTTTCTGCCAGGGTCTTTGCACATCTTCCATAGCCTAATATGAGACAGGTGCTTCCGTGAAGATTACCGCCGCTGTTAATAACTGCTTCGGCAATGGTGCCCTCTGCGGTTGCTATTGTGTTGAACAGAGTAATTTCTTCGTCTTCCATAAAATCATTATAATAAATCCCGTTTGTTTCACAGAAATCCCGAATGCTTTCGTTAAAACATCCGCCGTAAAGCTTATGGCCTTTCTTAAGATGAGTGCAGAGAATTTCCGGAGTTAAATCTGACTTGGCATCCACAGATAGGATCTGAATGCCATTTTTCGTAAAAGGAATGGGTGTAAGAATAACCTTGCTGGAATCTATTGCTTGGGGCAAAGATTTGGCATGTTCTATATAAGCTTTGCTGCACAGGTTTTCCAGCCCGTAGAGTAAAACGGAAAAACCGCGGGATGATAAATCCTCAGCCATATAAACCTGCCGTAAATCCCCGCCGATAACGGCAAAATCATAAGTCTTAGGTTTCATGAAGGAGCCTCCCCAGGATGTAAATTTGTTTTAGATGTTTTCAATATATGGTAGTTTTACAAAAAAGTTCGTTAATGAAAGGCAGGTCTTACGGACAAATAGTGGGATAAATCGACATTTATATAAATCCTTGACAAGAAAGGAATTTCTGAATATACTAAGAGAAATAAGGAAAGGCTATGAAGAGGGAAGTATTCTATCGGAAATTTGCAGAGAGCTCCGTATGGTGGAAAGGAGCAATGGAAGAAAGATGAAACAAGCCTCGGAGCTGCATACGGATCGGTTTATCTAAACCGTGATGCTATGACGTGGGTTCCCGTTACAGGACTAGAGTATGATCGTACTTAAAGAGGTTAATATGGTGACATATTAATAAAATAGGGTGGTACCGCGATAGATTCGCCCCTGTAATCATTATTGCAGGAGGTGTTTTTTTATACCCTTTTTTAAGGACAGATAAAAGGCCGGGTTTAGGATTCTGTTGGCTTGTACATGAGCAGAGCAGCGGATAGTTAAATTCTCGGTGGAGGAACAGAAAATACAAAGATAAATCGAAATTAAAGGATCAGGTAAATAAACAGAAAAATGATGCGAATAACGGGTAAGATAGAAAGCAGAAATCAAAAATTTGAAAAAAGAAATAGAAGAATAGAAATGGTTAATCTGAAATAAAAGAAATAGAAGGATAAAATGATAATCTGAAACAGGAAATTAATTAGAAGGACAAAATGACAATCTGAAATAGGAAATTAATTAGAAGGACAAAATGATAATCTAAAATAGGAAATTAATTAGAAGTAAATACTATGAAAGAAAAGGAGTAATATTTATGATGGAAAAGGAAAAAAGCAGGCCGGAATTTCCGAAAAGAGCAGTCATAACGGCTGGAATGCCCTATGGGAATAAGGAACTGCATTTTGGACATATTGGAGGTGTATTCGTTCATGCGGATACCTTTGCAAGATTTTTACGGGATCGGATTGGAGAAGAAAATGTTATCTTTGTATCCGGCACAGACTGCTACGGTTCACCCATATTAGAAAGCTACCGTAAGCTAAAGGAGGAAAAGGGGGCCGGTTATGAGGATACAATCAAGGATTATGTAAGGAAAAATCATAACCACCAGAAGGATACCCTGGCTGCTTATGAAATCAGCCTGAACCTTTATGCAGCATCAGCCCTGGACAGAGCCGGGGAGATTCACAAGGAGGTATCAAGGGAAATTTTCGATACCCTGTATCAAAACGGTTTTTTGGAAAAGTTGTCCACGCCTCAGTTTTTTGACCCGGACTTTGGGGTATTCTTAAATGGAAGGCAGGTCGTGGGAAACTGTCCCATTGAAGGCTGTGCATCGGAAAAGGCTTATGCCGATGAATGCTCTCTTGGACACCAGTATATGCCAAGTGAACTCCTGAACCCCAAGAGCACATTGTCCGGCAAAACACCGGAAGTAAGAGAGGTTGCCAACTGGTATTTTAAGCTGGAGGAATGTGCAGAGTGGCTGATTCACTATGTGGCAAAGGAAAGAACGGGAAATACGAGGAAATATATTCTAAAGACCATTGAAGAATTCCTAAAGTCCCCCTGCATTTATTTAAAGAAGAGCGAATTGGAGAGAACAGGAACCACAGAAGAGGAATTAAACAGGCTTTTTCCCGAGCACGAGCTTTTAAAAGAGGAGAACAAGGCTTCTGTAACCTATATAATGAAGAATTTAACTGACAGGGATAAGGCAAGAGAGGCTCTGAATGAGAAGGGAATACGCTTTCGTACCGGAAAAACCTTAGTACCATTCCGCCTTTCCGGCAATATTGAATGGGGTGTTCCGGTACCGGATAAGGAAGATATGAAGGATCTGACCTTCTGGGTATGGCCGGAATCCTTATGGGCGCCTATTTCCTTTACAAGAACTTACCTTGAGATGCAGGGAAAGGACCAGGAGGAATGGAGGAACTGGTGGGAGAAGGAAGAGGCTAAGGTATATCAGTTTATCGGTGAGGACAATATCTATTTCTATGGAAATGCAGAAATGGCATTGTTTTCAGCACTTAAGCTGGAATATGGTGAAAAAGCCGACATGGATAAATTTGTCGCTCCTCAGCTTATTGCTAACAGGCACATCCTGTTCATGGATAAAAAGGCCGGCAGCAGCAGTGCCATAAAGCCGCCTATGGCCAGGGAGCTCCTTGATTATTATACGCCGGAGCAGCTTCGTATCCACTTCTTGAGCTTGGGCCTGGCATCCAAAAGTGTGAGCTTTAAGCCCCAGGTATATCTGCCCCAGGAGGAAAGGGAGGGAGTTGACCCGGTGTTAAAGGAAGGAAATCTCTTAACCAATGTATTTAACAGGCTGGTGCGTTCCTGCTTCTACACCGCCCAGAAATATTATGATTCCAAGCTTCCGGATAATGAAATCAGTGAAGAGGTGAGAAAGGAATCGGAGGAGGCAATCCTTATCTATGAAAGGCATATGTATAACCATGAATTCCACAGCCTTACCTATGTACTGGATTCCTATATCCGCTTTATGAATAAGTACTGGGTAAACAACATGAGAACGGCGGAAACAACGGATAACGACACCCTGAGAAAGCAGGTACTTGCTGATTCCCTTCATGGGGTACGTACCGGAGTGCTGCTGCTGCATCCCATTGCTCCAACCGGCTGTGAGAAAATCAGGGAATACCTTGCAGTTGGCAATAAGCTTTGGAATTGGGAATATGCCTTTCTTCCCCTGAATGAACTGGTTTCAGATAAAGAAAGCCACAGGCTTAAATTTCTGGAGCCCAAGGAGGATTTCTTTGAAAAGCACAGCAGACAGCTGGAAGCTTTTTCAGAAGGGGAATGATTCGCTATAGAAGTACTAATGAATAAATGTTAAGACATTAAAACAGTAATCCCCCCCTTGCCTTTATCCCTGCTGACTGTCAGATGGAAAGACAAGGGGGTTCATTATACCTTATAAATTTTTATCAATGGCTGTGATATTTGTGATCTGTGCCTCTCCATTAAGAGGTTTATAGATTTCTATCAGAGAAAAAAAGGGAGTACCGTTGGTATCCTTTGGCTCTGCGATTGCTAAAAAGCGGTAGTTCATGCCGCTTACAACCTGAGTGGCTACGGCCAGAGGAATGTAAAAATAGTTGTCTTCACTATTCATTGTTCGGTAAAAAAGGTAGGTATCATAAGGAGTCAGATAGGTTTGATAATTCCAACCGCCCGGCATAACATACCTCCAGAAGTTTATTTTAATATATGTGGGAGAGGCTGGGATTGGGATGATTTTTTTTGACAAAGATAGAATATTAATCAAATGTATTATTGATCAAAGCTAATGAATATTGCCATATACAATAAAATACTGTATAATTATGGAGTATTACATAAATTTTAAGATGAACAAAATTGGAAAACATTTTTCTGTTTAATAAATGTTCGTCCATATAACAGGTGATAGGATGAAATGGAAAGTAGCGACTGGGATAACCTTGACAATAGCTATTATACTTTCGGTATTATATTATAGAGAAATAAACTGCAGAAATAGCTTTATCTTCTATGGAGAAAATGAAAAATGGCGGGCGACCTATACGGAAGTGAAAAAGGGAAATATGTACTACGACTCCTTTTCTTTGGAATACAAAAATGCAAGAGATAGAAATGGGAACCTGACAGAAGAGGTAAAGAAGGTCAGACTTAAAAGCTATACGCTGGATGGACAAGTGCTTCTCGGAGGTGGTTATCCGAAAGACTTTAGCGGAAATTATGACATCCATCTCTTTCAGCAAGGTACAAAGGATTCACCCGGGCAGGATTTGAATAAGGTATATTCACTAAATTTACAAATAATAGCGGATTCCGGCTGGGATACCCTGACACTTAAAAGAGCAGATATAAAGGTGTATAGCAGTAAATAGCGGAATTCTGAGGGCTCCTCTGATTAATAAAATACTAAGCTGCTGTAATTATTAAAAATAACTTGAAAATAGAATTAATTTATGATATATTTAGAACAATCAGTGACTTACTATTATGAAAGTTTTAACAAATAATCCTTTCAATTTATGGGGGTATAGCTCAGTTGGGAGAGCGCTTGCATGGCATGCAAGAGGTCATGGGTTCGAATCCCACTATCTCCACTTAAACAATAAGCCGCAGGCATGAAAGCTTGTGGCTTTAATTATAATTTTTAGGGACGGGACACTTGGTAAATCAAGGGCAAAAAAGGTATGTTTTCTTATAGGAGGCATACAGAATGTGTTGTCAAATTGTGTGAAACAATGTGCCGTGTTAAATTAAACTAAGAAAGTGATGGAATAAAGAGAAAACAATGATACTTTTAAATGATAAAAGAATTGCTAGAGTTACTTGCATTGATAATAAAGAGAAAATAATAGCACTTAGAAATGTGCATAAAAATATATTGATCGATGAAACTCGAAGTCAAATATCGAGCAAATCCAATTTATTCTGCTATGCACGAGAAACAATTATTATCAAATTAAAAGAGGCTGCTGATAATTTGCCGGGCGGATATCAATTTTTAATTAAAGAAGCGTACAGACCCCTTTCACGGCAACGGAAATCCTTTGAAGAAGCATTTAATGATTATAAAACAGAATATCCGTTAAAAAACGATGATGAAATTTATAAATTAACTTGTCAATATGTGGCACCAGTGGAGGTCGCCGGGCATCCTACGGGTGGAGCAATTGATATTACATTGTTGAAAGACGGGATTGAAGTAGACATGGGAACGGAATTTAATGATATCCCCATTGAGCCAGAGAACTTAACCTATCTTTACTCGGATTATATTAGTAATGCTGCTAAAACAAGTCGCAAAATACTGATTGATAGTATGGAAAAAGTAGGATTGGTAAATTATCCGACAGAATGGTGGCACTGGTCGTATGGGGATCGTTATTGGGCATTCTTAAATCATTGTAATGCTATATATTCGGCCATTGAAGAAAAGGAAATCATACAAACTGATCTATAACGTTTGACGTCAAAGACCTATTAGGTTCTATTTCATATAGGTAAATTCGAAGGCATCGAGACAACAAATCTTGATGCATTGATTTTATATAGAGGAAAAAACGAAGTCTTATCGGCAACCGCCTTAAACTTAAAACGTATGGTAAAGTGTCTGGGATAACGCCAAAAGGTGTTCTTTTTTACGCTGTTTTACCCACGCAGAGCTGGAAACATGCAATTTTACCTAAATAGTTTCAAAAAATCATATCAATTTATGGACGACCATTGCGGCCATTTTTTCTTCGACACCATTCGAGCAATTTCTCGGATAGGTGTTTTTTTTGTACTCTTTTTTAACTGACAGCGCATGGGACAAGCCCTATCACTTCGGGGCAACTTCGAGGTGTTTACAAACCCCCTTTAAAAATAGGAGCGGTAGATTTGAACGTCAGCTAAGCCAAGCCATTATAACTAAGTAATGGCTTCTCCCATACATAACAGTGCGGCTTTGAGTACATAAAAAGCTCCTATCCCAAAGCCGCACAGAAAAAAGAACGTATTTATTACGTCCCCCCGCCTCAAACTCAAAGCAAAGCGGCGGCTTTGAATCCTTTAGATTGCAAAACCGCCGCTTGACTATAGAATTTTCATTGGGCATAACGTATTGCCTGCCAAATGGCGGCTTTTTTTATAAGCCGTCTGGCAGTAACTTTTTCCTATTCAGTTCCCATTGCTTGTATTGTTGTCACAATAAATCGTGATTGCTTGATTTACAAATTCCGATAAGCGTTCATCTCCATAGCTGTTAATGGTACTCGAAAAACGTTCATCCGAAATATATAGCAAGCCCAAATATCGCAACATTTCAATAGAGCAGTCATAATAATTTGTTGAAATAAAACTTCTCCACTCATGGATAACAGCCTGAACGTTCTTACTGTCTGGGGTCTCATCAATATGCTGAAAAATCTTCCTAAAAATTTCCCGTGCGGCACTGTCTAATAGCTGCCACTCCTTGTTCTTTTCCATGCCAGCATATTTATTTTTGTACTGCTGATACGCTGTTGTATTTTCCCACCGTTCCAAAACCTCTTGATGATAACGCTGCTGTAATTCAATGATTTTATCTTCATTGAATACCGAAAAGTTTATTTTACTTTCTCCCTTCAAAGCTTTATCAATAAGCTCAATTAATTCGTCGATTCGCTTCCTTTTTAACACAAGAATTTTAATGTGCTTTTTTAGAGCTTCCTCTTTGCTATAAAAAGGAGCAGACATGATTGCTTTTATTTCTTTAAGATTAAAACCAACTTCCTTGAAGAACAAAATTTGCTGTAACCTATCTAAATCCTCATGGGAGTAAAAGCGGTATTTTGCACTTGAAACACAGGAGGGAGACAATAATCCTATCTGATCGTAATAATGCAAAGTACGAATGGTTATGCCCGTCATTTTGGCAACGACATTTACTGTCATTAATTCGTCCTTATTCATCCCAAAAGTCCTCAATCTCTCTAAGAATTTCTTCTGTAGGTGTAAGCGTCGCTTCAATGATGGTTTTACCTGTCTTTTTTAAATAATGCTTTATCATATAATATCCACATGCATATCCGGCACAAAACGGCAGACCTACAGGGAAATAACCTCGCATTTTCGCAATTTCATCTCCATAAAGATAAGAGGTCAAATTGTCCATACCAGTTACATCCAATGCATCTTTGACTAGAGGTTTTACATAATTGTCTAATGTGTCCATATCAATCTTACTAACCCAAGGGCCAAGTTTTTCCTCTCCATAGATGAAAGTTGCATAGTTTTCTGCCAAACCCTCTGTGACCATCATACCCGCTAAAGAAATGTCATCACGCCATTTTTCAAATTGAAATCGTACATTATGATTACACTCATGAGTGAGGGCTGCGGGTATGCGACCAATTGTATAAGCGTTAGGTGTAATTGCGCCAAAGATATAACCAGGTATACCGCCGTCACCTGAGTAACCATCGCTAAGTATGGTATATGGACTCTGTGGATCAGCAAGGAGAATAGTATATAAATAGTTTTGTACCGGTAGTTCAATACCTGCATTCACAAAACGCCCAAGAGCATCTTCTATGGAGGCTTGACAGCTTTTCCAAAATGCGTTCTCAGAAAGCAGATTAACACTTTCTTTTTGACTTTCGTCAACTTCGTTAGGAGCCAAATAACCTAACATATTGCTTGCCATTACAACATCATAACCGTTTTCTTGCTTTGCTTTGAGCGGTACATTATAACAAGCCCACTTTTTTTCAAAGGGTTTCATCATTTCATAACGATAAATGTTGTTCTTTTTTTCTAAAGGGGCGGCTATGATTTTTTTGTAGATTTCATCTGAACGAATATTTCTGATTTCCATATTATTAACTCCATTTCTTTTATTTCTATATGCTATTACTATACACTATGACGTAACGAGAGGGTCAATAGCTTGTTAAAATTTTAAAATTTTATATACTTACTTTAGCGCGTGTTTATAGGGATTGACCATATTGTCACAAATCGGCAAGCAGGGATGGTGTCTATACACCAGCACGTTTTGAGATTTTTCCCTGCGGTAAAATCTCAAAACTGCTTGTTGGGGAGTGCCTTCCCCAAACCCTGCGACTTCGGGCCAAGTTCGAGGTGTTTACAAACCCCCTTTAAAAATAGGAGCGGTATAAAATTGCATGTTTCCAGCTCTGCGTGGGTAAAACAGCGTAAAAAAAGAACGCCTTTTGGCGTTATCCCAGACACTTTACCATACGTTTTAAGTTTGAGGCGGTTGCCGATATAAAAACAGTATAATTAAATATACTTAAAGCCAAATAAAAAAGTAATAAACGAAAGGTTAGAGTATATTTAATACTATATTTTTATCCTTTCTTATGGTATTCTTTAATAAATTAGAATTTGTGGAGGAAACTATGGAAATAAAGATTAATCTTGATGGTTTTTGGTATCATGGTTCCAATTTAATATTGTCAGAATTAAGAACGGGAAGTACTATTACTCAATGGAGAGCACTAGCAAAAGCATTTTCACATAAGCCATCTGCATTGGGTTATGATGACGATGGAAATATTGAACATAATGGAAATGAAAAAGGTTATTTGTACATTATAGATGAGCCAATTAAAATTGAAATAGATATATATCAACATCCAACATCTACAATGGATAAAAACGTTGAATTCTTAACTAAAAGACCATTGGCATTGAAGTTAGTAGCAGAATTGTAAACGGCAAATTCCAATTTAATCTGTATAAATATTCTATTTATGTATAATCCAAAATTCAAAAATTAATTTGTCTACAGTCTGAGACACCTTCGGGTGTCTGTTTTTTATAAGTAAATTTAAGGACAGTACTAAAGTGACTTCTATTGTTCTATTTTTTGACTGTTCAATATTCTACAGCCAGCTGTATTGTTTTGTACATAGTGGCATTAAAAAAATGGTTTTCAGGCTTAAAAATGAAGAATCCGCTAAAGATTTCTTTTTGGCATACTTATTGCTGTATATATTGGCAAGGGATTGAAATTAATATTTTAAAAACCTTATATCATAATTACACTTTTTATAAAGGAGGAAATAGTATGTATTCAAGCGGAAGTCTTGGGAGCGGATTAGGAATCGTATCCGTAGCGTTAGTTTTTTTCATTAAGCTGTTGGTCGTTGTCTTTATATTATCCTTAATTATTGGATTAGTTATTGTAGCAAAGAATTTTATATTCAATGCGCAGGATATAACGGCATTTAAAAGTGTTTTTGTTCCGGCAGCAAGAGAGAAAAAGACCTGCAATGTATGCGGTAAAACATTAGAGAATGACTGGAAAGTTTGCCCTTACTGTGCAGAAGAAAAGTTGGATTAAGGGAGGTAACTTCATGAGTAAAAATCCATGGTTAAAACTGTCAGCTGTATCCTTTGCGGGTATTATAATAAGTTTTGGATTACTTTGGGGAATAAACCAGTTTTCAGGTTCAAATAGTAACCAAGGCATATATCAAAATCGTATGCAAGTTTCAATGAATGCCGGCAGCAATGGCATGAACATGCAAGGAAATATGAACATGCAAGGAAGTTCGGGTATGCAAGGAAATACGGGCATGCAGGGAAATATGGGCATGCAAGGTGATATGAACTCAGGAATGGGCATGATGGACAATATGAATAACAGCCAGAACAGTATGGGTATGCACTAAGGAATATATCCCAATACCGGCCTTTAACAGGGGCTATCCAAGTGAGTATGAAAGTACGAACTTAGGGTAGCTCCTATTGGAGCTTATAAATTTATAAGAAGGAAGATGGTATGAAAGGGGGAATAAATTATGAATAAAGCAATAGGAATTTTATCAGTTCTTGCATTTATTATTGTAGTCTTATCTGCTATAACCTGGAATCATAATAGAAAGATGGAATTACAAAATATGAACGCAGCTGAAACCCAGAAGGAAACAGAGGTAACTGAAACAGTATCTGACAAGGAGGAAACCCAGGAAATAAGAAAAGAAGAACAGACTGTAGTTACGGAAGAATCCCAAATTCAACAAAATGTCAAGGAGTTTAATCTCATTGCAAAGGAAACACAAATTCAAATTGCACAGGGTGTAATCTTGCCGGTCTGGACTTACGGAGGTACTGTCCCGGGCACGGAAATCAGGGTAACCGAGGGCGATTATGTTAAGGTTAATGTAACAAACCAGTTGGACGTACCCATAACAATCCATTGGCATGGCTATCCGGTAACCTCGGATATGGATGGAGTACCTGGCTTTACACAGGATGCTATATTACCGGGACAGAGCTATACCTATGAATTTAAAGCCGATGTGCCCGGAACTTACTGGTACCATTCGCATCAGGAAAGCTCGAAACAAGTAGATAAAGGGTTATACGGAGCCCTTGTCGTATTACCGAAAGAGGATACGGGAATTGATGAAGATTATACTTTAATTCTTGACGAGTGGGCGGAAAATGGTGAAGAAGAGATGTCTATGTCAGCAGAAAGCTCTGATATGGCTGGTATGGGTAACGGTACAGATACTGCATCAAAAAACATGGATGGCATGGAAAATAAAGACCTGGAGCAGCAGGAAGAGCAGATGATGAAAGAATTGTATAACATTTATACCGTGAATGGTAAATCAGGTGAATTGATTGAACCCCTTGAGGTCAAAAAGGGGGATACAGTAAGATTGCGATTTGTCAATGCAGGATATCGTTCCCATGGGATTCATATTCCCGGTCAGTCTATAAAAGTTGTCAGTTCGGATGGCCAGGACATCAAAGGAGCAGAAGAGATTCAGGATCAGATCATTGTAATTGCTCCCGGTGAGAGATATGACATTGAATTCAGGGTAAATGCAGATGAAGATTTCTTAATAGATTTCCACGATGATAATTTGTATAATGAACAATTGAAAATACCTGTAAAGGTATCAGGAGGCAGCGGTATACTGGCAGAAGAGGATAGTGAAAAGGAATTTCCGTATTTTGATTTCATGGAATATGGAACTTATTCAACCGGTGAATTTACCCTGGATCAAAGGTATGATATTGAAGAAAATATCGAATTAAATGCTGATTCACAGGACGGTACGTTAAAATACACTATTAATGGAAAGACCTACCAGGAACTTCCTCCAATCACTGTAAAAACAGGTGATTATATAAAAATCACATATGAGAATAAAGGCCAGGTGAATCACCCGATGCATCTGCATGGTCATTTCTTTCAGGTTTTGTCAAGAAATGATACCCCCTTTACCGGAGCACCTATTATAAAAGACACTCTTTTAATAAAACCCGGCGAAAAATATGTGATAGCATTTAAAGCAGACAATTCCGGTAATTGGATTTACCACTGCCATGAGCTTCATCATGCGGCAGGAGGGATGATGCAGAAAGTAATTTATTCGGATTATAAATCAAACTATATTCCGGATTGGGATAACCAGGCAAACAAGCCGGAATAAAAAAAATAATTTTCTTTATATAAACTACATATGAAAATCATAATATATTGTCGAACAATACATTATAAGGAGGTTTTAACAATGAAAAAAAAGGGAAGCTTTCTAAGCGGCCTGGTAGTTTTTTTCTTAATAATTGTTATTTTAGGAGGCGTTGGCTATCTGGGATTTAACATTATTAAAAATGCAAATGGTATGCCTGGTATGAATATGGCATCGGACAAGACATCTACGGATGCGGGAAGCACGGATACAGCAGGTTCCGATACAAAAGAACAAACTGCAAATAAAGAAAATAATTCCCAGGCAAATACACAAAATGCATATAGGATTAATCAGATAAACCAGATAATGAATAATAAGGAAGCGTTGTCACAGGCATCTGAAACAATTTCATCCGCATTAGATAAAATGACATTAGATCCTTATGCAGTAGATGAAAAAAAGAGCACGTCCGCAAACAGTAACACTATGGGTGATATGAACGGCGATAACGCTACGTCAAACGATTCACAGGATAAAACGACAATAAATATCTATAACAGCAGTGCTGCGAATCAACAATCAACACAAATGCAGAGTATGGGACAAACCTATGATGCAGATAAGATGCAGCAGTTACATTCCGGATTATATAAAGTATCGGTTGGAATGCAGCTTTTAGACCAGCTTCAGGATGACATTGCTGTTCAGATTGAAAAGGCCGGCGTGGATACCAGCAGTAAAACTGAATTTTACATGAATCAATATTATAAAACGGTACAAAACAAGAATAAACTAAGCGAAGCTCTTAGTTATATCAATGAAGCCGTAGATTTAATTAATATTAATCCTTATGTTGACGCAAATGGCCTGGTATATGATTCACAGAGAATGGCTCAGTTACATGACAGCATTTATATTATTGCCCAGGGGGTAGTGGATCTGAATAAGCTGAATGATAATCTGTTATCCCAATCAGTTGATCTTGGTACCTTAGCCCAGAAAGCCTATAACGAGTCACAGCAGAACCAGAATAATATAGGCAATATGAATATGCCGGCTTCTTCAGGTCTTAATGTAACCAATATTATAACTACTGTATTAATTGCATTCGTTGTTATTTTCATTATTGCCCTGCTTGGAAGCATCGTTAAACTTTTTAAGTCAGGCAGCCAGAAAACTTCAACGGACAATCCGGTTTGATGGAGAAACAGTAATAGGAAGGAGCGATAAATGTGTGGGAAACAATTAAAAAAGATTCCTTAATAAAAACGATAGTCGTTATTCTTATTGGAGTATTAGCCTTTGGTTTTGCTTTCAATATCATGTTTGGAGCCGGAAGCGGCTCTATGGAAGTAGGCTCCATGATGAGCGCGGGATATTCCCTTGGTAATACGTTGGAAAATATAATAAGTCTGCTTACAAAATTAGTTATCATAGGTTTGTTAGCAGGAGTGCTGGTATGGATTTTCCGTACTATTACAAAACAAACCGGTAATGGGCAGGATAACCGTTTTGCATGGATAAAAAAAGATCCTATCATCCGGAATGCTCTTATTATAATCTGCGTGGTAGTAATTTTGATTTTTGCTTTTTCCTTTTTAAAAGGGATTACGGCTACGGGAAACGGCAGTGAAATGATGAGAACCAGTTCATCTTATGCATTTTTCAATACATCCTTTAGCCTTACTAATTTATTCACGTTTTTAATAAAAGTACTGATTTTAATTTTTATCATAGCTCTTGTCTATGGGCTGGTCATGTATTTAAAAGAGAACTATATAAAGAAAGACAGCATAAAAACAGAGGAATCACCTGATGCTATAACAAAAGACTGTCCCGAATGCAAAGGGAAATTAAAGAATGATTGGAAATGCTGTCCGTATTGCGGCAGTGATAAAGCTTTTGATAATACAACAGTGTAAAGGAATGAGGTACATTTATGAAAAATGTGAGATTTGACATGGTGATGCATTGGTTATATGCAATCGTATGGGCCTTACTTGCCATCAGCGGTTTTGCCATGATAAGTGCAAAATTTGGATGGATTTTAAATTTCAACTTTACCATGGCGGATACGGTGCACAGATTCAGTGCGGCAGCCTTTGTACTCATCACATTTATAGCAATCGTACACGAAATCATACGGAAAATTAAGAAAGACAGCCGGCCTCAGCCCTGGAATATTATCGGCAGAAGCGGTTACCAGCTTTTTAACTTGATAATAACACTGCTTCTAATTTTAAGTGGTGTCCTTATCTGGATCTGTATGGAGTTCAATCAAAAAGCAGTGGCATATGCCCTTTTGATTCATGAATATATATCCTATTTATCCCTTATCAGTATCATATGGCATATTTTCAAAAAAACGCACATTCTGACATGGCCAAAAAGTAAGGTTAAGCAGGATAATAAATAAGACCTGGAGGATAACTATGTTACAAAAGCCATGGTTTAAAATATTTGTCTGGTTTCTAGCAAGTTTTTTCTTCTTTCTGGCAGCGGCAACGGTAATTTCATTCTTAAAACCCGGACCCTCCGAAAGTGAAGTTATGAATTACATGTCAGGAATGATGGGAGCTATGGAAAAATCAGTTATGGGCATCATGATGGGGATAGAAGGAAACGGTTTGATTAAGACAATCCTGATATGGTCTTTTGCTGGATTCCCCCTTGCAGTGGTGCTTAGTATTATTGCCGGGTTTCTCTTAAGAAAAAGAAATAGTGAGGATAAACATGTTTGACAAAAAGAAACTGAATTTTTGGAGATTAGCAGTAATATTCTTAGGTTTTACAGTCATAACCTTAATTTCCCTGTATATGTCCCCTCAGGAGAAAAAAGCGTCCATGATGGATGAAAGTATGGCCAATATGGCCAGTATGCATCTTGAGAATATTACGATCTATGATCTGGTTAATTCCTCAGATTCAGAAACGGGCAGCCAGGATTCCGGAACAGCGGTACAAGGCACATCGAATGCCAGTCAGCATCATGAAGACGAAACCTCTGCAATACGGATGATGGGAATCGTAACTACCATAATTATTTTTACCCTGCTGCCGCTTCTTATCTGCGGAACTATAATATTAGCTATTGTATGGATTAAATAAAGGACTGGATGGAGGATTTTTATGGACATCTTAGGTTCCATTGGAAAGTTATATACATTCCTCTTATTAGTGGTTCTTTTCCTGGGATCCGGATTTGCTGTCTGGGCAGGAATCAATGCAATCATGAATAAGAAAGATGATATAAAAGAAAATACGAATAAAATAAAAGGAAATTTAAATTTAAAGTTTCAAAATATAAAAAATAAAGATATTATAGGAGGACTTACCATGAAGAATAATGGATTTATAAAATTAGCGGTATTTTCGTTTGTAGGAATTATCATAAGTGCAGCGATTCTTACCGCTCTACCGAAATCAGGAAACCAGATGGGGTACATGAATGCCCAGAATAATATGGCATCTATGAATATGCAGGGAAGTATGTACGGGCAGTCCAGTATGCAGGGAATGACAAATTACAATTCACAGGGTACTATGAATGGCAGTGCTGATTTCTATTCCATCCAGCAGCAATTAAATAATATCCAGCAGCAGATTTATCAATTACAAAACCAGATGAATAATAATTCCATGAACAGTATGCAAAGTAATTCCGGCAGCAGCATGAATAATATGGGTAACAGCATGAATAACATGGGAAGCAGCATGAATAACATGGGCAACAGTAATAACATGAATAATAACAGCAGTATGAACAACATGAATAATAGTAATAATATGAATAATAATAATTCTAGCAGTAGCAGCATGCCAATGATGTAATTTACGCTGATAAATAGACTTTTAATGGATATCGCCATGGGATATTATGTAAATAATGTATCATGGCGATATTTAAAATTGTTTTAAGAGAGGAAAAAAATGATTAATGATATTTTAGTAATTGAAGATGAAATTAAGGTATCAGATGTAATAAAAGCATATCTGGAAAAGGAAGGATACCAGGTATATTGCACTGCAAGGGGACTGGAGGGTATCGAGCTGTTCCAGAAAATGAATTTTAAGCTAGTGATACTAGATCTTTTACTACCGGATATAGAGGGAGAAGAAGTCTGCAAAATCCTCCGGCGAATTTCTGATGTCCATATATTTATGCTGACAGCTAAGGTTACTTTGCATGATAAAATTGAAGGGCTGAACGCAGGTGCAGACGAATATCTGACAAAGCCCTGCAGTCCCAGGGAACTGACTGCCCGTGTGAATGCATTATTCCGCAGATTTGAAACTGCACAGTCTTCCGTCTATACTTCCGAGGACGGACTGCTGACCATAGATTATGATAAAAGAGTTGTTAAATTAGAAGGAAAAGAGATTTCATTGACACCGAATGAATTTGATATATTGTATACCATAGTAAAGAATAAGGGGCGTGTTGTTAACCGGGAACAGCTCATTGAACAGGTCTTTGATATCAGTTATGAAGGCTCTGACCGGACCATTGATGTCCACATCAAAAATATCCGTAAAAAAATTGAAGAAGACTCAAGAAATCCAAAATATATCATAACGGTAAAGAAAGCCGGATATAAGTTTGGGGGTGTCTACTGATGCATTCCATACGGAGACGTCTGGCTTTTATTTTAATTACATGTACCATGCTGTCTTTGTTATTTTCCGCTATATTTGTAAATTTGGCTGTAAACAGTACCTTTAATAAATACATTTCTGATAATCAGGAAAAACGTAATGAAAGGATTGTCAGCTATTTTGAAGAAGTGTATAAAAGAGACTTAAATTGGACAGCGGATTCAGGAAAAGAGATGCAGCATGAAGGATATATGAGCAACTACTGCCTGACGCTCTTGGACAAAGATAAAAAAGAAATCTGGGCGATGAATCCAAATGAAATTTTGAATATGAGTGGTAAGAATGCCGGCAATGAGTACCGGACTGCTACTTTTGATATTACTTATCAGGAGAAAGTTGTCGGATATGTGATTATCGGCCAATATGAGCCGTTACTGGTTTCGGAACAGGATATTAATTTTAAAATGTCCATAAACCGCAGTATAGCAATCAGTGTAATGGTAGCAATTGCCTTTGCCGCCTTAATCAGTATTTATTTCTCTAAACAATTTTCTAACCCGGTTAAGGCAGTATCGGAAACTTCCGTTGACCTGACGGAGGGGAAATATACTTCCAAGACGATTATGAAAAGTAATGTACTGGAAATAGATAATCTAATTAAAAGTATCAATATACTTGGGGAAAAATTAAAGTACCAGGATGAACTGAGAAAACGCCTGGTTTCTGATATTTCCCATGAGATACGTACTCCTTTAAATATTTTTCAGAACAATCTGGAAGCTATGATAGATGGAGTATTTCCGGTTACAACGGACAGGCTTAATAATCTAAACGATGAAGTCATACGCTTTGGCAGGCTTTTAAATAACCTGGATGCTTTGAAGGAACTGGAAGAAACCAATGTGGAACTGCATAAGAAAAGTGTAAATCTTGAGGAATTGATTACGAAATTATCGGATATCTTTTCCGTGCATTCAAAACGTAAAAATATTACCTTATCCCTGCGTATAAAACCGAAACAAAAATATACCATACTGGGGGATGAAGATAAATTAAGACAGGTATTTATTAATATTTTATCCAATGCTGTTAAATTTACAACTCCCGGAGGTGATATTACCATAAGTCTGGATTCAGACAAAAACTATATCTATCTCAGTGTTAAGGATAACGGAATCGGCATAAATAAACAGGATCTGCCCTTTATCTTCGAGCGGTTATACCGTGGGGATAAAAGCAGAAATCAGGTTGAGGGAAACGGAATCGGGCTTACCATAACAAAACAGATATTACTGCATCATTCCGCTTCCATTGAGGTGGATAGTGAAGAAGGCGTCGGTACCAATGTAAGGGTAAAGTTTGTCAAGTAAGAGCTTATACGGATACAATAAAAATGCGGAGGTAGGATATGAAAATTCTGATAGCGGATGATGAAAAGAACATGAGGTGGATTCTGGGAAAAAATCTTCGGGATGAGAATTTTTCTGTGTCAGAAGCCAGTGACGGAGAAGAAGCATTTCATCTTTTCCTGGATGAAGAGCCGGATTTAGTAATACTTGATTACCGGATGCCAAAACTGGATGGAATGGAAGTGCTGAAAAGAATCAAGACAATCAATCCCAAACTGCCTGTAATTATGATAACCGCCCATGGCAGTACTGACGCAGCTGTAGAAGCCATGAAGCTGGGAGCGGCCGATTATGTTTCAAAGCCTTTTGATATTAATGACTTGAAGCTCTCTATCTTTAAAGCGCTGAATATAGATAAACTGAATAAAGAGATTGATTATTTGAAAGAAACTGCCAAACAGATTTTTAACGGGAAGATAATCGGCAACAGCAAAAAGATGCGGGAAGTGTTTGAACTTGTAAATAAAGTGGCAGATACAAATGCATCCGTGTTGATTATCGGAGAGAGCGGTACCGGAAAAGAAGGGATTGCTGCTTCGATACATAACAAAAGCAGCAGGAACAATAAACCTTTTATTACGGTGAACTGCGGTGCAATTCCTGAAACCTTGATTGAAAGCGAGTTATTTGGATATGAAAAGGGAGCATTTACGGGTGCTAACGCAAGAAAGGCCGGCAGGTTTGACAGGGCCCAGGGCGGCACCCTATTCCTGGACGAAATCGGTGAGCTCAGTCTTCCTCTTCAGGTTAAGATATTAAGGGTACTCCAGGAAAAAGAATTTGAACGGGTAGGGGGATCCGAGGTAATCAAATCCGATGTCAGGATTATTGCGGCAACAAACCGGGATCTGGATAAAATGGCAGAGAAAGGAGAATTCAGAGAAGACCTTTTATACCGTTTAAAGGTGATTCCCGTCTATTTACCTCCTTTAAGGGAAAGAAAGGAGGATATTCCTCTTCTGGTTGAATATTTTATAGATAAATACTGTAAAGAGGTGAATAAGGTAAAGTTTACTATGGAAAGGGAGACTCTGGATTTATTAAAAAGCTATGATTTTCCAGGTAATATAAGAGAATTGGAAAATCTGATTGAACGGTTGGTAATTTTATCTCCTGATCCGGTAATTGGACCGTCCCTATTGCCTAAGGAGATACTAAAGGAGGCATTTTCAGGCAAAAAAGAGGATTTTATCTTACCGGAGGAAGGAATTAATTTAGAGAAAGTGGAAGAAAGTTTTGTAAGACAGGCATTAATAATGGCAAATGGAAACCAGACTCACGCTGCAAAGTTATTGGGATTATCCAGACACGCCTTAATCTACCGAATGGAGAAGTTTAATCTGAAATAGAGATGTTCAATTTTCTACAATGATGTGTATGGATTTGTACAACTGGCGATTGAGAAGAACATAGGAAAGCTTATTTTATGATCTTTTTTCTCCATGAAAAGAGATTAAAAATAAAATTCATTCATATTTCGCCTGCCATCCTTTGGAATTTACCTTATTGGCATAAAACTTGCTTCTATTATTGATGTAAAGATCAATAGAGAGGAGGTGTAAAGCATGAAGAAGGATTCATTCCTTAAACTCATTATAATTTCAATTTTAGGTATTGCTGTTTTATGGCTGGCGAAAGAACTTTTATTCCCGTCTAATTATTTAGGTTTTTATATTTCAGGAAATTATGGAGGTGAGCATATGTATATGAATGGAAATTATGGATTTGGAGCAGGGACATTCTCCGTATTATTAGTATTCCTGATTAAGGTTTTAATTGTACTGTTTGTAATTGCGCTGATTGTTGGTTTAATCATGGCGGCGAAAAATTACATTTTTACCCAGCAGAATATAGAAGTTTTTAAAAGCGGTTCCGCACGGGGTGAACAACCAGGGAAGGCTTGTGATATTTGCGGCAAACCCTTAGATAATAACTGGAAGGTATGCCCCTATTGTGCGGCAGAAGTAAAAGAATAATAAAATGGAGGAAATCATATGAATAATAATCCTTGGTTAAAACTAGCGGTTGTATCCTTTGCGGGGATCATTATCAGTTTTGCGATTCTCTGGGGTATCGGGCAGTTTTCCAACTATCAGAATTATAACGGCAATCAGAGTTACATGAACCAAAATGGAATGAACGGTGCTTACGGTATGAATGGCAGTTATAATATGAATGGTATGAATGGAAGCTATAGTATGAATGGCGGCTATAACATGAATGGTATGATGCAGGATAACATGAACGGCATGATGCAGAATAACAAGAATGGCGGAATGAATATGCAGGGTAATATGAGTTCAGGAATGAATATGCAAAGTTCAGGCAGCAGTATGGGAATGATGGATGACGACATGATGGGCGGAAGTTCAGGCAGCGGCGGCATGATGGATGATGACATGATGGGCGGCCATATGTAAAATAAGGGTTTTATAAATTTTCAATAAACAAAATCAGAGTTATCCCTCTTAGTAAATGAAAATACGGATAACTCTGATTTTTTATATTACTCAAAGTGAGTTGCAATATTTTGACAATAAAAACTACATATAAACTTCATAACAGCAGTATATAATTTTTTATAAATCGACGATAGGAGGGATGGAGTGAATGGACATGAATATGAAACAAAACATACAGCAGGAGCAAAAACTTTTATTAACGAATGATATGAAACTGTCTTTACAGCTTCTCCAGATGCCAATCAATGATTTACAGGAATGTATCGAAAAGGAATTGGATGAAAATCCCTTGCTTGAAATTGACTACAATAAATCAGCTGATAATGAAGAGACAGATTATGAAGACACCAAGAAAGAGGAAGAAGCCCTTTATTATGATAAATTCATACAGGATCATAACTATGATAATTATGGAAGCGAAATAATTTATCATGATTCGGATGATGATTATGACAGTAACCCATTCAATTATATATCCCAGACAGCTTCTTTAAAGGATTATCTAAAAGAGCAGCTCCTGGAGCGGAATGAGAATGAGGAAGTACTGGATATCTGTGCATACCTGATAGAATTCATTAATGAAGATGGATTTATAACGGAGGATGTTCAGGATATTGCCCTTTTCATTTCAAAGCCGTATCCCTTAATTTATAACGCACTTGAAATTCTTAAAGATTTTCAGCCCTGGGGAATCGGGGCAAAGGATTTCAGGGAGAGTTTAATGATACAGTTAAAAAAACACAATAATTATAATGAAAAAATAGAAGATATCATTATGAAACACCTGGAATTACTGGCAGGCAATAAGCTGAAAGAGCTGGCAAAGATTCTGGGGGATACCGTGGAAAATGTACAGAACTATGCCAATATAATTAAATCCCTGGAACCAAAGCCGGCAAGAGGATTTTATACCGGTGAGGTAACTCAGTATATTGTACCGGAGGCTTTCCTGAAAAAAGTTGGACAGGAATATTATATTATCATGAATGATGATATACTTCCGAAGCTGAATGTGAATTCTTACTATCAGAGGATTCTGAAAAAGAATAGCAGCCAGGAGACTGTCAGTTTCATGAAAGATAAAATAAATAATGCCCTGGCATTAATGAAAGGAATAGAGCAAAGAAGAAATACGATATACCGGATTATAGAAAAAATTACGGAATATCAGAAGGATTATTTTGATAAAGGGGAAGCTTATTTAAAACCAATGAACATGAAGGAACTTGCGGTGGAATTAAATTTACATGAATCCACAGTCAGCAGGGCTGTAAAAGATAAATTTATCAGTGTACCAGGTGGTACCATAAGACTGAGGGACCTTTTTACAAATGGAATTAACAATGGAACAGAGAAAGAGAATATTTCCACCAATGTCATTAAAAAGGAAATCCATCGGCTGATAAAAGAAGAGGACAAACTAAATCCTTTATCGGATCAGACAATATACGAACTGCTTACGAATCAGAACATGAATATCTCCAGGAGAACAGTTGCAAAATATAGAGAAGTGCTGGGTATAAGGTCTTCCGGTAAAAGAAAAGTCTTTTAGAACAGTATTAAGAAATATATTGGAACTGTTGGAATTTGAACAATGGGGTGTGGATTATTGTACACATTTTTTAGAAATTAAAAAGCTGCCCAACCGAATGTTTGAACAGCATAGCAGAAATCATTATTTAGCTCTCTAAATTTTTTTTGATTTTATTATACTCTTCCGTACTAATATCACCGCGGGCATACCGTTCGCGTAAAATCTCCAGAGAGCGGTCCAGGCTATAGCCGTTATTATTGTTATTTGTGTTATAAGGATTCTCGGAATGATGATGTGGATTATTAATAAGGATATAAAAAATCCAGATGATAAGAATAAAAGTCAATTATGCCAGATGTAATTGGCACGGTACTTGCTTTAAATAATAAATACAAACTGATAGCAAAGGAGTGAAAATATGAATAAAAAGACCTTGACCATTTTAGGTATCGTTGCAGGGGTTGTAGTTGTTTTAGTTGTTGGTTACTTAATTTATATGTATGGTCTGATGCCGGCTTCCCAGATGTAAGCATCAGATTGGTTTATATTTAATAACAGAATTGCATGGATAGCCGCCTGTATAAAACAGGTATTTCCGGATTTTGTACAGGTGGTTATCATAAGACAAGTATTTGCTGGTATTCGCCGAGTATTCTGGATGCGGCAGGTCGGGCATCATGGAGGTTAGGTTGAAAGAAAATATAATAATAGAAAGGGATGCCACTTATAGATTCTTTCAACCTTTTTATTTGTGGCAGTAACACATCTGCGAACAGATGTGTTATGCAATGGGTATAAACATGAATTTTAAAAAGACTATTTTATATCTGTTATTCAGTATATTTATTTTAATTATTATCTATAATTATGGCCTGCCTTTTATGGCAACCAGGTATAATACCGGTATGGGAATGCATGAGTCTTATAATTATTACAATAATTCCATTACTTATTATGGTAATTTGATCAGCTTAATCATTTTTATCCTGAGCACAATGATAGTAGTCATAACCGCAATAAAAGTATTCTCAGCTTCCGGGCAGAAAAAATGTAAAAAATGTGGATTAACAATAGAAAGTGATGAATGGAAGATTTGTCCCAGATGTGGAAACCCAATTAAAGACGGGAGTGTGAATAAAATATGACTCTTTTATTTTTAGTGGCGGTTATTTTAATTATTTATTATTTTTTCATTTACAAAGAAGCTTATAAAACTATTTTTGAACAGAAAAACGGAAAGAAATGTCCCAATTGCGGAAATCCGATAGAATCAAACTATAATGTCTGTCCGGTATGTAAGGAAACTTTGAGAAGGAAGTGCCCGGATTGCGGTAAAATGCTGGACATCAACTGGAAATACTGTCCTTACTGTGAAGTACATTTAAGAAAAGGTGATAATGAATGAAAAGGAAGCTTGCTTATAAAATTATAATCCTAATTTTAATAGCAGTTATCACCACTATGCATTTTATAACCAAAACGAAAGATTTACCCTTGCATCAAATCTATAAAATCCTGTTTTTCATACCCATTATACTGGCTTCGGTACAGTTTGGTTTTAAAGGCGGAACTGCTGTAGCAATTATAATCAGTATCATTTATTCCCCGCAGAAATTATTATCTATCGGGCCTCAATATAAAGGGTTTAACGAATTGCTTGATGTATTCCTGTTTGTTGCCGCCGGCATTGTTACCGGAATATTGGTAGAAAAGAAAAATATTGCAGTAAAAACAATGGACAGTCAATTAAATAAATATGTAATTCTTGAAAACTATACCAATTCGGTGCTTGAAAGCATTCATCTTGGTATTATGGCGATAAATAAAGATTTTTTTATTACTTCAATGAATGAAAGTGCAAAAAAAATATTAGGAGTAACTTACGATTGTATCGGTCTGAATTTTCTTGATGTATTTACTTCTTGTGAAGATATGGAAGACATTATTAATAGAGCAAATGAAAAAAACACACCGCAAATAAATATTGAAAGAAAGCTTCTGAAAGAAAATAAAGAAGTTAATATAAAAATAGATATATTTCCATTGAGCTTAGAAAGCAGAAACAAAGGCCTGGTTATTATCATCGATGATATTACGGAAATAAATAAAATGAAAATCCAGATGCACCGGAATGATAAGCTTGCTTCCGTCGGACAGCTGGCAACGGGGATAGCACATGAAATCAGAAATCCCCTGGCTATTATCAAAATGATTGAACAGACCATGAGCATAGAAGTAAATAATGAAAGCCAGCTTAAGGAATTAAATATTATTGATGAGGAAGTAGAACGGGCGAATAAAGTAATTAAATCTCTGATGGAATTCAGTAAACCAAGTAAAAATGAAAAAGGTATATATTCCATTAATCAGATTATAGATGACGTATTAATCATAACAGACAAATATACTTCCCAGCATAAGGTAAATGTCAATTATAAAAAATCTGAAATACCGGCAGGTAATTATGACAGGGAACAAATGATCCAGGCTTTTGTTAATTTAATCTTAAATTCGGTTGATGCCATGCCCGAGGGCGGAGAAATTCATATCTCGGCACAGAGCTTCGAGGATAATAAAGTTAAAATCGTATTTGAGGATACAGGCCAGGGAATTGAGGAAGAGAATCTGGAAAAGATTTTTGATCCATTCTTTACAACGAAATCGGAGGGGACAGGTTTAGGACTTCCCATACTCTACCGGATTATTGAAGATCATAATGGCAGCATAAATGTAAAAAGCTCATTGGGAAAAGGAACAATATTTGAAATCTTCATTTAATCTTCATATGGGTATACTATGATATAGACATCAACAGAAATAAAATATTAGGAGGTAATAAGTTGAAAGAAAATATAATAAAAGAAAGGATTGCCACATACTGATTCTTTCAACATTTTTATTTGTGGCAGTAACACATCTGCAGGCAGATATGTTATGCAATGGGTGTTAAACTTACCGAAAAATAATGGATAGATCAGCTGACCAGGAAAAACTTCTGCCTTATTTTAAGGTGGGAGTTTTTTGCATGATATCCTCAAAATGCAAGGAGTAGATAACTTTGGCGACAATATTGAATTGGTGGAAAAACTATGCTGCTATTGTAATGCTAGTGGTAATGGCAATAGGTTTAAAATATCCCATGATCATGTTAGTTTTTTTGATCTGTATGTTCGGACCCTCATTAACAGGTTTTTTTACAGGAAGATTCTGGTGTGGCAACATTTGCCCTATCGGTATTTTTTTTGACAATGTATTAATAAAAATAAGCAGCCATAAGAAAGCGCCGGAATTTTTTAAATCCAAATGGATTAGAATCATATTTACTACTTTAATGATGTCCATGTTTATTTTTGAAATGCTTTTTTCTTTCGGTAAGCCGGCAATGATGGGAATGGTCTTTTATGAGATGATATTGGAGGCAGTAATTATCGGCACTTTTCTATCTGTTATCTATCATCATAGAGTATGGTGCCATTTCTGTCCCATGGGGAGTACGGGAGCTTTAGTTACTTACCTCAGTAACAGGAAAAAAGTCTTAAGTGTATCGGATCAATGTTCCAAATGCAGAAAATGTGAAGAAAACTGTCCTATGGGACTGGCCCCTCATGAATACCAAGGCACGAAGCTTAGCTCTTATAATTGTATCCAATGCGGTATTTGCATAAAATCCTGCCCGAATGAAAGAATAGGATACCAGGAAAACATAAAGCCCGTAGAAAAAAATAGTATTGATGTGGCGTTAAATGGTAAGAACAATTTGGTATCTCGTAACTAATTATTAGGGTAAATCGTAATTAAATAAAATAATTCGGTAAAAATATTTTTAAATGATTTATATAAATAAAATCGTATTCAAGGAGAAAATGCCATGGATATTAATGAAAAAATAAAGAAAAGATATAACCGAATAGCAAGTGTTTACGATATCTTTGAACAACCGATGGAACTTATGTTATTTAAGAAATGGAGAACTGAGGTTTTAAGTTCATTAAAAGGAAAATGTCTGGAAGTTGGTGTAGGTACGGGAAAAAATATTCCCTTTTATTCGGATGATATTGATATGACAGCAATTGATTTTAGTGAAAAAATGCTTGAAAAAGCAAAAGATAAAGCTTATGCAATGAAAAGGAATATAAATTTTTTTCATATGGACGTTCAAAATATGGATTTTAAAGACAATACATTTGATTGTGTATTTACTACTTGTGTATTTTGTTCCGTACCAGATCCCCTTAAAGGCCTGATGGAGATAAAGAGGGTATGCAAACCGGATGGAAAAATTATTATGATAGAACATGTCAGGAGTGAGAAAAAAGTAATCGGACTAATAATGGATATATTTAATCCGATTACCGTTAATCTCTATGGTGCCAATATTAACAGGAAAACAGTTGAAAATGTAAGAAATGCAGGTTTTACGCAAGTTAAAGTAACGAATCTTGCTGGAGAAATAGTTAAAAAAATTGAAATAAATAATAATAAATAAAAATTTTAATAACCCGGTCTGAAGGCTTAGCGATAAGCTTTCAGACCTTGTTTTATATATAACATCACATGCTGATACATGTCAATAGCAGGCGGATATCCCGCCTGTAAAAATTCGTATGAATTAATGCTTATTCAGGTTAAGCTGCAATCCAAGGGTTTCTCTTTTTAGCTGAACTGCTTCTCTGCAATCTCAAAAATAATTTCCCCAAAATCGTTAGGAGATTCTATACAGCCATTATCTACCCATTCTTTTAAAAGGCCAAGAATTCCATGGAGCATATATTGCTTTCTATATGTGACCGAAAGAATTCTTTATAAAATCCTTGGTTTTCGTAAATTACATATTTTTTTATTATCTAGGAAAATAGGCCCTTTTTGTTAAATTATATTACTTAAAGTGCTAATATATGGATTATAGGTTTATGTAAAACATTCACAGGGAATAAATGGTATGGCTTGCATATTGCAACAAGATTCAACAATAAATGCCAATATTATCTATATCATTATGGATAAATCGAAATATAATTAAAATATTAGAAGTAATTGGAAATAAGGATAAGGAATGGAAGAAGGAGTAAAAAATATGAATAAAAGATTAAGAAATTTCTACCCTTGGCTCTTATGTTAGTTATATTATTTACTGTTCCTGCATTGTGGAAAATAGATTACTGAACTAGAAAATTATTCAATTTTTAAAAAACTTTTGAACAAATATGATAAGGGGGATATACCATGAATGCTTTAAAGAAAAAATCTTTGACAAAATCACTGACATTAATAGTAATGCTTGTTTTATTATGCAAC
>JAEYPZ010000039.1:0-3245 GCA_023410275.1 Bacillota bacterium
GAGCTGGAGTTTTTCTGTGAGCCGGAAACAGATTTAGAGTGGTTTTCATATTGGAAAGAATTCTGCGTCAGCTGGTTAAAGAACTTAGGCATGAAAGAGGATGAGATGCGTGTCAGAGATCATGAGAAGGAAGAACTTTCTTTCTACAGCAAAGCAACCTCTGATATTGAATTTTTATTCCCATTTGGCTGGGGTGAATTATGGGGAATTGCAGACAGAACTGATTATGACTTAACCCAGCATCAGAACACTTCCGGTCAGGACTTAACCTATTTTGATGATGAGAAGAAAGAGCGTTATATTCCATATGTAATCGAGCCTTCTCTGGGAGCTGACCGTGTAACCCTGGCATTCCTTTGTGCAGCTTACGATGAAGAAGAGATCGCCGAAGGTGATGTACGTACCGTGCTTCGTTTCCATCCGGCAATCGCACCAGTTAAGATTGGTGTTCTTCCATTATCCAAGAAATTAAAAGAAGGTGCAGAAAAAGTATTTGAAGAACTGCGTAAATACTATAACTGTGAATTTGATGACAGAGGAAACATTGGTAAACGTTATAGAAGACAGGATGAGATCGGTACTCCATTCTGCATTACCTATGATTTTGATTCAGAAGAAGATCACGCAGTAACCGTTCGTGACCGTGATACCATGGATCAGGTAAGAATTCCAATCGCAGAGCTTAAAAGCTACTTCGAAGATAAGTTCCATTTCTAATAACAAAATCCGGAGGAGAATCTTTTATAAGATTTTCGTCCGGATTTTTTTCCCTTCACTTTTCCAGATCCGAGTCCCGCTTGGTCCAGTGTACCGTTTCCGGCAGATGAACAATTGGTGCATAGATACAATAGATTTTCAGAGGGCGGTCACCTGTATTGATCACATTGTGCCAGGTATTGGCTGGAATTAAAACTGCACAGCCGTTATCAAGCGGGTGGGAATATAAAAGGTCATATGGACTATCGCCCATGTAAATGACACCATCTCCATCTACAATGCAAATATACTGATCCTGGCTGGGGTGGTTTTCTGTACCTATGTCATAACCTACAGGAATACTCATAAAAGTAAGCTGCATATGTTCTCCTGTCCATCTTGTGGTTCGAAAGGAAGGATTTCTTAATGTGTCATGATTGATATTAAGAATGAGAGGTGAAGGCCCGTAGTCGCTGGCATCCCAGGAATAATAGGAATGTTCATGGCAGGTGGAGTTACAATAGGTATTACAGTCGGACATAAAAGCATCACTCTTTTCATTTTAGTAATGTATTATATGGTACCGGAATCGTTCAGTGACACCGGATCAGACAAAGAAAAAAGCCGCAGGCGGAAAATCCAGTTGATTTATCCTGTCCTGCGGCGTATTGGTTATCTCTGACCTTTGTCGTATGGAATTCCCTCCGCTTTTGGAGCCTGGGAATTTCTTGAGGTAAATATCAATACGATTAATGTAATGATATAAGGAACCATTTTGTAGAAGTAACTTGGAATTCCAAGTGCACTTAAGAATGGAATTCCGGAATAAGAGGAAGCCACCGCTTTCATCAGTCCGAAGAAGAGGGAACACAGCATGATATTGACTGGTTTCCACTGACCGAAGATTAATACCGCCAATGCAAGGAAACCGTAACCTGCCACATCTGCATTAAAGTTGGTGGAAGTAGGAACTACAAATACCAGGCCACCCAGGCCACCCAGAGCACCGGAGATCAATACTCCGGCATACTGCATGCGGTATACGTTAATTCCTGCAGAATCCGCTGCCTGGGGGTGCTCTCCGCATGCGCGAAGCCTTAAACCGAATCGTGTACGGTAAAGCACAACGGCAGATAATACAAAGATTAATATTCCCACGTAGGTAGTAATATAGGCGTTCTGGAATAAAAGGGGTCCGATAAATGGAATGCTTCCAAGTACAGGTACCGAGGTGATACGGAAGGTATTGTTAAATGGAACCTGCTGAACACCCTGAATAACGCGGGCAACGAATACTGCAAAAGCAGGAGCAAACATATTAAGTGCAGTACCGCTGATAACCTGGTTTGATTTCATGTTAATGGATGCATAAGCATGGAACAAAGAGAAGATCATTCCGCTGCCCATGGATATTAATATGGCGATAATCAGCTGAAGCTGCCCGCTCATATTTTTGCCTGTAAAATTTAAAAACAGGATTCCCGTAAACGCCCCCATGGTCATAATACCTTCCAATGCGATGTTGATAATGCCGCTTCGCTCGGAAAACATGGCTCCAAGTGCAACGATCATGAGAGGAATCATGAAATACATGGTCTGCTGAAAAATAAAATAAATGACACTCATGATTTCGATCCTCCTTTCCCAGTTTCGTCAGTTTTTCCATTTTTCTGTCCAACGAACTTTGACATGATGATTTTTACCATCAGGGCAAATGCGCTGAAATAGATAATAACTGCAACGATAATATCGATGATTTCTGTTGAGAACTCAAACAGCTGTAAGTAAAAGCCGCCGGCTGTCAGGTATGCAATGAAGATACCGGAGAACAGAACGCCGATGGGATTGTTTAAACCAAGGAGTGCAACAGAAATACCTGTAAATCCTTCGGAAGGAAGTACGTCTTTAATCTCAATATGCTTTCCGGTTCCTGCAAGGAATAAAAGGCCTCCTGCAAGTCCTGCAATGGCACCGGCGATTACCATGGAAAGAATGATGCTTTTCTTTTCGTTGATTCCTGCATATTTGCTGGCATCCCGGTTAAAACCTACTGCTTTCAACTCATATCCGAATGTAGTCTTATTTAAAACAACCCATATAAGGATTACCACCAGAATGGCGATAATAATTCCCCCGTTTACACTGGAACCCGGGAAGATCTTATCCAGACCCATCTTGGGGATATTCGCTGTATTCGCCACATTCTTGGATTCGTTCCTTAAATTGTTAAACAGGGGTTTATAGCTTTTTGTAATCCAGTTTACCAGATACATACCAATATAGTTCATCATAATAGAGGCGATAACCTCATTCACGTTGTAGTACGCTTTTAAAATTCCTGGTACCAGCCCCCATAAAGCTCCAAGGATTACACTTGCTGCCAGAGCCACAATCCAGTGCGCCGGCCCCAGTGAGGTCCATAGAATACCTACATAAACTGCTCCGAAGCCTCCAATAATAAACTGGCCGGGAGTACCGATGTTAAAAAGTCCGGTTTTAAATGCAAACCCAACGGAAAGACCGGTAAGAATAATGGGTGTGGCATAATA
>JAEYPZ010000053.1:0-4443 GCA_023410275.1 Bacillota bacterium
GGGCTTTTTGTTTTAACCAGAGTGCTGATGGGAGATATGGAAAATTCCATGGCTCAGTACCAGAATGCACTGGAGGATATGAACAATGAGGCCGTGGAGTATGTGAGAGGAATTCCGGTTGTAAAAACATTTCAACAGAGTATTTTTTCCTTTAAAAACTTTCATGAATCCATACTCCGTTACAAAAACTGGGCAGTTAACTATACTGTTTCTTTGCGGATTCCCATGTGTGCCTACACCGTAAGTATTAATGGCATCTTTGCTTTTCTCATTCCTGCAGGCCTTATTCTGACAGCGGATTTAAGTTATGGAACCACTTATCTTAAGGTGGTTCTGGATATTGTGTTTTATGTTTTATTTACACCTGTCTGCGTTACCATGATGGATAAAATCATGTGGACCAGTGAGAATACGTTAAAAGCGAAAGATGCATTAAATCGGATGATGCTTATAATAGAAGAACCGCCTTTAAAAGAACCAGAACATGGGGGAATTCCAAAAGATTCATCTGTAGAATTTAAAAATGTTACCTTTTCCTATGAAAAAGGAAAGGAAGCCGCTTTGCAAAATGTATCTTTTCAAATACCTCATGGCGCCACTGTGGCAATTGTGGGACCTTCAGGCGGAGGAAAGACCACAGCGGCAAGTCTCATTCCCCGGTTTTATGACGTTGACAGCGGAAGTATCTGCGTGGGTGGAGTTGATATCAGGGAAATGAATACGGAAAAACTCATGGAGAAGATCAGCTTTGTTTTCCAGGACAGCCATCTTTTTAAAGATACCATTCTCAATAATATCCGGGCTGCAAGGCCTCAGGCAACAAAAAAAGAAGTGGAACAGGCGGTAAAAGCAGCCTGCTGCCAGGACATCATTGATAAATTCCCGGATGGGTATGAGACTGTGGTGGGCACCAAAGGCGTTTACTTATCAGGTGGAGAATGCCAGAGAATCGCCATAGCGAGAGCGGTGTTAAAAGATGCCCCCATTGTTCTTCTTGATGAAGCCACGGCATTTGCTGACCCTGACAATGAATATCAGATTCAGAAGGCATTTGAAACCCTGGTGAAAGGAAAAACAGTCTTAATGATTGCCCACCGCCTTTCCACTGTCCGTGGAGCAGACCGGATTTTAGTGATGAATCAGGGTCAAATAGAGGAGGAAGGAAGTCATGAGGAACTGATTCAAAAGCAGGGGCTGTACGCTGCTATGTGGAAGGACTATCAGACCTCAGTTTCATGGAAAGTAGGTGAAAAACATGAGTAAGTATTTACAGAGACGGTTTGCTCTTAGCGAACAGGGAGGGAGAGATCTGACAAAGGCAGTATTTGCCTGTGCAGCGGCAAATTTAGGACTTATTTTTCCCATGGGACTTTTGATTCTTTTTCTTGAAAAACTGCTGACTCCTGTAACAGGAGGAAAGGGAGTACAGATAGGACTTTTTGGATTTATCGGGCTTAGCATTCTCTTTCTGATTCTTATTTTTATCCTTCAATATTTACAGTATAATAGAACCTTTCTTGCTTCGTATCAGGAAAGCGCCAATTTGCGCATTCGGCTGGCAGAAAAATTAAGAAAGATTCCTCTGTCTTTCTTTGGAAAAAGGGATCTGGCAGATTTAACCACTACCATAATGGGGGACTGCGCCTGGATGGAGACTGCATTTTCCCACTTTATACCGGAACTGATCGGTGCCCTGGTTTCCACTGCCTTAGTGGGTCTGGGAATGTTTTTCCTGGATGTGAAAATGGCACTGGCACTTCTTTGGGTGATTCCTGCAGCATTTATGCTTTCGGCGGGAACCAGACCTCTCATTGACCGGATGGAGCGGAAGGAAAAGACCAAGAAGCTGGCAGCTTCCGATGGAATTCAGGAATGTATTGAAAATATTCAGGATATAAAAGCCAATAACCAGCGGGAGACTTATTTAAAGGATCTGGATTCAAAAATCATTGCGGTGGAAAAAGGAACTGTCCGCATGGAAGTATTAAATGGCAGCTTTGTGACCGCATCCCAGATGGTATTACGCCTTGGTATGGCAACTACGGTTCTTACAGGTGCATTTCTCATGACAGAGAGAAAGCTGGATCTTATGGTATTTCTTATGTTCATGGTTGCGGCTACCCGTATCTACGGTCCCCTGACCGGATGCTTAAATAATTTATCGGCTGTCTATTCAACCCTGTTGCAGGTGGAACGTATGAGAGCCATTGAAGAGGAACCAGTACAGGAAGGGGAAGAAATCAGGAAACTGAGCGGATATGATATCGTGTATGATCATGTGGGATTTTCCTATCATCAGAATGAAACTGTACTGGAGGACATCTCTTTTTGCGCCAGACAGGGGCAGGTTACCGCTCTGGTTGGCCCTTCCGGCGGCGGCAAAAGTACGGCCGCCAGACTGGCAGCCCGTTTCTGGGATGTGGAAAAAGGAAGGGTTACCATCGGGGGAATGGATGCAAAGGGCATTGATCCGGAATATCTCTTAAAGCATATCTCTGTGGTGTTTCAGGATGTGATGCTTTTTAACAATACAGTTATGGAAAATATCCGCATCGGCAGAAAGGATGCAACTGACAAAGAAGTGATGGAAGCAGCGAAAGCGGCTCAGTGCATGGATTTTATCCACCGGCTGCCGGAAGGTTTTCAGACCAGGATCGGTGAAAACGGGTCAGCACTTTCTGGTGGAGAAAGACAGCGTTTGTCCATAGCACGAGCGTTATTAAAAGATGCACCAGTTATTATACTTGATGAAGCCACGGCCTCCCTCGATGTGGAGAATGAGTCACTCATACAAAGTGCCATATCAAACCTGATTCGCAATAAGACCGTTCTTATTATCGCCCACCGGATGAGAACGGTTGCCCAGGCAGATAAAATCGTGGTATTAAAAGACGGAAAAGTGGCAGAAGAGGGGAGCCCGGAGGTTCTATATAAGAAAGGCGGAATCTATCGTCACATGACGGACTTGCAGAATCAGAGCCAGAACTGGTCAATTGGATAGAGGAGGATTATGTTGTAAGATTGTGGGATTTATGGTATAATTACCATGCAATTTCACAGCAGTCAGAAGAAAAAGGAGGGTATTCACATGAAGTTTTTAAAGTGTAATCATTGCGGAAATATTGTAGCGGTTGTAGAAGAAAAAGGCGGCACAATTACCTGTTGCGGAGATAACATGCAGGAGTTGAAAGCCAATACCACAGATGCAGCCACTGAGAAACATGTACCGGTGATCGAAATCGATGGCCAGAGCGTTACGGTTACGGTTGGTTCTGTAGAGCATCCCATGCTGCCTGAACATTTCATTGGCTGGATTGTATTAGAGACAAAGATGGGCAACCAGAGAAAGATCTTAAATCCTGGTGACAAACCAGTTGCTAAATTCATGATGTGTGAAGGCGACGAGGTTCTGGCAGCCTATGAGTACTGCAATCTTCACGGATTGTGGAAAGCAGAGAAATAAATAGAATTAAAAAGCTCACAGACCTTTGGTCCGTGGGCTTTTTGGTCATATCCAAGGAACACACAGCGTTAAGACAGGAGAGTACCTTTCATGAACAAGAAAGAAGCAAGCGAATTAAAAAAGCTATTTACCCCGGCCAACTGCGCCATCAGCCGGATCTGCGGCTGTTATGTAGATGCAGAAAAGAACAAACGGACAGAATTAAAGGAGGCCTTTCTCTCTCTTCCGGAAGAGGAGGCATTTAAATATTTTACCATTTTTAAAAGCGCCCTTTCCGGCACATTGGGAAAAAATCTGGTTAACATGGAATTTCCTCTTCATACAGAGGAAGAGGGAGGAACACAGAATTTTCTCTTAAAACTAAGGGACAGCCAGTTAAAGGATGACGGTCTGATTGAAGAATTTTACGATAAGGTGATCGCAAGCTATGATTACGGCGAGAACTATTACATAATCCTGATTCACTGTGCCTATGATATACCTGCAAGATCCTCCGATGGACTGGAGATGTACGATGCCTCAGATTTTGTCTATGAATTTATCCAGTGCACCATCTGTCCGGTAAAGCTGTCAAAGGCAGGTCTTTGTTACAACTCTCAGGCCAATGTGATCGAGAACAGAAACAGAGACTGGATCGTGGAAGCTCCGGAGACCGGATTTTTATTTCCTGCATTTACAGACCGTAATACGGATATTCATGGACTTGTCTATTATTCCAAGAATCCGGAACTGCTGCCGGAACGAATGATCGACGAACTCTTAGGCTGCGTGATTCCAATGACAGCAAAGAGCCAGAAGGAGACCTTCCAGACCATCATTGAGGAGACTCTGGGAGAAAACTGTGATTTTGAGACAGTAAAAAACATTCATGAAACCATCAATGAGATGCTGGAAGAGACAAAAGATGAACCAGCACCCTTTACTATCGATAAATACCAGATGAAGAAGCTTCTGGAGAACAATGGCGCATCCCAGGAAAA
>JAEYPZ010000137.1:0-5249 GCA_023410275.1 Bacillota bacterium
ACCATAATGTTTTTGTTAAATGCCCGCTCTGCTTCATCAATGATCTGTGATAACTGTGTATAAGTATTGCCTGCACCCATTACTACATCATATTTTCCAGTTAATAATGCTGCTGAAATACCTGTGATTACATCTTCGTTTTTCATCTCTCCAGGATACAGATAAACATCAATTCCTTTGTCATTTTCCGCCATTGTAGGTTCACCGGAAACCACCAGTTCATCAATTGACTTGGTAAATTTTAAACCATATGCTTCCTCAACTGCTTCCATAATCGCGGTTGCATTAAGACGATGAGCCACATTGTTTTTGCAGGCCAGCAGGGTAGGAATCAGAATACCGTGTTTTTGGTTGTCACCAAGGAAATTTTCAGCAGCTATTTTCATCTGGGCAGCCGTTGATGACTGCTGGGAACCAAAACCTCCGCAGAAATATTCCAATTCGTCAATACTTTTGGTATCAGCTGTTCTTTGTACTGCATAATAGATACCCAGTTCCTGGCATTTATTTCCGGCCTGCTCCCAGTAAGTCGGGGCAAAACTGAGAATTCCCTTAGCTCCGGAAATCTGAGCATTTTCAATAAAATTAAGTTCTGCTTCTGCAGAATCAAGTGCCTCGGAAACAATAAATTCCACGTTGTATTTTGGTGCAATATAATTTTTAAGATAATCAATTCGTTCCAGGTTTTCGTTAGACATATCAGCGAATGCCAAACCTATTTTAAATTTTTCATGGTCAGTACCATGATCGTAATTTACCGACTGGGTTGTTTGACCAGCCGTACTTTCCACAGCCGTTTTGGTGACAGCCGCTGTAGTGGTGGGTTCAGCTGCAGCCTCTTCTGACGCGCTTTTACACCCAGTCAGCCCTGCAGCCATCATAGTGAATGCCATTGCAATAGCCAGTACTCTTCTTTTCATTTTTCATTCCTCCTAAAATTGTTTTCTGGTTGGTAATACATCAGGTCTTTCGCTGTTTAAATACACTAACAAAAGGAATAAAATACCCCGGATACCCTGAACGAGAGAGTTATCCACTCCCATCATAAGAAGTCCCTTGTTTAACACGACTACCGTAATCGCTCCCAGTACACCGGCATAGCATTTGGAACGGTCTCCGCCAAAAATTGACATTCCGCCAAGCACAGTGGCAAGCATTACATCCATCCCCATACTGCCGGCTGTAGAGGTGGTGATGGTTCCTACACGAATAATTGTGTAAACAGCCGACAAACCAACTCCCACTCCTGCAATCAGGAAACTCAGGCGAATATAAGTTGACTTTCTAAGCCCGCTCTGGGTAGCGCAGTTTTCATTTCCGCCAATAAAGCGGATTGCTCTGCCAAATGGCGTGAAATTGTAAATCACTATTGCCAGAACCATATACATTAAAAGAGTAATGATCCGGAATGAGCTTTTTTCCAATGCAGAACATATGGCAAAGGGTACAGCCAGATCTACAGCACCTACCAGTGATTCCTGTATTGCCTTATAAATCTGCATCATAACAATTGCGGCAGTGGTTGTCTTAATATGCAGGCTAACAGACAAAGTGGAATTCCATGCCATCAGTGCCAGACAGATCAGAAGTGTTACCAGAATCATAACAGCTACGTTTTCTGTTGCCAGATAGATTTTTCCGCCTACCGTTGCCGCCAGGGCAATAACCGCGCCGATGGAGATATCCAGATTGCCGGTGGTATAGATAAATGCAATACCAATGGTGGCTGTTGCGGTTATGAGCGCCTGATTAAAAATCCCGGTTATATTTGCTTTTGCAAAGAATCGTCCTCCTGTACCTAACCCAAACACAAGCAAAAGAAGAAATAAAATGGCAAAAGGAAACACTTCCAGGAAATAACGATTTTCCTTTATTTTTGTTAATTGTTTCACTTGAATTTCCTCCCTTAAATCATGTAATTAATCAGGTCATGCTCATTTAAACCATCTTTGCGGTAAAATTCACCGCTGACTGCACCATCCCGCATAATCAGAAGCCGGTCACTCATGCCGATCAGTTCCGGTAATTCTTCACTGATCATGATAATTGCTTTTCCCTGCTTTTTCATTTCATACATCAGCTGATACATGGCAGCTTTTACTCCTACGTCAACGCCTCTGGTGGGACAGTCAAGAATTAATATGCTGGAATCAGCAGCAATCCACTTTCCAAACACCACCTTCTGCTTATTGCCGCCTGATAAAAAGCGGACCGGCTGATTGATATCCCGGCATTTTATTGACAGGCTTTCCACTTGATCTGTTACATACTTTTTCTCTTTCTTAAAATCGATCAGAGGCATTTTCCAGATATTCTTCCAATAACCGGTGCTTTGAATGTTTTCTTTCACGGGTGCCATAAGTTCCAGGGACTCCGAATCACGGTTTTTGGAAACATAGCCCATACCATGCTGAAAAGCAACAATACTGTCCTTTACAACAGTGTTTGTTTCTGTTAGTACTACTTCACCGTCAATTACCTCATCAAGACCATAGAGAGCACGTCCTAACGCATGCATGCCGCAGTCTGACAATCCGCCGATACCAAGAATCTCACCTTTGTGCAGCTCCAGGTTAAAACACATGAGATCATTCAAGGTGGTAATATAGTTGGCTTTTAAGACGACTTCATCACTCCAGGTATCGTTGTCATTCCGGTAATAATTACCCTGAATCTCACGTCCGACCATCAGTTTCTTGATTTTACTGTCCTCAAAATCTTTTTTATCCAGATTATCGATAATCTCACCATCACGTAAAATTGTAAGGACGTCACAATGGGTCATCATTTCTTCCATATCATGAGAAATAATCATTACAGACTTACCCGCATCAGCCAGCTTGTGCATAATTTTATACAAGATATCTCTGCCGCGCTGGGACAGTGCTGTGGTAGTCTCATCTACAATTAATATCTCTGGATTCAAAGACATTACCTTTGCAATCTCAACCAGTTTACGCTTTTGCATATCCAGCAGTCTGGTAGGATAAGATGCATTGATATAATCAATTCCACAATCCGTCAATGCTTTCGCAGCAGCCTTTGTCATTGCCTTCCTGTTGACAAAGGGACCCTTTAAAAAATCAGCCGCATTCCCCAGAAAAATATTCTCGGCTACTGTGATATTGTCGATTGTTCCAGCTTCCTGAACGATCATACCGATTCCGGCTTTTGCCGCTTCTAACATTGTCTTTGGCTTCCATGGCTTTCCATGGTAAAACATCTCTCCGTCAGTAGCCGGCTGCATTCCTGCAATAATTGATGAAACGGTAGATTTACCGCTTCCGTTTTCCCCTATTAACCCTCGTATCTCTCCTTTCCTGATTTGAAAATCTACATGGTTAAGGGCTATGGTTGATCCGAAGTTCTTACACATATTCCGGACTTCTAATACAACTTCACCTTTCTCTCTCATTGTGCTGACCTCTCTCCATTTGATATAACCACATTGTAATGGATTTTTAATTCCACTTCTCACAAATAACCGTACAAAGTTTTAGAAATTCAGGTCAGAAATAAAAAAGTTATAATCTCTTATCGAAATTACAACTTTTTATTTTGCTCTTTTCGAACAATGACAGGCTTAGCCCTTTATATTATTTTGAAGTACCTCTTTCAAATCTTCTAAATACTGTCTGCATTCCGGAAGAATTACCTGTGTTTTTGTGCTGTAGGAATCTGGTGTACTGGCAATGGCTCCTTCTGGAAGGGATACGGTTTGGGTATCCCCTAAGGGATCTCCGGTTTTATGCTGCCAGCATTGCAGAAGATTGTACATTTCAACTTTCTGTTTTTCATATTCCGGACATTCAGCAAGATTATTCCGCTCCTGGGGATCACCGATTAAATCATATAATTCCTCCATTGACAGCTTTTGCTCAAAAATACCAGCCTGATGAAAGATTTCTTTGGGCTGGCTGTCATCAATGTGGCAGGGAATCTGGTATGGATATTCAGACAGATAATGACGTATGTATTTGTAACGGTTGGTTCGGACAGCCCGGACAGGTTCGCAGGCAATATGATAATTAATTTCTCCATATATCTCGCTTCGGACTTCTGTTGCTGTCTGGTTTAAAACCGGCAAAAAGGATACGCCCTGAATCCACTCCGGCTTTGGCAGAGACAACAGTTCACAAAGAGTGGGATATAAGTCAATCTGGGACAGCAAAGCATCTGAACTCTGCAATGATCTGGTTACTCCAGGTGCTTTGACAATCATTGCCACGCCCGTGCCGTCATCATAAAGCGTACACTTTGCCTTTGGAATTGGCAGACCATGGTCTGTGGTAAACACAATCACCGTCTTCTCATATTCCCCAAAGTCCTTTAATGTCTCAATAATCTCTCCGCAGTACCGGTCCATACGCTCTATTGCTATTTTTAATCTGGCCATATCCTGCCTTGTCCCGGATTGATCCGGCATTCCCTTTGGCGGCATAATATAGCTGAAGTCATAGCCAGGCGGCAAATCCGGATATTCCCTATGGGTACAGCCATAGCCTACGGCCAGGTAAAACGGACGGTCTGTGGATTTTCTGGATTTTAAATAATTGACTGCTGCCTCTGTTGCCATCTCATCCTGCATAGTCAGAAAATCCTCCTGACGGATTCCTTTCTGGTAATAAGCTTCGGAATTTAATACCTTTTCATAGCCAAGCAATGACTCTGACCTTGATCTGATCTCATGCTGCACACCTGCCAGAACGGTCTCATAACCCTGCTGGTTTAAAAATGCTGCTAAATGTTTCTTTTTATCTGTAATATCAAATCCTCTGTGCGCCGGACCGGTTAATCCATTATTATGTGGATATTGTCCTGTTAACAGTGCTCCCCTGCTTGGTGAGCAGGTGGGACTGGCACAATGCATGTTCCGAAGCAGCATCCCATCCCTTGCCAGCTGATTCAGATTGGGAGTTTCTACATTGTAACCGTAGATATTTAAGTATCTGCCGATATCATGAGTGTTTAAATATAATAGATTCAAAACAATCCTCCTTTTTACGCCTGAAAATATTTAATATATATTTATTAATTCATTTAATTAATTTTACTCTAACATATTGCACATATAATTTCAACTTAAAATTATATTATACTCTTACACAACAAAAAAAAGCGGAATATGTATTTTATACACACTCCACTTTTCCTTATTTCTGCTGCTGTAAATATTTACTCACAGTCCGCTGAAAGATCTTCATGCTGCTGTCCACATTTTTATTTTCCTGCAGTATTTTAGAGACCTC
>JAEYPZ010000188.1:0-23311 GCA_023410275.1 Bacillota bacterium
CGGATGACGTTGAATGGGGAGTATCATAGGGATTTGGATAAGGGGTTGAATCCGGACATTCCCTGTAATTATTATGAGGACGATGACCCGGATACGATGCCGGTATTGTGCTGGAGGAATGCGGCGAATACGATATATGGGAATTGGTTGAATTATTATGTATATCAGGTAACGCCATACGAGTTGTAGGAAGTGTTAGGAAGAATGGCGGATTTACGGCATTTGAGAGAGCTTTTGAGATTTTTGTACAGTTCTAAAAGTATCATAAAATATCGCGGAATAACACCTTTTATCGTGAAAATGGGGTATGAATGGGGTATAGCAAAGTGCTTTGTGGGGTACGGTCACTGTTGAATACAAGACCTATATAATATAAATTTGGACATCTAAATAAGTCTATATGCTTGTAGAAATATGAGCCTGTAGGCTTATTTTAGTGCCTAAAAATCCCATATAAGGAAATCTGTACCAGTGAAGCTGAACGGCAATATAAGCCTTCTGGTGCGTCACAGGGGCATTATAATAGCACTAATACCACAAGTATTGAAACTGCTGTTTTATTGCACATAAATAAATT
This sequence comes from Bacillota bacterium, assembly GCA_023410275.1. GTDB lineage: Bacteria > Bacillota > Clostridia > Lachnospirales > Lachnospiraceae > Anaerocolumna. The sequence continues at coordinate 578 of JAEYPZ010000188.1, forward strand.
GAGAGAGGTGATAAATCATGAAACAAAACAAATATGATTATGGATTGACAACACAGAGAGCCGTAGACCAGATTTTAAAAAGATCGGATAACATATACGGTAAAGAGGTCATCAGAAATGTTATTAAAATGTACTTGGAGGAATGCCATGAGCAATTAATGAAAGGGGAGAAGGTAAACCTAGAAGATATAGGTACGATTGAGCCGCATATTGTAACACCTATATCTTATGGACTTCCGAGGGCAAACGATAGTGAAGTTACCCCCTATATAAAAATGAGATTCCACACAAAACATAGGCTATTGGAGATGCTAAAGGCGAAATTAAATAAGAATCTTAAAAAGGGGATCAAGAGTTTAAAGGAGGACGATGAATGTTTGGACGAGTAACAAATTATTTTGAAGATAGGGGATTTGGGTTTATTATTGGTGAAAACAACCAAAAGTATTTTGTTCACAGGTCAAAGTTAAAGGGGGAACATATTGAACGTGGATATCTAGTATTTTTCAAGATTTATTCTACAGATAGAGGTGATAACAACGCAAAGGACATCACAGTAATAGAATCAGATGAAAGGGATAAGAAAAATGGTAAAAAAAATAAGTAACATGAACCAATTAGCTAACGCACTTCTTCCTACAATGGAGAGCATGGTTGAGGTAATAACAGAAAGAGTTTATGAAACATTGAATTACTTCTTGCAAGAATACTATTACGATTATTCACCGGAGTATTATAGAAGACAATATGATTTGTTGCGTTCAGCGGTAAAAGTTGAACCTAAGATTGTTGGAAATAAGGTTGTTGCATCTGTGTACATTGATTATGACTCTATGGACAATTATTATAATGCAACTGGGTATCAGGTTGTATCATGGGCGAATCAGGGGTTACATGGAGGGATAGACGTAGGGGATAGTACTCCCCATATATGGGACGATACAATAGACAATACCATTACAAATGGAGAACTTCTGAAATTGGCAATAAATCATCTGAAGAGTAAAGGCTTTTCAGTTAGAATGTAGGAGGGCATACATAATGGAATTAAAGGATAGAATAGTAATTGTCAATGAAAAGAACATGGAGTGGATTAAATGGCTCCATGGAAATATGACCGTAGACAAATTAGAAACGATAGTAAATGACTGTATTAGAAATATGATTGTAGAAGTATTAGAAGATGATTGGGACAGATTAGAGAATAAATCTGCTGCACCGATCACAAATAAAAATATAGCATTGGAGGATTTGGATAGTGGAAGATAATATGAAACTCATTTTAAAAGATTGTACTTTTGTTCTCCCAGAAGGGTTTAAAGGGAATTATGTGAATGCGCTTGTATTATTAGCAATAAAGGCTTCAGAGGATTGGAACAGCGGTAAAATTATAAAGGAAGAAGATACAAGCACTAAGGATTGTTTAGGACTGATTAGCCCAGATGGAAGATATGTTATAAACTGCAACATTGAATAAATTACTGTAACGAGTAAATTTTGCATTTTCTAGTTGTCGGGAAGTTAATAATAGGCAACACTAGGATTCAAGAGTATTTCTATTTATTTCTATGTGCAAGATACGATCAGCACAACTATTTCCTGTGACAAAGACATGAAAAGTAAATATAGGATAATTGGATTTATAAGGATTAATCATAAAATATGATTGGGTTTATTTGCTATGCAATTTAATGGGACTAAATTAACGAAAATGGCGGTTTTATGAGCCCTAAATACGCGAAAAGTCCGTAAAATAAGGGTTTTGGGTAGGGAACACATTTTTCCAGATTGTTGGGGAAAATAATTAATTTTACATAGCAATTTCCTTGAACCTCTAGTTATAAAAAAGGAGGATTTAATGAATGACAATAAGACTAAACACAAAGAGGTATCTTGCGAGCTAACTGTAAAGGTATGTGACAAATGCAGAAATGAATTGCCTTTAACTGAATTTAGATTTATGAATAGTAAAAAATGGACTTCATATTATCGGGGACAGTGTAAAAAATGCAAATATGAATATCAAAAAAAATATCTTGAGAATAAGAGAAAAATTAAGTTCTCTGATTCCATGGAAATACTAATACATAGACAGTTTAAAGTAACTAAACCAGAATTAATACTAGATTTGTCTATTATGAAAATACTTCCCGTTGGAACGGATGAACAGTTTGTAAAAATGATGGATTATAAGAATTACTGGATATCTAATTATGGCAGAATGATTCATTACATTAACGGAGAATATGCTTTACTTACAGGAGGATATGATAATTATGGCGTGTTGAGATATAGTGCAATAAAAAATGTTCTTTTTGATGGTAAATGGATTGATAGGAGAGTAGATGTCTATGCTCCAAGAATGGTTATAGAAACATTTATTGTAAATCCAGACATTAAGAATAACATTTATATTTGGCATAGCTGTCATAACAAGGAAGATAATTACTATAGGAATCTGTATCCACTTAATCGGGAGCAGTATAGAATTGTTAAGCAGAACTTTATGAAAAATGGAGATGATTCGGAGGAATTTATCATAAAAGTAATGAACGACATGAAATATAAGCCTGACGATTGGAGCAAATCAGTGTTAAAGCCGGAAATGTGTGGTGTAGGTTATCATGGGAGTACTGATATTGATTTTTCTTCAAACTCGTATAAGAGATGGCATGATATGATGCATCGTTGCTATAATGAAAAATTTCACGCCAGGCAGAAACGATATTATGGCTGTGAAGTATACGAAGAGTGGAAAAACTATAGCAATTTCAAAATATGGTACGACAATAATTATTATACCGTTGGTGATGAGCAAATGGATCTGAATAAGGATATTCTGTTTAAAGGAAATACTGTTTATAGTCCAGAAACCTGCTGTATTGTTCCTCATAGTATTAATACGTTATTTGTAAATGCTAAGGAAAGACGTGGTGATTTACCGATTGGCGTTTCTTTTGATAAGCGTGACAATAAATATTATGTCAGCATGAGTTATTGTGGAAGATCCATTAAGCTTGGACGGTTTGATGATAAAATGTCTGCCTTTAACGAATATAAAGATTACAAAGAGAAGTTTATAAAAGACATTGCAGAGAGATACGATAGAAAGATTCCATATAAAGTATATTTAGCAGCAATGGAATGGAAGATTGAAATTGACGATTAAATTATAGGCATATTGGATAGAAATATCTGATATGCCTATTTTTTTTCCTTTATAGTTGTGATATGATTTTAATAAGATAAAATTCACCTGGAAAATTTAATTGGAGGAATATATTATGACGTTTCCTTTTAACAAATGCCCATTTTGCGGGAGAGAAAATTGTAAAAAAAAACCCGTTATTGCTGGTGATTGGCAATATACAGAGTCTTTAAAATTAACGTGTAGTGAGATTGCAGAATGTACAATACACCCAAGTGTTTGGGATGGTAATTATCAAGAGGTTGTAAAAAGATTCACGATGATTTATTTACATTTAAAAAAACACCCATTTATAAGTATTAATGGTTATGAACTTGGGTTGAAATTTTTCTATGAACAAGATAGTATTGGAAAAACACCCAATGAACCACAGAAAATAAATGTAGCTGGATTAATGAGAAATTATCCTAAATCATTTATAGAGAAAATGAACATGGGATTATTAAATATAAGCAATATATATAAAGAATTTGGTGATGATTTTACGGGAGATGATTTGCTGTTTCATTATTTATACTGCACAAATTGGGAAAAATATTTTACCGAAATCACTGGTACATTGGATAGAATGCTTGAGCTGGGATATTTAATTAAATCGGAGATATTTCGGTATATTATTTCTGCTAAAGGCTGGGATAAGATTTCAGATATGGAAAGCAATAAAAAATCCATCAATCAAGGGTTTATTGCAATGTCATTTAAAAATGAAACTAAAATAATAAGTGATACATTTAAGAAGGCAATTACTAAATGTGGTTATTTACCACAAAGGATTGATGAAAAGGAGCATAATAATCAAATTGTTCCTGAAATATTATTTGAAATATCAAGAAGTAAATTTGTTGTTGTTGATATTACGCTTCCGAATTATGGTGCCTACTATGAAGCAGGTTATGCTGAAGCATTGGGAAAAGAAGTTATTGTATGCTGTAGTGCTGAAGCGTTTAACGGGGAAGGCAAGCCGCATTTTGATATCGCTCAAAAAAGTATGATTGTTTGGAGTAATGAAAAAGAACTAGAAGAAAGATTATATCGTAGAATAGAAGCTACAGTGGGGTTAAATTTATAGAAAAAAAAGGGGAATTGATATGATAGATTTTATACAAACATTATTAATAGCCGTTATTCCGTCTGCTATAGCTGGATTGTTATCCTACCTTGCGGCCTTTAACAATTCTAAGACACAGATCAGAACTATTACAGAGCAAAATAAAGCTGATATACAAAAATTAATTGAACAGCATAAGGTTGATATTGAGTCCTTAAAAGAAAAACATAAAATGGAAATTGAAATAAAAGAAAAGGATTTTTTACATCAAATCGATCTTGTGAAATTGCAACACGAAAATGAATTGAAAAAAGAAGAGGAAAGCATGAAAAATCAACTTACTATGAATGCTATGGGAGGACTTTTGGGAAATATGTTTTCAGAAAGTAGCCCATTTTCCAAGCAATTAGGTGATGTCTTAAATAAATCTTTAGAAGAAGCTAATAATAAAAATAAATAAAATTACCTTTTCAATAAGTGAATACAGAAAATGCAAGCCGGTTTATCCATAGTGGTAGACTGGCTTTTTAAATACTTTTCATACAAAAGTAATAGGAAATATATGGAAGTAAGATCTTCTACGAAATATGATATAATTCTGGTAGATATGAATTTATATGGCTGTAATCTGGATAGGGGTGTGGTTTAATTGACTCAGGAAGAAATATTAAAATATGCTCTTGAAAATGGTATGATAAACTTAGGGGAAATTTCAGAAAAGGCTCGTTTAGATATTATAGATAAGGTTAAGGAAATACATCCTTATAGGATAACCCCACCTGCAATAAGCGCAAAAGATTCCAGATGGCAAACCTATGTCGTTGATGACACTAAAAGGTATGGAAGAAGGCTATTTAAGGCTCCTACTGAAGTAAAAATCTATCTCAAGTTAGCTGAATTTTATGATCTTATTGATAATCTTAATGGTATTACTATCAGAGATACATTCAAGAGGAAATTGTTAAGTGAATTTATATTTGGTGAAAAATGTAATAAAAAGGATTATCTGTATAACCTTGACATATTATAAATAATAAGTAATAATAGCTATATAATTGTGTTGTGTAGGAGGGCTTATTCATGAAGAAATACGACGATGGTGATGTGTATGAGTTTTTATTAAGAGAGGGAGATAACTACCTTCCAGACGAAATTATTGATGGCGGATTACTGGTAGAAAGTTATGCTGATATTGAAGATATTAATTATGAGGATTGTAGAATTACAGGATCTTGCTTAATAGAATGTAGAGATGAAGGCGAGGGTATGGATATAGAATTTAAAGCACATTTCCTTATTGAACTTGATGAAGATGATGATGTTGATAACATTGAATTTACAAATTTAAGAGTTAAGTAGGAAATTCGACAATCTATAAATTTGCAACTATCTATATGATGGTTGCTTTTTTATTGCAAGCAAAGCAGTCTTTTATGAGAAAGGGGTGGTACTCAATTTGTGCAAATGGTGCGATATAAAATCATTATTACCTGAAAAATATCCAAGCCATGCAGATACTTTATACCAGGATTCATATATGATGGTTATGAATTATAATAGAAATGTTCCAGAATTGATTGTCAGTTCTAAGCATGGGCTGAATTTTTATTTCAGTATAAACTAATACCCTATCTGTGGTACAAAGTTGATGACAGATAAAGCGAAGAGAGATAGGAACCGACATATAAAAGAAGGTTTTAACGATTTATTCGGGAGAATTAGTCACGAAAAATAGAATGACATAGTGGAAACAAAAATTCATGTCTCATTGATTAATAAGTCCCTGTGTCGTATTATATATTTAGATAAGGAGGTAATTTAATGGATATTAAGATACTATTAGAAAAAAAAAGAACTATTATCAGGTATAAACATAACTGATCCTGTAGCATCGGCATATAAATTAGGCGCTTATAATCTTTGTGATGAGCTACTAAACGTAATTTATTCAAATAATGGTAAGATCAATTTAAACAGAGAAAAGGTTCGTTGGGCTATTAAAGAAGAGCCAAACTCAAATAATTTTAATATTATTACAGGTGACAGAGATATGATAGATGAGTGTATTAGTTTTCTTGACGAATGTTACAGAGACGATAAACATATGGTAATAATCAATGCTGCAAAGGAGTTGTATCCAGAGCTAGGTTGGGATTATGTGTTGGAGGGTGAATACAGTTATCAAGAATTAAAAGTTGAATATGTATACTCGAGTGAGGGGTGTTTTTCAGTAAATTACGAATTCGATGAATGATTTATTGTATCTTGAGAAAGTAACTTTAGTAGCTTTTAATGAGACAAAAATATGCTGGAGGTATTAATGAACTATTATGGTAATCCCAACAATATATTAATGAGTAAAAAATTCATAAAGAATAAATGTAATATTGAAAAGAAAATTTATAAGGGGAGTGCAGGATGAATATCGTAGACAAGGAATTGGTACATACTTAATGCAAGAAGCTATTTTTTTAGCTGAAAAACAAAGAGTAAAGAATATAACTACTCATCCTTGTGCGCCAGATAATATAATAGCTCAAGAAAAATTGGAAGAATTCTATTTGAATTTTAGATTTAATACATTTTTAATTCGCAAGCATCAAATAGAGTTTAAAATAGTATTGAGTTAATAATATTTTCCTATATTAGTCATTTGGCCTGGGATTATTTTAAAATTTGTTAGCAAAGACATGTTTTGTCGAAATGATAATATTGACATTTATGATAACAAAATATAATATGTTGATATAAAATAATAAGGAGGATGCTATGTCGGAATCAAACGTCAACCATGATAAACTTATTTCATTCTTAGAAAATTCTGGAGTTCTATTAATAGACTCTGTGCGTGAAGCATTTCAAAATATTATCGTTGATGAAATTAATAAAGAAGTTGAAGAATCAATCAAATACGAGAGAAAAAGACAGGCAAAGTTACTGGCGAGTGTGTTTTTAAGAGAAGGTATTGCAAAAGATCGAATGATTGAGTTGCTTCATCGGGAATGGTGGATTGAAGAAAGCGAAGCTGAAGAAATTGTTGACAGATATCTAAACATTACCTTACCGATTAGAGCAATTAATGATTACCTAAAAGAAAAAGGATATAGTATGTCGTTCATAAGAGAATTTATTGAGAATAACAATGTGGAAGAGCAGTTAAAAAACAATCCTTCTTTGAGCGACTTAACTACGAAGCCAGAAATTTTAATTCAAGCAGTAAATACATCAAATAAATGAGAAGCCTATAAAGCTTCTTTTTTATTACTATAAATTCCGTGTTTAGTGAGAAGGGAGAAAGATAACATGAATAAAGATAAGCAGCCGGTGTTATATCCCGGAGATAAGATAATTTATAATGAAAACGATCCGCATGTATGGTATGATAATATGATAGAGGCGCTTGAAAACGCAGGATTTACATTGCCTAAGGAGGTAGCGTAACATGGGTACATTATTGGGACTATTACTTATTGTTGGTGGTGTCGTATATATCAACCAGAAGAATAAACCACCAAGATATGGTACGCAAGAGTACCTTGATAGGAAGTATAAGAATTACCCAGGTGGTGGTGAGTATATGAAGGCGATAGAAAAGCAATCAATGACTTGCACATATGGGAATATACCATTAACTCCTTCTGATAAGACTGCTTATAATAAGCATGAAAAAGATAATGGAAGATCTGAGATTGTGAAGTAGAAAGGATTTTTATGAAAATCGGAAATAGGTTAAAAACATTAAGAAAACAAAAGAGTTATTCACAAAAATATCTTGCCAGTCTATTAGACGTAAGTAGATCCACCTTATCAAATAATGAAAAGGATCTTACAAGCCCTAAGATGGATGTTTTAGAGAAGATGGCGATGCATTTGGGTATACCTCAATAACTTGGCTTTGTAGCGAATATGATTCGGGATTGTTATTATAATTTATTAAATCCTTTATTTATTAAGAAAGTTTGAATCTAAGCGGAAGTAAGATTATAGCTGAAAGGTATTGATACTATGAAGATTAAAAAAAGCAAAATAAGATTTATGTTGCTATTACATTATATGCTAAAAAATATAAGTTTTTTTACAACATTAGTTTTATTAGTTTCTATTATTATCGAGGATAATTTTGATATATCCCCAATTTCTATAATATCAAAACTTATTTTTAGTATAATGTTTTTTTTACTTTTTGAATGGTTTATTGATAAATTATATACATCATATAAAATTGTGACTGTAAATAAAATTACGCATATGATAAATGCAAAATGGTTCTTTGAAAAGGATCTGACAGAAGTAACAGATCTTTTTGAGAATGATTTCAGAGCTATAATACTAACTAATAAAAAATTATATACATATACTCACACTTCTTTCGCGAGAAAACTTATTGAGTTTATAGTGGGTGTAGAATCTGCGACAAAATTTCGAAAAGATAAGTTATCAAATCAAAAATTAGTTTACGAAAAAAATGGAAATATAGTTATATTGAAAAAAGATAAAATTAAGATTAATCGTAATATTATTGGTGAATTTTCTTTTTTAATATAACAGACAATGATGTTAAAAGATATTATAAAAAGCAGCAGTTTTATAAAGTTGAAATAATTATACAAAATAAAATCGATATATAATAAGGAGTAGGGTTATGCTAAATGAGAATCAGATAGTTGAAACCGTATGTGATTATTTAAAAAAAACCGGTTATAAGGTAGAAGAGTCACGAACTACTTACGATAGAGGTTATGATATTGTTGCAAGTAAGTGCGAAGGAATAAAGCTTATAATAGAAGCTAAAGGGGCTACCAGTTCAAAACCAAGTTCTAAACGATATAACAAAGAATTTGATAGAAAGCAAGTTGTTAATCATGTTTCCAGAGCACTTTATTCAACAATTAAAATTATAAACAAGTACCCTAAATATGAAGTGGGGATTGCACTGCCGCACAATGACTTTCATATTAAAGCCATCAAAGACATACAAAATGTTGTTGAGCTTCTTAAAATTAAGGTATATTGGGTTACTGAAAATAGAGATGTGATTGTGGACGAAGAGGTGATAGGGTGAAAGTATTGGTACAAATACAGAGTTGCCTTATGAGATGCTGCAAAAAATCAAAGTTATATTTCCCAGAGAAATCTGTCACAATCAGTTCAAAATAATATGCAGATGTAAGGGACTAGTGGACGGAAACAGAAAATGCGAAGCAGAAGGACTTCCATCTAAGGTATTTTCTCCTGGGTGGACTTCTATAACTGTTAATAAAATAGAATTGGAATTATGTGTAAAAGAGGAGATCTGGATTCGCATGGGAAATTCAGATGACGAATATATTTCAATTAAAGAATTAATAACTATATTTGATGGAGGGGTATGTTATGGAATACGTAGAATTTACAAATATAAATAAAGAACTTTTAGACTTTATAAAGCCAGGTGATCTGATAAAAGTCAATGATTTGAAAAAACATTTAAGAGTTATTGCTGTTTCAGAAAATTATTTTGTGATGGCAAGAAAGATACTTGGTAAGTGGGAATATTTAATTTGTGAAAAGAAACCATGGAAGGATATAAGAAAAAACTTAATGTTATATGGTAAGTTTAATATTGGTTCTGATGGCTGGGTATTTGGATCTCCAGTATGGAAAGATTTCGGATGCAAAGATTATGATTTTGATAATTTAGAAGCTTCTCAGGCATACATAAATTCATTTGAATTGCCGGGAGAAGACAGAAATCACTCTTTTATTTCTACAAAAAGTGCAGTGCCTATATGTAAGATTTATATTAAATCTATTGAAGGCACTGAGAAAGAAATTGTATGCGTTGATTCTCGCGATTATTGGCATCATATTAATTTAAGAAAAAAAGAATTAGATTTACCTAATCTTGGGAGAGAGGTGTTATTCGCTCAATACAATAGCGATTTAAAGGCTTTCTTTAAGTTTGTAGGTTGTATAAATAAAGATGGATATATAGAATACCAGAGCGGAACATGGAAAAAGATTTCGGATACTAAAAGTAAATTTTACTGGAGAGAACTTCCAGAAGATCCAGTAGTAGAATAAATAATATGACAAAATGATTATTTGAAAGTGAGTGATGACGTTTATGGAAGATAATATAGAAGTTGTTGACGGAAATTATGATAATACATTATATGTAAGGCTAGATGAGAAAAGGAGGCTATATTTCAGAGCAATTCTCGGAACAAGATTACCATACATTGATGATAAGAATAAATACGATAAATATCTAAAAAACTTTAAAGATGGTAGATGCGTGTGGGATGAGTGTATATTATTGAAATTAAAAGAATTTGAACTAAAAACATTATATGAATCATTAGATAAACAGATTGAACAGGATTATCTCAGAATTAAAAATGGAGATGGAAGACTTATAGATCCAATGGATTAATAGATATGTGTAAAAAAATAAATATATTACGAGGGCAAAAAGCGATGAAAACTCTATCCGATTTAGAAGAAATGAAAAACAAAAAGCATGATTCTTATGAAACTTATTATAATTATTTTTTCGCATACCTCTCACACTGCTATGTGTCTAAGCTTGGTGGATTCGATATCGTAAAATCAGAGTTGTCAAAATGGGACGAAGAATCAAAATTCGCTATTTTAACAAAGCTGATTGAAGAACTGAGAGATATGGGTATGCAGTCTGGATATGATAAACTATTAGAGTTGTTTGATGAAATTTGACACACTGGCATATTTGCATGTAAACTCTGGGAGGCATTTGATATGTATATAATTAAAGATGAGCATGATAGGTACTTTGTAAAATGGATCGAAAGTACACCGATTTTTAATGGGGATATATTTTCCGCAAAACCCCTCAGTGAGATTGATGTAAATAAAGCAATAAGATCTTTAAAAATGATAGTTAAAGGTAATTACGAAAAAATATTATGTGACGATGAGTTCATAAAAAAGATAAACAGAGACAATCCTGAATGGTATCGCCAACAGATAGAAACTTTATTGTATAAATATAAAAAGAAATCAGAAGATACATATGAAGATGAACCGTACTTAATTTGCGAACAAATTATAGACGATTTGGAAGCGATACTATAAACGCATTTGATAAATTCTAAGATTCAAGGAGGATTGTATATGGAGATAACGAGCATAATGCCTGTAATTAAGGTGATCAGCCAGGATATGATCTTATTTGCCAGAGACAATCAAATGCTTAAGGTGTGGGTGAAGGGGAGTCAGGATGGACGTTGGGGATTGACACAGAGTTATAAAAAAGCATTCACTTACCATGAGGCCTAAGATAAGTGGCTTTCAGCTCATGATAGGTGCACGATTTTTTGCGTTGTTCAGTTCCATAATATTGCCCCTAATGAGCAACCACGGGTCTATTTGGCCACACTTACTGAGATCGCTCAACGATTAAAACAGATGATAACGAAAAGCAGACTCTTAACAACTGGTGCATCCTTCTAGAGTAAAGTCCTATGAGAATATTGGGATTTATAATGGAAGAATAATGGGCTTTGTGGTAAAATAAAGTCAGGTATGATTCTTTAACACAGTGGAGTATAATAAGATATCGTTAATTTAAATAGAGAATATATCACGTTCTTATTAGGGGAGTATAATATGAGTAAAGCAACTATTGATCATCCCAAAGTTTTTATTTCGTACGCATGGGGATCGGAAGAATTTCAGGAAAAAGTATTGGCTTTTGCAACAGATTTAGTAAATGATGGAGTAGATGTTATATTTGACAGGTGGTCGTTAAAAGAGGGCAATGACACTTACAAATTTATGGAGCGAAGTGTAACAGATACGGAGATTAACAATGTTTTAATACTTTTGAGTCCTCAATATGAGAAAAAAGCGAACGAACGGAAGGGTGGAGTTGGAACAGAAACTCAAATTATTTCTCCGGAGATTTATAATAGCGTAGAACAGGAAAAGTTCTTACCTATAGTTTTTGAACGAGGAGAAAATGAGGAGGTACCTAAGCCTACCTATTTAAAAGGGTTGCTTCATTTCGACTTATCTGTCAATGATCGTTATGATGATGAGTATCAAAGGCTTGTAAAGAGATTATACGGGATAGAAATCGTGAAAAAACCTGATCTTGGTAATAGACCTGTTTGGCTTGATACAACTGCAACTGTTAGTGTAAAAATAAGAAATACTTACAGTTTATTAAAAAACAATATTACAAATACAGCTAAAAAAGATCAGTTAGAATTATTTCTGTCTGACCTAAAAAACAAAATACTTAATTTCAAAAAAGAAGAAACTTTTCAAGCTGGAATAGGATATATTGATTATATTGCCTTATATGAAGAAACGAAAACCATTCGCGATGAGTTTTTATTGTTAATTCGTCACATTTCTTACGTCGAAGGTGGAGAAAAATTAGTTGCAACTAAATTTGAGGAAATATACGAAATAATAATAAGAGAATATGGAATTGTAAGTGAAATTCAAAAAACACTCTTACATGAATTATTTATTTATGTTATAGCAATTTACTATAAGGGGAAAAACTATCAGGCACTCACACACACATTAACAAAAACATATTTTACAAATAACTTTCAAAATCCTGTACAAAGTTTTACTGTATTATATTATAATAATGAGCATTTGGATAAAGCAATATGTGAACGAGATAATAAAAAGTATCATTCAGGAGCAGCTCAGTATTGGATTGATAATATAAATACTGATACATGTTCCAAGGGGGATTTTGTATTTGCTGATGTTTTATGCTTTAATGCCTCTATTTATTCAAATTGTAAAACTTCGTGGTATTGGTTTCCCTTAACATATACGTACGATAGGTATAATTCTATGACTCGAAGCTTTGCTACCAAATTACAGTCGAAAGAGCATTTAATTGAAGCTACATCAATTTTTGGATATGATAGTATGGACTCGTTTAAAAATAAATTTTCTTCTATAGAAGATCGTGCCAAGGGTGGAGAATTTAAGAATTATAGGCATTCTGGCTCATTTGATAGTGTACCTATATTATGTGACTATATTAAGTCGGGAGAGTTGGGAGTATTAAATTAACAATCGATTAATGGTTCTTAAGACCTTGTAAATAAAGCAAAAGAACTGTTTCAATGTTTATGCTGATCAATATCTGTGATATTAATAGACTTGTGATATACTATTTTTTTGATAACATAATAATAGGTAGGTCGACACGCATAGTAGAAAAGTTCACGAATCCTTTATTTACAAGGGAAAGTTTATAAGTAGTATTATGTCTGTTTTTGCTTAATTTGAAAGAGATTTGATTATTGAACGTACACCGGAGGGAAAGTCCCTTGCAAACCTTAAGTATGATTATAGAGAGGGTAGGCCAACTATATATAAGAAGAGACAGCTTGCACACGAACTGGAGATGCTTGCAGACCATTCCTACAAAGAAGTAACTGAATCTACCTGAATATAATATCTAAAAGCACCCTAATAAGTGCAAAGAAAAAAATGGATGGCCAGGAATAAAGACTTGGTTATTCTGATTAAAAGCAGGGTATTAAAAATTTCATTACCGATATCTCATGATGCAAAATTGCACAGTGAAAGCGCACACTCCCAAATGGTGCTAGTAGCGGATACAACATTATTGTGGTTTCCATCGTCTCACGGGACTACGGTTTGCGGTTTCGGTTTAAACAGAATACGGAATTTGCTCACCATAATTTAATGGTCACCTGTCATGGAATCACCAAATGGGGAAACCATTAATCAAGGCTACACATTATCTGTGTATGCTTTAAAGGACTAGGCTAAATTGCCGAGAAGATAGGACGGCTAAAAAGTTAGCCTACCTCGCCTGACAGTTTCCCTTTTAGGGAGCGACGGCGTATCGCCACCTCAGATATTAGTCAGTTCTCCACGGGGAAACAGTTTATCTATGATATCGCAAATATACGCTCTCTTACAGTATCACAGTTCTGTGACTTCGCAGTTCTGTGACTTCGCAGTTTTGCGATTAAGTCATTGCTCCCAAATCTGGGGGATTCTGGGAACAGCATAAAATATACGATTAGTCAATATTGACTTGATTATCAGTGAGGTTCTATTGGAACCGAAGTGAAATTGTTTTACTTTAACTATCCTTCAGGGTGAGGGAAAGTTTTTCGGTTAAACAGGTTATTATAAAGAACTTGCATGATATTTCGTGCACCGTAAAGCCTTTGACAAATTCATCAAAGGTTGATGGAGTCTCATATTTGTGACACCTTTGGTATATAACGAAATGCTATACACCTATAATGGTATCTGCTATTTCACCATCCACCTAAATGGTACGTAACGATTTGTTACCTACCATAAGGGTATATTTTAAAAATATCACCTTGAATTATGTGGTAGTGCTGACTGCACTCTCTCATATAAACCGTATTCTTGAAAGGATACTCTTGAGGTAACTCACAGTGACCTTCGAAGACCACTGCCAATTTATAAAGTTCACATGGACTTTTATACAAGTTCGGGAGTAAATCGCATTTATATAGAAGAAACAGTCATAAGTCCTTATTCTACAAGGGATTTATGGCTTTTTATTTTGTGGTAGATCGGCTGTCCTGCTGCAATTATACCAAAATATACACATTTTTTCGTGTTGTTCGGTAGAGGACATTTTTTAATAGGAAGAAACTTGTAAAATGTAGGAAAATCAAGGGTTTCAAAGGTAATGAGTGTGCTTGAAAACGGACAAATAGCTTAAAATGTGTTGTTCGGAAAGACACTCGGCTGAATAGATATTTTCCTCAATGTGTTGAATTGTAATACAATTTAATAGAAATGATTCGATGTAAAATAGTCGATTATTCATTAATTCATAGTGATTTACTGGGAAAAGCTAGGAATATAAGGGGTTCCAAGTGATAGGAGACATTAATTGAAACTATTATTAATACTGTTCGGTATTGTTTTAAAATTTGCTGAGAATGTAAACTACTATATAATTCATAAATTCTACATAGAGATAAGGTGGGAATAGCTGATTTGGAAAACACTTAAATTCCGATTACTATAAACCGATATTATGCTATAATCTAAAATAATAAGGGAGATACAAAAGTAATGAAAATTGTAATGGGTCTAACGTTTGTGATTTTAATTATTAGTGGTATATGGACATTAGAAAAAGTTAGTATTAAAAAAGTTATTCAATTTATAAATATAGGGTACAATGAACTATTTAAAAAAAGTAATAAAATTAAAACTGCATTAATGAAAATAGCTGGACTTTTTATGTTGGTAGAAAATTTATTTATATCATATAAATTAAACTATATCAGATTATATAACAATTTAACGTTAGGTATTGTATGTATTATTATAGTATGGATTTTTACATCTTTAGTTATGTATATAATTTTTGGATTGTTTTTAACAATAATTTTTGGAATTATTAATTATATTAGTGTTCTTAAAAATTTTAAAATATCAAATAAAATCAGTATCAGCTTTTGTATTTTATTTATGTCATCATTAGGTATGATAATTGCTAAAAATGAATTTAAAGATTTAAAATGGATTTTCTTTGTAGCTTTATTGCTAGCTTATTATCTGAATATAGTAGTTATGCTGAATATTATTTATAATCCACTAGTGTTAATCAATGGAAGGAAAAATAAAGTAGATCAATATAAATCGAAAATTGATAAGAGAAATATTTTTATAGGCTCAATTCTTATTTTAATTATGATAATATACAATTTATATTTAGGTGTTCTTTGGGTTAATACGTACTGTGGTCAAGCATTTTTATGCACAAGTAATGGATTGATTACAAATTGGACATTGCTTTATTACACAATAATTTCTTTTACAACAATAGGTTACGGTGATATTGTTGCTACTAGTGTTGAAAGCCAATTTATGTCAATTATAATATCTATTACCAGTGTGTTGTGTTTGATTATTTATTTCAGCTCAATGATGAATATTAAGGATTTTTTACTTTTTGAGAGTGATGATGAAGAGATATCCAAAACGAAAAGAAGTTAATACTATTACATGTTAGCTTAAAATTTATATCTTGAAACCGGAAATTAAATTCTCAAAGATCTATTAGAAACCAATATTCGTAGGCGTGGTGATGTTGGTGGTTCTGCAAAGAAAATGGGATTGCGTATTAGAGAACTGGAACGATTATATGGAATACATAACGGAAATCAGCTTTCAAATAATTTTAAAGCTGAAAAAACACAAGAACAACTGGCCACTAGCATGGGGGTAACAGTGCAAACACTACATAATTACTAACTTCTTGCAGATATGATCCCAGAGCTTTCAGACTTAGTAGACACAGGAATCGTAACTAAAACTACCGCTCTTGCGATGAAGTGAAATTTATCGGAAACAGAGCAAGAGGAATTTAAATAGTGGACTTATCCATAACAGGTAAGTCCATTATCATTTTTTGAAATAGAATTTACATGCTCATGAAAAATTAGATGTACATCACAAATCTAAATTTTCTAGATGCTGCTATCATCCAGGAAATATATACTTTACATGATTATGAATGTTTCGTAAAATCCTCTATTTTATAATGGTATTCACTCAGACAGAATTTGTATCCTTTGGCTTTGCCTAAACACTTTTGCTGAATTAGTGGTAATTCTTCGGACTCAGATTTCATATTGATAAATAAATACTCTTTGTCTTCGTAGCAATATAGTTTGATTTTATCATTGTATGAAATACCGTAATTTGGCTTTGGATTACTTTGCTTGATGGGGACATGCTGTTCTTTAATAACAGGTTCGGAAACAACTTTTTCCTCATAAAAATTACATTGTGATGATCCGCAGCAGTGATTCAAATAATAATGACCCTTAACACAAGTGCAAACATCTTGTTTTTTGTCATAGTTAATACACCTGCTCCGGTGCTTTGGTCATCATATTTCCCTTTACTTAGATATGTACCATGTGCAGGAGTCCCCATTCTTTTTGTTAATCCAATGTGTGTATTTGTTAGATTATGATAAAATTCCTGCATAGGTTTATCAACATGGATATCTGATTTAGATTCTTTCCTTGACGTACAATCACCCCGATTTAATTATATACCAAATTATAGGTGTATTATATTCAGAAAATACCTTCTTTTCGACGATAAATAACAAAGTTCTACAGCGATTATTATAAAATAAACACACTTATAGCCTGAACTACATGAATAATCTTGTATTTAATAAACTCGAGTGTTACAATTAAAAGAAATGTTTGTTTAATATAGGAATAATTATTTAAGGATACTAACAGGTGATTAATATGGATAATCTTGATCAAATAAAAGAAGTGAGAATTAATGCGGACGGAACGATAGATCAGAGGCACAAGAATACCAGTAATAAAAAGGCAGGAGTAAGTAGTAAGGTTTACTTTCTTAATATGGAAGAAATTGAACTTATGAAAAATGCATTCTTGAAAAATATTAAATCATCATATGAGCCAACAAACGAGTTAATGAATCGTAGGAATTATGCTCTATTTTGTATGGGTATAAATGTGGGGTTAAAAATTGGCGATTTGATTAGATTGAAGTGGTGTGATATATTTGATAAGTACTGGGAGTTTAAGGATTTTACTAACATTAAACCAAAGAAAACAGAGAGATTTAATAAATATATTACCATTGTGTTCAATGACAGTTTCAAGGCTGCCATCCAGGACTATAAAAATGAAGTGATCAGGTTAAGAGCATTACCAAAACTCGATGATTATATTTTTTCAGGAAAGATGTATGCAAATATTCCGATTAAAGAAAAAAGTGTTTGTGCTATAATTAAGAAAACGGCAGAAGAAGCTGGTATTAAAAAAAATGTGGGAGCCGAAACATTGCGTAAGACATTCGGTCGAAATTTTTATATGGAATCGATGGATCGTGGGTTTGCACTTGGAATGCTTCAGGAATGTTTTGGTCATAGTTCATTTGATTCTACACTGAGATACATAGGATTTACAATGGATGAATTAATTAAGTTTATGAATTCTGTTAATCTGTAGGATATTATTTCAAGGGGGATTTGAGACATGTTTGGACTGATTTTAACAGGATTATTAGGCAAAAGCGCACATTCCATCTATAAAGAAGTAAAATACCAGGGCAAGGTTAACGCAGCCGGGCATCGTATGCTAGTCGGCTGTAAAACTATGGACGAAATTATTTTTAATAAATGCTTGTGGAATACATCTCCTGATATGCCGAAGCTTACAGATGAAGAACTAAGGCATATTGAGTGGTGGCAAGAAAATAATATGGGTATTAACCAAACAATACGCAATGGGTATCGTAAGCAAACCGGTAACGATTTATACGACGTAATCAAAGAGAGGAGACAATAATCATGGGAGAAGCAGAACGGGTATGAAAAAATGAAAGTATTAGCCACAAATGTAAGTTTACCTTATGAAATACTTCAAAAACTTATTCATTTATCTGATAGAGAACTACCAGACAACCAGTTTAGAATAATTTGCAGATGTAGAGGAATTGCTGATGCAAACCGAAAATGCGAAACAAACGAGCTTGATGAAAAAGTATTTCTGCCAGGTTGGTCTGCTATAGTTGTTAATGGTAAAGAATTAGATTTGTGCAATGAAGAAGATATCTGGATTCAAATTGAACTAGGTGGAGATAAATATGTTTGTATAAGTGAGTTACAACATAATTAACGAACGATAAGGGGGATATAATGAGTTGGGAATTAATGAGTACTGTTAAAAAAGTATGTTCATGTGGTAAGGGGTATATTATTGAAAGTTCTTATATGGACGATTGGAATAGAACTAGAGAAGAGAGCATTTGTGATTGTGTATATTGTAATGAACAAAGAATTAAAGAAAAAAATAAACAAGAAGAAATGCGTACCGCTAGTGATAAAATGGTATCTTATTTTATCGAAAAATATTTTGAACAATGGGTTGCATATTTTAAAGATAAAAAAAGTAAGAAGGCTATATGGGAATCAGTACATGACATGAAATTAGAAATATGTAGCATTTCAACTTTTTATTCAAATCATCATTCCTTATCTATATCAGAAATGAATAAATACTATAAGAGTCTAATTCAAATAATAAACATACCAAAAATAATACAAGTTTTAAATATTAAAGATGAATTTATTGAATGCGAGTTACCAGATTTACTTGGTTTTCAAGAAGAGCAGAGAAGAAAAAGTTATAATGAAGCTTATGCTTATTATAGAAAAAAGTAATAAAACAAATGATTAATTGATTGGAGGAAATATATAATGGAGAAAGTAATGAATACAATAGTATCATATGAACCATCAAATCAAGTTACGACACAAGGTAAATATAGCGATATCGAAAAATATTTGAAATCTGGATATAAAGTTATAGAAGATCGTAATGGTTTTTGGGTTTTGGCAAGGCCATTGAGGCTATTTGTGACGCTTACAAATAAATATGGAACGAACAAATTTGAGGTGAAAAATGAAATGTTGAATTATTATAACAGGAAACAAATATCGTTACAATTAATAGAACAATTTAAAAAAGATGTAAACGAAGGAAAGATTATTTTCGAGATGAATGAGGACTGCTCGTTATATGTCATGAATTAATGGTTTGGTTTTGGGGGACAAGAATGAATAAATTTGTAAATCTGCATAGGTACTTTGAGAATGCAACAGTTAATAATATTACATTGACTTTTGAGGAAATTGAAAAAATAATAGGAGAACCACTAACAGCTTCGGCGTTTAAGCATAGGGCATATTGGCATGATAGCAAAACTCATATGATTCCAAAAGCATGGGTTAATAACAATTATAAAATGATTTCACTTGATTTACATAATCAAAATGTTGAATTTGAGAAAATAATTAGACTGAATAAAAAATAAGATTTGTGAGAAGTGCAAAAGTGATCATTTCTATAGATAAAGGAGAACACGTATGTTTAAAAGTAAAATATCTAAGAAGAAAGTAACAGGTATTATAATTGGTGCATTAGCTATTATGACTATTGCAATAAGTAATAATAGCAGTAGTTATGCAAGTATTGTTTTTGCCATAACAGCTAACAACGATGCTATTCAGTAAAATGGAGCTACATATAAGATAATTCAGATTGATGGAGGGGATTTATTCGGTTCAAGACAAGCTAATGTGGCTGTAGATGTTGGGTATGGTGATAGGATATACTGGGCATTGACCAATGAACATAGTCAACTTGTATATGTGGTCGCTGATAAAGTCACCTTACAAGACCAAACTATAGAGCAAGTTACAGCTCAGGGGCGTTATTATAGCAACGAGGCAAATGTCCCTGGCACTGAAAGATCAGATTTGGATAAAGGACATGTTATTGCAGATAGCCTTGGCGGTGTATCCAATGCTTACAATATCACACCACAAGACAGTACATTGAATCGCCATGGTAATCAAGCGTATATGGAGAAAGTGATTCGTGATGCAGGTGGATGCGAAAACTTTGTGGCTGCTATTACATATCCAGATACTACAACTCAGATTCCATCACATTACCATTTCGAATATGTGCTTAAGGGGAGTGCAGTCGTAGATGATTTTGATAACGTTAATCCTGACGAAGTAAATAATGCGACTGCTGCCACTCAGCAAAGTCAAACCACTGCCGCAAGTAATAATAATTCTGGTAACACTGTTGCAAACGAGCAAGAAGAACTTAAAAAGATCGATACTAACGGCAATGGGAAAGTAACGATTGCTGAAGCAAAAGCTGCTGGATACTCAATGCCAATATACTCTTCCCAATGGTTATATAAGTATATGGACGACAGGGATCATGATGGCATGGTTGGAGAGTAATTATATATGATAAATAATAGATCTATGGAGGGTATAAATGGCAAGAGTATTTGCAATACCGGCTTTAAGCTTAGACGATAAGTTATATGATTTTGAGAAGGCTATTAGAGAAAATATTGAATTCGTCTATATTTCAATTGAATCATTTAAAAATAAATGTGCAAATTTGGAAGAGGCAAAAACTCATGATTATGTTATCGTAAGATATACTCCAAAACCAAAGGAGAGAGTTGCTTACATATTTATGGTCATGTCTGAGGTAGAATCAATTGGGATAAAAAAGCTTCCAGATTATAGATATTGGGAAGACGATAGCCCTATAAGATCGATGGATAAAGGAATATTTTTAAAGACAAGATTTATTGAACAATGTGATCCTGAAAAATATTGTAATTATAGAGATGGTCGCGTATATCACATAACAGATGAAGGATTTAATAAATTTAAAAATGATTTCAATGTTTTATCTTATTAAACTGTAATATATTTATAAAAGAGACAATGGAGATGTTAATATACCACAAAGGAGAAATAATATGCCTTTTGACTTTATATCACAGAAAGAGTATGTAATTGAATATGATAAACTATTTGATGAATTAAACAGTAATATTCCATTTTTAAGTGATGCAAACTTACAGATACTATACTTAAATCAATGGATTCAAACATTACGACAAGCAGATGAAGTGGAGCGAAAACAGACAAGAGACTTTAACTTTTTTAAAATAATAAATAAGGAATTATCAGAAGCACCACAACTATTTAGATTGCCCATAAACTATAAATCAGGAACAATATTTATTTTTTTTAGAGTATCTCGTATAATTCAGACGCTTGAACAAATAAAACCAACTGAAGAGAACGTTCAATTTTTTAATGCAAATGAATTTGTGAGAAAAAATTCTTTTATTAAATGGGATTATCCAGATGATAATTTTGTCAGTAATAATAATAAACCTATTATTATGATTCCTTTTATACTTGATGAATATTATAAAACATTAGTGATAGATGGAAATCATAGGATAAAAAAATGGATTAAGTCTGGTAGAAGTACTTTTCCATGTTATTGTTTTAATAGCCAATGGTATATAGATAATATGTTTTTTTCAAGCAACTTTAGTTGTTTGCTATATATAATGCAAAATGAAATTGCAACTTTAGCAACTTATACAATAAGGGATGGTATTAATGCTTCCGAATTAATGAATAAAACGTTTTTTTTAACGAATAAAATATTAACCATAGATTAAGCATATACGAAAGTCTATGATCTATATGTATGGAGGAAATAAATGAAAAAGAAAAAATATGCTAGTTGATAGTGTCAAGATTTTTTCGCAAATTGTATTTCAGCCGTTAAGTAGCCGGTAGTCAGCCAGCTATGATATCAGACTGATTCTGTAGATCCAATTCTTTCAAATGCTCCATATTCATGTAGCGCTTTGTACCCCATTGGGTTCCAGCTACGTGTCGCAGTCTGGCACATACAAGCATTAAAACACTTTGCCCATCAGGGAAAGCGCCAATAGCACGGGTCCTACGTTTGATTTCCCGGTTCAGACGTTCAATGGTATTGTTGGTGCGGATCCTTGTCCAGTGTTGGCTGGGGAAATCCATGTATGTTAG
>JAEYPZ010000026.1:0-5177 GCA_023410275.1 Bacillota bacterium
ATATGCGTTATGATTATCTTATGGGCCAGCAGAAGGGAACTTTTTTAAATAAACTAAATGAAGATATCTCTGATGTCAGCAGATACTTTGAGCAGCTTTTGTTTTCTGTTTTTTTAAATGGAATCAGCGTTCTGGTGATTCTGGTTTACTTATTAGCCACAGACTGGAAGCTTACTTTAATATCTATGATCTGGATTCCATTTACTACCATACTATATCATAATTTTTTAAACAGCATTGCTGATTTTACCAGAGAAAAGAAGAAACAACAGGATGCACTTACCGCTAAAACCCAGGAACTGTTTGAATGCTATGAGACAGAGAAAAGCTATAATTTACAGGAGATAAATTTATCTGAAATTGAAACCAATATCTGGAAGGTTTATCAGGCTGATTTAAAAAGGCAGAAAAAGGAGGCTATGACAAATGCTTTCAGCTCTATGATTCGCAGCCTGCCTGTTTTGTTTTGCAGTATATTTGCAGCAGGTATGGTGATAAAAGGAGCATTAACTGCGGAAAACTTTATTTCTTTTCTTGTACTGCTGGGGTTCATTTCATCGCCTATCAGCAATTTTACATCAGTATTAGTGGAACTGAATAAAGCAGGAGTCAGTGCAGACCGGTTACGCAGATTGTTAGAGGCACCGGAAGAAAGCAGTGGGGGCAATATTACCAGCCTTCCTTTTTCTGACCCGGTGATACAATTTCAGGATATCTGTTTTTCTTATGATGGTTTAAATCCTATTTTAAATAATCTTACCTTTGAATTGAAAAAAGGAGAGCGGATTGCATTTGTAGGAGGTTCCGGAAGCGGAAAGACAACTTTAATGAATCTGATACTGGGTCTGTATGAACCTCAGAAGGGGAATTACTGTCTCTATGGAACACCGGTTACAGATCTGGACATAAAACTGGTGCGGGGCTGCTTTTCCATCGTTTCTCAGGAGACTTTTTTATTTCCGGATACCATTGAACAAAATTTATTATACGGAAACCGCAGTGCAACCAGAGCAGAGATAGAAAAAGCCGTAGGAGACGCAGGGCTTGCTTCTTTCATCGAAAGCCTGCCTGAGGGGTATGATACCATACTGGAAGAGAATGGAGTCAATCTGTCAGGAGGGCAGAGGCAGAGATTTGCCATTGCAAGGGCTCTTCTTAGAAACAGTGAAGTGATTATATTTGATGAACCAACTTCGGCTCTTGATCCAAAATCAGAGAAGGAGATCACGGAATTGATTGACAGGACATTAAAGTCCAAAACCATTATTTCCGTTGCTCATAAACTGAATACAGTCCTGGACTACGACAGGATTTATCTGATGGACCACGGGGATCTGAAAGAACAGGGGAGCCACGAAGAACTGCTTGGAAAAAAAGAACTTTATTATCAATTATTTCACAGCCAGAATGGTATGGGGAGGGAGTTGGTATGAAACATTATCTGTCTCAAATAAAAGCGGCTCTGGACTATCTGGGCAATGAAAAGAGACGGTATCTGATTTTTCTTCTTTCCCTGGGATTTGGATATTCAGGAATGGCCATTGCAATTTCTCTGATTCCACAGGTGCTCATTGATGCTTCTGTCAGTGGGAACTATGAATATATGAAGGGAAAACTCCTCCTTTATACAGGACTGTTCTTTCTGTCCTTTGTAACTTCAATCCTGTCCCAATACATATACAGACGCTGTGTTCTCCGGTTCCAGGCCGGGCTTAGAAGAAACGTAATGGAAAAGAAAGCAAGGCTGCCAGTTTCCTATTTTGAAAACAGCCACAGCGGGGAGTTTCTTCCACAGATGATCTATGATATAAACAAGGCAGAAGAACTTTACCGGTCTAAATACAAAGAAGCGTTTAATCCTATAATTGCCTTGATCACCAGTGTGATTCCCATGTTTCTGCTGGATCATACATTAACGTTGCTGCTGCTTTTTGTTTCTCTCCTTTGTGTTTTGGCAAATGCTGCTTTCTCGGATCGGGTAAAAACAGTCGGCCGTTTAACCGCTGGTGCAAGTGCAAAGCTGTCAGAGCGTTCATCCGATATTTTATCCGGAATATTAACCATTAAGGAATACCAGTTAAATGAAGTTTTATCCAGAAAATTTCGTACTACAAATGAACAATATGCAGGGAAAGCCCTTAACAGGGAGAAAATTGGTGCATTTTTAGAGGCCATGAACAGTGGTTTTACCGTATTATGCAGCATTGTATTTCTCGTAGCCGGATCGGTTATGGTACAGTCGGGAAAGACAACCTATGGTACTCTGGTGGCACTTATGAATCTGGAAGCCAGTATTATCTGGGCTGCCTTATCAGCAGGGAAGAGATTCCCGGAACTTTTTGATAATATTGCAAGCCTGGAACGCATTCAATCATTTTTAAATATGAAAAAAGAAGTAATCCATGTACCAGACCGGCTGGAGGAGAATCCAAATCAGAGCTTTATTGAGTTTAGAAATGTTGGTTTTAGCTATAAAAACAACAGAGAAGTACTGAATCATTTTAATATGCAGATTAACCAGAATGAGGTGGCAGTTATAACCGGCAGGTCGGGCTGCGGGAAATCAACCATTTTTAAATTATTGCTGGGATTTTATAATGCGGATAAAGGCTATATAGCAATAGATGGAAAGAGTCTGGAGGAATACGGAGCAAATGCACTCCGCCAGATGATTGCATATATCCCACAGCGGCCATTTCTGTTTAATGGCACCATTGAAAAAAACATACGTTACGGCAACCCACAAGCGTCCTTTGAACAGATTATTAAGGCGGCGAAGGCAGCCTGTGCCCATGATTTCATTATGGAACTGCCGGGAGGATACGATTACGTTGTGGGAGATAAAGGCAGTAAATTATCCTTTGGACAACGGCAGCGGATCGCAATTGCCAGGGCATTTTTAAAAGATGCTCCCATTATTTTGTTTGATGAAGCGACATCTGGATTGGATTATGAGTCAGAACGGCTGGTACTACAGGCGGCAGAACAATTGATAGAGAATAAAACAGCCCTCATTATCTCCCATCGGGAATCCGGAGTAAGGTTATGTAATAGAAAAATTGAATTTTCATCGATAAGATGAAGTCAGAATAAAATGGAGGTATTATGAATAAGAAAATTTTACTCACGATAATTACAGTAACCTTTCTGGCAGCAGGCTGTCAGAAAGCGGCTTCGTCGGACCGCTTACAGGAAACAGAAGGTTCGTCTGTAAAAGAGACTCAGGATATTACCATATCCATACAGTCATCTCAGGAGAGCAAGCCTTCTGAAACTACCATTGCAGAGAAAGAAAAAGAAACAGACTATATGGAATATTTTAAAAAGAACTGGATCATAAATACAGACAGCAGCTTCCCTGAAAATGGAGGTATCACGTTTGTGATTTCCGGTATTTACAACGGTAAACTCAGGGGAGAGATTACAGCGGTGAGCGGCTGTCCTTCTTATAACATTGACAATTCTCAATTTGAAGGAATCGTCGATGGAGATACAGCAGAGTGCGTACTTGTAAATGATACAAGGGGAAATGAGGGGACATTGAAACTCACATTTAAGTCCCCCAGTGAAATGACTGCAGAAATTGCAATTACTAAGAAATCGGAAGATACGGTAATGACGATTCCTGAAGGTAAGTTTGACTTTTCTCCAAATAACCTAAAAAACATAGAAGGTTTTGAACCAATTAAGAATCAATCCTTTATGGTCGATCTGGATTCATGGGGGAAAGTTAAATTTGTATCCGGAAAGTTAACTCAGGGTGACCATGTACCTGTCGTATTTTATCTGACCAATGAAGAAGGGGATATTTTCTACGAATTTACCAATGGCTTTCCTTACAGTGTTGATGTAGAAGCTGTTTCATTTAAAGATTTAAATAATGATGGGTTAAAGGACATTATTACAATCGTATCTGATCAATACGACGGAGGCAGCGGCCAGTTAATTGCTGAAGTATGTTTTCAGCAAAAGGATGGTACCTTTATAACCAATTATGAGCTCAGTCAGGAAATCAATGATTCCGGTAGCAATAAAGATATTAAAACCATTACCAGTTATATCCTGAATAAAAAATAAAAAAAATTAGAAACAACTATTGACAAAATAATTAATAGTGTATATAGTTAACTGTGTTAGCTAATTAAAATAGTACATGAAGGTGACAAAATGGATTATACAAGCCTGGCCCGTGAATATATGCAGATCATGCACCAGATGCGTAATATAAATGGGCAGAAGAAGATACATGAATCCATGCATGGCGAAAATTTTATGCTCTTTTATATCTCTAAGCGTCAGGGCGGTATTATTCCAAGTGAAATCAGCAACGAAATGGGAATTACCTCTGCCAGAATCGCTGCAGCGCTGAACAGTCTGGAGTCAAAAGGCCTGATTACCCGGAGAATTGACACAGAGGATCGCAGAAGAATTCTCGTAGATCTGACAGAAGCAGGAAGAGAACAGGCGAAGAAACATTCTGATATGATTTTAAATATTACAAGAAGCATGCTTGAATATCTGGGAGAAGCGGATGCGACGGAGCTGATCCGGATAATGAAGAAGCTTGCAAAAAGAAATCCACAAGAGTTTAATTAATGTGCGGCCGATTAATCGGCTGCATATTTTACCAGAATTAACTAATACTATTAGTATATAACAAAGTTAGTAAATAGGAGGATCATACATGATAAAATTACTGAAACGTTTGAAAAAGGCAGAATGGCTACAGGTTTTTGCCAGTCTGATCTTTATTGCTGCTCAGGTCTGGCTGGATTTAAAGCTTCCGGACTATATGTCAGAAATTACCAGGCTGACACAGGTTCCAGGCAGTGAGATGGCAGACATATGGGCGGCAGGAGCAAAAATGTTAGTTTGTGCCTTGGGCAGCCTGGTTTCTGCAGTAGCGGTCGGTTTCTTTGCAGCCAGAATTGCGGCTTCTTTTTCCCAGAGACTCAGAAGTCTTTTGTTTTCAAAAGTAGATTCTTTCTCCATGGAAGAAATTAACCGCTTTTCTACTGACAGTTTAATTACCCGATCCACCAATGATATCACCCAGGTGCAGATGCTGATTACCATGGGGCTTCAGATGCTTATTAAGGCTCCCATTATGGTGGTCTGGGCGATTACAAAAATTGCTGGAAAAGGATATGAGTGGACTGTGGCAACGGGGGTTACAG
>JAEYPZ010000096.1:0-5858 GCA_023410275.1 Bacillota bacterium
CCATCCCATAAATCACCCTCATTACCCAATGTTCCGGAATGATAAAGTTCCACCTTAATACTGCCGTTACTTTTTTCTTCAACCATTGGTTTAAAAACATTGTCCAGAGCAGCTGCCATTGGATGTGTTGAACTCCAGTTATCTCCAACCTTGATTGCCACTGTTTTTTGAGAGGATTCTGCCTTGGCAGCAGTCTTCGCAGCACTGCCGGATCCGGATCCGTTCTGACAGGCACCAAGTGAAACTACTGTAATTGCGGATAATATAATAGCTGTAATTCTTTTTTTCATGATAACTCCTCCTCATATACTTCAAATGATTTATTCCCCAAACAAAATTACCATTTTAGCCATATCTTCTGGTGGGTTCTGCATATTTTTAAACACCCGGTCTATATCTGATATTGATATGATGTCACTAACCATTCCATTAAGCCGATAAGCTTTCTGCTTGAATTTTTCTATAGTTGGTTCAAACTGTCCAGATGACATACGGGTTCCAATAATAGAGAGTTCTCTTCCGTTAATCATACTCTGTGTAATGTTTTCCTCAGATGTGCAGAAACCAAGAGGTACGATACGGGCACCATTAGCAGGAATTCCCTTTTGCAGAAGCATGGTCAGTGAACCAGGATAGCCTGCCGCATCAAACATTACGTCTGCTCCGTCCCCATCTGTGTATTGCTGTATTCTTTCATATAAATTCTCGTTTTTTGTATTAATAATAAAATCCGCCCCAAAATCCTGGGCTCTTTTCAAAAAGTTATCTATTATATCGGCACATATAACGGTACAGCCTTTTTCTTTGCAAACCTGCAGTATAATGGTTCCGATTGTCCCCATACCTAAAACCAGAACCACATCATTTTTTTGTACACCTGCTCTTTTGGTGCAGTGACCGCCTATTGCAAATGGCTCAATCAGTGCAGCTTCCTCAAAAGGCATATCTTTGGGCAGCAGGTAAACTTCATGTTCGGCTGCGATGAAGTACTCCCTCCAGCCCCCGTCTACAGCTGCCCCTCTGGCTTTTACTGTTTTGCAGACATTTCGTCTGCCACTTTTACACTGTTTGCAGGTTCCACAGGCTACAACCAGATCCACAACTACATGGTCCCCTTTCTTTACTTTTGTCACACCTTCTCCCACCTCTTCAATAATACCAGCATTTTCATGACCTGGAATACGGGGGAACTGAGCCATAGGATTTTCACCCAGAAATAAATGAAAATCAGAACCGCAGACACCCGCCGCTTTCATTTTAATCAAAACTTCCCCTTTTGATGGTTTTGGACACTCCACCTCCTCAATACTGTACTGAAATGGAGCCTTTACTGAAACTTGTTTCATATAACCCTCCTTTGTAAAATATTAATTGTATCATAATTGATATATTTCAATAATATATAAGTGATATATATCAGATCATACTAATTTTATATCATTAATTTTAGGGAGTGTCAATTTGCCAAATATACTAAATATAAGGATAAAAATTTGTGGACAATACCCAAAAACGGACATGAAATAGAGTTTGAAAATGAAAAAGAGTTGTTATATAATTAACATGTATTTTAATTAATATATATCATGGAAGGGAGCAAAGATGGGAAAACAGGAGATTCAGACAAGCCTGGCTTCTGATAAAACAGTGTATGATTTTATAGGCAGAAAGATCCTTGATCTTCATATTAAGCCGGGAGAAACAATTAATATAAATGAACTTGAGAAGTTTTTAAATGTAAGCCGTTCTCCTATTCGTGATGCATTAATACAGCTGGAAAAGGAAGGGCTTGTGGTAACAATCCCAAAGAAGGGAACCATTGTTTCGAAGATAAATGCTGCGCGTGTAAAGGATGAAAGATTTTTACGTTCCTGCATTGAAGAACGTGTGGTAGAAGAGTTTCTGGAAATCTACCAGGAATCCGATTTAGAAGAGATGAGAGATGCTATGGAAGCCCAGGAGAGAGCCATCAGGCTTTTTGATGCCAGAGAGTTTTTGGTTTGGGATGATATTATGCACAGCGTACCTTTTAAGGTAACAGGCCATCAGTTCTGCCTTAATACCGTATTAAATATGTCAGGACATTATTCGCGGATCCGGCTTTTATCTTTATCCGATATGGCTACGTTAAACCAGAATCTGGAACAGCATAAGACAATGATTGAATTAATAATTAAAAAAGATTCCAAGCGTTTAAAGACATTAATTCAGGGTCATATCACCAATAAAGAATCGGAGTTTCAATCTCTCCTTAACAGATATCCGGATTTATTTGAAACGGATATTCCTACAGCATCAAATGAGACCAATATCTGGGAATCGGATTTTCTAAAACAAAAAGATTTTTCCTGATCTGGTGATCTTTTTATTACGGATTAATATATGTGAAAAATATTATTGACAAAATAGTAAGGAACCTTTAGAATAAAAAACAAAGGTACCTTATTATTTTTTGGAAAGGAGCATAATAATGAATCCTAATACAGAACTGATGGAAAAGTTTTTTAAGATTGGACGGTTGATGCACCAGAATCATCACAAAAAATCAAAGCATTGCAGTGATTCCTGCAGAGGGCAGGGGAGAGTACTGTCTATTTTAAAAAGAAATCCTCAGATAACACAAAAGGAGTTATCTGCTTTGCTTGATATCCGTTCCCAGTCTCTTGGCGAACTTCTTGTACGTTTAGAGCGCGATGGCTGCATCATCAGAGTTCCTTCAGAAACAGACAGGAGAGTTCTTCATATTACCCTGACGGAACAGGGAATGAAAGCAGCATGTCAGGCAGAGGAGAATAAGGAGCGGTCGGCGGAATTGTTTGATTGTCTCAGTAAAGAAGAAAAAGAGTATTTAGAAAAAGTTCTTAACCGGCTGGAAGCTGCATTTCAAAAAGAAGCAGGCACGCCAGAGGATATACAAACAGAAGAATAACAGGAGGTTATTAATGGAGACCTATATTTTTTACGGACTGGCATTGATTGGACTGGGGTTCTCTTTCTGGAAAGATAAGGAAAAAACGAGAACCGCCCTTAAGAAGTCATGGAAATCATTGGAGAATATACTGCCTCAGCTGTTGACTATGATACTTTTAATCAGTGTGCTGCTGGCTTATTTAAACACCAGTCTGATATCCAGACTGATCGGAGGAGAATCGGGATGGGGTGGGGTTGTGATTGCAGCTGTAGTCGGCTCTGTTACCATGATTCCACCTTTTGTGGCATTTCCTACAGCGTCCATGCTTCTTAAGGCAGGAGCGGGGTTTATGCAGATTGGAGCGTTTGTATCCACACTCACTATGGTAGGAATTGTTACGATGCCGGTTGAAATGAAGTATTTTGGTAAAAAAATGACTTTATACCGGAATATACTGGCGTTTGTTTTCTCGTTTGCTGTAGCATTTTTAATTAAGGGGGTGACAGGGTGATATGAAACGATACCGATATTCTGTTTTAATGATATTTGTGATAGGATTGATAATGTTATATGACCGCCAGGCGGGATTATCGGCTGTCAGCAGTGCGGGAATGCAGTTAAAACAGATGTTTTTTGTTATCCCCCCAATTTTTTTGCTTCTTGGTCTGTTGGATGTATGGGTACCCAGAACAACCATGGTTAAATACATGGGAGAAGGGTCTGGATTAAAAGGCATATTACTGGCTTTTTTAATTGGGTCAGCAGCTGCAGGGCCACTCTATGGAGCGTTTCCGGTGGCAGCTGTATTTATGAAAAAGGGAGTGAAATTTTTAAATCTCATGGTCTTTATCGGCGCATGGTCTACAACAAAAATACCTATGCTTATGTTTGAGATTGAATCGCTGGGATTAAAATTTGCCCTTACCAGACTTGCTATTGATATACCCGGAATTATTCTGATTGCATTCTTACTTACAAAATTAATATCCAAAAGGGAAAAGGAAGAAATTTATAAAAATTCTGAAATTATGGCATAATCAAGTACCGGACTTGGGTTTTTGGAATAGTATAAACCAAAAAGGTTGAGAATTGAGATTATGGGTTATTATATCACTGTTGACGGAAATGTCAATATTTATGTGGAAGATTTAAATCCGGACTGCGAAAATACCATCCTGTTTCTTCATGGCTGGCCGGGGAGCCGCAAGCTGTTTGAGTATCAGTTTGATGTACTTCCGGGTATGGGGTTTCGCTGCATAGGGATTGATACACGAGGATTTGGAGATTCGGATAAGCCTTTTTGCGGGTATGACTACGACAGACTTGCAGATGATGTAAGGGAAGTAATTGATGCATTAGGATTGAAAAATATCACCCTGGCGGGTCATTCAACCGGAGGTGCCATAGCAATCCGGTATATGGCAAGGCATAAGGGACATGGTGTATCGAAACTGGCTTTGTTTGCCGCTGCAGCCCCGAGTCTGGTTAAACGGCAGAATTTCCCCTATGGAGTTGATGTGCAGACGGTAACGGATATTATAAACGGAACTTATGAAGACCGGCCTAATATGCTAAGAAATTTTGGAGATATATTCTTCTTTCAGCATTTAACCGCACCATTTTCCGATTGGTTTTTCCAGGTGGGACTGCAGGCGGCCGGCTGGGCAACGGCAAAAGTTGCAAATACATGGATTCAGGAGGTTTTGTTCCAGGATCTGACAGAAATTTGTGTACCAACTCTGATTATTCATGGAATCCATGATAAAGTAGTACCCTTCCCATTAGGGGAGATTCAGCATCAGTATATAAAAAATTCAGTACTCCTGCCATTTGAATTCAGCGGACATGGCGCTTTCTATGATCAGAAGGATGAGTTCAATCAGGCATTGGCAGAGTTTGCAAAGTAACTATGATAGCGTATATAACAGGGCAATTAGAAGAAATAGAACGGGTCTTTTCTTCTGTTGCCCTGTTTTTCTATACTTTTTGAAGATACTCTGAATTAAATCTCATGGGAATTAATGCTCATCACCATTCACAAATTCTATTATATGAGGTATAATGAAAACACGTATACATAATTTTGTACTGTATGAAAGAGATAGAAAGGTGAGGGATGCTGCATGAATATGAGGAAGATTATGGCACTGATGCTAACGGCGGCATTGGTTACAGGGTTAAACTGTACCACTGCATCAGCTGCTTCCAGAAAGAAGATCACTACAGTAAAAATGACGGTAACGGCGGATATTGTGCTGGGAGGAAACATTTCTGAACAGCAGGCTGAAGTTACGGTAAAAGGCGATAAAATTGAAGTTGATCAGTGTGAATTTATCAATGACGGATTTCAGTGGTATGAAAATGATATCCCAAGACTGGAAGTGACCCTGCATTGTCAGGATGATTATTATTTTGATACCAAGGATGGAAGTTATACCATTGAGGGCGGGACTTATGTAAAACAGAAAAAAGAAGATTATAATCAGACTGTGACTGTTACCATAGATTTACCTTCTGCAGGTGAATTTACCCAGCCAGTCAGCTCCTTAAACTGGAGTGATGGTCATGTGGCAAACTGGTCAAAGAGCGTGGGAGCAGGAAGCTATGAAGTCAAGCTTTATCGTGATGGAAAAGGTGTAGGAACTGCAAAAACCACGGATCAGACAAGTATGGAGCTGGGAGGATTTCTGACAAAAGAAGGAAACTACACATTCCAGGTTCGCACCGTAAATGCAAAAAATCCGGAGAAAAAAGGCGCCTGGGTAGAATCTTCCTCAAGCTATGTTAGTGGGGAACAGGCCAAGTCCAATTTTATCAACTATGCAGGCAGCTGGAAGCAGGATCAGACAGGCCGCTGGTATGAAAATGGAGATGGCAGCTACTCAAAAAACAGCTGGCAGAATATCAATGGAAAATGGTATTTCTTTAATGAACAGGGTTATATGGC
>JAEYPZ010000099.1:0-5656 GCA_023410275.1 Bacillota bacterium
AAGTTCCGCCCGATACAGCTCATCTTCCTGGTCAAAAACTTCTGTCAGTACCTCGTTGGATAATAATGTTTCTGCCGTGAGCTCATTCAACGGCACCATGCTACCACCTCGCTTCTAATTCATTTAAATCTGCATGTATGCAAAGCTGATACTGCAGGGCATTGTAACAATCGCACCAGACATCACTGAAAGGCTCCGATCGTTCCATGTATGCCCTGTAAATGCCTATGAGCATACAGTTGAGCTGCCTTTTTCTTGCATCTCTCTCCCGTTCTTTCTTTATCATTTCCCGACGTTTCTGGGACTTGTAAATGGTCAGTCTAGAGGAGAATGTTGGTTTTTCATAAGTCCCCCCAAGGAGCTGAAACGCCTCCTTGAAGGTAAGATTTTCCATCTGCTCTACAAAAGAAAAGATGTCTCCATTTGCTCCACAAGCATGACAATGATAATCCCGCCCGTAGACCTTCATAGAAGCCTGCCGGTCTCCCGCATGAAAAGGGCATTGAATAAACCCTTTCCTGTTTGCCTGAAAGCCATAGCGTTCCACGATATCCCTCATGCTATATGCATCTTTGATTTCCTCAACGGTCACCAGAGACACCTCCTAGTAGTTCTATGATCCGTTTTCCAGTCTCTTCCCTGTCGCAAAACTCAAACCGGCACTGATATTTTCTCTGCAGGGTGCAAAGGATTTTATACAACTTTTCCCCGGTGATTGCCTTGGTTGTGATATCTTTCCACTCTCTTGTATCCGGATCCTGCACTCGTTTGTGCAGCCTGGGATTATCCCACCAGATCACATCTTCTAGAAACTCCACGCCCTTGCCATGCTCACAAAGAATAATCACATCGATACCGGCATCATTTGCCCGGATCAGCTCATTCCGGAATCGGTCATGGTCCTGGCAAACATTGCTGCACAGTTCCGTAAGATTCTGTTTTCGGTCAATAATCAACCTTGGATTATCCAGGTTCATGTAATCCCCGACATACAACTTTGATATATAATAATCCACACCCTGGTCCTCAAACTCTGCCAGGATCTTTTTTATTGCCTTTGCCTTTTCTCGACTGTCTATCTGTATATTCAATAAATGCCACCACCTAATTAAAGGGAAGTCCTTCATCGTCTACATCATCAGGAATGTTCATGAATCCATCACCCATGGCACTGGAAGGCTCCGGCCTGGAACCTCCCTGTCCGTTCTCTGAAGAACCTTTGCTCTCCACAAATTCCACATTGTCCGTGTATACATCTGTTGTGTAAATCTTCTGCCCTTCCTGGTTCGTGTAAGATCCTGTCTGTATACGACCGATCAGCCCCATGCGCATACCTTTATTGAAATACTTTTCAATAAACTCTGCGGTCTTACCAAAAGCCACGCAGGAAATAAAATCCGCATCCTGCTGACCCTCTTTGTGAAAGCGCCGATCCACTGCTAAAGAGAACCGGGCAACCGTGGAACCGCCGTCTGAATACCGTACTTCCGGATCCCGGGTAAGTCTTCCCACCAGCTGCACATTATTCATGCTTAGTATCCTCCTTCTCATAAAGTTTTAGCTTGTCCATACAATCCTTGTAATTTTCCAGGGTCATATCTTCAATCTTTTTAATTTTGTACATGGCCAGTATCTTTTCCATCTTTAATCCCTTGTTGCTGTACTTCTCAACCAATGATTTAACAGAGGCTATCATTGGGGCAGTTACCTTGTCCGATGATTTAGCTTCCTCAGATAAAGATCCTGGCTTTTCAGGCGCCGGTTCTGCTTTTTCCTTTGTTTCCTTGCCTTGTTTTGCAGTCTGCTTTCCCATGGAGAAAACCTCTTTTTTATCTTTTTCTCTACATATAACAAGGGAATTAATATTCCTGCATTTATCGTATCCGATCTGAGATACATAAAAGGAATCATAGCAAGTAAACTTGCTTCCCGATTTTGTAATGTTACAGTTTGGAGGATTTATCCAAATAAAAGGGGCTGTATAAAGCTCCCGACCAATCCCCCAGTTAAAGCACGCTCTTTTAAAACTATCAGAAGCAAGCCCTTTCTCCTTCTCGGTATAGCTTTCCGTTCCAGTGTCTTCCTTATCAATCCACTGGCCCTTTTCACTATCCCATAAAGAAACAATGCAGTTCGCATTCTCGCGGGTATGATGACGCTGCCAATTCATAGGCCCCATTACTTCGTCAAGAATGTTCTGATCAACTCTGGCATCCTTGTAAAGAAGTAGTGAAATACCATTTTCTTTTACCATGGAAATTCGGCAGTCAATTTCATTTGCCTGAAGAGTCCTAAAGTTAAGTTTCTCCATCCTGATCCTCCTCTTCAACTCTGATAATAGTATCGTTGGACGCATACTTAATCATGCTGGAAGCCAGCTCTTTCACGGATAGATCCCCGTTTGCTTTCTGGAGGAAGCTTTCTAACACATCCGCTGCTTCGGAATCAATTCGGATAATGCCTTCCCCTCGTGCTCCCCTGCTGATCTTAACTTCTTTATGCCTTTTAATTGATATCACATTCGGCATTGTCATCCCCCTCCTCTACAATCCGACTGCACCACATATCCGCAAAATGTAGGATCATGTACAGAGCTGTTTCCTTACCATTGATCTCCCGGTATAAAGGACCATACAGACCATTGTGATACAGAATTGCGTGATACTCTTCTTCTGTCAAAGCTATGTATTCATTAATAATTGTTACACTCCTGATCTCATGCGGTACGTTTAACAGATCCGGATTTACTTTAAACGGCTTGTTTTCTGACTGCTTATACTTCTGCACCGGATCCGCCTTAGTTGGTCGACCATCTTTCACAATATTGGGAACGTATCCCGGCTTTTGAAACTGACCACACTTTCCAAGGTCATGAAGCAATCCACAGATAATGACTGAATCGGTCCATTGTGAAATATATGGCTCCTCGTACCAGACATTGAGAAGAGAAAGTGCGTACCGAGTTACATTCAAACTGTGTTCCGCCAGTCCTCCTGTTTTTGCTAGATGATTACCTCCTGAACATGGCATTTCATAAAACCCAATACTTTCCATGTGTTTCAACAGACGTTTCATGCCTTCCTTGTCTTCATTACCTGCAAGCAGTAACATTTCCTCGATCTGATTCTTGATAGAATACACTTCCGGTTTAATGCCGTCATTCCATGGAAACTGTTTTTCCTGATCTATATTCTTATACTGATTCATAGTTTAGTCCTCCAAAAATTCTCCGGCCTCCATTTGGGCCATCTCAGTAAGTACGATGTGATAGACTTCTTTATCGTCAGGGTCACACTCATTATTTTCAATCTGAGTAAGTTTTTCTCTGAGAAGAATCCAAAGTTTGCGATACTTTTTACTCATCATTTCCTGCTTTCTCAGGAAGTTTAAAGCCCAGAATACAGGCAATATTCTCCCGCGAAATGCTGTACTCGCTTTTAATGGTATAATCCTTCAGGGCTTCAATACGTGCCATAGCGCATACTCCGTCTTTAAAGTTGATTAATGGCACATGAACTAAAATAGTTTTGTCTTCCATATTGCAATCCTCCTATGCCCTATGTATAATAGGGATGTGAATGATTTACGTGTTACCTTGATTCCCTGGGAGTTGCTGCTCCTGGGGTTTCTGTTTCTTGGGAATTGATTCCTCTTCCCTCTCCATCATTAAGTCCTTTGGCTACCGCGTAGGCTGCATCTTGATTATAAATAATTTCGCCTGCATACTCCCGGTTGCCAGAATGATCCACCTTACCGATATCTCTTAATCGGTAGACCTGAAAAACCCTTTCGTCACCTATGAATTGGGACGACACTTTCCATTTACCGTGCATGTGATTTCACCTCCTCTCATATAACCTCCAACGCACCCACTGCCATAAACATTAAGGTCATTGCACCGAGGAAGATCACTGTCGGCATGATCCGCTTTGCAATCTTTTTCAGCTTTGACGGGCGGGTGTCGGTGTAATCGTCTAATTTGTCATAGTACCTCATACTTTCTCCTTTTCTCACGGCTTGTCCGTCCCGACCGGCATCAGCCGGTTTCATCTTTCTTCTCTTTATCTCTGTAGATACTGGATGCAATTCGACCGACATTATCAAGAATCTCCTGTTTTTCTTCCTCGGTTTTAACAAAACAATCATCGTGAGCACGAATAAGTGTATTGCCGATTTTCATTTCCATGATTTGCATATGAAACACCTCTCTTTCTCTTAAGCCTATGCGTTATTGGTTGTACTTGTTGCGTACACATAGTCATTCTTTCTTCGCTTACCTTTGATACCTCATAGTCTTTAGCATTTAATTTATTGATTTTAAATCAACTGTTTTACAAAAAAAATATCTTCTTTTTCTTTTAAGGACTTAATACCCAGTAACTCGCAAAGAGCGGAAACTTCGCTTGTTTTAAACTCCTGCCTGTTTTTTAACTTTAATTGAAATCCATAAGACGAAAGTCCCAGATAATCTGCCACATATTTCATTTTCAATCCTTTTCTTGTAATTAAACTCCTCAAAAGTTCTGTATTGGTCAAACTATCACCTCCTTTCTAATTGATGATTTAAAATCATCTATCCATACTATATCATTTGGTTGATTATGAGTCAACTGTTTTTTTATATTTTACCAAAAATAATTGATTTAAAATAAACTTTGTGTTATATTGGTGTTAATAATATAGAAATGGATGGAAAACTATGGCCGATATTGGAAAAAGAATACGTGAAAAAAGAGAAGCCAATGGTATAACACAAGAGGAATTGGCTACAAAACTTGGTTATAAGAATAAATCAACTATTGCCAAAATAGAAAATGGTACAAACGATATCGTCCAAAGCAAGGTAGTTGAATTTGCCAATGCTCTGAATACATCTGCTTCTTATTTAATGGGCTGGGAAGAAAAAACATCGAACGCAAATCAATCACAAATTAATCAATCAGACTACGAGTTATTGCGTAAATACCATTTAATAGATGATAAAGGCAGACATACTGTTGATACAGTTCTGGAAATGGAATACAATCGCTGCATAGCTACATCCGATTCTAATGTAACAAATCTAAAACCAAGTGAGGATAAATCGCACTTAATCCCCGTGGCTGCTCACGAACGTACAGATATAGAAGTGACCGAAGAAATGAAAATGTATGATGATGCTTTTTTTGATGAATAAATTACGTGCATAGGAGAATTAAATAGCCAATGGCTTTTTAATAATAAATCTAATGAAAAGAGGATATGAGTATGGGAAAAGAAAAACCAACAACAAAAATTTGCAGACACTGCAAAACAGAAATTCCTTATGGAGCAAAGGTATGCCCTCAATGTCGTAAAAAACAAGGTGGTTCAGGATGTCTTACTGCCATTATTGTTTTCATTGCGCTCGGATTACTGGGCTCTTGTCTGGGAAGCAAAAGCGGTAAAACCTCTACTGCGGGAAATAAGGATTCTATAAAAACAGCAGCGGAGACCACAACAGAAGCTCCAAAAACATACACAGCTTATAATGTTGATGATATGATGGGCGATCTTAAAGCAAATGCTCTCAATGCAAGTGAGAAATACAAAGATCAATATGTGGAAATCACCGGGAAACTTAGTGTAATTGATTCTAGCGGTAAATATATATCATTAAATCCCATAAATGATGATT